>JANYGK010000021.1 GCA_025362395.1 Bacteroidota bacterium
TTTTACTCCTGCCAATTCCGATAATGTAAATGACCTCTTTACGGGAAGCGGAATAGGGATTGCCACTTACGATATGTGGATCTACGATCGCTGGGGAGAAATGATTTTTTACAGCAACGATATTGCCAAAGGATGGAACGGGAAAAAAACAGGCAAATCAAACGAAGTGCAACAGGATGTGTATGTATGGAAAGTGAAAATTAAAGACGTAATCGGTAAAAACCACCAATACATTGGACATGTTACTCTGTTGAGGTAATATTATAAAATTAAAAACCCCGATCATCATTTATGATCGGGGTTTTTTTTATTCGGTAAATAGGGCCTAATGGTTATCAATTACTTTTGGCACTTTAAAGTAATCCGAATCTTTTTTAGGCGCATTTTTCAATGCTTCTTTTTGTGTTAATGTTACTTTCGGTTCATCTTCGCGCATCACGTTTACTTCATCTGTCATATAAATCAAAGGTTCAATACCTTCAGTATCCATTTCATTTAATTTATTGATAAATGACAGCATGCGATTCATATCATTTAAGATCTCCGTTTTTGCATCATCCGTAAATTCTAAACGTGCTAAGTGAGCTACTTCATCAACCGTTTTAATATCAATTTTTTGTTCCATAATAGTCGTTTAATGTATTATTGATCAGGTTAAAAACCCGGTCACGCAAATCTACTAAATTTTCTTCGGTCATACCCTTAGTAGAGATAGGTTCAAACACAATAATTTTAGCAATGCCGGGTCTGCCGAAACTTTTAAAAAAACCACCGTTCTGCAATAGCTTATAATTATTAATATTAACTACAGGCACAATGGGTATTTGCTTGTCAATAGCCAGTTTAAAGGCGCCATTTTTAAAAGGCAATGTTTTATGTGTATTAACGGGAATAGTTCCTTCAGGAAAAATAACCATACTGCGCCCTTTATCAATTTCAGCTTCCATTCGTTTCATAGAACGCACGGCATCTGTCCTGCTCTTACGGTTTACCGGGATGTCCATTTTTTGAAAGAATATTTTGAATAAAGGCGCTTTTAAAAGCTCCGCTTTACCTAGGTATAAAGCTAAATGATCAATGTAAAAAGGGCTTAAAATAATATCTAAATAAGAAGTATGATTACCGACAAAGATGCAGGGTTTAGGCATTTTTTTGGAGGCCGATTTAAATATTATTTTCGGGAAAATTCCTGAACTTATTACAATACAGTATGACCATAACCGTTTTAATTTAAAAGCCGCATCCAATTTTTGTGTTGTAATGGTGAACCAAAAAAAGGGATATAGTACAAGGAAAAAAATGGCGAAAACCAAAAAGAACCAGGTTTTCCATATAGGAGAAAGTATCAGCTTTACAATTTTCAAGATCGCTAAGATACAAATTAGATGCGAGAGATAAACAGAGATACCGGGAGGAAAGATGAATTTTGGCCGTTCCGAAATAGAGAAATTAGTTAATTTAAAACGAAAAAACCCTTACTTTTACCCAAATTCATTACTTGATAAACAGCCTGAACATACATGTAGTTAATGCCGGAAAAAAATTCGGGAAGGAATGGATCTTCAGAAATGTAAATTTAGAAATAAGCCCGGGAGAGAAAGTTGTAATTTTAGGACTGAACGGATCAGGTAAATCGACCCTTTTGCAGGCTATAACAGGTTATTTAACATTAAACGAGGGTCATGTGATTTATACAAATAATGAGCATATAATTGAAGAAGGTGCTATTTATAAATTAATAAGTTTAGCATCACCTTATCTTGAATTGGTTGAAGACTTTACACTAGAGGAACACATTGAACACACCCGTATATATAAACCGTTTTTAAATAATTTAACAACCCAACAGGTTATTGAGTTATCAGGATTGTCACCTCATTCAGAAAAGTATATCCGTTTATTTTCAAGTGGCATGAAACAGCGTTTAAAATTAGCATTAGCAATTTTAGCGGATGCACCGGTTTTATTTTTAGATGAGCCAACTACAAATTTAGATGCAACGGTAATAGAATGGTATAAGGTTATGATAGCAAAGTATGCCATCCACAAAACAATTATGGTTTGCTCTAATTCTATTAAAGAGGAATATGCTTTTTGTAATAAGGTGATTACCATGGAAGACTATAAGAGTAAAAGGAAAATGTAAAAAATGGAAAGTGAAAACGAAAAGGTGGGGATAAACAAAATTATTAGCTCATTATAATTTTTAAAATGAAAAAACTATTTCTTGTCCGGCATGCAAAATCTGATTGGAATAATTCGATATTAAAAGACATTGAAAGGCCTTTGAATGACAGAGGTTACAGCAATGCTAACTCAATAAGTCAACACTTTACAGAAATACCCGAACTAATAATTACAAGTCCGGCAGTAAGGGCTGTAAGTACAGCTTTAATTTTTGCAAGAAATTTTAATTATAATCCTAGCACGATCCTCATTAAAGAGGAGTTGTACGAAACATCCATTAAAGAGTATTTATCGGTGATCAGAAAAACAGATAACAGTGTTCAATCACTCATGTTATTTGCACATAACCCTATTATAAGCGATGTAGCAGATTTGTTAACTAAAACATTGCCGATGGAAATGCCAACGTGTTGTATGGCAGGTATACAGTTTAATACTTATACATGGAAAGACATAAAAGCAGGATCCGGAAATTTGTTTTTGTTTGATTATCCTAAGAAAAATTGAAAACTGAGATATTCGTTATCAAAAAAAAGAATTTCCCTCAATTTCTATGTGTTGCATTTACTCTAAAATAACGATAGTGTAATCATTGGCTGTCATTACTTTTAAATAGTATATTTAAATACAAACCGGTATGAGTCAACAAGAAGAGCAAAACATAACAAGTGTAATACCTTATTCAGATTACCAATCTGTCAAGCATTTCTGCATCCTGAGCTTTTTCTCTTTTGGTTTGTATCCTTGTTTTTGGATGTTTAAGCATTGGCAATACTTGCGCGACGAAAAGGGTATGAACATCAATGCCTCTTACAGAACTTCTTTCACAATATTATATGGCTACAGCTTATTTAAAGAATTTCAATTATTAGCAGATGAAAAAGGTTATAAAAAAAGACTTCCTCTCGGACTGTTATTTATTTTCTACCTGCTATTATTAGCAACGGTTACACTTAATGGATGCAGTTTAGTTTTATTTTCTTACTTTGCTTTTATAGCACTCATTCCTGCACACCGCATGATGAATTTTTATTATTTAAAACAACAAGAAGGCTATAAGTTAAGAAAGAACCTATCAAAAGGAGAAAAGTATTTTTTGGCTTCTATTTGGCTTTTTTTATTAGGAATAATAATTATACAGATTGCGTACATTGTATAAAACCAAATTTGCAACCGACAACAGTTTGACTTTAACAACCATTGAATTAAAATAAATTGACACTAAATTTAATGGAGTAGCTTAAGTAAAGCGGATAAAATCCATCAATGCTATACCTTGTGATAATTTTATACATGTTATCAGCCTTTAACATTCAGTTTACTTTTTTTATACCCGTATAAAAAATAAACTACTAAGCCAATCAATAACCATATAGAAAACATCAGCCAGTTTGTCCAACCCATACCTGTAAGCAGGTAGCAGCAAGACAATAAGCCTAATACCGGGATCAAAGAATAATTTCTTAGGAATGTAAATAAAGCGATAATGATCCAGGCTATATAGAAAATGATGATAGGATAATTGTAAGATGTATTCGCATCATTTGAATAAACAGAGTTCGGATATATTTTAAAGATAGCTGCGAAACCAATAACAGTAATTACGGGAATAATCCATTTTGCATTAATGTAAGGCATTTTAAATTTACCTTTTTCTTTAGCGTTCGTGTTACGAGGCAAAATTAAAACCCCTCCGCATACTAACACAAAAGCAAAGAGTGTTCCAATGCTTGTAAAATCCAACACAAAGTTTTCGTCCGTAAAAAAAATAGGAATGCCAACTACAAGTCCTGTAATGATGGTTGCAAAACCCGGTGTTTTATATTTTGGATGAATGTCTGAGAATTTTTTCGGCAATAAACCGTCACGACTCATGCTCATCCAAATACGCGGTTGCCCCATTTGGAAAACCAACAATACGCTTGTCATGGCAACCACAGCGGCAATAGATACAATGAACAGCATCCATTTAACGCCTTTTATTTTAAAGATCTCTGCCAAAGGATCGCTTACGCCCAGTAATTCATAAGACACCATTCCCGTTAATACCAACGAAAGAATAATATAAACCACAGTACAAATTATTAATGAATAAATCATACCTCGAGGAAGATCTCGCTGAGGATTTTTACTTTCTTCGGCTAAAGTAGATACCGCGTCGAACCCGATGTAAGCAAAAAAAACCGCGGAAACACCTGCCATTACTCCATTAAAACCGTGTGGCATAAAAGGTGTCCAATTATTTATGTCGACATGAAAACAGCCTACAATAATAACCAAAACAATAATTAACAGCTTTATCATAACCATAACGTTGCTGATGTTGCGCGATTCTTTAGTGCCTACAAATACTAACGCCGTAATTATCAAATTAATTAAAACGGCCGGGAGATCAAAAATAATATGCAAGCCTCCTATTTGCGGGGCAGTAAGCCAAGCGGTTAAACCTTCGCCCGGTTTATTCGCTAAAAATGCCTGATGTGCCGAAGTATAATTAGTAGTAAGCCATTCGGGAATACCCGGTACTAAATTCGTAAAATAACCGCTCCATGAAAATGCAATATAAATATTACCGATAGAGTATTCCATTAATAAGGCCCAACCTATTATCCAAGCAAACAATTCGCCAAATGTAACGTAAGCGTATGTATAAGCACTGCCTGAAGCGGGAACACGTGCGGCGAATTCCGCATAGCACATAGCAGTAAAACCGCAGGCAACGGCACAAATAATATATAAAAAAATAACACCGGGTCCGCCTGCAAAACAAGCATTACCAATGGCGCTAAAAGTGCCCCCTCCGATAATAGCCGCAATGCCGAAAAAAGTAAGATCTCTTACAGTTAATACACGGTGAAGCCCTGTGCCATGACCTTCCGCGTCAGTAATAGCTGCAACCGATTTTTTACGAAATAATTTATTAAAGCTCATATATAGTTTAAGAGTTAATAAATATACTAATTATGATTTATTATTAAAGAAGCGTTTGATATCGGGAATTTTATTTAAAACAGCCGGATCTAAATACAGTAAAGGGATCATTAATAGAAAAGGAATAAACGGAACTTTATACCGGACTATAGCTCCCGTAACAGTAGTGGTAATGCCTATTAAAAGAAATGAAAGCAGGGTAATAGAAATGCATAAAAAGAGCAGGTTTTTGTTTACCGGGAATTTTGTTTTGAATACAAAGCATCCTATTAAAAATAAAAGGAAACCTAAATTCTCTAAAGAAGCAACCAACTCTGAAACAGAACGGGCATCATAAAAGAAAGGCTTGCATAACACATTAAAAAAAGATACCGGTAGCAGTTTTTCAAAAGAGGAAAAGGAATATTGCAGCCTCTGCATATCAATACCGGAACCGGCCGGCTTGCACACCAGCAAGCGTTTATAAAGAGACGTATCCGTATTGTTAGAAACAAAAATGGTATCCCTTAAATGATCCAACTCCCAATACATTAATCGCGCATGCGTTTTTAACCTGCAAAGTTGAGTAGTCGGGTCTAGTAATTTGTATTGGCTTGAATCTTTATATTCAAGGCGTAAATAGTTTTTACCGTTCACGAAAAATATTCCGCCCTTACTTAAGCTTATAAAATCGTTTTGACGAACAACGATGGTATTAATAACATCTTTATGAAAGATAAATTTTAGCGCCGTTACGCTTCCTGTATAGAATACAAGCAGAGAAAGAATGTAAAAAATAAAAATCCGTTTTATTTTAAAATGATTAACCATCGCAAATAGCAGTAAGGGCACACTACTAATTACCAATATGTAAGGCTTAAGAACTATAAAAATTAAACTGCACAACAAAAGGGTGATGACATACTTTATTTTAAAACTATAGTGAATAAATAATTTTAAAAAACAATATAAAAACATGCCCAACAAGCTAATGGCTATAGGCTCTTTTAAAATACCCGAGCTCCAAAACAGGACGGATGGCGTAATAAATATAACGGCAGCCAGAAGTTTTTCCTTACCCTGAAAATAATTTTTAAAAGCTTTATAAAAAGCCAACTGCCCTGTAAAAGAAATGATCAGCATTGCCAATGCATGTACTGCATAATGCCCAAGGGAAAATAACCTGATAAGCGCATGGAACCTTACAGAAGTTCGGTTGTCATTTAAAAAAAACTCGCTTGTAGAATCTGAATCGCCCCAATCGGCAATGTGTTTAAAATAAGGCTTATATAAGGGGTCAGAATTTAAATTGGAATGAAAGCCAAATATCATTTTAAAAAAATCAAGCTTATTGTGAGAAAAAGATTTGTAAATAGTTTCCGCCCCTGCCAACGTATCTGAGCTGTCTCCGTTTATGTTACCGGGGCTGTACACAAAATAAAACCAATAATAAATAAAGCAACCTGATACTTTAATTAAAATAATGGCAAGAATAAATTTAAAAGATAAATGCGTGTCTTTAAAAAAAGAAAGCCTGCTCACTAAAAAACAAAAGAGTAAAAAATATATGCAGGCGAAGATCAATAGGATTCAAAAAATTTAATGGACATATAACGGGTCGGTTCTTTTAAAGGTTTAAATCCAAATTGTTCGTATAACGTATGAGCATCTAACGTTGCCAGCATAAAAACCCTTAATCCTTTAAGCCGCTCACAAGACATAATATATTGCATCAATTGTTTTGAAAATCCTTTACCTCTATGATCCTTATCAATAAAGACATCCGCCAGATAAGCAAATGTAGCGTAATCAGTTATGACTCTTGCAAAACCTATTTGTGTATCATTATTATAAACACCAAAGCATAGACTTCCTTCAATGGATTTCCTGACAACGTTAAAGGGAATATTTTTTGCCCAATAACTTTCTTCGCTTAAATACCGGTGAATGTAATTTAATTCCAACTTTGTTTTATCGGTAGAAATAATAATATGTTGCATGCTATAAATTACTGACAACGGCAAGCTGTTTGGTTTTTGAATCAAATGTAAAGCGGGTAATTTTTTTTATACCTAAATTCCCAAAAGAAAATAACACTTCCCATTTTTTCGTTTTTTCGTTGTAATTAAGCAGGTCAGAATTTTCCGCTTTAATAAGCCCTAGTTCAGCATGCCATATAAAATCTTCGTTACCGGAAATGTAAGTTGTATATACTTTACTTTCTTTAAGAGCCGGATTATAAATGCGAAACTCCAGCACAGAATCTTTTTTTATAGCATAAATAAAATGAGATGTTCCCGGTATGAGCCGGAAAGCCCTTGAAGGATTATCACAGATCCAAACGTCTTTACCGGACTTTAAATTTAACACTCTTAATGAATGAGGGTTTGTCAATTTGTAATATAACATTGTATCTGCATTAAGCCATGAATGGTAGCCTACAGAATCTGTTACATCATTTGCAAATTTAATAAAAGAACCGTCAAACCCTATCATCCAAACCCTTTGTGCGGAATCTTCCTCAACCACTACGCAAGAAAACCCGGAGCCGTCGGGCAAGATTGTAGGAGAATATTCACTCACTTTTGATTTTGTAATGTTGGTATGCAATTTCGATTTAATATCATACCGGTAAATATCCGCCTGCTTATCTTCCTTGATGCTTACATACAATAAAGATTTGCCGTCAGGCGTAAAAGCGGGCTGATTGTCGTACCCGGGTCGATTATTAATATTTAAAGAATAAGTTATGATATATTTTGCTTCCGGTTTACCGGGTTTTTCAATTTTAAACAGCCAAATATCTGTTTCGGGTAATTGAGAAAAACCGCTGTAACAAAGCAATCCGGCAAGTGCAACAGCGAATCTCCATTTTTTAACGGACAGTTTTATCTTATACGGCAACAGGCTCATTAAAATACTTTTTAAATGTAAACTGAATTAATTGATATACTATAAAACCCCAGAATAAGCCAACTAAGAAGCCCACAAAAATATCTGACGGGTAATGTACGCCTAAGTAAATGCGTGAATAAGCTTCAAGCGAAGCCCACAAAAAGAAAATGCTCCTGAACCATAATCTACGTTTGGAAAACAAGAGAAATAATAAAGTGGCAATACCAAAGCAATTGGCCGAATGCCCCGAGAAAAAGCCGTATTTTCCCCCCCTGTATTCATGTAAAATATGCAACTTTTCCTTTATTTCGAGGTTGTGCGAAGGACGGTATCTCTTAATGCTATGTTTAATCCTGTTGGATGATTGATCGGTAAAACACACTAATAAACCCAGGAAAGCCATTAAAATGAAGGTTTTTTTTACCGCATATTTTTTGTAAACTAAATATAGCCAATAAAAAAATAAAGGAAAAAAGATCCAAACCTTTGATACATAAAACATAAACTCGTCTGTAGCTATCGAATGACAGCCATTCAGTGACAAAAGCAATTCTCTGTCTAAGAGCTTAAGGGATTCAAACATACTTTAAAAATAGAAAAAGAAAAGAGTTTTACAAAGCCGTGACCTACATTAATACAATTTGTTTAAAACTTGTAATTACCGGGTTAGACTTGATTTTTAAGCACTTTTCAACAAACCCTATATATACAAAGCTAACACCTATCTTTGTTCATTACTTGATTTTATGAGCAACTTAAAGAAAATAAACAGCGCGTTAATTTCTGTTTTTTACAAAGATAATTTAGCGCCTGTTATTAAAAAATTAAACGAACTTGGCGTAACGATATACAGTACAGGCGGAACTCAAACATTTATAGAAAACCTCGGGGCACCTGTAATAGCAGTAGAAAGCCTAACATCGTTTCCTGAAATATTAGGAGGAAGAGTTAAAACATTACACCCGAAAATTTTTGGAGGAATTTTAGGACGAAGAGAATTGGATTCCGATGTGGCTCAAATGGAACAGCATGAGATCCCCAACATTGACCTGGTAATTGTTGACCTGTACCCGTTTGAAGAAACATTGGCAGGGGGTGCCTCTGAAGAAGATATTATTGAAAAGATAGATATTGGCGGCATTTCGCTGATTAGGGCCGCGGCAAAAAACTTTAACGATGTTGTTATTATCTCTTCGAGAAATGACTATGCTTCTTTACTGAATTTACTGAATGAAAAGAACGGCTCTTCCGATATTGCAGATCGTAAAACCTTTGCCGCTAAAGCATTTGCCATGAGCAGCCATTACGATACGGCTATCTTTAATTATTTTAATACCACTGAACAACTGCCGGTTTTAAAGCACAGCATCCATAACGGCTCTGCATTACGTTACGGCGAAAACCCGCATCAAAAAGGTGTTTTTTACGGTGATATGGAAGCCATGTTTACCAAATTAAATGGTAAGGAATTATCTTATAATAATTTATTGGATGTAGATGCCGCGGTTAATTTAATGGCCGATTTTACGGGAGAACCAACCTTTGCTATATTAAAACACAATAATGCTTGCGGTGTGGCTTCGCGTCCTACACTATTGGATGCTTATAAAGACGCGCTTGCAGGGGATCCGGTTTCTGCCTTTGGCGGAATCCTGATCAGCAATACAGAAATTGATTTTGAAACAGCGGAAGAAATACACAAGTTGTTTTGCGAAGTGGTGATCGCCCCTTCTTACTCTAATACGGCTTTAGCCTTATTAAAATCAAAGAATAACCGCATTATTTTAGTTCAAAAACAGGTTGAGCTTCCTAAAAAACAGATCCGCACTTTATTAAACGGTATTATTGAACAGGATAAAGATTCTGTAACAGAAACAAACGCTAACCTGACAACCGTTACTAACGTTTCACCTACTGCCTCCCAATTAAAAGACTTGTTATTCGCCAATAAATTAGCAAAGCACACAAAATCAAACACGATTGTAATTGCTAAAAACAACCAATTAATTGCAAGCGGAACAGGACAAACATCGCGCGTAGATGCTTTGAGACATGCCATTTCAAAGGCACAGGCATTCGGGTTTGATTTAAAAGGAGCCGTTATGGCAAGCGACGCGTTTTTTCCTTTTGCAGATTGTGTAGAGATAGCGCATAAAGTAGGTATTGATACAGTGATTCAACCCGGCGGTTCCATTAAAGATAAAGACAGTATTGAATACTGCAACGCTAAAGGGATGAGCATGGTATTTACGGGAACAAGACACTTTAAGCATTAAATTCAGTTTTTGAATTAAAGAAAGTAAGCAATGAAACGCATGCTTAACTTTAAGGAGAGAAAAATGACTACTGTATTAAATGAGCACTGAGATCTAAAAAGAATTTCAAAATCGCGCAAACACTAAAAGATAAAATACCAAAAGAACTAAATAATACCTAACTTACTCAATTAATACTTTTAATTAAATAATTCACTAACAAATTTATATGGGACTCTTTGATTTTTTAACACAAGACATTGCAATTGACTTAGGTACTGCAAACACCATTATTATTCATGATGAAAAAGTGGTGGTGGATCAGCCCAGTATTGTAGCGGTAGACAGAACCACCGGAAAAGTAATAGCGGTTGGTAAACAGGCCCAAATGATGCATGGTAAAACCCATGAAAACATTAAAACCATTCGTCCGTTAAGAGACGGGGTAATTGCCGATTTTCAGGCAGCGGAAGAAATGATTAAAGGAATGATTAAAATGATTAACCCGGGAAACCGTTTCTTTAAACCTTCATTACGTATGGTAGTTTGTATCCCAAGCGGTATTACCGAGGTTGAAAAACGCGCGGTAAGAGACAGCTGCGAACATGCGGGCGCTAAAGAAGTGTACATGATCCATGAGCCAATGGCAGCAGCCATAGGTATGGGAATAGATGTAGAAGAACCAATGGGAAACATGATCATTGATATTGGCGGCGGCACATCCGAAATTGCAGTTATGGCACTTGGCGGTATTGTTTGTGATAAATCAACCCGTATTGCAGGTGATGATTTTAACGCTAATATTGAGGAATACATGCGCCGGCAGCACAATATTTTAATTGGTGAGCGCAGTGCGGAACAGGTTAAAATTGAAGTGGGTGCCGCTATGACTGAAATTGAAAACCCTCCGGCTGACTATGCTGTACAAGGAAGAGATTTAATGAGCGGGATCCCGAAAGAGGTATTTGTGAGTTATGTTGAAATAGCGCATTGCCTTGATAAATCCATTTCTAAAATTGAAGAAGCGATTTTAAACGCGCTCGAAATGACCCCTCCTGAATTAGCAGCCGATATTTACAGAACGGGGATCTATATGGCAGGCGGCGGTTCTTTATTAAGAGGGTTGGACAAACGTATTTCTTTAAAAACAAAATTACCGGTGCATGTATGCGAAGATCCGTTAAGGGCTGTTGCACGCGGTACAGGTATTGCACTTAAGAATGTTCAAAAATTCCCATTCCTTATTAAATAGCCTTTTTTCTTCTTCTTAAATTTAAAGAACAATTTTTAGTTTTAATTTAGTGCCGGCAAAACGTCGTGTTAACTAAATACGAGCTACATCAATTCTTATGAACCAATAGTATAAAATGAAAAATCTTTTAAATTTTATTAATAGAAACAATTATTTTTTTATGTTTCTGTGTTTAGAATTTATCTGCGTTTTAATTTTAATTAAAAATAACGGATACCAAGGATCAAGCTTACTTAATTCGTCAGATGCCCTGAGTGCAAAGGTATACTCGGCACAAGCAAGCGCTAAAGAATACCTTTTGTTAAAGGATGAGAATGAACGCCTGGCCGTTCAAAATAATTTTTTATTGAACCGTTTAAAATTAGGGTATGCCGCTATTCCTTTAAAAATTTATAAAAAAAATGATACGCTTTACAGGCAGGAATATGAGTTTATGAACGGCAAAGTAGTTAATAGCAGCGTAAACAAACGCAACAATTACCTTACCCTTAACATTGGCGCCCGGCAAGGCGTTACACACGACATGGCTGTTATTACAAGTAACGGCATCTTAGGAATTGTAAAAGATGTTTCCGAAAATTTTTCTTCCGTGATGTCTATCTTGCATAAGGACGTTCGCGTGTATTGCCAGTTAAAAAAAGACGGTGTGTACGGCCCTTTAATATGGGACGGCTCCGATTACCGCTATTCAAATTTGAGCAATATCCCTACGTATTCAAAAATACAAAAAGGCGACACTGTTATTACCAGCTCCTTATCGGGAATATTTCCGGAAGGCTTATTGGTGGGTTTTGTAGAAAGCTTTGAACGAAAGCAGAATGAATCATTTTATACTGTGAAAGTGAGGCTGAGCGCAGATTTCAAAAAAGTAAATCACATTTCGGTAATACGGTATAATAAAAAAACAGAAAGGGACAGCCTTGAACTAAAATCGCAGACACAAAGTGATAAATGAAATAATTAAAAACAGTATCCGCTTCATTCTATTAGTACTTTTGCAAGTGCTGATCGTGCAAAATATTAGGTTAGGCCCTTATATCATCTTATTTCCCTATATTTTATTTATCCTGTTGTTACCTTTTGAAACGCCTAAGCTGATCGTAATGTTGATTGCATTTTTTACAGGCTTAATGATAGATATGTTTTATGACACTGCGGGTATGCATGCGGCAGTATGCACACTTATTGGCTTTAGCAGGCATTATATCTTAAAATTGTTATCGCCACGTGGAGGCTACGATTTGGGACTCACTCCTACCATCCATTCTATGGGATCTGTATGGTTTATTACGTATGCGGCTTCTATTATTTTTATCCATCACTTATTTTTTTTCTATTTAGAAATATTCAGATTCAGAGAATTTTTCACAACGCTTTTAAGAGTTTTCTTAAGCACCATAGGAACCTTTGTATTTGTTTATGTTATTCAATTTTTGTTTTACAGAACTTTTAAAAAATAATAATGAATAACAATTCGCATTTAGCCGACAGAAAATTTGTGATCACCGGCTTCTTTATCATGATCGCCGTTATCTATATTTCCCGGCTGTTCTATATACAAATTATAGATGATCAATATAAGCTCGATGCCCGTAACAATGCGCTTAAAAATAGAACAGAGTACCCAACCCGCGGTTATATTTTTGACAGGAACGGAAAGCTTTTAGTGACCAATGAACTTTCTTATGACCTTTTAGTAACTCCAAAAATGGCGAAGGAATGCGATACGATGGCCTTATGCGCTATTTTGGATATTACAAAGGAAAATTTTGTAAAGCGGATGAAAAAAGCATCCATGGCGCCCAACTCACCTCGTAAGGAAAGTATTTTTGAAAAACAATTATCTATAAAAGTATACGCCGCTTTACAGGAAAAACTTTACCGGTTTAAAGGCTTTGATTTGCAGGCACGAACGCTCAGACGATATCCGCGGCCTATTGCCGCCCATTTATTAGGATATATGGGTGAGGTAAGTAAAGATAAAGCCGCTAAAGATGCGTATTACAGGGAAGGCGATTACATAGGCCAAAGCGGTATTGAGCGGTCCTACGAAGAAGAATTAAGAGGAAAGAAAGGAACCCAAATTGTGATGGTGGATGTTCATAACAAAACCAAAGGCCGTTATATGGATGGGCTTTACGATACATTGGCAGTACCGGGAAAACCTTTGTATAGCAGTATTGATATGGATCTGCAGGAATACGGCGAACGTTTGTTAAAAGGAAAGAAAGGAGCTATAGTAGCTATAGAGCCTTCTACCGGCGAAATATTATGTTTGATCTCTAATCCCGCTTACGATCCTAATTTATTGGTAGGGGGAAAAGAACGGTCAAAGAATTTCACGAAATTATTTTACGATTCATTAAATCAACCCCTATTAAACAGGGCTTTACAAGGGCTTTATCCCCCCGGCTCCACCTTCAAAATAATTGACGCGTTAATAGCGCAGAACGATGGTTTAATTGAACGTTCAACTGTTTTTCCTTGTCATGGTGGTTATCCGCCTATGGGCGGCCATCCAAAATGCCATAACCATCCCGCTACCGACTTGCCGGGCTCAATTGCAACGTCTTGCAACTCTTATTACAGCTATGTATTTTGCCGGATCGTAGATCAAAACAAGTATCCGAAATTTGAAGACGGTTATGCGCATTGGAAAGAAAATGTAAACTCCTTCGGCCCCGGAACAAAATTAGGAACCGATCTGCCTTACGATAAACCGGGAAATGTACCTTCCATAAAATACTACAATAAAGTGTTTGGTGAAAATCACTGGCGCAGCAATACCGTTGTTTCACTGGGCATTGGACAGGCAGAATTATTATTGGTGCCTTTACAAATGGCAAATGTTGTAACCATAGTAGCTAACCGTGGTTATTACTACACGCCGCACTGTATAAAAGGCGTAGGGCTCGAAAAAACATTAGATCCCAGGTTTAAAGAAAAGCATTATCCTATCGTGCAAAGCCAAGAAGCATATTTAAATGTAATTGACGGCATGCAAAAATGTTTTGACGCAGGAACAGCAAGCGCATCAAAAATACCGGGAATAGTTGCCTGTGGTAAAACAGGAACAGCTGAAAATCCGCATGGAAAGGATCATGCCGTATTTCAGGCTTTTGCCCCGCGCGAAAATCCTAAAATTGCCATGGTATGCTTTATAGAGAATGCGGGATTTGGCGGTACATGGTCTGCACCGATCGTAAGCTTAATGATCGAAAAATATTTAACCGGAAAAGTCACGCGCCCCGAAGTGGAAAAGCGAATGATGGAAGCAGACCTGATCAATAATGTACACCTCCTTGGAAAAAAGGAAGTTAAAAAGAAAAAAAAGTGAGAAAAGACGAAAATAGCCTATTTTATGGTATAGATAAAATTACCATACTCATTTACTTATTATTGGTATTAATGGGTTGGCTCAATATTTATGCGGCTGTATATAATGAAGACCATCAAAACATTTTTGATACGACTCAAAAATACGGGAAGCAGCTTATATGGATCGCAAGCGCCATATTTATTGCCGTTATTATTTTAATTATTGATGCCGGAGTTTATACCGTGTTCGCTTATTTTTTTTACGGGTTTATTTTAATGGCGTGTATTGCTGTTCCTTACCTGGGAAGGGAAGTAAAGGGAAGCCGTTCGTGGTTCAGGTTCGGTGATTTTGGAATACAACCGGCAGAATTTATGAAGTTTGCTACTAATTTAGCGCTCGCAAAATTTTTAAGCAACGTAAATATTGAAGTGGAAAACTCATCGAGAAGAAACCGGTTAAGCGATCTTCTAAAAAATTATAAGAACACTTTTATAGCAGTGCTCATATTAGGAATGCCACTTATTGTTATTAAATTATTGCAGGACGAAACAGGCCTTGCCATTGTATTTGTCGCTTTTATCGTTACACTCTACCGCGAAGGCCTGTCTATTAATTTTTTAATTTTCGGCTTGCTGTCTGCCCTGTTATTTGTACTGTCATTAATAATTGACAGCAGAACGTTGATCCTTATTATTTTTATTATTTCTTCTTTATCCTTTTTAGTAATTAAACGTTCTCTGAAAAATGTGATCATTGTTGCCATTATTGCTTTAGCCGCAAGTGGCATTGTTTTAGGTACTAATTACGTGTATCAACACCTCGAAGCACATCAAAAAACACGGATCGATGTATTGTTGGGACGCGGTACAGTTGATCTGAAAAAAGAAGGATATAACGTAAACCAAGCGAAAATTGCCATCGGTTCAGGCGGCTTCTTTGGTAAAGGCTATTTACAGGGCACACAAACCAAATATGATTTTGTGCCTGAGCAGGATACTGATTTTATTTTTTGTACGGTGGGTGAAGAATGGGGATTTCTTGGAACAAGCGTTGTTATTATACTGGAATTATTTTTAATTATACGTGTCATTTTTATGTCGGAACGGCAACGTTCTTCCTTTAGCAGAATCTACGGGTATGGCGTTGCAACCGTCTTGTTTTTTCACGTAGCTGTAAACATTGGCATGACCATAGGCTTAATGCCCGTAATTGGTATTCCACTCCCATTTTTCAGTTACGGAGGTTCCTCGCTTTGGTCATTTACTATTTTGTTATTTATTTTTATAAAATTAGATGCCAAGCGTTTAGTAATTCTAAGATAAAAATTTGATTTCCGATTTTAACCCTGTTACATTTTTTTTTATACTTTAGTACATGCAATCATTACGAGAAAAAATAGAAACTATTTTAATCAAAGAAAATTATACTTTCAGGCAACTGGCAGATTATCTTAATCTTTCCGAAGAACAATTAGAAGACGGGTTAAAATACAAAACGCTTGAACTCCGATATCTGGAAGACATTTCCAAAAACTTAAAAGTTCCGTTATACAGCTTTTTCAGAAATCCTGAAAACATAAACATAAACTACGCCGAAAAGCCTTTCTTTACCAATAAATTATGGAATGACGGAGAGGAACAAAGTCCGCAAAAATTAATGGAAGAAATAGAAATGCTTAAAAAGGCGTTGGCATATAAGGAAGCTGAACTGGCTAAATCTCTTAAATAAACTACTAAGAGTAAATATTATGATGCAATGCTTATTTTACTTTTTGTAAAAGGTATTTGTAATATAAAAGACAGTATCAATAAATTGCAGAACTCGGTTTTCCCGTTTATACGTTTTTATTCTATAGAACTTCAAATACCTAACTCGGGGGGTTATAGTAGTCAATGTTTCTGTTTTCCATAAAACCATTTTCCGGCATACAGCTTTACTCCTTCCGAAAACTTGGTTGTATCTGTTGCTTTTACAAAAGGTTGCTTAACAACAGAAAATAGTTTATCGTAAAACCATTGTTACTTGAGTGAGCCCTAAGTGTTTTTTGAGAAATTATTATACCAGATAAACCGCTTCTTTTCCTTTTTTAGAAAAATCGGTATCAATGCGTTCCTGTAAAGTGGTGGATAGCGAAAGACCTACAAAATCAGCCTTTACAGGGAAGCGTGTATGACTTCTGTCAACTAAAACTAATGTATTTAATTGCTTAACCGGTTTATTTAAAAATAGTTTTACGGCATACATTAATGTTTTACCGCTGTTTAAAACATCATCCACCAAAATAACAGATTTATTTTCATAATCTTTTTCCTTAAAATCAATTTTAGGTTCAAAAGACCAAGGATTTTCTTTGTCAATTTTTATTTTGCCAACTTTTGTTTTAATGGAAGAGATGGAGCTTAACAGAACAGAAATTCTTTCTGCTACCTTGTAGCCGTTGCCTTCAATACCAACGATCAGCAATTCTTTCTCTTTAAAATTATTTTCGTAAATCTGGTAGGCCATACGGTTTAATTTTTGATCAATTTGTTTAGAATCTAAGATAAGGGTCTTTTCCATGTACAAATTTAATTTTTTGAAATGAATATTCGGTGATTGTTCAATAAATTAACTAATAAAATGCATAAAAAAAGCCTGATGTTTTACATAGGGCTATAAATTTTATATTTTAATTATTTATTTTTAAATGCGGATTTTAATTTTTAACCTGCTACTATTGTTTAATACATTAAAATGTAAAATTCCATATTAACTTACTAGGAATAATTCTCTACACAATTACTCTTTTTGTTATTAGCTATTATTAATGTTCTATAAATTCGATTACCGCTTTATTCAATTTTTTACTTTCTCTAAAATGAGCATCGTGCTTTGCTTTAGGAAATATTAATAATTGAGTGGTTGCCGGAAAGGCTGTATATAGTGATTTGCCAACAGATACAGGAACAATACCATCTTTACCTCCCCATATTAAAAGTGTTGGAGTCTTATTTAAATTGTAAGTATAGTTTTGATACCGAGCTTGGTGTTTTACTAAATAATCCATTTGCTTATCTCTGATTTCTTTTGTAGGTAAAAAGAAATATTTAATTATTTTACGTTTTATTTTTTTTGTCGCGGGAAATGAGGTCGACATTACGGCTTTCTTCATACCGTTAAACCCTGCAATAGTTGTAGGCGCTATTACATTGTTAATACCTGTAATGCCGACAGCGTTTGCTAAGCTGTCGGCCATTTGCCCTGAAAAGAACTTTACGGGTCCGTCAATAATAATTAATTTTTTTACCTCAGGCAGGTACAATTCATTATACATAGCGGCGGTTAGTCCGCCGTAGCTAAATCCCATAACATTAATGGGTTCAATGACTCCTAATTTTAAAACAGCTTCATGAATTTGTTGTGCTTGGAATTCGACCGAATAATTTTGGGAATTGGAAGTGCTTTCTCCAAAATAAATTAAGTCGGGCATAATTAAATTAAAGTGTTTTGATAATGCTTTAACTTGGCTTCCCCAGTTAGTACGGGCATTAGCACCCATACCGTGAAGCATTAATAAATAGGGCTTCAACGAATCGTTATTATAGCTGATGTGTAAAACCGCGTCTGATGTTTTAAGTAATGTATCATGAGGCAGGTATTTTTTAATATGTTTTTTAGCATAATGATCCTGCCAACGAAACATGGCCGGTTGCCTGGTTTGTGAAACGCACGCTAAACACAAAAAGGTACAAAATAGTAAAATAAGTGAGCTGTAGCGTTTCATTATTTAATTTCCCCATTATGTGCTGTCCCGAGTTATCGCGATCAGCATTTCATTTAATATTGATCTTGCAATGTGGCATTCTTAAACGAATTCAGAATGCCCCCAAACTAATGTATTTATTTTAGCTGTAAATTAGGTTTGTAAAATCCCTACATTATATTGTTTTGTAATAGGTGCGTGGTTTGCCATTTCAATACCCAAGCTAATTACCTTGCGGGTTTCCAACGGGTCAATAATGGCATCGAGCCACAAGCGGGAAGCCGCGTAGTAAGGCGTGGTTTGAGTATCGTAACGGTCTTTTGTTTTGTTATATAATTCCGCTTCTTTCTCCGGTGTAATTTCTTCACCCTTGGCTTTTAAAGAAGCCACTTCAATCTGCACCAGTACTTTTGCTGCTTGTGCACCGCCCATTACGGCTACCTGTGCTGTAGGCCAGCCAACAATTAAACGGGGATCATACGCCTTACCGCACATCGCGTAATTTGCAGCGCCGTAACTGTTACCCATTATAACGGTGAACTTTGGAACTACCGAATTTGCCATAGCATTCACAAGTTTAGCACCATCTTTAATAATACCACCGTGTTCGCTGCGGGATCCCACCATAAAGCCGGTAGCATCTTGTAAAAAAACCAAAGGAATTTTCTTTTGATTACAGTTCATAATAAAACGGGCCGCTTTATCAGCACTATCGCTGTAGATAACACCGCCAAACTGCATTTCGCCTTTTTTGCTTTTTACTACTTTACGTTGGTTGGCAACAATTCCCACGGCCCAACCGTCGATACGCGCATACGTACAAACAATAGACTGGCCGTATAATTCTTTATACTCTTCATGTTCGCCGCCATCCACTAAACGTTCAATTATTTCACGCATTTCATATTGTTTATCGCGTGTGTCAGGAATAATTCCGTAAATATCTTTCGGGTCTTTTTTAGGCAGGGCAGGCGTTTCACGGTTAAAACCGGCTTTATCATAATCGCCTACCTTACTCATAATGTTTCGGATGCGGGTTAAACAATCGGCATCATCTTTACATTTATAATCGATAACACCGCTAATTTCGCAATGTGTAGTAGCCCCGCCAAGCGTTTCATTATCTATGTTTTCACCGATGGCAGCTTTTACTAAATAAGAACCTGCCAAAAAGATAGAACCTGTTTTATCAACGATCATCGCTTCGTCACTCATAATTGGTAAGTAAGCACCGCCCGCCACACAACTTCCCATAACGGCAGACACCTGTAAAATGCCCATGCCGCTCATAATGGCGTTATTACGAAAAATACGGCCGAAGTGTTCTTTGTCAGGAAAAATTTCATCCTGCAATGGTAAATAAACACCGGCGCTGTCTACTAAATAAATAATGGGCAACCGGTTTTCCATAGCAATTTCCTGCGCGCGTAAATTCTTTTTACCTGTTATAGGGAACCAGGCACCTGCTTTTACGGTGGCATCGTTAGCTACAACAATACATTGCTTGCCGCTTACATAACCAATAACAATAACAACGCCGCCGCCGGGGCAACCGCCATGCTCGGCATACATTTCGTAGCCTGCAAAAGCGCCCATTTCAAAACGGTGAGTGTTTTTATCCAATAAAAAATCAATACGCTCACGCGCACTCATCTTACCTTGCTCATGTAATTTTTCGATGCGTTTCTTTCCGCCGCCATCATATATCTTAGTTAGGCGTTGCTCCATTTGCGAAATCAGCAAACGCATTTTGTCATCGTTTTTATTAAATTCTAAGTCCATGGTGTTTAATTTGAAGTTCAAATATAATAATTGGTTAATTATTTGAAAGGAAAATTATAAAGAAGAGTTTAACACATGCGTTACTAATTATTTGGATCAGGTCATTTGGGCGCCTCCGCCGGCCGGCGGGACAGGCCCAAATGAGTTATGTGAAAACTAATAAGATGTTTCATTTAGATCGTAATTGTTTTTTGAAGACCAAACATAATGATTTTGTTAATATGGCGAAGGAAAATTTGATTTTATATAATTGTTAAGAGAATCAATGAGAATGTTTGTTTTATTTATCATTATTTGATCTTCTAAAAAGTATTTTTTGTATAACCTATTTCCCTCCCTAAATATCATACGTTTTTCATCCCTCAATTCATATATCGGCTCTTTCGAAATCTTTTTTGCTCTGTAAAGCTTGCCCAAAGCAGGTTTAGTAACTGAAGCATCAACATAATTATTTATAAACTGTTTTCTTTTTACTTTCTTGTATTTTTTGCAAAAGCCTATTCTCAAACCTGCAGAGCCCACAATTGTATTTACATTTTCAGAAAATGAATAAGGGTACGTTGTGTTATATTTAAATCGGAATGGTGTATTTACCTCATACCATGTTCTATGATTTACATTGAATTCTTTTCCAACATTTACAAATGTTTCAAAATAGAGATGCTTGTAATTGTGCTTTGTGCCGATACAAATTTGTAATGTTAGACCTTGCGATTTAAGATCAGAACGCGCGGTATAGGTTGCATAATATTTATCATAACCCGAAAATTGTTCTATCCATGTATTTTTGTAACTTAAATTCTGATAGGAGATTAAAGGACCAACATAGAAACCTTTAATAGTGCCGACAATAAACTTCGGGCAAAAGCTCAGAGATATTCCTTTTTTATTGTAAAAATCATTTAAGCCGGTAAATGTAGCGTGGGCTTCCGGTCCAACGTAACCGCCTTGCGCTGTGAGATCGAAATGAGGGGAAAAAGATAGCGTATATCCTAAGCCCATTTGTCTTACAAAATCGTAATATCCGAAAAAAGAATGTTTTGAATAATATCCTTCATAATTTCTTTTCATTTCAAAATTTTCCTGACTAATGCTCTGAAACAATGAAAGAAAAGCAATACTAAAAGATATAAATCTGAATATTATCTTTTTCATAATTGTTAATATCAAAGCTAATATAGTAATTTTACATTCGTACTAACAAAAGTATTTTGTATTCAGCTTCAATCATAAACAAAGACATCCAACACGTTTGGCACCCGTTCACCCATCTTAAATACGCTGAAGCCCCTGTGCATATTGTGAGGGGAGAGGGCGCTTATTTTTATGATGCGGACGGTAATAAATTACTGGATGCTATTTCGAGTTGGTGGGTTAACTTACACGGGCATTGCCATCCGTATATTTCAAAAAAAGTAAGCGAACAGCTTTTTACGTTGGAACACGCTATTTTTAGTGCGTTTACTCATGAGCCGGCAGTTCATTTAGCCGAACGCTTAATAGGGCACTTACCGGAAAACCAATCAAAAATATTTTATTCTGATAACGGTTCAACGGCTGTAGAAGTGGGCTTAAAAATGGTGTTGCAGTATTGGCATAACAACGGCATGCCAAAGAAAAAATTTATTGCTTTCGAAAACGCTTACCATGGCGATACCTTTGGCGGTATGAGCGTTGGCGCGCGTAATGTATTTAATAACGCGTTCGAAAATTTATTGTTTGATGTCATTCACATTCCGGTACCAACCTCTGATAATATAGAGCAGATCAAATCAACCTTGCAAAGTTGGTTTACAAATCATAACGATATAGCCGGTTTTATTTTTGAACCTTTGGTACAGGGAGCTTCCGGGATGATCATGTATGAAGCCACTTACCTGGATGAACTTATTTTACTTTGCAGAGAACATAACATTATTTGTATTGCTGATGAGGTAATGACAGGCTTCGGAAGAACAGGCAAATTTTTTGCATCAGATCATTTAAAGAACAAACCGGATATTTTATGTTTATCGAAGGGGCTTACAGGAGGCTATATGCCATTAGGTGTAACAAGTTGCGCGCAATTTATTTATAATGCGTGTGTGAGCGACGATAAAACAAAAACATTTTTTCACGGGCACAGTTACACGGCCAATCCAACGGCCTGTTCGGCAGGTTTGGCTAGTTTGGACCTTATGGAGCAAGAAGGTACGCAACAGCAAATTGCCATGATCTCAGCCCATCATAATGATTTTGCGGTTAAACACAAACATAATCTTAAGCTTAGCGGTATCCGTAATTTAGGAACTATTTTAGCTCTTGAAATAAATACCGAAGAGCATACACATTATTTAAATAATGCTTCAGAAAGCATGGCGTCTTATTTTTTGAAGCATCAAATAATCGTCAGGCCATTGGGAAATATATTGTACTTAATTCCTCCCTATTGCATTACCCCAAGCGAATTGAAATATGTTTATAATGTAATAGAAGAATTTTTGGCAGAATAATTGTGTAGGTCATAGAAGTTTTAGTGTCATTTATCAGCATTACTAAGTTTATTACCCGATTTTAAGATAGTTAACCTTTATTTTTCCCCTGTTGAATGGAACCAATTATTTTACTAAAAATGCTTGCTTTTCCAATAAAAACCCTATTTTTGAAAGCAAATTTAAGAACTATCCCATTATGAACATTCACGAATATCAAGGAAAAGGTATATTAAAAAGTTTTGGCGTTGCCATTCAGGAAGGTATAGTTGCCGAAACACCCGAGCAAGCTGTAGAAGCAGCTAAAGAAATGAAAGCAAAATATAACAGCGATTGGGTTGTTATAAAGGCGCAGATACACGCAGGTGGACGTGGTAAGGGCGGTGGTGTTAAATTAGCCAAAAATTTAGATGAAGTAAGACAGCGTGCTACCGATATTATCGGCATGCATTTAATAACTCCTCAAACAAGTGCTGAAGGAAAATTAGTAAGTAAAGTGTTGGTAGCACAAGATGTGTATTACCCGGGTGCATCTCCAACCAAGGAGTTTTATATGAGTATTTTATTGAACCGTTCTACAGGCCGTAACATTATTATGTACAGTACTGAAGGCGGTATGGATATTGAGCAAGTGGCTGAAGCTACTCCACACCTGATCTGGAAAGAAGAGATTGATCCTAAAGTAGGTTTACGTGATTTCCAATGCCGGAAGGTTGCTTTTAACCTAGGCTTAAGCGGAAACGCCTTTAAAGAAATGACAAAATTTGTTGCTTCTTTATACAAAGCTTATGATTCTATTGATTCATCGATGTTTGAGATCAATCCTGTTTTAAAAACATCCGACGATAAAATTATTGCGGTTGATGCTAAAGTAACCATCGATGACAACGCTTTATACCGTCATAAAGATATTGAAGCCATGCGTGATGAAACAGAAGAAAACCCTGTTGATGTAGAAGCCCGAAAAGCAGAATTGAACTATGTGAAGTTAGACGGAAACGTGGGTTGCATGGTTAATGGTGCAGGTTTAGCAATGGCTACAATGGATATCATTAAATTAAGCGGTGGTGAGCCTGCTAACTTTTTAGATGTGGGCGGTACGGCAAATGCGGAACGTGTTGAAAAAGCATTCCATATTATTTTAGGAGATAAAAACGTAAAAGCAATTTTGGTAAATATTTTTGGAGGCATTGTTCGTTGTGACAGAGTTGCGCAAGGCATTATTGATGCTTATAAAAATATGGGTAATATTACCGTGCCGATCATTGTTCGTTTACAAGGCACAAATGCAGAAGCAGCTAAAAAACTAATTGATGATTCAGGATTAAAAGTATATTCTGCCATTCAATTACAAGAGGCAGCAGACTTAGTAGCTAAATTAATCGCAAACAAATAAAAACCGAAATAGTATATGATTATGCAACGTAAATACTTTTTAATTGCACCACTGGCGGTGGGGTTAATGCTTGCTTCTTGTGGAGGCGATAAAAATGAAGGCGGAGATGATGCTACAACTGTTGATTCAACTAAAACAGAAGTGCAAACCCCTCCAACCACCGAAACATTTTTTCAGGTTCCTTCCCCCGGTGAAATGCTGACTTTTATTAAAATGATCGGTGGAAAAAACAATAAGAACACCTCATTTTTAAATAGTCCTGATAATCAAAAAAATTATACGGATAATAAATCGAAAGCATTAAACTTTGGTATTTACAGTTGTGATCTTAGCTACTGTAGTATTTTTGAGATTGGCTCTGAGGCACTTAAATATTTTAAAACAGTAAAACAATTAGGTGATCAGATAGGTGTATCTTCCGCCATTAAACCTGAAGTTTTAAAACGCTTGGAAGGTAATTTAGGAAACCCTGATTCGCTATCCGTTATTACGGACGATGTTTATTTCTCTTCTTTTGAAACGCTGGAGAACGGAAAACAAGGCCCTACCTTATCCTTAGTGGTTGCAGGCGGATGGATAGAAAGTTTATTCATTGCCACCAATTTAACGAAGTATGAAGAAAAAAGCCCTGTAGTTGAGCGTTTGGCAGACCAAAAATACACACTGGATAATTTAATTGAATTTTTAAATAAATATGAATCTGATGCCAATGTTGCAGCAGTAGCAGCTCAATTTAAAGAATTGCAATCTGAATTTAATAAAATTGGTGAAAAAGACGCCGCAGCTGTTACATCTAATGATAAGAATAAAAAAATTATTGGTGGCGGTAAAGATTTAATAATGTCAGCAAATCAATATAAAGTTATTGTTGAGAAAATTAAAGCGATCAGAAATTCATATACATTAACTAAATAAAACATACCTATATGAAAAAGATATTTATAACATTATTTATATTAAGTGCGGTATATTCATTTTCGCAAACAGGTGTATGTGGTAATTTTCATCGTAAATACTGTGGCGTAGAATCTAAAAAAGGCGGTGACGGCGAATGGAATTATAACGCGCAATCTAAAAGCGGGTTATTTAACCAGGGCATGACCTCTAAAATTCGTTGCGTTATTTACAAAGGAATGGACTACAGAATTAATGTATGTTGCGAAACTACGTTCGGAGATAAATTGAACTATAAGATTTTTGACGCTAAAACAAATGAAGTTTTGTATGACAACGCTACAGCTAAAAATGAGCCTACGTTCGAATTTCAAAGCACAGCTACACGCCAGTTAATAATTGAAGTAACTGTGCCGAAAGGTTCAACCGAAAAAGACTCTCATAAGCCTGCTGACGCGGCTTGCGTGGGTTTATTAATTGAACATAAAGTAACCAATAAACAAGGGTTCACCTCATATTAATAGTACATGAATTTTTTAAACCATCTGCCGACAAGCAGATGGTTTTTTATTTTATAGAGGTAATAAAAATATTTATCAGTAAAAGTTTTAGCACCTGCGTTAAGCAAACAGCAAATACCGGTATTAGCCGTTTTATTACTAATTTTAAATTCATATTTAAAACAGCATGTGGTTACGCGTTAAGGTTTTTATAATTCTTTTTGTCCCGGTAATTTCGTCACTGTTTGCTACTGATTCATTATCCGTTTTAAAAAAACGGAAATTAGTGTTAAGAGTTTCTTCCGTTGCATTAACTACAGGCTCACTTATTTATTTAAACCAAGCGTGGTACAGCCAATACAGTTCATCTAAATTTCATACGTTCAATGATAATGCCGAGTGGTTGCAGATGGACAAATGCGGACACGGTTTCACAACCTATCAAACAGGGCGCTTAATGATGAATGCTATGGCATGGGCCGGATATTCTAAAAAACAACAATTATTAGTGGGTGGCTTAAGCGGCCTCGCCTACATGAGTGCTATTGAAGTAATGGATGGGTACAGCAGCGGCTGGGGGTTTAGTTTTGGTGATATGGGTGCCAATGCTTTAGGCAGTGGCTTGGTAATAGGCCAAAAAATAGTGTGGAATGAACAGCGCATTCAATTAAAATTTTCATTTTACCAAAGTCCTTATGCTAAATATAATACCGACCTACTGGGTACTTCGTTGTCGACACAAATTTTAAAAGATTATAATGGACAAACCTATTGGTTAAGCGTTAATCCCTCTTCTTTTTTAAAAAAAGATACTAAATTTCCTAGATGGTTAAACATTGCTATTGGGTATGGCGCCAATGGCATGATAGGGGCAAGGGATAACACTGCAATAATTGAAGATGCAAACGGTAATAGCCTCTTTTTTAACCGTTACAGGCAAGGTTATATATCATTGGATGTGGATTTTACAAGAATAAAAACACACTCGAAAATTTTGAAAGCTGTTTTTTCATGTATCAATATTATGAAGGTTCCTTTTCCTAATTTAGAGTTGAGTGAAGGTAAACTAAAATTCAATTATTATTAGGATCGTTTTCCCTTTTTTAATGCGGTTTATTACTTAAAATTTCTCTTATATTTAATCTTTAAATAATACTATTATGGAATTATATACAATAAATACCGGGCATTTTAAATTAGACGGCGGTGCCATGTTTGGTGTGGTTCCTAAATCTATATGGCAACGCTCAAACCCCGCCGATGAAAATAATATGTGCAGTTGGGCTATGCGTTGCTTATTGGTAAAAGACGGTAATCGGCTTATACTAATTGATAATGGAATGGGCAATAAACAGGATGATAAATTTTTTGGTTACTATTTTTTACACGGAAATGATACGCTGGATAAATCATTGGCAAAGCATGGTTTTCATAAAGATGATATTACCGATGTATTTTTGACGCACCTGCATTTTGACCATTGCGGTGGAAGTATAACTTATAATGCAGACCGAACAAAATTAGAGCCCGCTTTTAAAAATGCTAAATATTGGTGTAATGAAAAACATTGGGACTGGGCTATAAATCCTAACCCGCGAGAAAAGGCAAGCTTTTTGAAAGAAAATATTATGCCTATAAAAGAAAGCGGGCAGCTCTATTTTATAGATACGGAAAAAGAATTTATGCCGGGTTTTGATATGTATGAGGCAAATGGCCACACAGAAGCTATGATGTTGCCTGTACTAAGTTATAAAGGAAATAAAATTATTTTTATGGCCGATCTTATTCCGTCCACAGGTCATTTGCCTTTGCCGTATATAATGGGTTATGATGTGCGCCCGCTAAATACCTTAAAGGAAAAAGACTATATTTTAAAACAAGCTGCAGACCATAAGTGGACTTTATTTTTTGAGCATGACCCCTTAATAGAATGTTGCACGGTGAGTGAAACAGAGCGGGGAATAAGGTTAGATAAGAGTTTTGATCTAAGTAACCTCTGACATACATAGGATGAAAAAATTATCATTACTATCTTACTTCAATTTCTATTAAACTATTTAAACAAGCTAAACTATTTATGTACCATATAGATTGTTATGTAGATAAGGAGATATACCGGCTGAATTTTTTTGCTGATGTAAGATCGTTTGCTTTAGTTAATACCAACATGGATGCAATGGTTGACTATAATTTGTTTTTTTATGGAAGCTTACTGTAAAAGATTACGCCGGTAAAACAGTTTCTTTTAGTTTCAAAAAAGGATTTCCGAATTTTTTAACGCAAGAAATGAAAAATGCCATGGAAGGCTTGATAATGGCCTACCTAAGAAAATTAGTTTTGAAGATATAAAGTTGCCAAAAAAAATTGAGACCGGCGGCACTACTTATTTAACTGGAGGCAAAGCAGTTTTTTACAGGTGAAAAACTAATAAAAAATGTAAATAAAACTGAGTAATTCGGAAAACCTACAAATCAAAAATTTTAATTCATGATCAGTTCAGGCAAACCGATAGGAGCCGAGTCAAAAAATGCCAATTCATGAATCTCTAGTTTCACATATTTTATGATTGGGAAAGTGGCTAAAACATCCATTACCTCTATCTGATCTTTAGCCTGTATAGTAACCCATAAGTTAGTACGGGCCATATCCAACGCATAATTAAGGATCACCCGCTTCTCTAAAAGCTCATTCACTTTTTCATATTGCTGAGGAATTAAGGCAGCAAAGCGTGTGCTGAATATTTCAGGTAATATTATGTGGACTTGAAAAACATCTAATGTTTGTAAAGGGCTCATTTTTGTTGTATAAATTATAGTAAAAGTAGTAAAGCAATAGTGATTTTTGAATTAAATTTGTCGAAATTTAGAAAAATTAAGAACAAAAATTATGGGACGTATTTTTCAAACCCGGAAAGCAACCATGTTTAAACGCTATGCTAAAATGGCAAAGCAGTTTACTAAAATAGGAAAAGAAATTGTGATGGCCGTTAAAGTCGGCGGCCCGCATCCTGATCTTAATCCAAGATTGAGAGCATGCATCGCCAATGCAAAGGCTGTAAATATGCCCAAAGTCAATATTGACGCGGCTATTAAACGTGCTTCCGAAAAAGATACTAATAATTACGACGAAATTATTTATGAAGGTTACGGGCCTTTTGGCATCCCTGTGTTGGTAGAATGCGCTACTGATAACCCTACACGCACTATCGCTAATTTACGCGTGTATTTTAGTCGCGCTAACGGATCAGTGGGCACTACAGGTTCGGTAAGTTTTATGTTTGAACGTAAAGGCTTATTTAAAGTAGATTCAACAGGCTTAAACAGGGACGATGTAGAATTGGACCTGATTGATTTTGGCGCGGAAGAATTAGCTTGGGATGATGACGCTAATGAATTGATTGTTCAGGTTGCTTTTACTGATTTTGGTATGATGCAGGCCGGATTGGAAGAAAAAAAATATATTGTAAAAGAAACGAGTAAGACCTTTATTCCTACAACTACAAAAGAGCTTACCGAAGAACAGGAAGAAGAGTTTAAAAAAATGATCGATAAAATGGAAGATGATGATGATATCATGTCTGTTTATCATAACATTGCCTAACAAAATTAAAAGTTAGAAAGTTCAAATATTGAACATATTGCTTTCTAAATCTTTTAACCTTTAACTTTTTAATTTTATTTTGTGGAGAAGAAGTGGAACATACACCTGGTGAAGGACAAGGAAGCGGTATCTTCTTTACAAAATGCATTAGCGGTTGACGAAATTATTGCAAAACTTTTGGTGTTACGGGGCATTCATAGTTTCGATGAATCAAAAACATTTTTTCGCCCGTCTTTAGACATGCTGCACGATCCCTTTTTAATGAAGGGAATGCGTATAGCAATAGAAAGGATCATCAAAGCCATTTTAGCTAATGAAAAAGTATTGATCTTCGGCGATTATGATGTTGACGGCACAACCTCTGTAGCGCTTGTGTACAGTTTTTTCAAAAACTACATTGATCAAATTCGTTATTATATTCCCGATAGGTATGCTGAAGGATACGGCATTTCTTTTCAAAGCATTGATTACGCCGCCGAAAATAATTATTCCTTAATTATTGCCTTAGACTGCGGAATAAAGGCCAATGATAAAATTGATTACGCTAACAGTAAGCATATTGATTTTATAATTTGTGATCATCATTTACCGGGTGATGAAATCCCTAAAGCAGTGGCGGTTTTAGATCCTAAACAAGCGGACTGTCCTTACCCGTATAAAGAGTTGGCAGGCTGCGGTATAGGCTTTAAATTAGCACAGGCGTTTTGCATTCAGCAAGGAATTGATGAACAAGAAGTATTTAAATACCTGGATCTTGTGGTAACAAGCATTGCATCGGATATTGTTCCAATAACCGGTGAAAACAGGGTGCTGGCTTATTTTGGATTAAAGCAGCTTAATACAGATCCTTCTCCCGGTCTAAAATCTTTAATCGCGTTAAGCAAAGCAGAAAAAGAATTAGACATTACCGCTTTAGTATTTACTATAGGGCCGCGCATTAATGCGGCGGGCCGTATTGAACATGGCTCAAAAGCGGTTGAACTGCTAATATGCTCTGAAGAAGAGGCTCCGGATTTTTCTCAAAAAATAAATGTTACCAATTCACAGCGCCGCGATTTAGACCTTGGTACTACGGATGAAGCGCTGATGATCTTAGAAAACGATGTGATCACTCCTTATCGCAAATCAACGGTTCTCTTTAATCCCTTATGGCATAAGGGTATTGTAGGTATAGTAGCGTCAAGGGTTATTGAAAAATATTATAAGCCTACCATTGTATTAACCGAATCCAACGGCATGGTTTCCGGTTCGGCGCGTAGTGTAAAAGATTTTGATGTGTATACTGCCATTGAAAAGTGTAGTCATTTATTGGAACAATTCGGTGGACACAAATTTGCAGCCGGCCTTTCCTTAAAAAAAGAAAATGTACCTGCTTTTATTGATGCTTTTGAAAGAGAAGTGGCTTCTACCATTAAAGACCATATGTTGGTGCCGATGGTAGAAATTGATGTTGAAATAAAACTGGATGAAATCAATGAAAAAATGGTAAGGATCCTGAATCAGTTTGCTCCACACGGCCCGCATAATATGACACCGGTATTTTTCAGCAAAGGAGTTTTAGATACGGGGTTTGCTAAAGTAGTCGGTACAAATCATTTAAAAGTGGAACTATACCAACCAAATTCAAAACTGACAAAATTGGAAGCCATTGCCTTTAATAAAGCGGATTATCTTCATTTTTTTAAAAGAAATATTCCCGTAGACATTGTATACAAGATCAAAGAAAATGAGTTTAGAGGAAATACTTCTATTCAGTTAATTATAGAGGAGATCAGGCATTTATAACCTTTTTAAAGATTATTTTTTGTATGCAGATTAAGTAAGATATTATGTTTTTTAATTTGCTCAGATTAAAATTTAAAAGTATTTTTAAAATTGATGAATTCACTCGACCTATTTTCAAAGTGTTATAAAAACAAAAAAGTAATTATAACAGGCCACACGGGTTTTAAGGGTTCGTGGATGGCTATTTGGTTAAAAGAATTGGGCGCGGAAGTATATGGTTATTCATTGGAGCCAAGTTTAGAAAAAGACAATTTTGTAACTACAGAATTATCTAAAAAAATCAATCATAATATCGGTGACATAAGAGATAAGGAAAAACTTGAAACTTATTTTAATGAAGTTAAGCCTGACTTTGCATTTCATTTAGCGGCGCAACCTTTAGTTATTGAATCCTATAACGATCCGCATTATAATTTTGAAACTAATTTAATGGGAACGGTTAATTTTTTTGAAGCCGTAAGAAATTGCCCTTCCGTAAAAGTTGCCGTTAACATTACCACAGATAAATGTTACCAAAATAATGAATGGATGTGGGGTTACAGGGAAAATGATGCCATGGGAGGCGACGATCCTTACAGCGCTTCAAAAGGGTGTTCCGAATTAATTACAAACTCGTATTTAAAATCTTTTTTCAGTAAGGGAAATACGGCTCATGTTGCCTCAGGCAGGGCGGGTAACGTTATAGGAGGAGGCGATTGGGCTGAAAATCGTATTATTCCCGACATGATTAGGGCATATCACTCAAATAAAACGTCGATAATTCGTAATCCAAATTCTGTAAGGCCCTGGCAGTTTGTGTTAGAGCCATTGTTCGGATATTTAAAATTAGGAGAGAAATTATGGAATGATGGGAAACTATTTTCAGGAGGCTGGAATTTCGGGCCTGCTGCTTTTGAAAACTACAGTGTAGGGGATGTAGTTAATGAAGTAAAAAAAATAATTCCCGAAATAAAAATTGATTCTCCCAACGTCGGCGAAAAATTACATGAAGCGGGTCTATTAAAATTAGATATAACCAAAGCTGTAAATTTGTTAGGTTGGAAGCCCAAATTAAATTTTGAAGAGACCATTCAGTCTACCATTGACGGGTATTTACAGGAGTTGAATAAAAACAATAATGTATATGATTGCAGGGTTAAACAGATAGAAGCATATTGTAAGAAGTAAAGATTTGAAAGACTAAAAAACATAGAGACTGTTTATTCTCTGCATCCTTTTTTAATATTAAAAACTTAGCGCTCTTTGCGTTTAAACATAATAAAAACAATGTCAAAAGCATTAGAAATAAAAAACCAAATACACTCTTTAATTGAACAATACCATAAAGAAGTATTTAAAGAAAAACAATTTATCGGCGGCGAATCTTCTGTTCCTGTTAGCGGAAAAGTATTTGATCACAAAGAATTACAATACATTACGGACTCTGCCTTAGATGCATGGTTTACAACAGGCCGCTTTAATACGGAGTTCGAAAAAAAACTGGCAAAATATATTAATATAAAATCTGTATTAACGGTAAACTCCGGTTCTTCCGCTAACCTGGTTGCGTTTTCTGCGTTAACCGCTAAAGAGCTTGGTGAGGATGCTATTAAACCGGGTGATGAAGTGATTACGGTGGCTGCTTCTTTTCCTACTACCGTAAACCCTATTTTGCAATACGGTGCAGTGCCTGTTTTTTTAGACGTTACTATTCCGTATTATGAAATTGATATAACGCATTTAGAAGCAGCATTAAGTCCTAAGACTAAAGCGGTAGTAATTGCTCACACTATGGGTAATGTATTTAACCTGGATGTTATTACCGCTTTTTGTGATAAGCACGACCTGTGGTTAATGGAAGATTGCTGCGACGCTTTAGGAGCAACCTATAAAGGGAAACATGTTGGGACATTTGGTGACGTAGCAACATTAAGTTTTTATCCGGCGCATCATATTACCATGGGAGAAGGAGGGGCTGTATTTACCTCAAACCCCAAGCTTAAAAAAATAATGGAATCTTTCAGGGACTGGGGACGTGATTGTTGGTGTGAGCCCGGAAAAGATAATACCTGCGGTTTACGTTTTTGCCAGCAATTAGGCGATTTGCCAATGGGTTATGATCATAAATACATTTACTCACGCCAGGGCTTTAATTTGAAAATTACGGATATGCAGGCGGCATTAGGCCTGGCGCAATTAGAAAAGCTGGATGAATTTGTGAAAATTCGCAGGCATAATTTTGACCAATTAAAATCAGTTTTATCAAAGCATACTCATAAATTGATTTTACCGGAAGCAACGCCAAATTCTAACCCGTCATGGTTTGGTTTTTTGATCACTGTAAAAAAAGAGGCCGGCATTACCCGTAACGAAATTATAGAAAAACTAAATGATAAAAAAATAGCTACACGGTTATTATTTGCGGGTGATCTGCGTAAACAACCTTATTTTAAAGGCTTAAATTACCGGGTAGTAGGTGACTTAAAAAATACAGATATCATTGTAAACGATACATTTTGGATCGGTGTCACACCGATGATCAACGATACTATGATAGCTTATATGGGTAAATGTTTTGATGATATATTAGGTTAGCATTATAAATGTAAATTTTATGTACTTTAAAAAATACTCAAAAATTCTTGTCTATTTATTTACCTTTTTCTCATCCACTATTTATTCTCAGGTTGATACGTCATTTTCTTTAACGTTCGATTTTAATGATCACCAAATTAAGGAAAAGGATGATAAAGTTATTCCTAAACCCTTGGGGGTTGTATTAACTTATGACCGGTTTGGGAACGAAAGATCGGCTGTTCATATACAAGGACATAATGCAAGCTATTTAAACCTGGGAACTTCCGAGTTCTTTAAATATCCTAATATGAGTATTTCACTTTGGATATACATAGAGCGTAGAATGTATACCGGTAAAGGATTTGATTCAAATCCTATATTAGGATTAAAAAACGGCCCGGGAGAAGATTTTACAAATGCTTTTGCGATAGGCTACGATTGTTATAACGGTCGACTAGGAGGAAATTCCACAAAGGACTCTACGGAAGAAGTAAATATATATTCTCAGGATCAAATGTTATTTAATAAGTGGTATCACTTAGTATACATCTGCAATAATGATTATTTGGCATTTTATATTGACGGAGAATTAATAGGAAAATCATTAAAAAAGTTTGAAACAAAGTTTTTAAAAACAGATTCATTAGTTATAGGACATTCAGCCAGTAAAAAAAATGAACGCTTTACCCAAGGTGTTTTTGACGACATCCGCTTTTTTCACAAAGCCTTGTCATATCAAGAAGTGCAAGACCTTTATCAAGCCCCCAACCCTAATAAATTAAAAAATATTCTCTCAGAGATTTTAAAGTATGGGATCATCATTCTTGTTTTAGTTGGTATTATTATTATTTTAATTATCAGGAATAAGCGCAACCTAAAAAAACAAAAAGAGCAATTCGAATTAATAAACAGGGTTACGGAATTAGAGCTTAAGGTCGTTAAAGCACAGATGAATCCTCACTTCATATCAAATTGCCTGGCTGCTATTCAGGAATTGATTTATAAAAGGGACATTGACAAAGCAGGACAGTATATAGCCAAATTCAGTTATTTTTTAAGGCAGGTTTTAAATTATTCAGATAGAAACTACATTACAATTGCAGAAGAAATTGAACTTATAAAATTAAATGTTGAGCTTGAGCAACTTCGCTTTAAAAATAATTTTTATTTTGAATTAAATATTGATGAAGGACTTAAGATTAATGAGATGTTGATACCTTCCATGATCACCCAACCGTTTATTGAAAATGCTATTTGGCACGGCTTGTTACAAATGGATAGTATACGGCATCCTAAATTAAAGATTAATTTAAAATTACAGACTAATACAATACAAATTGAAATTGAAGATAACGGTGTGGGAAGGAACTTAAATAAAATAAGTAGTCCCGAATCGAAAGGAACAAAGTTGGCAGCTGATAAATTAGAAAGCTTAAACCGCTTATCAGGCGTGTTAAATTATAAAATTGAAATTATTGATTTAGTCGATGAAGAGAGTTTGCAGATAGGAACAAAAATTGTAATTAAATTAGAAAATATAAAGGAATGAGTTTAGTTACAGCTATAATTATTGATGATGAAGCGCATAATATAAGTGTATTAAAAACATTATTAAATAAACATTGCCCTTTAATTAATATAGTTGCGGAGGCTGCGAGCGCTGATGAAGGATTTCAAAAAATAAACTCATTTCATCCTCAGCTTATTTTTTTGGATATAAGGATGCCCGGTAAAAGTGGATTTGATTTATTGAAATTATTTAATACGATTGAGTTTGAAGTGATTTTTGTATCAGCCTTTAATGAATATGCCATTACTGCTTTTGAATTTAATGCACTTGGCTATATTTTAAAACCAATTGATTTTTCAAAATTGATCAGTTCGGTTGATAAGGCAATAGAGAAGATCAACGTTGAGGAAAAAAATGATAGCGTTCTGCATTTTATTAAAACGTTAGAAGAAAAGAACGACCTGATCAATAAAATAGCAATTCATCAAAATGAAAAAGTAGCCCTCATAAATATCAGCGAGATCATTTCTGTTGAAGCTAAAAACGAACTTTGTGAGTTAAAACTAATGGACGGTATGAGCCATTATTCAAGTAAAGACTTAAAATTATTTGAGGACATGTTGGAGAAGATCGGTAATTTTATTAGGGTCAACAAAGGTGCAGTTATTAATATAAATCATATTAAGGGCTATAGTAAAGGCGATACATGCACCTTACAAATGATGAATAATTCGGAATTTGAAGTTTCCAGGCGTAAAAAAACAGAAGTATTAAGAAGAGTTAACTTTATATAACAGAAATTTTACTGTGCTAAAAACTCCTTTAACGGTAGAATAAAATGGTTTTAATTTTAACGAAAAAGATGCTCAATAATTTGGCAAGATAGGACACATAACTGTTTTACCTCAAAAATAAAAAGGATGCTATTTTACAAATACTTCCATCGCTATTTCATATCCTTTTAAACCAAAGCCGCTAATGCTCCCTTTGCAGTGTTTCCCTAAATAAGAAATATGCCTGTAATCTTCTCGGGAAAAAATGTTGGTGATGTGGACTTCAACCACGGGAGTTTTTATGCCTGCAACCGCGTCGGCAATAGCAATAGAGGTATGAGTGTAAGCACCGGCGTTTAAAACAATACCATCATAGCTAAAGCCGGTTTCATGAAGCTTATTAATTAATTCACCTTCTACATTACTTTGAAAATAGGTTATTTCAATAGTTTGAAACTTAGAACGAAGCTCTCTCAAATACACTTCAAAAGATTGCTCTCCGTAAATGTCTTTTTCCCTGGTACCTAAAAGATTCAAATTCGGGCCGTTGATTATTGCTATCTTTAACACGTTATTCAATTTAGTATTCATTCAAATTTAATCATTACTCTGAAACTTTGGAAAACAAATATTAATGATTTTAAATACTACATGCAGATTGAAAAATCTCTTTCAGAGAACTCTGTTGTGGCCTACGAAAGCGATATAGAGAAACTGACAGTCTTTATAGAACAGTATTACCCGTCCAAAAACCCGGCGGATGTTACCTTAAAAGACCTGAGAGAATTTTTAAAATATATTTCAGAATTTCATTTTACGGAAACCACTCAATCCCGCATCATTTCGGGGGTCAAACATTTTTTTAAATTTTTAATTCTTGAAAATTATATCCAAAATAACCCGGCAGAATTACTGGAAACCCCTCGTATTAAACGAAAGCTGCCGGTATTTTTAAGCGTGGAAGAAATTGATTTAATGTTATCATTAATTGACAGAAGCACACCGGAAGGGGAGCGTAACTTGGCAATGCTGGAAACGTTGTATAGTTGCGGATTAAGGGTTTCCGAATTGATTTTTTTAAAGCTAAGCGATCTTCACAGGGCAGACGGTTTTATAAGTGTCATAGGGAAAGGTGATAAACAACGGTTAATCCCTATCGGTAAATCAGCGTTAAAGTTAATTGATAACTATATGACGCATCACCGTAACCACATTAACATTAAAAAGAACAGCGAGGATATGGTCTTTTTAAGCAAGCGCGGAACTCCCATTACGCGGCAAATGGTGTTTTATATTATAAAGAACCTAGCTGAAAAAGGGGGCATTAAAAAAACTATAAGCCCCCATATATTCAGGCATTCGTTTGCAACGCATTTAGTAGAAGGCGGTGCCGATTTACGTGCCGTACAGGAAATGCTCGGCCATGAAAGTATTACTACAACAGAGATCTATACACACTTAGATCAGCATTTTTTGCGGGAAAATATTTTAAGCTTCCATCCGAGAAATAAAAAACAAGAGTCGTAAAATTAACCACATATTCATAGTATTTATTTTTTCTATATTTCCATGTGATTAAAACTAATTTACACTTTTTCTATAATGGCTGCGTATCCTTGTCCAACGCCAATGCACATGGTAACCAAGGCATATTTTTTATTCTGAACATTTAATTCTATCGCCGCAGAATTTATGATACGCGCGCCTGTCATGCCTAAAGGGTGCCCTAAAGCAATAGCACCGCCGTTCGGGTTAATACGTGAATCTTTATCCTCTAAGCCCCATAAGCGTGTACAGCCTAAGGCCTGAGATGCAAAGGCTTCATTCAATTCAATAATGTCGATGTCGTTCCAGGTTAAGTTTGCTTTTTTTAGCGCCTGTTTAGCCGCTTCAACGGGACCTAAGCCCATAATGCGCGGTTCAATACCAACCACAGCACTGCTTACAATTCTTGCTAACGGCTGTAAATTATAAGCCTTGATGGCGCTCTCACCTGCCAACAAAATAGCTGCTGCACCATCATTTAAACCTGCCGCATTACCGGCTGTTACGGTACCGTCTTTTTTAAACGCCGGCTTTAATTTTTGTAAACCTTCTAACGTTGTATTTGGTTTTGCAAATTCGTCTGTATTAAAAATGAGGGCATCACCTTTTTTTTGCGGAATTTCAACAGAAATAATTTCTTTTGCAAAACGCCCTGCGGCTGTTGCTTTTGCTGCTTTTTGCTGGCTCCATAAAGCAAAGGCATCCTGGTCATCACGGCTTACCTTTTGCATTTCCGCTACATTTTCGGCAGTATCGCCCATGGCATCCACGCCATATTGCTCTTTTAATTTAGGATTAATAAATCTCCAGCCAAAGCTGCTGTCATACATTTGCTGGTCTCTGCCAAAGGCGGAGCTTGCTTTACTCATTACCCAAGGGCCGCGCGTCATATTTTCTATACCGGATGCTATCATCAGGTCAGCGTCGTCTAGCTGAATGTATCTTGCTGCATCAATAGTAGCGCTTAAGCCCGAGGCACATAAACGATTTACGGTTTGCCCAGGCACTGTAACCGGTAATCCTGCCATTAAAGCGGCCATACGCGCCACATTACGGTTATCTTCACCTGCCTGGTTTGCACAGCCCATAATTACATCGGCTACTTTTGTCCAGTCTACGGAAGGGTTTTTTTTCATGAGCTCCTTCAATACCAAGGCTGCTAAATCATCAGTACGAACTGTTGAAAGTGTTCCTCCGAAATTCCCGATGGGAGTTCTTACACCATTTATTATATAAGCCTGTTGCATAAATTAAATTTAAAATGTGATTACAAAAATATCGTTTTTGTCGGGATGGGCTTCAAAAATATCGCACTATTAACGGCTCACTCATTAAAAGTATTCATTTAAAAGTTTTTTGCATTTTTCACATACTAAAGTGACCTAATTTTCGTTTCTTTGTTATTGAAAAACACCAATTTAAGACTTTTGTTTGAAGAGCTTTAACGTATATATTTTATTGATCGTCGGTTTTTTTATGTCGACTCGGGCAGTTTCACAGGTTGGCCCTCCTTCTTTAAGGTGTACATCTGTTAATGCTGCCGGTAATGTAACCCTTACCTGGGTTATTCCTCCCGATCCTTCCGGTTTATTTACAAGTTATGTAATCTATTCTTCTCAAAGTCAAACAGGCCCATATACTTCTACGGTCGTTAATACTTATACTCAAAATACCTATACCCATGTTGGCGCTAACGGCAATACACAATTCAGGTATTACTATATCCAAACCACCAGCAGTGGCGGTTCTTCGGTTTCTAGTTCTTCAGATACCTTACAATCTATTTTTTTAAGCAGGGGCGCAAGTACCTCATTGGTAGCTTATACATGGAATAAAACCCACACACCCTTATTACCGAGCGCTTCCACTACCTTTACACTTAGCAGGGAAAACCCGCCAACTGTATGGACACAACTCTACGCAGGCCCCAATTTAAAATACACGGACATTATTTCAGTTTGTAATATTTATTATAACTATAAAATACAAACTGATGATGCGGCCGGTTGTACCTCACAATCTAATATTGATGGTGGACTATTTCAGGATCAATGGCCGGCGACAGCTCCTATTTTCGATTCAGTATCTGTTAATGCAAATGGAAGCGCCACATTAGGCTGGGAGCCTTCCACTTCTCCGGATGCTGTAAGATATGTGATCTATAAAGTAATAGGAGGTAATACAGCTATTGATACGGTTAACGGAAGATTTAATACTACGTATACGGATATAACCGTCCCTCGTCCTGATATAGGGCCTCAAACGTATTTAATTGCGGTATTGGACAGCTGTAAGAACATCAGCATTATTTCTCCAAAACCACAAACAACTATTTTTTTAAGCGTCGGTTATGATTTTTGTGCAAGAACAAGCAAGCTTTCCTGGACCCGCTACGGTAATTTACCTAATGGAGAATTGAAATATAACATTTATTGTTCCATAAACGGGGGAGCCGCCTCTTTTTTAGGCTCTACGCCTTCCACCACTTTTTCGCACCCCAGTTTAAACCCGGGTGATACCTATTGTTACTTTGTGAAGGTAGTTAATATTGGAGAAGGCATTACCGCAAATTCTAATGTAAAATGTTTGGTAGCAACTGCTCCACAGGGGCCCGCGTATGTTTACATAAGGTCAGCAAGTGTAACGCTTGATAAAACTGTAAGCGTTACGTATGCGATTGATAACAGCAGGGCGTATAAGGGTGCCGCTATTTTTAAATCAAAAGATGGTATTGCATTTAACCAAATCAGCTACCAGGCATCGGGCTCCACTACACTTCAAACGTATGTGGATAAGGATGTAAGTGTTACAGAAAAAAATTATTATTATAAAGTACAGATCTATGACAGCTGTGGAAATCCCGGTAAATTCAGCAATGTTTCTAAAACAGTGTTACTGCATGTTTCGAATGATAACAAAAATATTTTTTACAATACCTTAACCTGGGATGATTATTCAGGTTGGTCGGGCGGTATTGAATCCTATAATATTTACCGCGCCGTGAATGGAGTTTTTGATCCGGCACCGGTAACAAATGTGCCTTACGGGACACGAGTTTATGTGGATGATGTAGAAGAATTTGTAAGCGACAGGGGAAAATTTTCATACTACGTGCAAGCGATTGAAGGACCGGGTAATATTTACGGATATAAAGATATGGCTCAGTCTAACCCCGCGGATGCGTATGCGGAAGTAAGTGTGTTTGTACCGAACTCTTTTTGTCCTAACGGCTTAAATAAAATTTGGTTACCTGTAGCGCAATTCGTTGAAAAAACAGATTATAACGTAAGCGTATTTGATCGTTGGGGAAGCAAAGTGTTTCAAACAATCATTGATACAGAGGGTTGGGACGGGCACGGCGTTAAGGATGATGTGTATGTTTACCTGATAGAATATAAAAATGCCCGGGGCGAATTTATCCAATTAAAAGGCTACATCACTCTTATCAAGTAATTCTTAGCATTACATGTTTAATAAGTTTCCCTGATAATTCATTTTATAAGTGTATCCCTTGTTATTTTTAGGGTTATAAAATAAATGAAGAACCGGGCTTCCATCATAATCAGTATTGTATTTATACTTTTTAGTAATGTGTATTGTGCACAGGTAAAAAAACCTGACCCTACACTTACCAGGATTTTATTTGTGTTTGATGCGAGCAACAGCATGAAAACAAAGCATGGCGATAAGACACGGATTCAAGGCGCAAAAGATCTTTTTTATAAATTTTTAGACAGTTTAAATAAGCAAAAAAATATACAGTTCGCCTTGCGTATGTATGGGCATACCGTTAAATACCCCCCAGGAGATTGTAAAGATTCTAAATTGGTTGTGCCCTTTTCTAAGGGAAACGTTGCTCTCATAAAATCAAAAGTAGCAGAAGCGCAACCAACGGGCATTACACCCATCGAACATTCCTTAACCGAATCGGCCAACGATTTTCCGGACACCAAAGCCATTAATATGATTATTTTAATTACCGACGGGATAGAAGAGTGCGGCGGCGATCCTTGTCTGGCACGGCAAAAGCTCGGAGAAAAAGGGATTGTCTTAAAGCCTTTTATTATAGGGATAGGCTTATCGCCGGAGCAAATAAAAACATTTGAATGTGTAGGCGATTATTATGATTTTGATAACGGTACTATTGTAACAGATATCAGTACGATTATATCTAAACAAAAATTAAATAAAACATCGTCGCAGGTAAATTTATTAGATACAAAATCGTTACCGACCGAAACCAATGTAAACATGACATTTTATAATATCGCCACAGGAAAATACGTTTACAATTACATTCACACGTTAAACCGAAAAAATAACCCGGATACGTTATATTTTGATGATTACCCTACTTATAAAGTAGTAGCGCACACTATACCACCCGTAGAGAGTAAGGATATAAAGCTCACGCAAGGCAAACATACCATCATTCCTATTGATGCACCGCAGGGCTTTATAGAGTTAAGAAGGCCGCAGGGCGTTTACAATTTTAATGAGCGTATAAAAAGTATTGTCAGGAAAGGAAGCAATAATATGCAAACCTTAAATGTGCAGCAAATGAATACGACCGAAATTTACATTACAGGCAATTACGATCTCGAAATTTTAACCTTGCCGCGTACTTATATTAATGATGTAAAAGTGGAGCAATCGCAAACCAAATTAATTGAGTTGCCTAACGCGGGAATGCTTACCGTTAAAGCCCTTGACAATGGCGACGGTTGCATTTTAAAAGATATTAAAAAACTGGAGTGGGTGTGTAATTTAAACAGCTCTACCTCACAGGTATATTATTTACAACCCGGTAATTACAGGATAGAATGGCGTTCCAAGACTTTGAAAGGATCTATCTATACGATTGAGAAAAAGTTTACGGTACGATCGGATGTGGAAACGAAGGTGGAACTTTATAAGTAAGTTTGCTTAATGCAATATCTTAAAGATCATTTCTTTCATCAGTTCACCGTTATTTACTCCCGCGTTATCCACGCCTTTAGTTTTAAGATCGTATTCTTTTAAATAGCTAAAAATAGCTTTAAGCTTAGCAGTACCGTAGTTTTGAGCAGCTTTGGCATAACCGTCTACAAAAAAAGGATTAACGCCTAAGGCTTGTGCCACAGCAAACTTTGATTTATCGGGAGAGAAGTGGTACAGTAAAATTTTAGAATAGTAACCGTATAAAGAGCTTAGCGTCATTACCGCAGGATGTTCTTTTTCGTTGGCAGAAAAATAATTAATGATGCGGTTTGCTTTTAAAATATCTTTTTTAGCTAAGGCATCCTGTAACTCAAATACATTAAATTCCTTACTGATGCCGATGTTATCCATAACCAGCTCCGCCGTAATTTCTTCGCCTTCTTTCAGGTTGATAAACAATTTTTCTACTTCGTTGGTTATTTTAGAAAGATCGTTTCCTAAAAATTCTGCCAGTAAAAAAGAAGCTTTCACACCGATCTTAAATTTCTTTTCCTGCACAAAAGCCGTGATCCAATCAGGTAATTGGTTATCGTATAATTTCTTTGCTTCTAAAAAAACATGATTCTTTTGAAGAGATTTATAAGTAGTGCTTCTTTTATCGAGCGTTTTATATTTATAACAAAATACTAAAATAGTAGAGGTTTGCGGTTGCTGTAAGTAAGCAGTTAAGGCATTTGTTGACCCCGACGATTTTTTTGTCGGTGCTTCGTCTTCGTCCTCATCACCGCCTCCCGAGCTTTTACCTAATTCTTTTAAGTTTTGCGCTTCTTTAACAATTACCACTTGGTATTCGCTCATCATCGGGAAACGTTTAGCGGCAGACAGGATCGTTTCCATATCTACATCTTTCCCGTAAAGAATGGTTTGATTAAATTCCTGCTCATTTTCGTCTAATACATTTTTTTCAATATAGTCGCTGATCAAGTCAATATAATATGCTTCTTCTCCGCTTAAAAAATAAACAGGTTTAAAGATGCGGCGTTTTAAATCAGTAAGTATTTGGGTAACTTCTTTCACGCGATAAATTTACTTTTTAAAAAAGAAATATACCGCAATAAATAAACACAAAAAACCAACAATGTGGTTCCATTTTAAAGTGTCTGTCTTAAAGAATAATAGGGTAAACGTTACAAATACACTTATGGATATGACCTCTTGTACAATTTTTAGTTGAAACATGTTAAACGGCCCGCCGTTAAGCTCGCTGCCTATTTTATTGGCAGGCACCATGAGGCTGTATTCCATTAAGGCAATTCCCCAACTTATAAGTATAGTGGGGATAAGGCCTACATGCTTAAATTTTAAATGCCCATACCAGGCAATGGTCATAAAGGTATTAGAGGCAATCAGTAAAGATATGGTAATTAAACTTTTAGGCATTGTAAAAATAGTTTAAACATTCATTCCTATTATTAATATATCGTCAACCTGCTCAAGGTTACCTTTCCAGTTACTCAAAGTAGTTGCCAGTATCTCTTTCTGTGCTTCCATCGATTGGTTGGTCATAGAAAGTAAAAGTCCTTTTAATTGGGCATACTTAAATTTTTTACCTCTTGAGCCTCCAAACTGATCTGCGAAACCATCCGTAAATAAATACAATAATGTATCCTTTGCTAATTGAAGACGATGATTTGTAAAGGGCTGCATATTAATGGTAAAACCAATCGGTTGCTTGTTCGATTTAATTTCCGAAAGCTCACCGTTTACTATCATGTAAATCGAATTATTGGCACCGGCCCATTCCATTTCTTTGGTGGCTATGTTTAAGCGTACCAATGAAATGTCCATGCCGTCTTTGTTCTCGCCTTCTTTGCCGGTTTGATTTAATTCTTTTATGATCCGTTCTCTTAATTTATTAAGTACATCGGCAGGGTTTAATAAATGGGGGATGCTGTTAATTTCATTTAAAAAAGCTATGCCCAACATGCTCATCATTGCTCCCGGAACGCCGTGTCCCGTACAATCTGCCGCTGCCATGTATAAATGGCCTTGTTTTTCGAGCGACCAATAAAAATCACCTGAAATAATATCTTTCGGTTTAAATAAAATAAAGTGCGGCGGTAACCGGTCGCTTACATTATCTTCATCTTTTAATAAAGCATTCTGTATGCGTTTTGCGTAATTAATACTGTCTATTATTTCTTTCTGCTTCAGCTCGGTCATTTGTTTTTGTTCTATCACAATCAACGTTTGCGATTCTGCAATATCTCTTAGCCTGTCTGCGTTTTCTTTTTCCCGTTCAACTTCTTTTTTCTGTTTTTCAATAACTGTATTTTGTTTTTGAATTATTTTAAACCGTTTGTATAAGAATATGGAAAAGACTGCTACCAGTAGTAACCCCACTATTACAGAAAACAAAATAATACGTTGTGTTTTCTTCTCTTCATTGCTTAATAATTCCTGTTGCTCTTTATCTTTATTCAATAATTTTATCTCATTATCTTTCTTTTCGCTATCATAAAGGGCATTCATACGCGACATATTTTTGCTGTTCTCTTTGTTTAAGATAGAGTCTTTCACATCACCGTATAATTTTTCATAATGATAGGCTTGGTTATAGTCGCCTTTTCTGTTATAATAATCTGCCGCTAATCCATAAGCATTTTCAAGCCCTTCTTTATTCCCTGTTTCTAAATAAATAGGAATACAGCTGCTGATATATTTATAAGTTTCGGGCATATCACCTTTCTTTAAATACAAGCTTCCCAAGTTTATATAGGTCATGGCTATCCCGTCCTTATTTCCCGCTTCTTCCCTGAGCTTTAATGCTTTTAAATAATGGTTTAAGGATTCATTATATTTAAGAGCAGCTTCTTTTTTATCCGTCATTATATCAGCCTGCTTTTTGTATATAATCCCTATGTTATTTTCTGAATTTGCAATTCCTCTTTTGTATTCTGCTTCTTCGGATAGCTTTAATGCTTTTAAATAATTTAGTAAGGCTTTAGCTAGACTATCCATAGTGTCGTATATGGTGCCAATGTTGTTATAGGTAGTGCCCTGACCTTTTTTATCTCCAAGCTCTTCTTTTATTTTTAAAGATTTACTATAAAATTCAAGCGCTTTTGTGTAATTTTTTTGTACCGTATATATGTTGGCAATGTTATTATAGCAGGTGCCAATCCCTTTTTTATCTTTAATTTCCTCTCTTATTTTCAGTGCCTTTAAATAGTTCTCCAACGCTTTTTCATGGTTCCCTTCATTTTTATAAATGATGCCGATATTATTGTACTCAGCCGCTATTCCTTTTTTATTACCAAGCCCTTCGTATATTTTTAACGCTTTTAAATAATTATTTAAGCCAAGTTTATAATTTCCTTCGTCATCATAAATTATCCCGATGCTGTTATAAGCCTCTGCGGCTCCGTGTTTATAATTAAGCTTAATACTTTCGCTTAACGCTTTATTGGCAAATATAAGAGCTTCCTGATTACCGTCACGCCACAGTTCGTCCGATAAAAGATTAAGTGTGATAACATGATTAGTATCTGCTTTAGCAGCTTTAACAACATTCCGCAAAGAATCGATCTTGTTTTGACCGGTAAGAACTATAGAAAATAAAACGATCGCCGGTAAAAAATAATTCTTCATGTATTTGATTATTTAATCGGTGAAAGCTATTATAAAAGGTTCTATTTAGTTTTTTCTATTAATTTTTCTAAAATATCAATAGCCGATTTGCTGATCACAGTTCCCGGCCCAAAGACACCCGATACACCTGCTTTATAAAGGAAATCATAATCCTGCTGAGGAATTACACCACCGGCAATAACCATAATATCTTCTCTTCCGTATTTTTTTAATTCTTCAATTACCTGCGGGATCAAAGTTTTGTGACCTGCCGCTAAAGAAGACACACCTAAAATATGCACATCATTTTCAACGGCTTGTTTTGCAGCTTCTGCCGGCGTTTGGAATAAAGGACCAATGTCTACATCAAACCCCATATCTGCAAAGCTTGTCGAAATAACTTTAGCGCCTCTGTCATGTCCGTCCTGTCCCATTTTCGCGATCATAATCCTTGGTCTGCGACCGTCTAATTCTGCAAATACATCTGCGAGCTCTTTAGCTTTTAAAAAATATTTATCCATGCTTATCTCTTTGCTGTATACACCTGCAATGCTGCGAATGTTTGCCTTATAGCGCCCGAATATTTTTTCGAGTGCATAGGATATTTCGCCTAAGCTGCAACGGACGCGTGCTGCGTTAATGGCTAACTCCAATAAATTTCCTTTACCCGTTTTGGCCGACTCCGTTAACTCATTTAAAGCGTCTTCGGCTTCTTTTGTATTTCTTTCCGCTTTTAATTTCGCTAATCTTTCCAGTTGTTGAGTCCTTACTTTTGCATTATCAACATCTAAAATGTCTATGTTGGTTTTCTCATCTGTTTGGTACAAATTTACCCCTACAATTATGTCTTTACCACCGTCAATACGAGCTTGCTTACGAGCAGCTGCTTCTTCAATACGCATTTTAGGAATTCCTGTTTCAATAGCTTTAGCCATACCGCCGAGCTTTTCTACCTCTTCAATTAACTCCCATGCTTTATGAGCCAGCTCATGTGTTAAGGTTTCTATATAATAAGAGCCTGCCCATGGGTCCACTACCTTACATACGTTGGTTTCGTTTTGTAAAAACAATTGTGTGTTACGTGCAATACGCGCGCTGAAATCTGTAGGCAATGCAATAGCCTCATCTAAGGCATTGGTATGTAAGCTTTGCGTATGACCCATGACTGCGGCCAATGCTTCCACACAAGTACGTGTTACATTATTAAAAGGATCCTGTTCTGTTAAGCTCCATCCGCTGGTTTGGCAGTGTGTACGCAAAGCCATGGATTTATCGGATTTAGGATTGAACTGTTTTACCATCTTGGCCCACAACATGCGTGCTGCACGCATCTTAGCAATCTCCATAAAGTGGTTCATCCCTATGGCCCAAAAGAAAGACAGTCGGGGAGCGAAGGCATCAATATCTAATCCTGCTTTAATACCTGTTCTAATGTATTCTAAACCATCCGCTAAAGTATACGCCAATTCAATATCTGCTGTAGCACCTGCCTCCTGCATATGGTAACCGCTGATAGAAATAGAATTGAACTTCGGCATTTTTTGAGACGTAAATTCAAAAATATCGGCGATCACTCTCATAGACGCATCCGGTGGATAGATGTAAGTGTTACGCACCATAAATTCTTTTAAGATATCATTCTGTATAGTACCGCTCAGCTTATCCATACTCACGCCTTGCTCCTCGGCTGCTACAATATAAAATGCAAGTATCGGTAATACGGCGCCGTTCATCGTCATACTCACGCTCATTTGATCGAGCGGGATCTGATCGAACAACACTTTCATATCCAAAATAGAATCAATGGCAACACCGGCTTTACCTACATCGCCCACTACTCGTTCATGGTCGCTGTCGTAACCGCGGTGTGTAGCAAGGTCAAACGCCACCGATAATCCTTTTTGCCCGGCGGCTAAATTTCTTCGGTAAAAGGCATTACTTTCTTCCGCTGTACTAAAACCTGCATATTGCCTTACTGTCCAAGGGTTTTGAACATACATGCTGGAGTAGGGGCCCCTTAAGAAAGGAGGTTTCCCTGCACCGAAATTTAAATGTTCAAAATCTTTAGTATCGGCAATCGTATAAGAAGTATGTAATTTTATTTGCTCAGCCGTTGTAAATTCAGAAGTCTGAATTGTCTCGTTTAAACTTTTCTTTGATTCGAATGAAGTATTTGAAAAATCTTTTCTCATAATTAATTGGCGGTCATGTTTTCCAAATGGTCACTTAATTTGATGGATTTAATGCCGTAACAGGAAGAAAAACGATCTTCTATCTTATGTCTTGTATCTGTTCTTTCTTTCTTCTCGTTTTTATTTTGAAACTTATTAATGCCTACTAAAACTAATTTCCCGATTTTAAATTGTTCTATCAATACTTCCGCATCTGTATGAATACTATCCTGGATATAATTTGATTTTAAAGTCGCTTTTAACCCGCCTTTTGCTTCTATTGTTTTAAAGTGTTCCCAAGCCTTTTCACACAAGATCTCTGTAATAGTTTCAATATAATAGGAGCCTGCAGAAATATCGGCTACCACATTTAAATAACTTTCATCTTTTAAAATAAGCTGTTGGTTACGGGCCATGCGAGAGCTGAAATCATTGGTGGCATTAAACTCAACATCAAACGGTAATACTAAAATGCTGTTTGCGCCGCCAATAGACGCACTCATGGCTTCAGTAGTTGAGCGTAACATGTTGTTGTAACTGTCAATGCTGCTCTTATTCAGTAAAGTAGTTTGTGCATGTATATGAATAGGAGCATTAACGGAATAGTACTGCATTAAAAATTCAATAGATTTTCTCAGCGCTCTTATCTTTGCAATTTCCATAAAAAAATCACCGCCTACAGAAATAGATACATGAATTTTTTTTATGCCGGCTAATTGATTATTTTCTGAAACGTGGTTAAGGTATTCGTTGATATGTGCGATTGAAAAAGCAATTTCATGAATGGTGTTTGCACCTGCCTCTTGGTATAGTGTTGTGTTTACAGCAATAGTAGAAGATGTGTTTTTAAGTTCCGGATTACTGCTTAACAAATCATCACATTCTATATAACAATTATCTCCGCTATTAATAGAAGATAAAAAAGTGATCACTTCTTTTTGATGAGCGGGAACAACTTTAAACAAGCAATAGATGTGCTCTAACAGAATATCTTTTAAAAGCAGCGCGTAATTCAGGCTTGATGAAATATGAAAGACCAGGCCGGAAGCACCGTTTTGCAAAGCATTTAAAGCCAGGGCATTTGTCTGCTTTTCATTTTCAACACGAATCAGCTCGCAGATAGCCCAATCGTGGGTTGTAAATACAGGTGCGGGATTTGAATTTAAATTTTCTTTAGTATAAAAAGGTTGCACATCAATACCTGAATTTGTTTTCCAAACCAGTGTGTTATAGTCAATGCCTTTTAAATCTTTTACTAATTGCTCTTTCCATTGAGCAGCTGTAGTAGGCGTGAATTCTGTAAAAAGTTTCTGCATTTTTAATTCTTTAGCGGTTGTTTAGCCTGCTGCAAGAGGTATTTAATAATTAAAATGTTTGTGCTATTTCCCTTTTTATAAATTCAATAGCCGCTTCGCTTGGTAATTTTTTATCAAGGTTTGCCGTAATATTTAAAATCATAATAGCCAAATCGGAACTGTTGGCATCGCTTGTTACTTTTGAAGAAGAAATATTTATCAACTGAATAATTTCTTCTTTAGCCGTTTTTACAAATTGCCAAGCACCTTCCGAAATATATATTTGCTGCGATAGGTTATGTTCATACTCACTTTTAACAGTACTAATTAAATCTAAATGCAACTGGCGGGCATTCATATTGTTCTTGTTAACCCGCACTACTAAACTGTTTGGGTTAATGCGTTCTAAAAAAATAATAATGCGTTCGTATGCCTGAATTTTTAAAGGGGTAATAACCGCCTGCGCCGAAATTTTAAGCTGGTGCTCTCTGCGTTTTTGATCGTTATCCAAAAAACGTTTTACTAAAAAGTAAGTAGCTGCAAATACAGCCGCTGCAGGAATAAAAATCTTTAATATCTCAACTATTGAGTTCATAGGCAGGCGTTTAATTTGAGTTTCTAATATCGGTATTTTTATTTATAATGCGTAAACTTTAAAAAAATTACAAAATATTATCCGCCGGCTTTTTTCGCTTTATAATTAGCCGTGGTAAGCAGTTCGAGTAACTTGTCCCGCTTATCGCCCTGTATTAAAATAGCGCCGTCTTTTGAATTACCCCCTACACCGCATTTTTGTTTCAGCAGTTTAGTAAGGTCGTTCAGGTCTGCTTCCGTTCCTGTAAACCCACTGATCCTTGTTACCAGTTTACCGCTGCCGATACGATCTAAAAATAATTTTAAATTTTGTTGTTGCGGAGGCAATGTCTTCTCAGTATCTTCTTCTTCGTTTTGATAGCTGAAGTCGGGGTTGGTAGAGTAAACTACATTTACCCTGTTTTTTTCTTTTTTGCTCATCGTTTATAGCGCATTAAAAGTAAAGGAATGCCAATTAATAATCCGGATAAAATTACTAAAATCCATTCGTTTTTAAAAATGAGTTTGTTAGGCTGCCGGTTCAATTCGGGAGCATCATTTTCTAAAAATACAGATGCCGCTTCTTTATCAATTTGTGATAAGCTGTCTTTTAAAGTGTAATATTCCTTGAGCCACTTATTAGCTTGTTTATAATCTTCTTTTGACTCGTAAAAAAATGAACACGTCTGGTAAAGTTCTATTTTACCTTCGCTGTAATCATATTTATTACATATTGCTTTTGCCCATTCCAGGTAGGTTTCAGCCATTTTAGAGTTTTTTTGTTTAATGTAAACATTCGCTAAATTATTATATACATCTGCCTGCTCTATTTCATTATCCTGCAAGTTCAACTGTTTTGACCCTTCTTCCAAATACGCAATAGAACTGTCTAACTTATCCTGAACCATATAAATAGCACCAATGTTATTATTACATGTTGCAGCGAGCTCAAGGTCATTTAACCCATCTGCAATCCGTAACGCTTCCCTGAACTGTTTAACCGCCGCGTCATAATGCTTAAGCGAAAATTTTAATACACCTAAATTAATAAGGCATTTTGCAATCTGCTGTTTATTTCCCAATTTATTGTGGGCTTGCAGGGCTTTTAGATAGGATATTTCAGCTAAAGCGTAATACCCGATATCGCTGTAAATATTTCCTAAATTAGTTACATTAATGGCAGCCCCGTAATTATACTTTATGGATTCATTTAGTGCCAATGCCGATTTCTGTAACTGCAACGCTTTTGTGTAATCACCTTTTTTATAGCATAAAATACCGATTAAGTTATAACTTTTTGCTAAATGCTTTGCGCTGCGCGCGCGCTTTGCCTCTTCTTCACAAGCTACGGCATAAAGGTAAGCCAATGCGGGGTTGGTATTTCTTAAATTGAACCCGGCTTTATAAATTTGATTTACGCGCTCTGTATCGTTCGGAATCTGTTTTAACTGAAATAATAAAGAATCATTTTGATACCCGTAACTTATAAAAGTAAAAGAAAGGGACAGGTTTATAAGTAAGAATCTCATTATTTCATGTAAATATAACAGGTTTTAACGATCCTTTGTATATTTAGAAACTAAAAACAAAGAGGCATGATTCACTACACGCTCTATCTTAAAAATCCGCAGTCGCATTACATTGATGTGGAATTAATGATTGACACTATTTTATCTTCAACCCTTGAGTTACAGCTCCCTGCATGGCGGCCGGGGCGATACGAGATCGGTAATTTTGCAAAAAACATTAAGAAGGTAGAAGTGTTTGATGAAACAGGTTTGCCTTTGATTTATACAAAAACAACGAAAGACCTGTGGCTCATTCAAACCAATAACAGTAAAGTTATAAAAGTTACCTATAGTTATTTTACAAACGAAATAAACGCCGGTTCATGCTATGCAGATTCAACGCAGCTGTATGTAAACCCTGTACATTTATGTATGTATGTTCCCGACAGGATGAAAGAGCAGCATGTTATTAAATTAGATATTCCCGATACTTATAAAATTGCCTGTTCGCTGCCTGCAAATAATAAAACATTAACCGCGCAAAGCTTTGATGAGCTTGCTGACAGCCCTTTTATGGCAAGCGTTTATTTACAGTCTGACTTTTACATCATTGAAGGCATTAAATTTTGGATCCATTTTAACGGTGAATGCAAGCCCGACTTTACTAAAATAAAATCTGATTTTATAAAATTTACACAAGCGCAACTAAATTTCTGGGAAGATTTTCCTGTAACAGAATACCACTTTTTATTTCAGGTGCTGCCCTTTAAATTTTATCACGGCGTAGAACATCAAAAATCTACTGTTATTGCTATTGGTCCGGGTTACGGACTTAATAAGGGAAAAGTATATGAAGAGGTTTTAGGGGTTTCTTCACATGAATTATTTCATACCTGGAATATTAAATACATAAGGCCTGTAGAAATGCTGCCGTATGATTTTACAAAAGAAAATTACGCACGCACCGGTTATGTGTATGAAGGTTTTACAACTTATTACGGTGATGTAATGCTACTGTCGAGCGGTGTATTTACAAACGAACAATATTTTGAAACACTGCAAGAACGTTTATTGAAACACTTTCATAATTACGGCCGGTTTAATTTATCGGTAGCCGATTCAAGTTGGGAAACGTGGTTAGACGGCTACGTTTCGGGCGCACCGTATCGTAAAACATCTATTTATGATGAAGGAAATTTAATCGCCTTTATGCTGGATGTAAAAATAATGCAACAAACTCAAAACAAAAAAGGGTTGAAGCACTTATGCAGAGCGCTTTATGCAAATTTTGGTAAAAAAAATAAAGGATATACCGAACAGGATATTATAAATTTGTGTGAAGAGGTATCAGGAATTTCGTTTGAGGGTTTCTTTAAAAATTATGTTTACGGCACCGAAGATTTTTCTATACCGCTTACCGAATGTTTCAGCTATTTGGGTATAGATATGCAGCGGCTAAAATCCGTTACCATAAGCGAATCTGTTTTTGGGTTTAAAACAATCGATAATGGGTATAACCGCAAAGTGTCATTAGTTGCACCGCGTTCTCCTGCATGGCACGCGGGCCTTTCTGTTGGAGATGAAATTTTAGCGGTAAATAATTATACGCTTAAAAATGACTTTAATGAATGGATGTTTTATTTTAAAGAGGAGAAAATCTGTTTATCCCTTTCTTCAAATTCAACCTTAAAGACTATTTTTTTAACAATTGAAGATCAAGAGAATTCATTTTTTGATCATTATAAATTAAGACTAAACGACCCCGTGTCGGCTAATTTCAGCTCATGGGTTATATTAAATTCATAGATGAATAGGCTTATTAATTATATTAAAACAAGGTTTAAATAGATGATTTGTTAATAACTATACATGTTAAATTTGGTTAAACCATAAAATTGTTATTTTTTTGTATCCAAACAAAATTCAAAATCTTTAAAAACTAAAACGCAAAATTATGGAACAAACAACAACTACAACTACAACAACAATTCAACCGGGAACACCGCAAGGTAAAGGTATGGCAGTAGCCGGATTTGTAATATCTTTAGTGGCATTAGTATTTTACTTTGTTATAGCAGGTATAGTTGCTTTGCAGGCACTGGCAGGTGGCGGATACGGATTAGGTATCTTTTGGTTAATTTTATCATTGGCGGGAACAGGTTTATCCGTAATGGGTATGATGAAGTTAAGTAAAACCGGCGGTAAAAAAGGCTTAGCTATTGCCGGTATGGTTATAGGACTGGTTGCTGTAGTTTTAACATTGTTATTAGTAATGGGAATAAGCAAAGCACAACAGGCAGGTAACGAATTTGGTGACAAATTTAAAGATGCAATGGAACAAAGTACTCAACAAATGCAATCTGAAATGAACCAAGCCATGGATTCATTACAAGGCGAAGCAAAATAATATTTTATTATAAAATTTAAACCCTTTCCTTAGGAGAGGGTTTTTTTTATTTAAACCTTTAAAACAAAATAAAATGAACGAAAACATATTATTTGAAGAACAAAAACCAATTGACGCTCCTAAGAGGCCTCAGTTTTTAACGGTATTATGCATCTTAACGTTTATAGGAAGCGCTTTAGGTTTACTAGGGGCCATCTACGGATATTTTTCCGCAAAATCATCAGCCGCGATGATGGATACTATGGGTAACACACCCGGTATGGAAGGCATGGGCGGCATGATGATGGGTGAAGTACAGGCAACCATGCGTAAAGCAGCCGAAAATGCATTTCCAAATATGATCATCGGGATCGTGTGTTCCCTGTTATGTCTTTTTGGAGCTCTGCAAATGTGGCAACTTAAAAAACAAGGTTTTTATATTTATACAGTTGGTGAAATTGCTGCGCCGATAGCTGCGTTTATACTTGGCGCAGGCGGTATGATAGGGGGAATAGGTGCTATTTTCGGTGTTGTTATAGCCATTGTTTGGATCGTGTTGTATGCTTTAAACCTTAAGCATTTAAAATAATTATTTAGTTTAATTTTAATACCCTTTGCTTTTGCAGGGGGTTATTTTTTTGACTAAATTACAACATGTTACTTCGATTAAATTATTCAAACCCACACCCTAAAGATATTGAAAAGGTAGTGGAGATCTTAAAAAATGACGGGATCATTATTTATCCTACGGATACCGTGTATTCTATGGGTTGTGATATTACGAGGCCTAAAGCTATTGAAAAACTCTGCAGGCTCAAAAATATAAAACCTGAAAAAGCGAATTTCTCATTTGTGTGCAGCAACCTCAGCCATTTATCTAATTATGCAAAGCCAATTTCCAATTCGGTATTCCGTATTATGAAAAAAGCATTACCGGGCCCTTATACGTTTATCTTGGAAGCCAATAATAATGTACCCAAACTGCTTAAGCAAAACAAAAAAACAGTTGGGATAAGAGTGCCGGATAATACCATCTGTAATCACATTGTGAGCCTATTGGGCAATCCCATCATTACAACAAGTTTGCATAATACCGACGATGCTATTATGGAATATTTTACAGATCCTGAAATAATTCATAACCAATATGAAAAAGAAGTGGATCTTGTTATTGACGGTGGATTCGGTAATTTGTACGCGTCAACGGTTATTGATTGTTCGGCAGAAGAACCGGTTGTTTTAAGAGAAGGACTCGGAAGTTTAGAGATTTTAAATTAAGATGTGTTTTTTTGCCTAAAAAATTGTTAAGGAATGTGTTTTTATATTATATTTAAAGTTCACAATTATATAAACACTATATGTTGAACAGGCTTTTACTCCCCATACTCTTTCTTATTTTATGTGTATCTATCTCATATTCGCAAACAACCAATACAAAAAAATGGCGCGGATCGGAAAATGATTCTATGCAAAATGCTTTATTACTATATGAAGAAGGTAATTATTTGCTGGCATTACCCATTTACGAAAAGTTATATACTTCTCATCCCAAAGAAGAATATTTAAAATATTGTTACGGCAAATGCGCTTTGCAAAGAAGCGATAAGCATGAGATAGCGTTAACACTGTTAACGGAAATCTATACCAAAAACCCTAAAGTAGATAATATAGAATATGATTTGGCAAGAGCAAACCACTATAATTATAAGTTTGATGAAGCTCTGGCCTTTATTGATAAATCACTTGCAAACAAACGTATAAATAATGAAACAAAAACAGCGGCAAAACAATTACAACAGTATTGTATTAACGCTAAAGAGTTTTACTCGCATCCCACAAACGCGCAGATTAAAAACGCGGGTAGTATTTTAAATACCGAATACGATGAATACGTTCCTGTTATTTCAGCCGACGAATCTATTATGTTATTTACTTACAGGGGTAAAGAAAGTAACGGGGGCTTACAAAATGCTTTTCAGCAGCCCGATCCTAACGGAATTTATTATGAAGATGTTTTTCAGTCTGTAAAAGAAAATGATAAATGGACAGTACCTACTCCCGTAAAAACTATTAATACCAATTCTCACGATGCCGCTATTGCCCTTAGTGCAGATGGTATGCATTTATTCAGTTATAAAGATAACGGAGATGACCATGGCGATATTTATATGAGCTCCCTTATTAACAGTGAATGGACAGCTCCGCAAAAATTAAAAGGACAAGTTAACTCATATTCCTGGGAAGGCAGCTGCTCAATGACGGCAGACGGAAGACAACTTTATTTTAGCAGTGAACGCGGCGGCGGTTTTGGAGGAAGGGATATTTACAGAGCTACATTGCTGGCAGACAGCACTTGGGGGAATGTTGTTAATTTAGGAGACAGCATTAATACAGCTTTAGACGATGATGCTCCTTTTATTCACCCCGACGGTACGACCTTATTTTACAGTTCTAAAGGTAAAAACAGTATGGGAGATTATGATATATTTCAAACCCGCTTAAACTGGTTGGACTCTACATTCAGTAAACCTATTAATTTAGGATACCCCATTAATACCCCCGACGGCGACCGGTTTTATGTGTTATCGGCTAACAGTGAAAGAGGGTATTACGCCAGCGGAAAAAGCGGCGGTTTTGGCTTACAGGATATTTATACGGTTTACCCCGGGTATATTGGCAAAAAGCCTTCGGTATATATTGTAAAAGGAAAAATTACAAATGATAATAAAGCCATAGCGGCAGATATTACAGTAGAGATTACTAATAAAGACAACAAAAAATACGGGGATTTTTCAAGTAATTCATTAACCGGAAATTATTTAATATCACTGCCCGCAGGAGGTTTCTTTAAGTTAACGTATAAGTATAAATCATTTGCCTATAAAACGCTTGACATCAATACATCCAATTTGGAAGGTTATGAAGAGAAATTATTTGATATTAATTTTGAAACCAAGCTTGATACCGTAAAGCCCGTAGCCGTTGTGGTTCCTGTAATTACACCTAAAAAAGATACGGTTGCAGCTGCAGCTAAACCCATCATACCTATTAAAAAAGATACCTTTGTTGCCACAAAAGCTATTCATGAAAAAAACAGGATTTATGCTGAAAAATATGGTGACATTACAGCGGAGGGCCTGGTATTTAAAGTTCAGATTGCCGCGTACAAGTATCCCAAAAATTATACTTACGATCATTTAAAAGGCTTGGGAGAAGTAGATCATTTTTTATTGGATGGCATAACACGTATTACCATTGGCGGAGATTTTAAGAATTTGAACGGGGCTTGGAATCATTGCAAAAAAGTAATTACCGCAGGGCAGACAGACGCGTTTGTAACTGTTTTATATAAAGGCAAGCGTGTTTATTTGGAAGACCTTGAAAAGATGGGTATTTTTGTTGCGAAACCATAAATAGATACTACTGCTTATTGTAGTATGAAATTATTAAATGCAGATATTAAGGTTACCATTTAGTTTATTTTTTAAGACTATATATTGAAGATTATGTACTTTGATCTATCCTGTTTTAACATTTAATTAGTAAGTTTGACACATATTAAAGATTATGTTTCTTAAAATATTAAGTGCTGTTTTACTTTTTAGTTGTTTTCCTTTTTTTTCACAAACTACAGATGTAAGGAACTGGAGGCTGTCGGAAAGTGATTCAATGTACCACGCTTTTACGTTGTTTGAGAAAAAGAATTATAGAGAAGTGCTTCCGGTTTTTGAAAATATCTATAAATCACATCCCGGCGAAACGTTTATAAAATATTGTTATGGTGTTTGTGCTCTCGATCGCACGGATAAACAGCCTGAGGCTTTAACCTTACTGAACCAGGTGTATAAAAAAAACAATAAGATTGAAGATATTGACTATTACCTGGCAAAAGCAAACCATCTGAATTATAATTTTGAAGAAGCTTTAACAATCATAAGCTCAGGTAATACAAAAAGTAAAAATAATTTTTCTGAAGACATAAAACCGGATCTTCAATTGCTGAAGCAATATTGTGTTAATGCTAAAGTTTTGTATTCAAATCCTACTACCGCAATTATTACAAACATAGGTAATGTTATAAACACAAAAGATAATGAAGAGATTCCGTTAGTTGCTGCCGATGAATCGATCATGATCTTTACAAAAACCGATTCCCGCCCTGAAAATAAGGATATTGTAAGTGCATCGGGCGTATACTTATCGGTTAAGGATAATGATAATTGGCTTAAACCCGCACTAATTAATAAAGGTGGGGCAAGGGACAAAGCAATCGCCCTCAGTTCCGATGGATTAACCTTATTCTTATACCATGAAGACGCTACAGGGAACGGTGATATTTACAGGAGCGATTTCGATTATTTTGAATGGTCTGTTCCTCAAAAATTAAAAGGCGATGTTAACTCAAATGCGTGGGAGGGGTCCTGTTCTATATCATCCGACGGAAAATGCCTTTACTTTAGCAGTAACCGCGAGGGGGGCTTGGGAGGAAAAGATATTTACAAGGCAACCTTACTGGCGGATAATAATTGGGGAGAAGTAGTTAATTTGGGCGAAACAATAAACACGGCATCTGATGAGGAATCCCCGTTTATTCATGCCGATGGCACTACCTTATTTTTCAGCTCCAAAGCAAGAAATAGCATGGGAGGCTATGATATCTTTCAATCTAAATGGAATGCTAAAGATGTGAAGTTTATGGAGGCAGTAAATTTAGGTTGTCCTATTAATACGCCCGACGATGATTTATATTATACCTTAACTGCAAATGGAAATACGGGCTATTATGCTTCCGGTAAAAATGGCGGAGAAGGCTTAAAAGATATATATAAAATTACCAACGGTTACATTGGTGAAAAGCCTCTGGCATTTGTGGTAAAAGGTGTTGTTACTAAGGCGCTCAACGTATTGTATTCTGACATTACCATTGATATTACCAATAAAGAAAATAAAGTGTTGGGAGAGATAAAGGTAAATACTGTAAACGGTACTTATATGGTTGTTTTACCATCCGATAATGAATACAAGTTAGTTTATAAATACAAATCATTTGAGTATAAAACAATTGATGTAAATACATCCCGTTTACAGGAACCGCCGGAGCAGATTATTGATGTATTTTTTGATGTGAAGCCTGATCTTGTTAAAACGGATAGTGCAAAAGATTCGGTAAACATGGCTTTACAGCAACATGAGTTAACTAATGCTTCCGGTGAAAAACTGAAGACGTTTGCTGCCAAATATGGTAACATAAGCGCCGACGGTTTACAATTTATGGTACAGATTGGGGCTTACAAATACCTTAAAAAATATGATTTCAAAAAATTAAAAAAAGCAGGAAAGATAACCGAGCTTAATTTAAACGACGGTATTACCCGTATTATAATAGGCGGAACTTTTAGTACATTGAACAAAGCATACGAGTATACTCAAAAGGTAATTAAAGCAGGGCAGCCCGATGCGTTTGTTACCATCCTATACAAAGGCAAGCGGGTGTTTCTTGAAGACCTTGAAGTACAAAAGATCTTTGTGCTAAAGTAAAATTTACAGATCTACTATTTGTTTACCGTGCTGTTTACTTTTTACATCAGTAATTACATTCGATATGATCCCTTTTTCATTTATAATAAATGTGGTTCTTATAATACCGTCGTAAATTTTCCCCATAAATTGTTTTGTTCCCCAAACATCATACGCTTTAATAACAGCCATATCTGTATCGGCCAGTAACGAAAAAGGAAGATCAAATTTCTTGGCAAATTTTTGATGCATTGTTTCATCGTCGGCACTTACACCCAATACCACGTAATTGTTTTTTGTAAGCAAAGTGTGCTCATCACGAAGGCTGCAGGCTTCTAATGTGCAAGTGGGGGTATTGTCTTTCGGATAAAAATATAATACTACTTTCTTTCCTTTAAGGTCAGCCAACACAATAGCTTTTCCGTTTTGGTCTTTTACTTTAAAAGTGGGCGCCTTATCGCCTGCTTTTAATGAAGTGCTGTGCGCAACAAATTTAGTTACCGGAATGTTTTTAGGTAGCGCGGCTTTTTTTTCTGCAATACCTGCTTTAATGTTCGATTGTTTTATCGGGGCTGTTTTTAATTTTTTTACAGTTTTAGACTCACCGGCAGTAGCGGTTTTTGTTATGTTCTTTTTTGCGGGTGCTTTAACGGATATTTCTTTAGCCATGGAATTGGTTTTTTTAGATAACGAGTGAGGATAGTTTTTGTTTATGACCTTTGTTTTAAAAAAATGACACCATTCAGTCAGCGGACAAATTTCGCATTTCGGGTTTCTGGCTACACAAATATAACGCCCGTGTAAAATAAGCCAATGGTGGGCAGTTGCAATGTATTCTTCAGGAATATGTTTAACTAATTGCTGCTCACTTTGCAGCGGGTTTTTTGCTTTAGTAAGCCCTATGCGGTTAGATACCCTGAATACATGCGTATCGACAGCCATAGTGGGCTTTTCATAAATAACGGAAGCAACCACATTTGCTGTCTTTCTTCCTACACCGGGCAGCTTCATTAAGTCATCAATGTCACTCGGAATAACTCCATTAAAATTATGAAGCAACATATTGGCCATGTTTACCAAATGCTTTGCCTTATTGTTGGGATAGCTTACACTTCTTATATACGTAAAAATAGTTTCGGGGTTTGAAGCAGCCAATACTTCGGCGGTAGGAAAATTTTTAAATAGATTTGGTGTTACGAGGTTAATGCGTTTATCGGTGCACTGAGCTGACAATATAACAGCAACAATTAATTCGTACGGGTTCGTGTAATTCAGCTCAGTTTCTGCAACCGGCACATTTGTCTTAAAATAATTTATAACACCTGTGTACCGTTCTTGTAAAGTCATAGCGTGTGTGTTACATTTTAAGTAAACCGTATTTTAAAATACAATATAAGGCCCTGAACCCGTCTTTCCAGCCTATTTTTTTCCCTTCCTCGTAGGTTCTTCCATAGTAAGAAATACCCACTTCATAAAGCCTTAATTTAGGAATGCGTGAAATTTTAGCGGTTATTTCGGGTTCAAATCCAAAACGGTTTTCTTTTAATACAATGCCTTTAATAATATCGGCTCTGAATAACTTGTAACAGGTTTCCATATCTGTTAAGTTTAAATTGGAGAACATGTTAGACAGGCTCGTCAAAAATTTATTCCCGATAGAATGCCAGTAAAATAAAATCCTGTGAGGCTTCCCCCCAATAAAACGGCTTCCATAAACTACATCGGCATTACCGTTTAAAACAGGTTTTAATAACATGTTATATTCCTCGGGGTCGTATTCCAAATCCGCGTCCTGTATAATAATATAATTGCCGGTAGCTTCTTTAATGCCTGTGTGCAGCGCCGCTCCTTTTCCCTTATTTATTTCATGTTTACGGTATTGAATATTGAGCCCGGGGTGTTGTAATTGATAAGCAAGGATTGCTTTTTCCGTTTCATCTTTAGAGCAATCGTTTACAATAATAATTTCTTTGGCCACGCCTTCGTTGAGATTTACCGCTTTAATTTTATTTAAAATTAAATGAATTGTTTTTTCCTCGTTGTAGGCCGGTATTACAATGGATAGTAGCATGCAAGTAAATATATTAATTTTTATTTGTTTCCGGTAAAATCATCTCCTTATATACGCACTAAAAAAAAGGATGCTCTTATTCGGAGCATCCTTTTAAATAATATATAATTACAATTATTTTTTATGACCGAATACTTTTTTTAGCAGATCGGTAACACGTGCCATCGGGTCTTTTCTTATTTTAGCTTCTTCATCGGCTATTAATACCATTAATCCGTTAATTGCTTTTACACACACATACTCATTCAGGTCAGGGTTTTGTTTTTTAACGCCCGGTATCCTGTTATAGGTCGTTACCAGAGGCGTCCAATAAGCCGTTACATTTACTTTGGCAATAGCTTCTTTAACGGTAGGCATAAATTTTTCCTTTAAAGGCACAAATGTTTTTTCTCTTAAATAATGAGTTGCGGCAGTATCACTTCCATTCAATATAGCAAACCCGTCGCCTACGCTCATACCTGTAATAGCATCCACAAAAACGGGCGCTGCTTTTTTTGCGGCTTCTTCCGCGGCCCTGTTTAACGATGTTTCAAACTCATCCACTTTTTTCTGATACCCTAGTTTTATTAACCTGGCTTTCATATCCTGCGCTTCCGCAGGCCACGGAATAAATAAACGCGCATTTTTTAAATACCCGTCAGCTTTCGATGCGCTTGCCGAAGAATTATTTGTTCCCACACTTAAAGCTTCTTTCAGGCCTTTTATAACTTCATCGTTTGTTAAAGAGGGTGTAACAGTATATGAACCCGAGGTAACAGTAGTAGCGGTGTTAATAATAGCCGTTGAATTGGTTTTCACGGAATTCCAAGCATTATTTAAAGTTTGTGCCCCCGCGGTTAAACTTCCGGCAATAACAGCTGTTAAAATAAAAGGTTTGAGTGTCATAAATTCTATATTTTTTTAGTAAATAAGTAATCAAAAATGATCAATGCTAATAAGTTTTTCGGGCTATGTTTCCCGGTTTTTAAATTTAAACTTAGTTTTACAAATATCTAATCAAATATACCATGAAGGCCGAACTTTTAACAATTGGTAACGAAATTTTAATAGGGCAGATCAGTAATACAAATTCTGTTTGGATGGCGCAGCAATTAAATGAGGCGGGGATAAGCGTTATTCACATGAGTTCTGTAGCCGACGAAAAAGAAGCTATTCTTACAGCGCTTGCCGATGCGGGCAAACGTGCCGACCTTGTGCTGATAACAGGCGGACTTGGCCCTACAAAAGATGATATTACTAAAAAAACAGTGTGTGATTATTTTGATACGGAGCTTATTATAAATGAAGACGTATTAAAGGATGTTACGGGGTTCTTTACTAAAAGAGGCCGGGAAATTACGGACATTAATAAAAAGCAGGCAGAGGTGCCAAAAGGAAGCATTGTAATACGAAATAAAAACGGAACGGCTCCAGGCATGTGGATGGAAAAAGACGATACCATTTATGTATCAATGCCCGGTGTTCCATTTGAAATGAAAGCAATGGTAACAGAGTTTATTATTCCTGAGCTTAAAAAATGCTTTATATTACCTTTTATTTACCATAAAACGATATTAACTCAGGGAATAGGAGAGAGCGATCTGTCTGAATTAATAAGTGATTGGGAAGATACGCTGGCATCAAAAAACATAAGCCTGGCTTATTTGCCTTCTCCCGGCATGGTAAGGCTTCGCTTAAGCAGTAAAGGGTTAAATGAAAAAGAACTGAATCAAAAAATTGAAGGTGAAGTGCAAAAAATATTACCCGTAATACAAAAATACATTTACGGCTATGAGGAATATGGCAAGGACCAGCCGGCCATGGAAGAGATATTAGGTAAGCTGCTAAAAGAAAATAACTTAAAATTATGCTTGGCTGAAAGCTGCACGGGCGGCTATATTTCACACTTAATAACAAGCGTGGCAGGAAGCTCGGCTTATTATAACGGTTGCATTGTTCCTTATCAAAACGAATTTAAAAATTCTTTACTAAAGGTAAACAATGAAGTTTTTACAAAACATGGGGCGGTAAGTAAAGAATGTGTAGAAACAATGGTTAAAGAAGTGATGCATTCTTTTAACGGTAATGCCGCTATTGCAGTATCAGGTATTGCGGGCCCTTCGGGAGCAACAGAGGGTAAGCCTGTGGGCACAACATGGATAGCAGTTGCCTTGAATGATACACTCATTTCCAAGCAATTTATTTTTGGAGATAACAGGCAACGTAACATTCACATGACGGCAATGAGGGCTATGAATATGTTGCGGAAATTAATATTAAAAGAGGAAGAATAGGTAAAACGTTTTGTCGCTTCGTTTAAGTCCTTCGCCTGATACGCTCATAAAGTCGTACTCGAATTGACATACTATCATAGTTATATTATAAACAAAACGTATATGGAACTTGCATACAGGGAATACGGCTCAGGCCGGCCTTTAATTATTTTACACGGTTTGTTCGGCCAAAGCGACAATTGGAATACACTTGCGAAACGTTTTGCAGAAAAAGGATTTAGGGTATTTACCATCGACCAGCGAAACCATGGTTTGTCGCCGCACAGCAATGAATGGAATTATAATGTTATGGCATCAGACCTTAACGAGTTTATTAAATTTCATAACCTCGAAGAGCCAATTTTATTGGGGCATAGCATGGGAGGAAAAACCGTACTGTTTTATGAAGCCTTGTATTCCGGAAACGCTAAGCGATTAATAGTGGTTGATATTGCCCCAAGGGCTTATGAGCCGCACCATGATACTGTTTTAAAAGCATTGAACGCCGTAGATTTTACGGAAATAAATACACGCAAAGAAGTTGAAGCCGTTTTAAACGAATACATTACCGATACAGGCACTAAACAATTTTTATTAAAAAATATTTATTGGAAAGAAGATGCATCCAAACAAATGGATTGGCGATTTGATTTAAAAACGATCACCGAAAAATACAATAACATTGGTATTGAAGTTCCTGAAAAATTAAGTGCAACACCTGCCTTATTTATAAAAGGCGACAAGTCGAATTATATTACAAGCGCGGATGAAAAAGATATTGCCGCCCGGTTTTCAAATTATAAAATTGAAACGATTGTTAACAGCGGGCATTGGATACATGCTGAACAACCGGAAGCGTTTTTTAAATGTGTAATGGAATTTATTATTTAGTGGACTTAAACTGATTATCAATAATTTGTATGGCCGAGTTCAGCTTGCTGTCTCCTATGCCCTTTATGATATGATATTCAGCATTAAGCTTCATTAATTCATGAAGGTTCCATTTAAGCAAATGATCTCTTAATTCAGGATTTCTTCTTTGCGAATCTTCTTCCCATTCCACATCATTATTACAAACCAGGTAAAGGTCATAATCTGTAGCCCGTATAGAATTAGTAATGAACTCTGAAATTTTATTGAACCGGTGTGTCGACCAGATTTTAATGGTTATTAAAGTAGTATCGCAAAATAAGTAAGTGTTTGCTTTTGGTAAATAGTCCGCCTCAAGCTGTAACTGGTTTTTCGCAATAATATCCAAGTCATTAACGCCATAGTTGTTAATGTCATTTTTATCAAAATATTCCCTGGCATATTCGGGCACGCAAACAGACTTGTAATGTTTAGCCAGTTTTTCGCACAACTCCGTTTTACCTGTACTTTCAGCACCAAGTATGGCAATTTTTTTTATAAGGTTTGCAGTTGTTTTTTCCATGCATAAAAACCGTAAGCGGCCATTAATGTAAAAAAAGTATAGAGCATAGCATAGGTAGGCATTTCTTTTATAATATACAAAAAAACATAAGATCCGTCAATTAATACCCAAAAAAACCAGTTTTCGAGCCATTTTTTAGTCATTAAATAAGTGCAGGTAAAACTACAAGCTGTTAAAATTGAATCAAACAGTATTTGGTCGGACTTAAAATGACGTAAAATAAAATAGTAAATACCGCTTTGAATGATAACGGATAACGCGATGAAAGGAATATATTTTACGGGTAATTTAGTGACCTTAAATGTTTTTCCTTTATGCTTGCTCCAATAGATCCAACCATAGATTCCGCTGAAAAAATAAAATACGTTCAGGCTCATGTCACCGAATAAACGTTCATTATAAAACGTAAGCGTTGAAATAATAACAGAAACCAATGCCATTGGCCAACACCAAATACTTTCAAAAATAGTTAATACTACACCTGCCACTCCTGTAAACAAAGCTATCCAATCCCAAAAAGCCATTATTCGATAGGAATGTTTTTTTGTTTACAGAACTTTAAAAATTCAATGTATTTATTGTATGGCGAAGCGCTTTTCCATAAATGGCCGTATAAAGCCACTCCCGGGAAACCAAGCTTATGAGCTAATTCAATGCTTTTTTCGTTTATTCCGCCGCGCGCGTAAATTTTCATTCCCGATTTATTAATGGCAGCTTCTACTATTTCAGTGTAAAAACCGCTGTATAATTCGCCTGATACATTATGGAACATGGTTCCTAAAAAGCAATAATCGGTTTTTACTTTTTGAGGTAAATAAAGCTCGGTGGGTCTTTTAAAAGAAATCGTTTTTACAAGCTTTGGTTTTCTTAAATAAATAAATTTAGTGTTGAACCATAACTTTAATCTTTCCTTAAAATGAGTAGATGTAAAATGAAACCCTTTTAAATCGTATTTTAAAGCCAAGCGATGATGCGAATGAATAATAATACGGTTATGGAAATGTTTGGGAATCTCGTTTATATAATCATCCAGCTCTTTTGTTGAAAATCGGTTTTTGCGAACATGCAGTGTATCGAGCCCTGCTTCAAACATTTGAATAACGGCTGCAATTTCATTTTCGCTTTTTTTGGTGGGGGTTATTACTACTAATCTCATCTTTTATTTTGTTTTCCCGCAGATATCGCTAATGCTGCATATTATTTTATTTTTTTTACCTTATAAGTTATATAACTATTGTTAGCTTTTTAACCGCATAGATACATAGTTTTATTTTATGAACTTATATATCTTTTATGGTTTATGTTATTCTATTATTCCCTTCAGTCTCTTCTGTCTCTTCTTCCAATCTCATCACTCAGCTCAAGTAAAAATTGCGGATCTTTTTCTAATGCGTTCCCTACAACTATATAGTCAGGGTTTGCTTTTAAAACTTCTTTTGCTTTCTTTATAGTGTCAATGCCTCCTCCAATTATTAAAGGCAGTGTAGTATGTTGTTTCACCTCTTTAATTAAAGATGCGGTTAGTGTTTTTTTAGCACCGCTGCCGGCTTCCAGGTAAATTAATTGCTTACCTAATAACTCCCCGGCAATAACTGTATTTATAATTTCTTTTTTACTACTTAAAGGCGTTGTCTTGGTTATTTTTTGGGTGGTTGATTTTGTTCCGCCGGCTACTAAAATATAAGCTGTTGGGATTACCCGCAAGTTCGACGCTTTTATTTTTGCGGCTGCGTTTACATGCTTTCCTATTAAGTATTCTGCATTTCTGCCGGATAGTAAGGACAGCATCAGAAAACCGTCTGCATGCTTAGATACCTGACTTTCGTCGCCCGGAAAAATAATAACCGGAATAGTGGTTTTAGCTTTTATAGACTTTAATGTTTTCTCAAAATTATTTTTCTTTAAAGAGCTCCCTCCAAAAAAAATATAAGCCACACCGCATGTATTGGCAATATCTAACAGTGCGGGATTATATTTATCAGGGTCGATCAATATAATTAAATGTGTATGTGTTGTTTTAGTTAGCAATGTTTTAGTATGTTTAACCGCATAGTTACATAAGTTTAATGAAAAAGTATAAAACACTTAAAGAATGTTTCAGCCTGTTGTTCTGAATTTTTTTATATACCTGTTCGGTTTTAATATTTATAGTAGTTGGCTTAGCGCGTATACTAAAACATACTCGTCTAATACCTGATAATTAAGCTCAAAAGTTGTTTTAAATCCTGGTAAATTAATTTCTCCAATAATTGTTCCTAAATTATGTTTATTAAACGGCTTAACAAATAAATGAGTAATAAAATCAACCTCCTTTAGTCCGTAAATTTTATACAGTGTTTCTTTGGCTGCCCAATAAATCAGTAGTTTTTCAACATCTGTTCCTGCTTCAGTAAGCTCTGATCGGGATAAAAATTTATGCCTGATCTTAATAACTTTATTTCTTATTAATTCTATATCAATACCTGTTGCTTCGTGTTCATTAACAATTATGGCCAACTTATCATGTGAGTGCGATACAGAAATATGCCTTGTATCATCTGTTAAATGTGGCTTTCCTTTATCATCATACATTATTTTCCGGGTATCGTCTAAAAGCTTAGAGATCAAATAATTTTTGCCCTCTGTTTCAATATCGCGTTTAATGGTTAAACTCTTTATGTCCGCAAACTCTTTAAGGTTCAACAGCCCAAAAAAAAGCCCTTTTTTTATGTTAAAAACCTCTATCATTCGTTAATTAATAAACTTTACAATAGTTTGAGTGTTACAAACTTATATCTTATCTTCGCATAATTATAAAAAATAAACAATTTTAATCAACAACTAATATGTCAGCAGTAGCAACAGGAAAGTACTTAGCGTACAAAGTTAAAGACATCTCATTAGCAGAGTGGGGTCGTAAAGAAATTAAATTAGCGGAAGAAGAAATGCCCGGATTAATGGCGCTTCGTGCAGAGTATGGTGCTTCTAAGCCATTGGCAGGCGCTCGTATTGCGGGTTGTTTACACATGACCATTCAAACAGCTGTATTAATTGAAACGTTAACTGCTTTAGGTGCTGAGGTTACTTGGAGTTCTTGTAATATTTTTTCAACTCAGGATCATGCGGCAGCAGCTATTGCAGCGGCAGGTATCCAAGTGTATGCTTGGAAAGGTATGTCGGCGGAAGAATTTGATTGGTGTATTGAACAAACGTTATGGTTTGGTGAAGACCGTAAACCATTAAACATGATTTTAGATGACGGTGGTGATTTAACTAATTTAGTATTTGATCAGTACCCTGAATTAGCCGCGGGTATTAAAGGTTTATCTGAAGAGACAACTACAGGCGTTCACCGTTTATATGAGCGTATGGCAAAAGGTACTTTATTGTTGCCGGCTATTAACGTGAACGATTCAGTTACTAAATCAAAATTTGATAATAAATACGGTTGTCGTGAATCGTTGGTAGATGCTATTCGCAGAGCTACTGATGTAATGATGGCAGGTAAAGTGGCTGTTGTGGCAGGTTACGGTGATGTTGGGAAAGGTTCTGCCTTGTCTTTATCGTCACAGGGTGTGCGTGTTATTGTAACTGAAATTGATCCTATTTGTGCGTTACAAGCTGCAATGGACGGTTACCAGGTACAAAAAATGGATAACGTGGTTAAAATTGCTGATATTATTGTTACTACAACAGGTAATAAAGATATCGTGGTTGGTCGTCATTTCGAATCCATGAAACATGGAGCTATTGTTTGTAACATTGGCCATTTTGACACTGAAATTGATATGGCTTGGTTAAACAAAACTTACGGCGCATCAAAAGATACGATCAAACCTCAGGTTGATAAATACACGATTAACGGTAAAGACATAATTGTATTAGCGGAAGGCCGTTTAGTAAATTTAGGTTGTGCAACGGGCCACCCTAGTTTTGTAATGAGTAACTCCTTTACAAACCAAACTTTGGCTCAGTTGGAATTATGGACAAACACTGCCGCTTATGAGAAAAAAGTATATGTGTTACCGAAAATTTTAGATGAAAAAGTAGCGCGTTTACACTTAGCTAAAATTGGTGTTGAATTAGATACATTAAATAAAGAACAAGCGGATTACATTGGTGTTAAAGTAGAAGGTCCTTTTAAAGGAGACGCTTACAGATACTAGTATTTGGTTTTAATAAATTAAAAATCCCATGCACTTTATAGTGGATGGGATTTTTTTTTGTATGCGACGAGTTTGTATTTGGGCGTTACCTTGCGTAAAGAACAGGTGCAAGGTCAGGCTTTACATTACAATCTTTTGCAGGAGGCAGGCAAAAGGATTTTCATTGCAATCCTAACGCATATATGCTTATTAAAAAAAATAAACTCCGGTGTAAAATAAATTGTGTGAGCGATTGCAGTAGAAATCCTTTTACGAAACGTAGTGGAGCAAAAGATTGAAACAAAAAGCGCGACCCGCAGGGTCACACCCAAATAAAAAACTACCCTTTTATATTTCTGATAATTTCATTTAATTGTTCCATGTCTTTGCAACGTACTTCGCGTGCTTTAGAGCCTTCAAACGGACCAATGATGCCTGCTGCTTCCAACTGATCCACAATGCGGCCTGCGCGGTTATAACCCAGTTTTAATTTACGTTGTAAAAAGGATGCTGAGCCTTGCTGAAATTGTACTACTAATTTAGCGGCTTCGTCAAACATTTTATCGCGCTCGCTTAAGTCAACCGCTTCTTTGCCGCTATCGCCGTCTTCACCTACATACTCAGGCAATAAAAAGGCGGAAGGGTAAGCACGTTGTGAGCCGATGAATTCTGTAATTTTTTCTGCTTCCGGTGTATCAACAAACGCGCATTGTATACGAATCAAATCATTGCCTGTACTGAGTAACATATCACCACGGCCTATTAATTGCTCTGCACCGCCTGAATCTAAAATAGTACGCGAGTCAATTTTACTGGTTACTCTGAATGCGATACGCGCCGGAAAGTTGGCTTTAATAGTTCCCGTAATAATATTTACAGAAGGACGCTGTGTGGCAATAATTAAATGGATACCTATGGCACGCGCCAATTGTGCTAAACGCGCAATAGGTGTTTCCACTTCTTTACCGGCCGTCATAATTAAATCGGCAAACTCATCAACTACCAATACAATGTATGGTAAGTATTTATGACCTTCGTTCGGGTTTAATTTCCGATTAATAAACTTAACGTTGTATTCTTTAATGTTTCTTACCTGTGCATCCTGTAACAACGCGTAACGGTTATCCATTTCAATACATAAAGAATTTAACGTATGTATTACCTTGGTGTTATCCGTAATAATCGCATCTTCAGAATTTGGAAGCTTCGCTAAAAAGTGACGTTCTATTTTGTTGAATAAGGTAAGTTCAACTTTTTTAGGATCTACCAACACAAATTTAACCTGCGCCGGGTGTTTTTTATAAAGCAGCGAAACTAAGATCGCGTTTAAGCCAACTGATTTCCCTTGTCCTGTAGCACCCGCCATTAGTAAGTGAGGCATTTTGGCCAGGTCGGCAATGAAAATTTCGTTATTAATGGTTTTACCTAATGCAATAGGTAGGTCGTGTGTTGTATTTTGAAACTTTTCTGAAGCAATAATATTACGCATCGGCACCATTTCGGGTGTTTGGTTCGGTACTTCAATACCAATAGTACCGCGTCCCGGAATAGGGGCAATGATTCGAATACCTAAAGCCGCTAAGCTTAAGGCAATATCATCTTCCAAGTTTTTAATTTTAGAGATCCGCACACCGGCGGCAGGCACTATTTCATATAAGGTTACTGTAGGGCCAACGGTTGCAGAGATCCTGTCAATTTCAATTCCGTAATTTTTTAAGGTGTTAACAATACGGTCTTTATTGGCAACCAGCTCTTCGTTATTTACTTTACCGTTTCCTGTGCCATAATCTATTAAAAGCTCAACGCTCGGAAATTGGTAATTGCCTAAATCAAGCGTAGGGTCGTATTCTCCGAATTTTTCAACTAATTGCGTTGCTTTTAATTCATCATCCAGTGTAATCGTATCCACCTTAGGTTCTTCTTTTACAAAAGCGGGTGTTTTTATTATTTCATCGGCCGAAGGGTTATTGATTTCGAAGTCCAATGCTTTTTTTTCCGTTATTGCGGGCACTAGTCTATCAAGGCTTATGGAAGCTGTAGTATCAAGAATTGGTTCCTCGAGAATTTCAGGAGCGCCGCTGTCATTCGTAGAAATAACTTCAAAGTTTAACAAAGCCTCTTCTTCTTCTTTTGATAAAGAAGGTTCGGTTTCATAAATTGTATTGGCGTTTGGATTAACTGTATTTAATAAGGTTTTATCTTCTTCTTCAATTATAGCATCGTTACTGAGGTCATTCAAAACATCTTTCTTAATATTAAACGATAAATTAATGCTCAGCACCAAAAAAGCAAGCATGCTGAATGCTAAAACGGCAAGTGTTCCAATATTACCAACGTAATTAGACAGTTGAATATTTAAAATGTAACCGTAACCGCCCCCAAGAAAAAATAAACGTTCGTGGAAAAAGTATGCCAGTGTTAAGCTCGTCCATACCATTAAAAAGAGCCATTTAGCGGTAAAGGAATTTGGCTTAGTTATTTTTTTATTCAGTATTTTCTGTAAGCCGTATATGACTAAGACAGGAACTAAAATAAAAGATGATACGCCAAACCATTTGTACATGAACAGGTGGGATACTAATGCACCGAATTTACCAAGCCAGTTCACTACTTTTGTGTCTATAGCAAATAATTCACTTACGGGACCAAGCACTTTATCCTGATCTTTATCCCATGTAAATACGTAAGACAGCAACGCGATAAATAAATAAATTCCGGCTAATATCAGGAGTAAACCAATGAGTTTTTGAACACGTTCGTTCCTGTAAAGAGTTAGTGTTTTATCCCATTTATCAAGTATAGAAGCCTTGGCGTCTGATATAGTATTGGTATTGGGTTGTGGTTTTTTATCCGGAACCGTTACTGCTTTTTTAGCAGCTTTTGATTTATTTTTAGAAGCCGGGTTATGTGTTTCCTCAATATCGTTTTTGTCGATAACGGATTGAGCTTGTAACGTTGCCTCAACAGGTTTGTCTCTGAATTTATTTTTGGTTGTTGCCATTATTAATAGTGATTAAAAATAGCGTTGCAGCCTTAAAAATAGGGGAGATAATGAAAATGTTTTAAACTATGGAATGTTTACTACCGGAGGGGGGTTGAAGTTTAAAGTTTAGAAAGTTGGAAAGTCCTTAACTCTAAAGTCGTTTGATAATGGTGTTAAGAAGCAAAGTGTTTATTTTTTTTCTCTGCATTCTTTATCCTCTCTCTGCACCTTTGCGGTTAACTAAATCAAATCATGTCCAACAATTCCAATACATGTTCTTTTTTGCGGTTTGAAACGGGAACAATGGAATCATCTTTCATGACAATGTGACTTTCTTGCTTTTCAAAACAAAACACGTGGTTAATGTTAACGAGGTGTGAATGATGGACCCGCACAAATCCTACATCAGAAAGAAGCTCATCAAATTCTTTTAAAGTACGCGAAACCATAATCCTTTTCCGGTCTGAAAGATAGGTTTTTGTATAGCCGCCGTCTGATTCAAAACGAACGACATCATCTATATCAACCGAATAGATCCGTTCAAGTGTTTTAAGGATTATTTTCCGTTTATGTTTTGCCGGTTCATTCACATTATCTAATAACGTTTTCAGCTTTAAATTTAACTCTTCATTATTTAACGATTCTTCCGCTTTTTTTAATGAAGCCAGTAAACTCAAAGGCGACAAGGGTTTTAATAAATAATCTAAGGCGCTGAATTTAAAAGCGTCAATGGCAAATTCTTCATGTGCAGTTACAAAAATAACTTTGAACTCAGGCTTCTCAAAAAGCTTTAACAGGTCAAAACCTGTACCGTCTTGCATCTGAATATCCAAAAACACCAATTCGGGCTTATGTTCTAAAATACATTTGTAGCCGCTCTCCACAGAATCGGCCATACCAACCACTTTAATATTTTCGGCATACGATTTTAAAAGATTAGAGATCAGTTCCCTGTTATTACTTTCGTCATCTATAATAATTGCTTTGATCATAGCGTAGTATCGTTAAACGGAACAATAAACTTTACTTTAACTCCTGAAATGCCCGGTGTTATTAATTTTTTATCTGTTATTTCAATTTCTATTTTGTTTTTCATGTGATCACTTAATGTACTCATGCGTTCTTTCGTTATTACGGTTGCTAATGATTCATACGAAGATTTTAATTTATTTTTAAGCTTCATGGCTTCTTCAAAGCCGACCCCGTCATCTTCAATTTCGTAAATTAAATTAGCCCGTTCATAATAAAGCCGCACATCCACGCGGCCTTTATCTTTTTTGTAAAAAATACCGTGTTCAACGGCGTTTTCTATGAAAGGTTGCGCCAGCATAGGCGGTATGCATATATCCGAAACAGCTATTGCCTTATCCACGTTAATAAAATAATCAAATTTGTTTTCAAAACGTAATTTCTGCAGTTCTAAATACGTATTTAACAATTTCATTTCCGATTCAACCGTAATGTAATCTTTACGTGAAAAATCAAGGATCATACGGATCAATTCTGAAAACTGAGCAAGGTAATTTCCTGCGCGTAAACTATCCTGTTTAAAAATATAATTTTGTATGGCGCTTAATGAGTTAAAAATAAAATGAGGATTCATTTGAGAAACCAATAGTTTTTGTTTCAGCAAATTATTTTTCTGCCCTGTTATAATGCTTTTTTGTTTAAAGTTTCTGTACAGAAAAAAGGCTGTAATTGTCAGTAATATTAACCCGGATCCAAACACGATGAGCCAAATGTTCTTTACTAAATTACCGCGTTCATTTTCTGAGATAAGCGTCACCAATTTTTTTTCATTTTCTGATTTGGTTAACAGCTCTTTTTTCTCGTACTCATATTTTAATTTTTGTTCCAATAATGCATTTTTTGATTCTTGGTTATCTAAAATATTTTTTGTTTCAATATATAGTTTACTCATTTTAGCTGCTTTTGCATCTTGTTTTGTTTCTGCATAAATAGAGTAGAGCTGCTTGGCTGCCATATTTATTTCAACGGGATGTTTAATTTCTTGACCAATTTTTAAAGCATCTTCAGCGTGTTCCAATGCTTGAGGATATATTTTTTGCAGGTCGAATACTTTGCTCAATACAATATGGCTATGGCTGATCTCTACTTTATTCTGCGTTTTTTCTGAAATAGCTAATCCTTTGAGTGCGTAGCTCATGGCTTTATCATATTTTGATTGAAAAATATAAATTTGTGCAATGTTAAGGTATGCTACCGAGTTAGCTCCATAGTCAGAATTCTCAATCATATCAATGCTTTTTTGCAGATAGATCAATGCTTCAGGGTAGCTCTTTACTTCGTAATAATCGAGGCCGATCTTATAACAAATCGTGCTGATGGCCACACGGTATTCGTTTTTTAGATAAAGTTCATAGCTCTTTTTATGATGCTCCAGTGCTTTTTTATAATCTCTCTGAAAAAAACAAATATCTCCCAAGCTTAAATGCACATCAGCTATTCCGATTTCATCCTGCTCTTTTTCAAATATTTTTAAGCATTCGTATAATTGCGTTAATGCCAGTGTATTGTTTCCTTTTCGGATATTAATTTGCGCAATAGACTGTAAAGAAATCGCCATTTCATTGGCATTTCCTGCGCTTTTAGAGATCTCAATACTCTTGTTAAAGTAGTCTATTGCTTTTTCGTCGTTGGATTGTTCAGAATACATAATGCCTTCGTTGTGAAGAGCCGTGGCATAATATTTAGAAAAGAGAATTAGCGGACGACCTGTAGGCCTTAATGAAAGGTTTTTTACTGCCAGCTGTTTCATCTCCCCATTATATTTTTGCCATTCCTCTTCTGAAGCAATCTCAATAAGCTGATCTAAAATATCGCAGCGAGAGGTATCGTGCGTTGCTGATTGCAGTTCTTTTTTTAATGAAGTAAGACTATTGTTTTGTGCACTGCCTGTAAAAGCAACTCCTATGATACATGTGATAATGATACCGGCCCTTTTAAAACACATACGTTCCGGAATTAAAAAAAGAAGTGTATTGTTTTTTGAACCGGGGTCTTTCATCATTCCAAGATACACACTATTCTATTATACTACAAAACCACTTATCGGTTAATCACCGTCAGTTATTAGTTGGATTAATTGTATAGCCTTTGAGATTGTTGTTTAACCACAAAGACGCAGAGAGGTTCCGCGAAAAATGCAAAGAAGAATGATTGAGCTTGTTGTTTAACCGCAAAGATGCAGAGACGTTTCGCAAAGGATGCAAAGAAGGATGATTGAGTTTGTTGTTTTACTGCAAATACGCAGAGAGGTTTCGCAAAGGATGCAAAGAAGAATGATAAGAAAAGGAACGTAAAATATTGAAAGTTATACTTAAATTAATAAGGATTTAGTACGATCGCTACACTAATGCCGATACAAGTTCAGCATTTACAAAACCTTCTTCGTTAATTGAAGTCGTGTGTACAATAACCGTTTTGTTTACCAGCGATTCATCGTAAGGATGCGTTATTTTAATATAGTTTTCGGTAAAGCCGTACATCGAGCCGTTCTTATTTTCATGTTCAAATAATACGGTAAATTTTTTTGTAAGATGCTGCTCGTAAAACTGTCTTAATTTTTTGGCTGATAAAATTCGCAGCATTTTATTACGGCGTTTGCGTTCGCTCAACTCTACCGTACCCGGTAAGTTTGCGGCTTCCGTGTTATCACGTTCGCTGTAAGTAAATACGTGTAAATAGGAAACATCTAAGGCATTAATAAAATTATAGGTATCTGTAAAATGTTCTTGTGTTTCGCCGGGGAAGCCTACAATCACATCTACACCTATACAACAACCGGGCATTAATGTTTTTATTTTTGCTACCCTGTCTTGATACAGCTCGCGTTGGTAACGGCGTTTCATTTTACTGAGAATTTCGTTATTGCCGCTTTGTAAGGGAATATGAAAGTGCGGGACAAAGCGTTTTGACTGTGCTACAAATTCAATCACCTCGTCTTTCAATAAATTCGGCTCTATGGAAGAAATACGGATACGTTCAATCCCTTCTACTTTGTCGAGCTCTTTAATAAGATCAAGGAATGTATATTCTTTACGTTTCTTTGTGTCCTTATCAATGTCAATACCGTAGCCGAAATCGCCGAGGTTTACGCCGGTCAATACTATTTCTTTAACGCCGCTTTCTGCAATGCGTTTTGCATTATTTATTGCATTTTCAATAGTATCGCTGCGACTTTTACCGCGCGCTAAAGGAATGGTGCAAAAGGTGCAGCTGTAATCACATCCGTCCTGTACTTTTAAAAAAGAGCGGGTCCTGTCGCCAAGGGAAAAGGAATCGACAAATGTATTGACTTCGGATATTTCGCAGTTATGTACTTCGGTATGTGCATTTTTTCCGGAGAAATTAATATAGTTAAGCAGCTTAAATTTTTCGGAGGCCCCCAATACAACATCAACCCCTTCAATATTTGAAATTTCATCGGGCTTTAACTGCGCATAGCAGCCAACAACAGCAATAAAAGTATCAGGATTTTTGGCGAGTGCCGATCTTACAATTTGCTTACATTCTTTATCGGCATTTTCTGTAACGGAGCAAGTATTGATCACGCACACATCGGCACCCTGGTCAAATGCAATTTTTTGAAATCCTTTTTCCTGCATTAAACGTGCGATGGTGGAGGTTTCAGAAAAATTAAGCTTACAGCCTAAGGTATGAAATGAAACGGTTTTCCCTGCAAATGACATGGGGCAAAGATAACTTTTTATTAGTATTAACGACAAAGTACAGCGTTTTTTCGTTAATCATGCAGGGTGTTTTAGAGTTATGCTTCCGGTATGCTTGGGTTTGAGAGATCGTCGAGGAACCGGCGTAAGTCGTTAAGTTTACCGGCCGGTAATTGCTTGAGAATTTGGTTAATATTGCCTTTGTTTGTTTCATGCACTAAGGGTTGCAGAAATTGTTCGCCGGCTTTATTGGTTTGGTCGTCGGTGTACCAGCTTAACAATTCGTTAGGTGAACATTTGAATAGGACGCACAGTTTTTCGAGCTGCGCAAAACTGATACTGCCTGTTTTATTATGTAGCAAACGGTGGACTGTATGGCGGGTAAATCCGTTTTTCCATAAGTATTGGTTGGGATTTTCGATGCCCTTGGCGTCGAAAAGTCTTTTAAGATTTAAGTAGATCATAACCTAGGTGTTAAATTTTAGTCGGCTTATGCCAACTTATATGTTATACGTGTAAGCCGGAGCGATTGCCGGCGTTATGTGTACAACTATTGTTAAAATAAAAGAAATAAGTCGGTAATCACCGGCATCCATGTTTCAAAAGGCAGCTATACAGCAGGAAAAATTTGAAACACTGTTGAAGGAGTTTGAACTATAGTATGAAAAACATGAATTAATACTGTAAAGGTTTAAAATCTTATTGAATGTTTATGTTTTATATGTTTAACATTATGCAACAGCTATTAAAAAATGTGATTTATTTATGTAAGAACAGGGAATAATGATTAAAGAACAGGGAATAATGGTGAAGGAACAGGGAATAGTGGTGAAGGAACAGGGAATCTTAGTCGAAGACATGCCTACGTTAATCAAAGAGCAGCTGCGGGTACAGAGGAACTTGACGAATGCTAGAGGTGAGATTGCTTCGTGCCTCGCAATGACGAATAAAGGTGAGATTGCCTCGTGCCTCGTATCATAAATAATAAATGTAATAATTTTTTGATATCCTGTCATTGCGAGCATTAGCGAAGCAATCTCATACACAGTTTTTAAGCATAGTATGATATTGATTTGTGTCTCGCAATGACGCTGTTCATGACAGTTCGTATTACTCAACACCAACTTCTTTAGAAAGGTCTTGCCAATCTGGATTGATGGAAAGTATGAGGTTTTCTTTTTTTAAGCGACTGCCTGCTTTTATTTGTTTTTCTTTAGCAATGACATCTTCTATTCTTAAAAACACTTCGTAGTATACTAATTTATTAAGAGCATATCTGCTTGTAAAAATTTGTCTAAAAGTGCCGGTTCTGTGCTCGTATAATCGTTTAACAATATTGGACGTAACACCTGTATATATAGTACTATTACCATGATTTGTAAGTATGTAAACAGCGCCGCCTTTTTTCATAAGTATTAAATGTAATAATTTTTCTGCTATTTCGTCATTGCGAGCGATAGCGAAGCCATTTCATACACAGTTTTTAAGCATAGTATAAGATTGCTTCGTGCCTCGCAATGACGAATGTTAGAGGTGAGATTGCTTCGTGCCTCGCACTAACGAAATGCTAGTATGAGATTGCTTCGTGCCTCGCAATGACGAATGCCAGATGTGGGATTGCTTCGTGCCTCGCAACGACGAGATGCTAGAGGTGAGATTTGTTTTGTGTCTCGCACTAACGAAATGCTAGTGTGAACTTGCTTCGTTCAATGCAATTTATATTTCGCATACAATGCCGCGTATTTTTTTAAATGCCGGAGGTTGTAGTAATCTACGCGTATTCTTTTTATTTCTAAAGGGCCGCCGTCCGATTTTTTCATTAATTTATAGGTGCCGGCTTTCATGGCCCTGTTTTTTAATTCCCGATCCATTAATTCTTTATAGATGCTAAGTTGCCTGTCTATTGAGGTAGTATCGCTTGTATATTTATAGTGTTTCATCCAATGCAGTAGTTTATTTGTTATGTCTTTGTATTCATCTACGCCGGTGTAAGAGTATTGATAATTATCGAACAGTTGTTTTATGACAGAGTCTGTTTGGTGAATATAGGATCTGATCTCACTAAAATCGTTTGCCGTAATTTTATCTGTTAATTTGGAATATCCAAAGCAATATTGAAGGCCAATCCTAACTGTAAATTCTGTTTCATAACGGTACGTGTCGAAAGGTTTTTTTAAGAAATTAATAGTATATGACCGGGAGCCTTCATAATACACATGCTCTTTAGAGCTTCTGTAAACTACACCTGCTTTTATAAATGAGGAGAGGTTAACTGCGTGTGGAAAGTGATAGTAATAGCCTAATAATCCTGTATAGCTTTGTGCGGTAATGTCAGAATACGTAACTTCATAATCTCTCCCTCCTTTAAATAAATAATTGGGGTCGCTGGAACTCCCTACTAAACTTCCATATTCTACATCCAATGAAATTTTATGATAGGGTTTTTTAAAATTCAGTTCGCTTCCCGCACCTATAACAGGGCCTAATAAGCTCCAGATCTTCGAAATGTTAGAACCTGATCCGCTATAACTTCCCCAACTTAATGAAGGTAACTGGTAGCCGCCTTTTATATTAAATGAAAACATTTTGGAAGACAGGAGTTTTACACCTACTTGTAATCTCCGCGGGAAATCGTATTCTATTAAAAGCTTAAGCCGGTGGGGAGATTGGCTATACAATTGTATGGTGAGCAATGCAAAGAGTATAATAAAGGATCTTTTCATACAATGTTTTAAAAGTAGTTTAATAAGCTTATTAATGTACTACCGTTCAATAGATATTTTTCACAGTATTTAATCCTGCCGGTATCCGCGATATTTAGTATTTTTAGGAACATTAAAATTTAAAAATATGGCGAAAACAAAAATTACGATAAACAATAACGGTTCGGTTAAATTAGAAGGAGATTTTGAAATTGTTGATAAAAGCGGAAACCCTTATGACCTTGGAGGAAGAGAAGTTGTATCGTTATGCCGTTGCGGCCTATCTAAAAATAAACCTTTTTGTGACGGAGCCCATAACGGGCATTTTGAGCATGAAACGGTTGCTTTTGCTTTGCCTCCAAAGAAATAGTTAGGAGGCGGTTGAAGGGCGGAAAAGACTCAGGGGATTAACCGAATAGGTAAATAGAAGGCATAGTTTGGGAAATGATGAGGCAGATGGCAATTTGCCCATCATTAAATGGGAAATAAGAGTAATCCTATACACTTCCATGAAATTTCCGACTAATGTATTATAATCATTTCACTAACCTACTTCATCAACTTCATCTCATTCAATAAATATCCTGCACCCGCGTATTTATCAATGATAAATAAGGTGTAGCGCACATCTAATGTAATATTACGGCATTGGTTAGGGTTGTACATAATGTCACTCATAGTGCCCTCCCAGTTACGATCGAAGTTAGTGCCTATTAATTCGCCTTTGGCATTAAACACCGGGCTGCCGCTGTTGCCTCCTGTGGTATGATTACTTGCCGTAAAAGCCACCTGTATTTTTCCGTCTTTGTTAGCGTATTGTCCAAAATCTTTTTTAACGTAAAGCTCTTTTAATTTTGGCGGAACGTTAAACTCTTCATCTCCGGGAATTTCTTTTTCCATAATACCGTCAAGCGTTGTATAGTAATTATTTTCAACACCATCTTTTGGTTTATAGCCCGCTACTTTACCGTAAGCCACACGCAGTGTTGAGTTAGCATCCGGGTAAAACTTTTTATCTTTTATTACTTCCTGTTGTCCTTTAATGTAAAGCTTTTCCAACTCGTTAATTTCTTTTTCATCATACTGAAATTGTGGGAATACAGACTCCGAATAATATTTAAGGATAGCGTTTGTAATATAGTACACGGGATCTCGTTCGTAGAGGTTTGGGTACTTTTCAATATCATTCAGCATGGCTTCCGTTTTTGTTTTATCTACAAAACTTGTGTTAGAGAATAAAAAATCCGTCATTTTTTTTGCATCATTATTATTCGCAATAATAAAAGAATCTAATACAGGGGGCCTGTTACCTGCTGCTACCCCTTTAATGTATTCGTTTAGCATAGCTTGGCAAATTTTAATATCTGTAGGTTGATTATAGCCTTTATAAAAGCCGAGTTTTTTATATTCTGCCAGTGAACCGTCAAATGTGTTTGCTAAGCCGCGCTGTTTCTTTTTAAGCTCAGCTATTAAACTTATGTAGCCTCTCGCGTAAGTAAACGCTTCAATGGTCATTAAGCATTCGCTGTAGTAATCTACCTGTTTATTTAAAATTTTATATTCTGTATATACTTTTTGAAATTGATTAAACAGGTTACCGTATTTTTCTTTTTTTATGGGATCAGCGGTTATAGAGGTTGTAAATTGTTTTTCGAATAATTGTTTTTTTGTTACGGCATCGTATTTTTTAAGACCGTTCATTTCACCCATCCATTTTTTATAATAGTTGGCAATGCTCGCGTACCTGCCTGCATAAGCAATTCTTACGGCATCGCTTTGGCGCATGTCCACATTCATAATGCTCAATCGTTTTTCGCGAAGCGATACTTTTAAGGGATCGCTTTCGTTCATGATCATATCAACCGCATAGCTCGATAAATATTCCTGTGTTCTTCCGGGGAAGCCGTATACCATGGTGAAGTCGCCTTCTTTATAACCTTTTAAAGAAATAGGAATCACATGTTTCGGGGTATAAGGAACATTGTCTTGACTGTATTCCGCAGGCTTGTTGTCTTTACCGGAATAAATCCGGAACACAGAGAAATCGGCATTGTGACGAGGCCACATCCAGTTGTCTGTTTCACCGCCAAACTTACCAATAGCAGAAGGCGGGGCGCCTACCATACGTACATCTTTAAATGTTTCAACTACAAATAAATAGTATTCGTTACCGTAAAAGAACGGTCGCACAAAGGCATCATACTGAGTACCTGCCGAGGCTTCTTTTTCAATTTGTTTAATGTTTGCTTTTGTAATGGAATCTGTTTTTGCTCCGGTGCTTGTTGCCAATACCCCTTTTAATACTTTAGCGGTTACATCTTCAATACGGTTAATAATAGTAGCCGTTAAGTTGGGGGTATACACTTCTTCATTTTTATTCATGGCCCAAAAGCCATTGGTCAGGTAATCTTTTTCAACCGTGCTGTGGTAGGCAATGGATGAGTACCCGCAATGGTGATTGGTTAAAATTAATCCTTTATCGGAAACGATCTCGGCCGTACAGCCGCCTCCAAACTGAACAATGGCGTCTTTTAAGCTCGATTTATTAATGCTGTAAATTTGTTCGGCCGTTAATTTAAGCCCGTTCTTTTTCATGTCTTTAATATTCATGGCATTTAAAAGTTGTGGTAACCACATACCTTCGTCTGCCTTACTTATTAAGGAGGTAATCAGGATTAATGCAAGTAAAGTGTGTTTCATTTTATTTTGTTTAACCGCAAAGAAGCGGAGTTTTTTCGCAAAGATCGCAGAGGTTTGTTATATAGTTTATTATAGAGGCAGGGAGAAATTTTATTGTATAGCGTCATTGCGAGGCACGAAGCAATCTCCTATTTAGCGTTGGTTGAGATTGCTTCACTTTGTTCGCAATGACGGAGTATATTACATCGAGCGAATTACTTCCTTAACAATCAAACTCATTTTTGGTTCTGCCGCTGCTGCAATATGCTGTACTTCTTCGTGCGTTACTTCCACTATTTTTCCGTCAATACCTAAATCTGTTACAATGCTCACGCCAAATACACGCATGCCGCCATGCCGTGCTACAATAACTTCCGGCACTGTACTCATGCCAACTGTATCTGCTCCTATACGGGCAATGTAGCGGTATTCGGCAGGCGTTTCAAAGCATGGGCCTGTTAAGCCCGCGTAGCTTCCCCGGCTTACTTTTATATTATTTTGTTTTGCGATCTCTAAGGCTTTAGCAATTAATTTTTTATCGTAAGGCTCGCTCATATCAAGAAAGCGAGGCCCTAGTTCAGAAATATTTTTCCCTATTAAGGGGTTAGTAGGAAATAAATTTATATGATCGTCAATGATCATGATCTCCCCAATTTCAAAAGAAGGATTCATACCACCGCTCGCATTTGATACAATTAAAGTATGTGCTCCAAGGGCTTTCATAACACGCACCGGGAAGGTAATTTGGTGCATGGTATAGCCTTCATAAAAATGGAAACGGCCTTGCATGGCCATTACTTTTTTTCCGCCTAATTCGCCGAAAATTAATTTACCGCTATGGCCTTCTACAGTGCTTACAGGAAAATTTGGAACTTCTTCATAAGGAATAATATATTCCGCACTTATTTCTTTTACTAATCCTCCTAAGCCTGTTCCTAATATGATGCCAACCTCAGGTTTAAAATTGTTTGTTTTTTCAAGAATACTTTTTGTGGTAAAATTTATTTGTTCTAACATAATTGATTATTGTTTCATTAAATTCATGTTCTTTATCTTTAAAATCCACCTCTATCGGCAGAACAAACAAAGGTAACGTATTTACTATATCCTGCAAGTCAGGATCCTTTAAACGCATGGCATCTTTTTCAGTAGTTACTACAATTTTATTACCCCCTTCAATGGCATCTAATGCCGCTCTTATATCTGCAATATCTTGTAAGGTAAAGGTATGGTGGTCGGGGTATTGAATGTGTTTAACGGAAGAACCGTATTCTTTTAAATAGGTTACCATTGGTTCGGGATTACCAATGCCCGTAAATACAACTATACGATACCTGAACAGGTCGCTAAGCGTTTCAACGGTTTCTCCCGGATTTTTAAAGCCTTTTAATTCACCGTATTTTAACCATGTAAAAAATAATTTTTGGTGTGAAAGCGGTCTAATGTCTTTAATGAAATTACGGATATCAACAGCGTTTACACGATCAGGCGTTTTGCTGATAATAATAATATCGGCACGGTTAATCCCCCTTTTTGATTCCCGTAAATTACCTGCGGGCAACATACAATCATTAAGGTAAATGTTATTATACTCACTGACTACTATGTTGAGTTCGCACTTTAATGCACGGTGCTGAAAAGCATCATCCAACAAAATAACGGTTGGCGGATTGAGTAATGCCAGTAAGTTTTTAACGCCATTGGGCCTGTTGGCATCTACCGAAACAAGCAAACCCGGGTTTTTTGTTTTATATTGCAAAGGTTCATCCCCAATATCAAGTGCCGTGCTGTTTTCATCGGCTATCATAAAGCCGTTTGTTTTGCGCTTGTAACCTCGGCTTAAAGTGGCAATGCTAAACTGATCTTTAAGCAAGTTTATCAAATACTCAATATGAGGTGTTTTACCGGTGCCCCCAACAGCAAGGTTACCTACGCAAATAGTGTGTACATTAAATGATTTGCTTTTTAAAATTTTCCAGTCATACAACATATTACGGAACGCTGTAATGATTCCGTAGATAACTGCTAAGGGGAATAGTAGTATTTTTCTGACTGTCACCAAATGTATAAAGGAACTCTTTAAAAAAGTGAATTTACAGTGTTTTTGCTAAAAACGGAAATATTGTATAAATAAAAACACTATCCAAGTTTAAGCCATAAATAAATTGTATGTTTACATATCCATTCTTAATTAAACTTGATTTTATTGCCTGTTTCTTAAAATAAAAATGCCCGTTCACAGTATTAGAGCATTATTATTTTAAAAGTAGAAAAAATCGTATTCTGTTTAATTACCGTTTTAATTTAGCAGGTATTCTGTCTTTCCCTATAATAAACATATTTCGAGAGCAACTCGAGCTTGTTCATCCTTTAACTATATTAAAATGAAACGCAGCCGGCTAAGTATTGCAGTAACTATTATTCTTTTTTATTTTCCGAATTTAAATTTCGCACAAGCCCCTAATTTAGGCACTGCGGCCGATTTTGTACTTTTTACAACTACAGGAGCTGTTGGAAATACAGGTGTATCGCAGGTAACGGGAAATATTGGAACTAATAATGGAGCCATCACAGGGTTTGGAAATGTAAACGGGAAGTTACATAATACGGATGCGGTAACCGCCCTTTGTGCAACGGACTTGTTAAGCGCATACAACCAATTAAACAGTATGGTGCCAACTTTTTTTCCCGGCACCCTGCTCGGAAGCGGACAGGTTTTTAACAAAGGCGTATACAATGTGCCAAGTGCTGCGTCACTAAACGGATGCCTTATTTTGGATGCACAGGGAAATCCTAATGCTGTATTTGTTTTTCAGATACAAGGCGCTTTTTCTACTGCGGCCTCGTCTAAAATTTGTTTAATTAACGGAGCCCTGGCCTGTAATGTGTTTTGGAAAGTTGAAGGGGCTGTAAGTATGGCCACAGGAACATTTATGAGAGGAAGCATCATAGCCAATAATGGAGCAATCAGTATTGGTGCTACAGACACACTTGAAGGGAGGGCGTTGTCGACAACCGGTTCGGTTACTATTTACGGAACGTTAGCTTATATGCCTTTAGGATGCGGAGTGCCTATGCTTACGGGCGCGTCTTCACCTACACTTTCATCCGCGGACGCATATGCACTATTTGCCTCTAATGCATCCGTATTTAATACAGGCAGCACCTATATTAACGGTGATGTAGGATCTAATTCGGGAACTACTTTAGGTTATAACCCGGTAAATGTAACAGGAACTATTCATTTAATTCCTGACGGCTCCACGGCATCTTGCTCAGTTGATCTGTTAACGGCGTATTCTTACATCAACGCATTACCTTTTGATATTGAACTTTTATATCCTTTACAGTTTGGAAATAATTTAACGCTTACTCCTCATACTTATTTATTAAATAGTAATACAGTACTTACTGATACATTGTATCTTGATGGAGAAGGAAACTCGAACGGAATATTTGTTTTCCAGGTAAACGGAAGTTTTTCTACAAGCGTTTTTTCAAAAGTAAAATTGATTAATAAAGCACAATCAACAAATGTATATTGGAAAATTGAAGGCCCTGTAATAATAAATAACAATTCAGTATTTAAAGGAACCATTATTTGTAATAGTGGATCAATTACTTTTAATACCGGTGCACGGCTTTATGGAAGAGCATTGGCAACTTCAGGTCCTATAAATACAAATTCAACAACCATTACCATATTAAATGATACATCATCAAAAATCTCTGTAACATCTGCTTGTGTTTGCCTTTTTGGCCTGCCCGTCGAACTTTTATCATTTGCATGCTTATGCGATAACCAACATACAAGGTTAAAATGGAGCACTGCGGCTGAAACTAACATTGCTTATTTTACGGCAGAGTACAGTTTGAACGGAATTAATTGGCAGGCATTAGGCTTAACGGATGCTGTTGCAAATTCACACAACATTCAAAATTATTCTTTTATGGATACACTGCATATTAATCAAACTCAATACGGTTATTATCGACTGAAAGAAACTGATCACACCGGTTTCTTTCAGTATACTTCTATTGAAAGCATTATTGGTTGTACAAAAGAAGAGGTCGGCACTTTCCAAATCTATCCTAATCCATCAACCGGAAAATTCGCGTTTGTATTAAATACAGGGTCGCCCAATTTAATTAATATAGATAATGTTTTAGGTGAAAGTGTTTTAAGATCAGCAAGTGTAGATTCCGGTTTTGATCTGTCAGGTAACTCACCCGGGATTTATTTTGTAACTATTTATTCGGATTCAAAAACAATAAACCGGAAAATTATAGTAGAAAATTAATAATCTAATATCAATTAGAACTTTATTCCTTTACTTTAATATACAGCTTGCAGGTTTCAAGCTTACAACCTTTTTTATCTGTTTCAGTTACTTCAATATAGCCGCTTTCATAATCGGTTGTTACGGTAACGGCATTTGTTTTATTACCCGCTGTAATCCATACTCCTGCAGGTGTTTTCCAATTATAATACGATCCTTCATGTAAAGGAACAGAGTAGGTCAGGTCTTGTGTATTCGGCTTTGCTGTGGTATTACCCGTTATTTGGTAAGGTTGTTTTATAATGCCGAAAAAATCAGCAGCCCAATAGGTGCTGTTAAAATCCTTATCAACCGCAAACAGCCCGGTTTTCCCGCCTTGTGTGTCGCAACCTCCGGTATCAAGCGCTACCGCATGTCCCATGCCTTTTACCTTGTAATATTTAACAACGTCAATACCTTCTTCGTCTTTATAAACAGTCAGCTCTACATCCTCATTATTATTAAATTGCTCGTAATGTTCGTCGGGCTCATAATCCATATGGTGTATGTTTACCCATTGCTTAATTAACTGGTTTGCATTGTTTGGACTCACTACAGGGTCTATGCCCCCATGAAATACAACCAGCTCCGGGTATGTACCTTTATAGCCGGGGTTTTGCCGGCGCACCAAGTCACCCCAGTCTTCCGGAGATTTTGAGACAATACCCAACATAGATGTTCCTGCTTTGATGACTGATTCTGCTGCTTTGTAAGGGCCTCCGCCAATAACACCGCCCTTATCAAATACTTCAGGAAATACAGACAGCATAATGCTGCTCATGGCTCCGCCTGCAGATAAACCAACAATATAAATGCGGGTTGAATCGATCGATTTGTTTTTCTTCAGGTAATCGATCATTTGCATAATGGAAGCAGGCTCTCCTTTATCTTTTGTTTGGTCGCCGCTGCGGTACCAACTAAAACAATTTTGGGGATTGTTTAAAATAAGCTGTTCCGGATATACTACATAAAAGCCATGTTTTTTTGCCAGTTTATTCCAACCTGTTTGTTCCGCGCATGCCGTTGCCATTTGTGTGCAGCCGTGTAATACAACTACCAGGGGCGCTTTTGAGGTTATGGTACCGGGATCATAAAACAGGAGCTTTAAATTACCCGGGTTTGTGCCGAAAGGCCTTATTTGTACCAAGTCATGTTGTGCATATAAACTACTTATTATGCAGATGAAAAAAAATAAACCTTTAATTTTCATAAACAATTATCTGAATAAAGAAATGTGACCGCTGCGTGTAATTTTTTTATCCGGATTTTTTTGTATTGCGTCTATCTTATAAACATAAACATCGTCGGGACAAGGATTACTCTTAAATTTACCGTCCCATTTACCGTTTATGTTCAACGAGGTATAAACAGTATTTCCCCATCTGTCGTAAATGGTTAGTAAAAAGTAACTGTAGTCACACTGAAATACGGGGGCAAACAGATCATTCCGGTCATCATCGTTAGGTGTAAAGCTATTCGGAATATAAATATCGCAATCGCAGTTCTTGTATTTAACAGTCACACTGTCTACTTTGGTGCCACAGGTTTTAGAAGTACTTTTTACCCAATACACCCCTTCTTTGGCAGCATTAATGGAAGGTGTATTTTCGCCGGTATTCCAATATAATTTTACATCGCCGGGCACTTTTACAGATAATAGTTTATTGGCATCCGTTTCACATACCAATACTTCCTTTCCAAAATTAGGAATTACACCGGTTGCTGAGGTTACCCTGAATGTATCAATAAAATAGCACCCTTTATTATTAAGCTTTATCCAGTATTTACCGGGCTTGTCTATTTTTAAATTTTCGGAAGGGTCGCCATTACTCCAACTGTATTTATATTTTGTATCAGGTTTAATGATAAGCGCACTGCCGCTGCATAAGCTCGTATCATGAATGTTTAGCTTCGGTTTATCGTTAAGCTTTACATAAGTTGTATCATGAATAACACGATTGCCATCATAAATTTTGACAAAGTATTTACCTTTTGTTTTTATATACAGTTGTTTTGTGTTTTGATAAATTATTTTTGGAGAGGTCCATTCATAAGTGGCTGTAGAGCTCACTTTATCTTCCGGGAATTTAAGAAGCACAGAATCACCCGCGCAAATTACCAATGTATCCGGTAATAAATTAAAGGGTTTTGTTTGGGCGTGTACTATACTTACCGTCAAACAAAAAAGTATAAAAAATATGTATAATCGTTTAATCAATCTTAAATAATAGTATCGTTTTTATAAAAAATAAATATAGGACTTTAAATGTTCAATTATTCTATCTGTAATGTTATGGTTATTCGCGTGCCATGCCCCTGACCAGGCAGTTCAGCCTTATCAATGATTTCTACTTTTTGTTTTCTACCCGAGAGCTTTGTGTTCAACTCTAATATGTTTTCAATTGTTTTTGTACCAAGTGATTTATGACCGGCCTTTGCATTTTCTTTAGCTTTATTAAAACCTATTCCATCATCTTCAATTATGATTAACAATGTTTTTTCATTTGCCTTTTTAAAATAAATGTACAAATTGCCATGTTCATGTTTTGGCAAAATTCCGTGTATTATCGAATTCTCTGCATAAGGTTGTATGATCATATTTGGAATTTTTATATCATAGGTGTTAATGCCGGGATCAACGATAATATGAAAATCGAACTTTCCTTTAAACCGTTCCTTCTCAAGATCTAAATAGTAATTTAAGCGGGTCAACTCTTCATGTAAAGCAATATCGCTGTCTGCCGCCTTTTCAATGATCATACGGATAAGCCGCGAAAACTTTGCAAGGTATTCGCTTGCTTTTAAAGAATCGTGCGCGTTAATGTAATTTTGAATAGATGTTAATGAATTAAAAATAAAATGCGGACTCATTAAGGAATTCATTGCTTGGTGCTTTAGTAAATTTACCCGGCGCTCTTCTTTTACGCGCCCGGTTGCTTTTACGCGTACGCGCTTTATCCAGAGTAAAGAACCTGCAGTGATAATTATTAAAGATCCTAATATAATAACGATTACAAACCATTTGCTTTCATTGAAAGGAATTGCTTTTTTTATGGTAATGCTTACAGGTTCCGACCAGTTAATGTTATCATAGGAGCAAATGATTTTTACACTATGCGTGCCGCCATTAATGGAGGTAAGTCGTAAATTAGTATTATCTAACGGCAGATATCTTGATTTATCATACTTGTATTGATAGTATTGTTTATTTGGCTTTACAAACAAGGGGCTCGAAAAGTTAATGGTCACATCTGATTCAGAGCTTTTTAAGATCAGCTGATTATTGATCATATTCACCTCTTTTTCTTCGACGGTTACTGAAGTAATAAAAAGTTTGTCAGCTGCTCTCGATTGTTTTAACAGGTCGGTTATGGAACAGATGGTAATGCCTTTGTTTGTGCCGATACAGCAGTTGTCGCCTTTAAATACAATGTCGTTTATACTGTTTGATAGTAAGCCGTTCGATTTATTATAGATAACAATGGGCCTCATTTTTTCATCACAAATAAATAATCCGTCCAGTGTGGCGATCCAAATTCTGTGCTGATAGAATTTTATTTTTTTTACGGCAGTTAAGCGCAGCTCTCCTATTTGTTGAATAAGGGTTGAGTCTTCTAAAACCGTAATTCCGTTCTCATGCGCTAAATATGTTTTGCCTTCGTGACTTTCAATATCATTAACTGCATAACTGAACAGCTCATTGTTGTTGTAATTTTTATAGGTTTTATTTTTACCCGAATAAATAGTTAAGCCGTCAGAGGTTCCCACATATAATGAATTTCCGGCTTCAAATAACGTCTTTATTTTTGTGCGGTAATCAGGGAAAGAAATGATGGTATCAGGGATGGTGTTTTTATCAGTGTCATAAGTATTATTTACATATAAATTTCCTATGCCGTCGGCAGTATACGCTTTACGCGTACTTATATTATAATTAAATAAATGGGAAGCTACCGGCGAAAAATGATAGAGGTTGTTGCCGATTATAAATGGCCGTTTAACGGCGTTAATGGCGTTTATCTTAGAATAAACAACTGTTGTATTAATTAAGTTCAACGCGTAAATGGATTCAAAAAACAACTCATCAGGCTTTACTACTATTTGAGTATTCCCTGTAATATAATCGTAAATAAAGAGACCGTTATTTGTACCTACCACAATACTATTTTCAACAAATGACGCGCAATTAACCGGTAAAATTTTTCGATCGGATGTAAAAGAAATGTTTTGAAATTGTGGATTTTGAATAAAATAAATGCCGTCATTAAAAGTGCCGATCCATATATTATCGTCCGCATCTTTATAAATGCAATTGATCAATACTTTGTCTATGCCCAGCATATCAAACGCATCATAGGTAATATTATTCTCAATCACATATAAATTATCATCAGGTGTATTAGTAAACCAAATTCGGTTGTATTTATCTACCACCAGTTTGCTGACGCGGGATGTGTTATTGGCAGAGAAAAAATTATTGGTTTTTTGTGTTTTAACCGGAATTACTTTTTGCACGGTTGTACTGTTTAAGCAAACAATGGAATTATCGCTTCCTAAATAAATAATACCCATTGTATCCTGTGTGATGGAATAAACAGGAAATGGTTTTTTAAACAGTATTTTTAATTGTTTCCCGTTCTCAAATTTGTATAAACCGTCTGAACGACCTATTAAAACAGTGCGTTGTTTTGTTTTAAAAATAGCAAATGCCTGGTTCGAATTATCAGCTTTTTTTATTTCATCTTCAATGGTTTTCCCTGTCTTCCTGTCAATGGCGGTTACCCTAATTTGTTCGGTAAGCGAATAACTGTAGTCATCATCAATAATAAGCTCATCAACCGTATTAAATTTTAAGCTGTCAATAAGCTTTGCCTCGTTTGTTTTTTTAATGTATTCGTAAATTCCGGCACGGCTGTTAATAATGATGAGGTTATTGGCTTTATTAAAACCAATGTTCCTGATATCATTTGATTTAAGAATACTGTTAGGCTTAATTTTACTAAAATTGTAACCATCAAAATTATAGACGCCATTCTCCGTTGCTAAATATAAAATAGCGTTCTTATCCTGTTTTATGGATTGGATGTTTGTGTTGCTCAAGCCGTCTTCGGGTCCGTAATGCTGAAAAGAAAAACTTCTGCTTTGTGAGTAGGCTGTACCGGCTAAAGATAACAAGCAAAAAATCAAGAACCGATATAGAGTTTTTACAACCATTTAGGATCATAAAAATAAGGAAAATAATGTGAATTGCATGAAACAATTAAATAAGAATGCGGATGTATCAAAGTGTTTTGATAATACGTATTAAATTTATAACTTTGTCGTATAACTATAAATTTTAATTATTATGGATGCTAAAATTACGTTATCGTTTGATAAACAAATCATTGAAAAAGCCAAACGTTATGCGGAATCACAAAACATCAGCTTATCCCGTTTAATGGAGCATTTATTAGATAAAATCACTTCTAAGCAATACCAATCACTCGAAGATTTTCCGGTAGCCGATTGGGTAAACTCTGTTGCAGAAGGAAAAGTGGAATACATTTCTTCACCAAAAAAACGCTCATCTATTAAATATGAATATAAAAACAGGAAAAAATGAAAATTTTTCTGGATGCGAATGTTTTAGTTTCTGTTTTAAATAAAGAATATCCCGGTTTCACTTATACTTCAAGAGTTTTAAGCCTTGCGGATTTCTCAGAGTATAAACTGTATACTTCACCTGTTTGTCTTGCTATAGCGTATTTTTTTGCCGAAAAAAAATGCGGGAACACGCATGCACGGCATAAAATAGAGTTAATAATGTCTAAGCTAAACATTACAACCGTAAATGATAAAATAGCGAGAGAAACACTCTTAAATAAAAAGATCCATGATTTTGAGGATGGCCTGCAATATTATTCAGCCATTCACAGCGGATGTAAATATATTATTACAGAAGATCTAAATGACTATTACTTTTCTGAAATAGAAGTCATGACCGGCCGGCAATTTCTTGAAAGGATTGTTTTTTGATTACTTACTTCGGGGTTACCGCGCGCGTTTTTATAAACTCTCCAAACTCCTGTGAGCGTGCTTTCGACACTTGAATGCTTGTACCGTCACTCATAATAATAGTGCCGCCTTCCGCGTTAGAATATTCTTTAATAAAATCAATGTTAATTAAAGATGAACGGTGTATCCTGAAAAATACGTTGGTCGGTAAAATAGCTTCAAACTCTTTTAATGTTTTAGAAGCCACTATTTTTTTACCGGTGTTTAAAAACAGGTTTGTATAATTATCAGATGCTTCGAGCCACACAATATCTTTATAATCAATTAATGTAAATCCTTTACTGTGATTGATCAACACTAAGTTTTTATCGTTACTTCCGGCTGCTGTTGCACCGCTTTTTTGTTCATAGTATTGTACCACTTTTTTTACGGCGCCTTGTAATTCGCTTAGTAATAAAGGTTTTAATAAGTAATCAATTGCTCCTGCTTTTACGGCGTTTATACCATGCTCACTGTATGCCGTTAAAAAGATCAGGCAAAAATCACGGTGCACCAAGCCGTCTATCATTTCAAGCCCTGTCATACCCGGCATATTTATGTCACAAAAAACAACCTGCGGCTTTAATTCCTGTATCAGTTTTTTTCCGTCAATTCCGCTTCCCGCTTCAGCAATCACTTCAATTTCGGGGCAGTAATTAGCTAACATGGTACGCGTGTTGCTTCGGCTGTTTTCTTCGTCGTCTATTATAATGGTTTTGAAAGTTTGCATGGCTTTAGTTTATTTATGCTAATCTAGTTAAAATTCATATAAGATTCAACTCATTTATTTAACACAGTTACCGTTTGAGTAAAATAGTGTTTGTCAATAGGGAGTAATCATTACCTTCACGCTCTAAAACAAAAAACATTTATCATGAAAGTATTTTATTCATTTCTTATCCTGTTAATAGTCTTATTACAACCCGGCTATTCTCAAAAACAGGTCACTATAGATGACCTTTGGGTTAAATATGCATTTATGCCGGCTTCCGCGGGCGGTTTCAATGTTATGAAGAATGGTACGCATTATACGGATCTTGAACAAGACGGCGATTATCAAAATATTGTAAAATACGATCTTAAATCAGGAAAAAAAATTGAAGTATTGGTAAAAGGATCCGGTGTAAAATTTAAAGATAAAGTAATTGATATCAGTGGTTACTCATTCAGCCCCGATGAAACTAAATTGTTTTTTTCGGTAGAGGAAGAAAGGATCTACCGCCGCTCCTCTGTTGAAAAAAATTACGTATATGATATTAAAAGCGGTAAAACAGAAGAGCTTTCAGAAAGCGGGAAGCAAATGTTTGCCACTTTTTCACCGGTTGGAAATAAAGTGGCTTTTGTACGAAATAATAATTTATTTATTAAAGACCTTGCCACCGGTAAAGAAACCGAAATAACAAGCGACGGTAAAAATAATGAAATTAAAAACGGCTGGGCCGATTGGGTATATGAAGAAGAATTTAGCAAGGCCAATTATTTTGTGTGGAACGCCGACGGCAGCAAGTTGGCTTATGTACGATTTGATGAAAGTAAAGTAAAAGAATATACGTTCGATACCTATAATAATAATTTATATCCTGATAAAGTAACGTTTAAATACCCTAAAGCAGGTGAAGATAATTCTGTATTGAGCGTTCACGTATTTGACCTGCCTGCCGCTAAAACAACCACTATTGATATTGGTACGGAAACTGATATTTATATTCCGAGAATTCAATGGACGACCGATAAAAATGTATTATCGTTACAACGTATGAACCGTTTACAAAATAAATTGGAGCTGTTATATGCCAATGCAACCGACGGAACAACCAAACCTATCTTAACTGAAGAAGCAAAAACGTATATAGATATAACGGATGATCTCACTTTTTTACCTAACAACAAAGGTTTTATATGGAGTAGCGAAAAAGATAATTACAACCACTTATATTATTATGATAACACCGGTAAATTGGTAAACCAAATTACAAAGGGAAACTGGGATGTTATTTCTTTTAACGGGTATGATGAGAAAACAAATACCTTATTTTATATCTCAACTGAAAACGGGCAAATTAACCGCGACATTTACAGCATTAAATTAGACGGTAGTGCTAAAAAAAGATTATCCCCTGTGGCCGGTACTTCTTCTGCGGAATTCAGCACCGGTTTAAAATATTACGTAAGCACGTATTCAAATGCCAACACGCCGCCGGTATATGAATTACACAGTGCCGACGGTAAGTTAGTAAAAGTGTTGGAAGATAATAAAGAACTTCAAGCAAAGATGAAAGAGTATTCGTTGTCTAAAAAAGAGTTTTTTACGTTTAAAAATACAGACGGCATTGAATTGAACGGGTGGATGATGAAACCGCAAAATTTTGATCCGGCTAAAAAATACCCGGTCTATATGTTTGCCTATAACGGCCCCGGATCGAACGAATGTAACAATGCCTGGGAAACTTTTGATTTTTGGTGGCATTCATTGCTTAATCAAGAAGGTTATATGGTGGTTTGTGTTGACGGAAGAGGAACCTTAGGTCGCGGTAGAGAATTTAAACATTGTACCTATTTACAATTAGGTAAGTTGGAAACGCTTGATCAGATTGATGTTGCTAAGTATTTAGGCGACTTGCCTTATGTTGATAAAACACGTATCGGCTTTCAGGGATGGAGCTTTGGTGCTTACATGGCTTCACTGCTTATCAGTAAAGGATCTGATTATTTTAAAGCAGCGATTGCCGTAGCTCCGGTAACCAACTGGAAGTTTTACGATAATATTTATACAGAACGTTTTTTACGCAAGCCAAAAGATAACACAAGCGGTTACGAAGATAATTCGCCCGTTAACTTTACTAAAAAAATAAAAGGTAAATTTTTATTGGTACATGGCAGCGGCGATGATAACGTACATTATCAAAACTCTATGGAACTTGCCAATGCGTTGGTTAAAAATAATGTTCCGTTTGAGTTTATGACGTACCCTAATAAAAATCACGGTATTTACGGCGGTTATACAAGGGCTCATCTGTACAACAAAATACTCAAATTTGTTAAGGAAAATCTTTAATTGCTAACTGTTTATTTAGTCCCGGCAAAATCAACACTCGTCTTATTTAATTTTGATAACTAAGTAATATACCTATATTTGATAGGTGTTGAGGCACTAAATTAATTTAATGCTAAAAAGAGATTAATGAATATGAGTAATTCTGAAGCGAAAAAAGTTGGAATAGCCTTACAGGGCGGTGGTGCCCATGGAGCTTTTACCTGGGGAGTTTTAGATAGATTATTAGAAGTTGACCATATTGTGGCGGAAGCCATGTGCGGTACAAGTGCAGGTGCTGTTAACGCAGTTACATGCGCTTACGGCCTTCACGTTGGAGGTCCTAAAATGGCCAAGCAATTAATGGAAACGCTATGGCGCAAAATAGCTGAAACAGGCAGTATGTTTAAGCCAAGCGGCTTCGATAAGTTTTTTGGCGGTGGCGATATGCATAATTCACCGGGGTATATGTTATTTAATAATATGACCCAGTATATGTCGCCTTATAATTTCAATCCTTTTAACTATAATCCTTTACGTGATATATTAACAGACCTGATTGATTTTAAAGAGCTGCAAATGTATAATAAAAAGAAATTATTTATTTGTGCAACCAATGTAAAAACCAACCGCGCAAAAATATTCAGTAATAAAGACATTACGGTTGATGCTGTATTAGCATCAGCGTGCTTGCCGTTTTTATTCCAAGCCGTTAAAATTGACGGTGAATATTATTGGGATGGCGGTTATATGGGCAATCCTCCAATTTTCCCTATCATTACCAATACAACGTTAAGAGATATTGTGTTGATCAAAATTAATTCTATCAATATCAATTCTGTACCTACTACTGCCAGGGATATTGCTGACAGGGTAAATGAAATTTCCTTTAACAGCAGCTTAATTAACGAAATGAAATTAATTCATTACCGTAATGAGTTAATCAGGAACGGCATTTTAAGTACAGACGATAAAACCAACCGCGAAATATTTGTACATACTATTTCCGGTTATGATGCGTTGAGCCAGTTAAGCTATAGCAGCAAAATGAACACCTCATGGGAGTTCCTGTTAAGCCTTAAAGAAAAAGGCAGGCAAACGGCTTCAAAATGGCTTGAATCAGACTACAAGCAAGTGGGAATTAAATCTACTTTTGACGTTGAAGAGCATTTCTTCGATAAATTGTAAATTTGTATCTTTCCGCATTTTTTAATGTCATTTCTTAAATATAAGCTCAATGCTGTAAAACTGTGTATATGTTTTACAATTGGTTATTTTATGGCCCAGGGCCAAGTTAAATATTCCAATGACAGCAGCTATATAAATACGTTAACAAATACCTGTAAAAATAACCTGGAAAAATTTAACTATAACAGGCCTGATACAACCGTTAACAATTTTCACAATTATTACCCTCGTAACAGCAGCGGAAATATAGGGTTACCCTCCGCGCCTTTATTTTTAAAATACGACAGTCGTCCCCTTGGTTTTCAATTATACCATGCTCCATACGATAATGATATGATCTCCAACGATCAGGTTAAATATTATCAAACCAAAGGCCCTTATGCCAATTTAACAGGGATTGCAGGGAGTAAGCAAGAGCAAATGTTTAAAATGGTATTTGCACATACCTTTAAAAATAAATTAAATTTAGCGATCGCACTTAACCGGTATGGTTCTTTAGGGTTTTATAAAAGGCAGCAAAGTTTTACCAACAGTCTTTATACCTCAAGCAATTATACAAGTAAATCGGGCAGGGTAGGTTACTATGCTTATTTTTTATTTAATAAAGTAAAGCACCAGGAAAACGGCGGAATAAAAAACGATACGTTTTTTTTAGAGAATGTAAGAATTAATAAACAGTTATTACCGGTTAATTTAAGTGCCGCCAAGCGCGAGGTGAGGTATTCAACCATAGAGGTTAACCCATGGTTCAGGTTAAATAAAACAGAAGACAGCTCAACAGTATTTTCTCACTTTATTGAATATAAGCTTAACTATTCAGGCAACTATACAAAGTATGTGGATGCGGGTATTGCAACGGATAACTTTTACAGGTTATTTTATTTAGATACGTTAAAAACGTTTGATTCTACCCACTGGCAAAGCATTAGTAATGCGGCTAAATACACATTAAAAATAAATCCATTACACACCGGCTTACAAATAGGTTATAAAAATGAATACAATCGCGTGCATCAATACCGTGACTCAGTGTTTATGAATAATAGCGTAAACGCGGGTTTATTTTTTAATACGAATACATTTAACGGTTTCGCCAAAGCAGATTATATTTTTCAAGGCTCTAATAAAGATGATTATGCTCTTGAATTGGGAGGACGTTATTTACAAAAACTTAAAGTCAACGGCCATAAAGTTCCCATAGTTTTTAATTTAAAGGCGGGCATGGAAAAACGACATCCTGATTTTATTTATAATACCATGTACAGTAATAACTTTGTATGGAATAATAATTTTTCTCCTACCGATAAAGTACAGGCACAGTTTAATATCTCTACTGCCGACAGCCGTTTTGATATGGGGGTTTTGGTACAGAATATAAATAACCAATTATATTTCGATCAACAGGCACGTCCTCAGCAAACATCTGTCTCTATTCAAAATTTTTCCTTTTTTATAAAAAAAGACCTGTTATTGTTTAAGCATTTAGGGCTTAATGCCGGTTACGTGTATCAAAAAAGTTCTTATGAAGCCATTGTGAGTGTTCCCAATAATAGTGTAAGCGGCGCTTTGTATTATGAGGGCGATCTGTTTAAAAAAGCGTTACAAATTCAAATTGGTTTTAGCGGGCAATACTTCAGTGAATTTTTAGGATATAACTACATGCCTGCTACAAATAGTTACTATGTACAAACCTCCAAAGTGGTTGGTAATTACCCTTACGTAGATTTCTTTTTAAACGCGAGAATCAAACCCGTAAGAATTTTTGTGAAGGTAGATCATATTACACAAGGCTTTTTAGGGCATAATTATTCGTTGCAGCCCGGCTATTTGCAAAGCGACAGGGCTTTTAAGTTTGGCGTAAACTGGATCTTTTTTGATTAGAGTAGAACGTTCTATCTATATTGTTAATACATATTATATCAAATAATTCTATATGGTAAGAGTTATTTTACCGACAAATATCCTACAATAGGATAATGATCGGTTAATGTCTCCGATAGATGATGGTAATTTTTGCAGGTAAATGAATTGCTGAACAAAATGTAATCAATCCTGAACCGCGGAAAAGTGCCTGCATAGGTCTGTTCAAAGCCTGAGCCTGCTTCCATAAAAGCGTCATTCAAATTTCCTTTTATGGTTCTGTAAACATAAGAAGCCGGCGTATCATTAAAATCTCCGCATAATATAATTTTGTAGCGGCACAATGCAATATGGTCGGCAATAGCATCCGCCTGTTTAGCGCGTTTTACAAAAGCACGTTTTATGCGTCGTAAAATACTTTTACTGTTTTCCATTTCATCTTTCACATCGCTTGTATCATTTTGTATGGCGTCTATAAATTTATAGTTTGCCTTACTAAAACTGATCGATTGTAAATGCATATTGTAAATTCTTACCGTGTCTTTATCAATTAAAATATCTGTATAAATACAAAGGTTATTTGATCGTGTATTAAATTCTATTTTGCCTTTTCTTACCACCGGGTATTTTGTAAACGTGGCAATACCCCAATGGTCTAAATTGCGTAAGGTGGTAGTGTATTCAATATGGCTGCTTTTAGTATTTAATAAATTTGTGACTGTATCAATATTATTAAAATCTCCTTTCTCTTCCGATGTATAAAATTCTTGCAGGCAAAGTATATCCGGATTTTCTTCAGCTAAGGAGGTTAAAATAATATTACGGCTCTGCTTATTTTTACTCCAGTTATAAAGGTCGAACAACATGGAGTTATAGCTCATCACCTTTATATCCTTATTAGAGACAAGGTGCTTTGAAAAATTTAATTGGGCAAAACCAAAACAGGTAGGCATGCTTATTAAAAGTACGAGTGTAGAAAATATAGCATGGATCCTAAATTGCGTAAGCCAATAGGCAACAAATAATACGTTTAATAGTACAATAACAGGGAATGCCAATCCGAAAAATGCAAGGATCCAAAAATTATCGGGTGAAATATATTTAGAAGCAACAGAGCCCAGTAAACATATAATACACAGGTAATTTATCCATAACAGGATCCTGTTAAGTTTTGACAGTTTCTCAGCGTTTCTTTTTATGACAAGCGCACGCAGATCGGCAATAGATATTTTTGAAAAAAAACTGATAAGCTGTATTTATAGAATTAAACCGTCTTTCATTACTAATTTCCTGTCTGTTATATCAGCCAGCGCTTCATTATGAGTAACAACCACAATCGTTTGTTTTAGTTCATCTCTTAATTTAAAAAATAAGCTGTGTAAATTTTGAGCATTTTCACTGTCAAGGTTTCCGCTTGGCTCATCGGCAAAAATAACTTTTGGATTATTGATCAATGCCCTCGCAACAGCCACGCGCTGCTGTTCTCCACCGGAGAGTTCGGATGGTTTATGCTGTGCGCGGTCTTTCAAGCCTAACAGATCCAACAATTCAATAGCTTTTATTTCTGCTTCTTTTTTAGAAGTATTATTTATATATGCAGGAATACACACATTTTCAACAGCCGTAAATTCAGGTAATAAATGATGAAACTGAAAGACGAAACCTATATGCTGATTCCGGAATGCCGCCAGTTTTTTTTCGCTTAAAGAAGAAATATTGACATTGTTAAATAAAATTTCACCGGATGTTGCCCTGTCTAAAGTTCCTAATATGGTTAACAAAGTAGTTTTACCTGCGCCGGAAGAGCCAACAATAGAAACTACCTCCGACTGTTGAATGTGAATATCAACCCCTTTTAAAACGTCCAGCTGACCGTATTTCTTTTTTATATTTTTTCCTATGATCATTTTTACACACCCCTCAATCCCCTCTTGCTAGAGGGGAAGCTGTTTAACGTCCTATTCATGTTTTTATTTTCCTAATACTTTTAATTCTGTTCTCCTGTTCCTGGCTTTATTTTCGGGAGTATCGTTTGGCACCTTTGGCTTACTGTCTCCGTATCCTTTATAAGCAAGGCGTGGAGTCGCAATACCGCCTGTTTGTATTACATAATCATATACTGCTTTTGCACGGTTGGTGGATAATGTTTTATTAAATACCTTATCGCCGCTGTTATCTGTATGTCCGCCAAATTCAATTTTTAAAGTAGGATTTGTTTTTAAGAACGTAATTACTTTTTGCAGCTCCGCTTTCGATTCAGGTTTCAGTTCCCATTTATTCACATCAAAAAACACATTCTTCAATTCAATCGTATAGCCGGTATCAATAGGTTGTAAAGGAATTTCTAACTGATAGGGTTTATTATAATCCGCTACTTTATCTTTCAACGAAAAATTATCACTGTAAAATAAAAAACCCGGTTTGCTTACGTTCACTAAATAATTATGATTGGAGGTTAGGGTCACTAAAAACTCCCCGGCGCTGTTACTAAAAGCTTTCGTAACAGATTGCTGCGTTTCCAGGTCTATTAATTCAAACGATGCATCGGTTGGTAATTTTGTTTTAGCGTTATAGGTTAAGCCTTTGACATAGGTAATTTTTTCGGGCTTTAAGCTTTCCGGTAATTCAAACTGGTAAATATCCAATCCGCCGTAACCACCATCGCGTTCACTCGCAAAGTAAGCAAGCTTACCGTTAGCATCCACTACTAAACTATTTTCATCGGTAACCGTATTAAGAGGATAGCCTAAGTTTACAGGCTTACCCCAACTGCCGTCAGCTTGCCTCCTGCTCATAAAAATATCCAATCCTCCCATTCCTGGGTGACCTTCGCTGCTGAAATACAACGTTTGATTATCGGGGTGAATAAAAACACTTTCTTCTTTAAACGGCGTATTAATAACATCCGATAATCTTACAGCTTCTCCAAATTTTCCGTCTTCACTAACGGTAGCAAAATAAATATCCGGGTTTTTAATGCCTTCTCTTGTAACTGAACCTCTTATAAAATACAATGTTTTACCGTCGCTGCTAAAGCTTGGTTGTGTTTCCCAGTTTCGTGTATTTACCTGTTGCCCTGCATTTACCGGAACCGACCACTTGCCGTTTTGTTTTTGCGAATAAAAAATATCGCAACTCCCGTAACCTTTTCTTTCCGGTGACCCGTAATCACCTGTTAATTCCATACAGGAAGCAAAGAACATGAACTGACCATCGGCGCTTAATGTAGGAGCTCCTTCATTACCGGCAGTATTTACACTTGGAATAGGATTGGCTGTTTGCCAGGTCCCATTTATTTTTTTACTGATAAAAAAATCTTCCTGCTGTGCTGCACCTGCCCTGATGTTTCGGGTAAACATAAACGTATTACCGTCGGCAGTTAAAGCCGGAAAATATTCATAGTCGGCAGTATTAATACCGGGACCAACATTTACAGGTTTAAAAGGTTGAGGATTTTTTATAGCGTTTGAGCCAAACCTTGCGTTTTTTAAGTATTGCTCTGCCTGATCTTTTGTAGCGGGATTGATCCTATCAAACTTTAAATAAGCTTCTAAATTTTTTACGGCTCCATCATAATCCGCGGAAAGCAACTCTGCTAAACCAAGATCAAAATAATTTCTAGGAAAAAATTTAGGATTTATATCGATGGCTTTTTGAAAATGACCGATTGCTTCTTTGGTTCTTCTTTTTTCCATTAATAAATATGCCAATGCTGAATGAGCTTCCACAAAATTAGGATCTTCCTGTATGGCCTTATTTAAGAGCTTTTCGGCATCTTCATCTTTCCTTACCTCATAATTTTTTTTACCTTCTTCGTAAAATTTTATGGCTTTTTTATTGGTACTGGTATAGGTTCCCGGAGGTAAAGCGGGTTGTTGGGAAAAGGATAACCGACCAAATAATAATAAGAATAAAAAGAGTATAAAATGCTTCATAATTTTAACTAAAGTGTTGTATAAATATAACGATATCTCTAATAAAAGATACGAGGAAAATGTAAATTAAATAAAATAGAATTAACAATACGGCAAGCTATTGCGGCAACTTTAATGACTGAATTTTTAACCAGGCAATGGCTTCATCCCTGTCGTCAAAAAATTTAGTGGGCACAATAGGTTTATTAATTTTTAAGAATAAGCTGCCTATAATCCTTTCATATGATTTGTTACTGAACATGGCTAATGCGGCAACATGTTGTGAATATTCCTCCGATGCGCCGGCCCTCCTGGCATCGCCTGAAATAGTGGCATTATCTTCCCCCTCAAATAATACAAAAAACTTTTTACCGGGAATATGATTCATAGACTGACTTCTGGATTCCCATACATCTTCTGACTGGAGGGTCGCATTCTTTTTAACTTTAAATTCAATCAACAAGTCATCATGAATGTTCATGAGGTAAGCATTTGTTTCAAATGTTTGCATCACTAAATATAGTAAATAGGATTAATATCCCAAAGCCGGCCCAAGCCATTTTTCTGCTTCTTCAAATTTCATATTCTTTCGCTTAGCATAATCTTCTACCTGTTCTTTGCTTATTTTTCCGATCCCGAAATAATGTGAATCGGGATGTGCAAAATAAAAGCCGCTTACCGCCGCCGTTGGCACCATTGCCAGGCTGTCTGTTAAAATGATACCCGTGTTTTTTTCTACGTCTAACAGTTTCCACAAAATTAATTTCTCCGTATGGTCGGGCTGTGCGGGATATCCCGGCGCCGGACGAATGCCTGCATATTCTTCTTTAATAAGATCTTCATTTTTTAAACTTTCATTCCCTGCATAGCCCCAAAACTCTTTACGTACTTTTTTATGCATTAATTCAGCAAAGGCTTCTGCTAAACGGTCTGCCAATGCTTTAAGCATAATAGAGCTGTAATCGTCATGGTTCTTTTCAAATTCGGCCACATGCTCATCAATGCCAAAACCTGTACATACGGCAAAACCGCCAATGTAATCATGATCAGGTGTTGAATTCTTTGGTTTAATAAAATCAGCCAATGCTACATTATATTGACCCGCAGGCTTTTTTGTATTCATGCGCAAACTGTGCAACGTTGCTATTGCTTTCTCTGAGTCAGATCCGTTAGAACTGTAAATCTCAATGTCATCATCACCCACCGAATTAGCCGGATAAATTCCTATAACGGCTCTCGCTTCAAGCCATTTTTCTTCAATTATTTTTTTGAGCATATCTTGCGCATCATTAAATAATTTAGTGGCTTCAACGCCTCGTGTAGGATCTTTTAAAATTTTAGGGTAAGAGCCTTTCATTTCCCATGAAATAAAGAAGGGCGTCCAGTCAATGTATTCAGCTATTTCGCTGAGATCGTAATTAGTAAATACTTTAGTGCCGGAGAAGATCGGTTTTTGAATAGTAGTTTTATTCCAGTCAATCGGGAATTTATTTTGACGTGCTTCCGCCAGAGTTAAATATTTATTTTGTGATTGTGCGTTTTTGTTTTGTTCACGCACCCGGTCGTAATCTTTGTTGACTTCCAACATAAACGCATGTCGTAATTCCTCTGAAATAAGGCTGCCGGCAATGGGTACAGACTTACTGGCATCATTTACATGCACAACAGGACCTGAATAATTTTGAGCAATTTTAACGGCAGTATGCACTTTTGATGTGGTTGCACCGCCAATCAATAATGGTAATTTAAAATTTAAACGTTCCATTTCCTTTGCCACATGTACCATTTCATCGAGTGACGGTGTAATTAAACCGCTTAAGCCGATCACATCTACATTATGTTTTTTTGCCTCTTCTAAAATTTTATCGCAAGATACCATGACGCCAAGATCAATGATTTCGTAATTGTTACAGGCTAGTACAACACCAACAATATTTTTACCTATATCATGCACATCGCCCTTTACTGTAGCCATTAAAATTTTACCCGCATTGGTTCTTCCATTGCCAACAATACCGGCCAATCGGTTTGCTTCTTTTTCCGCCTGTAAGTAAGGTTCTAAATACGCTACTGCTTTTTTCATAACGCGCGCGCTTTTCACCACCTGCGGTAAAAACATTTTTCCGCTCCCGAACAAATCACCTACTACATTCATCCCATCCATTAAGGGGCCTTCTATAACGTGTAGCGGCCTGCCTAATTTTAACCGTGCTTCTTCCGTATCCACATCAATATATTCTACCAAACCTTTTACAAGGGCATGGCTCAAGCGTTCTTCCACTGTGCCTTTACGCCACTGCTCGTCTTTTTCTGTTTTTTCTTTGGTAATTCCTTTTAATGATTCGGCATGTTCTACTAAACGTTCCGTAGCGTCATCTCTCCTGTTTAATAAAACGTCTTCTACTAATTCCAACAATGTTTTATCAATATCATCGTACACTTGTAATTGTGCCGGGTTTACAATTCCCATATCCATTCCGTTTTTTACGGCATGGTATAAAAAGGCGCCGTGTATCGCTTCACGCACATGGTCATTCCCTCTAAATGAAAAAGAAACGTTACTTACACCGCCGCTTACTTTAGCATGGGGTAAATTATTTTTGATCCATTTAGTAGAATTGAAAAAATCCAGGGCGTTTAGGCGATGTTCCTCCATACCCGTTGCCACGGGAAAAATATTGGGATCAAAAATAATATCCTGTGCCGGAAAATGTACTTTATCCACTAAAATATCATAAGCACGCCTGCAAATTTCTTTTCTTCGCTCTAATGTATCTGCTTGTCCAACTTCGTCAAACGCCATTACAATAACGGCTGCACCGTATTGTTTTATTTTATGAGCCTGTTCAATAAATTTTTCTTCACCTTCTTTTAAAGAGATGGAATTGACAATGGCTTTTCCCTGTACGCATTTTAAACCTGCCTCGATTACGCTCCATTTAGAGGAATCGATCATAATCGGAACCCGTGAAATGTCGGGCTCAGAAGCAATTAAATTTAAGAAGGTAGTCATAGCTTGCTCGCTATCCAACATCCCTTCATCCATGTTCACATCAATCACCTGCGCGCCGCCGTCCACCTGGTCTTTAGCAATAGATAACGCTTCTTCGTAATTGCCTTCTTTAATTAACCGAAGAAATTTTTTAGAGCCTGTCACATTAGTTCTTTCACCCACATTCATGAAATTACTTTCAGGTGTTAAGGTAAAGGGTTCCAAGCCGCTTAAATGCATTAATGTATCAGGCTTTGGTCTTTTCCGCGGCTTTGCTTCCTTTGCAAGCTCTGCAATGCGTTGAATATGCGCAGGTGTTGTTCCGCAACAGCCACCGACAATATTTAAAAATCCCGCTTTTAAAAAATCCTCTATCTGGTGGCCCATTTCATGAGCATCCTGATCATATTCACCAAATTGGTTCGGCAAACCGGCATTAGGGTAAGCGCTCACATAAAATGGCGCTTTAGCAGAAAGCTCTTCTAAATAAGGACGCATATCCTTTGCACCCAAAGCACAATTTAAACCAACGCTTAATAAATCAACGTGTGATACCGAATTTAAAAATGCTTCGGTTGTTTGTCCGGATAAGGTTCTGCCACTGGCATCAGTAATAGTACCCGAAACCATTACCGGCATTTTTACGTTAATAGATTCACAGTAATTTTGAATAGCATATAAAGCCGCTTTTGCATTGAGCGTATCAAAAATAGTTTCAATTAATAGCAGGTCTGCGCCGCCGTCAATTAAACCGCGAACTTGTTCTGTATAAGCTTCTACTAATTGATCAAACGTAACGGCACGAAAGCCTGGGTCGTTTACATTTGGCGATAAGGATAGCGTACGATTAGTTGGCCCGATGGCTCCTGCTACAAATTTTGGGACAGACTCGAATTCCGGAAATTCTGTTTTAAATTCTGCAACCGCTTGTTTCGCAATTTTAGCCGATTCAAAATTCAGCTCATATACAATGTCCTGCATATCATAATCTGCCATAGCAATGGAAGTATCGCTAAAGGTGTTTGTTTCAATAATATCGGCTCCGGCTTTTAAATATTCTTTATGAATGGTTTTAATGATCTGCGGTTGTGTAATGGATAATAGGTCATTATTACCTTGCAGGTCTTTATGCCAGTCGGCAAAACGTTTTCCCCTAAAATCTTTTTCCGTAAGCTTATATTGTTGGATCATGCTGCCCATGGCACCATCGATTACTAAAACTCTTTTTTCTAATTCTTCCTGTATGGTATGCATATATGTATAATAAAAAAATCTCTTCCGCTAGTTGCAGAAGAGATTTATAGTGTGTGTTATTATTTATAAAATCTGATCTACTTATTTTCTCCGGTTAACCGGGACGAATTCCCACCTTCTTTTAGATGAAGAATAGGATTTATGAGGTAAGATCAATTAATCTTACAGCTTAGGTCTTAATCTTCCTTCTTAAGGGTTGGTAAAGCTTCATTGGGCGTATCCCTCTGCTTTTCTTAATAAGTGTGTTAAAGAACGAGGCACAAAGATATAACATTTTACGTAATTTTATAAGATAAAGTATCATCTGTATTATTAACATTTTAATCCCGTTATGAAAAAATCAATAGTCCTTTTTTGTTTGTTTTGGTCTTGTTATGCTATTGCTCAAAAAGATAATTCATCCTTTAAAACTATTACGGATAACATACAGGCTCAACAAAATTTTTGGAATGAAGGAGATATTAAAGGCTTTATGAACTATTATTGGAACAGTGACAGCCTTAAATTTATTGGTAGTAAAGGTATTACATACGGTTGGCAAAAAACATTAGATAATTATATAAAAAATTATCCCACAAAAGAAGAGATGGGAATACTGACGTTTAAAATTATTGAATGCACGTCATTATCAGCCTCAAGTGCCTACGTAATCGGTAAATGGGATCTGCAAAAAGAAAAAGCTGTCGGCGGTTATTATACATTACTCTGGAAAAAAATAGACGGTAAATGGGTAATTATAGCCGATCATACAAGTTAGGGATACAAAAACGGAACACGTAAAGTTATATAGAGGAAACGCATAACAAAATTTAAAAATGAATTTGGAATTAGGTTTATATAAGCATTATAAGGGTAAGATTTATGAAGTTATCGGCGTTGCAAGGCACAGCGAAACTTTAGAAGAATTGGTTGTTTATAAGGCAACCTATCAACCGGAAGGAGAGAACCTCTGGATAAGGCCGGTAGCAATGTTCACAGAAACTATACTAATTGATGGAATAAAGAAAAAACGCTTTGAGAAAATAGATTGAGGGCGTGATAAATTCCTTAGCTTTTTAACCTCTCTGCCTATTTAACTGCCCGGCACAAATTTATAACCAATGCCGCGTATAGAATAAAAGTGGACCGGTTCTTTAGGATTTACTTCAAACCATTTTCTGAAATTTAAAATAAAATTATCAATGGTTCTCGAAGACGGGCTTTCCTCTTTTGTCCAGAGTTTATCTAAAATTTCATCTCTTGAAACTACATGGTTTAAATGGTCGATCAATAATTTTAACAACGCCATTTCCCGTTTAGAAATTGTTTCTATGGTTCCTGAAATGGTTTTAACTTCGAACGTAGAAAAATTTATTTCACATTTTCCAAAGTTAAATACATCGGTTGCCATAGGGCTTTTATGTCTTTTTAAAACAATGTTTACTCTCAGTAAAAGTTCTTCCAGATCAAAAGGTTTTGTAATATAATCGTCAGCGCCAAGCTTTAAGCCTTCAATCTTATCTTTTACATCATCTTTTGCCGTTAAAAAAATAACCGGTATACTAATTCTCTGTTCTTTTAATTCTTTATAGATCTCGGTTCCACTTAAAACGGGCAGCATGATATCCAATAGAATCAGATCGGGAGAAAATGACCTGATATAAGAGATTGCGTTTAAACCCGTTGACAGTGTTTCCACATGATACCCTTCCAGTTCCAAATTCAACTTTAACGTTTCCTGTAAAGCCGGTTCATCTTCAATTATCAGCACTTTAAATACCATTCGCCCAAAATTATCTATTTTTTGCCTCAAAAAGCAATCTTGGTATTGAATTTGTCTAAATAATAACGTAATTATGTATAATATCTCCCCTAATAAAATTGATACCGGGTATATCAAATCGTTTTTAATTAAATAATTTAATCTGTTTCGTATGAAAAAAATTTTTACTTCAATAACATTTTCTTTGGCATGTTTGAGTATCACTGCTCAAAATCAGGTAGAAGTTACACCTAAAAGAAAGTGTGCTACTGTACAATCCAACGTCCCGCAGCAGGCTGCTTTTGAACAATGGATGCAAAGCGCTTTGCTAAAAGATAATCAATTTGCCAATTCAAGAAAAGTTTCCGTGGTTTATACTATTCCTGTTATTTTTCATATTATTCATTCAGGAACCGTTGTGCCCGCCAGGAACATTAGCCAGGCGCAGGTTAATTCACAGGTAACTATTTTAAATAATGATTACAGGCACCTTAGTACTGATTTCAGCACGTATGTTACTCAGTCTTCTTTTACAACTGCCGCTGCGGATATACAAGTTAATTTTTGTGCTGCAAATGTTGATCCTAACGGAAATGTTATGGTTGAACCCGGGATTGAACGCGTTAATGTTGCTACCAAGGGTTGGTCGGCATTACCTTATGCAACACCTTATATCGAATCAACGGTTAAGCCCGGCACCATTTGGGATCCTACAAAATATTATAACGTATGGATTCTTGAATTTGGCGGCGCGGATGCATCAACTTTAGGTTATGCGCAATTTCCGACCGTGCCTTCCGGTACAGCTCCTGTAACCGATATGGTAGGGCAGGGAGGTTCTGCAAGTACAGACGGTGTGGTGATAGGTTATAAATACATTGGTAATGTAGGTACTGTTTCCGCTCCTTATAATAAAGGAAGAACGTTGGTGCATGAAACGGGCCACTGGTTAGGCCTATTACATATTTGGGGTGATGACGGAACATCATGCAGCGGTACGGATTATGTAACGGATACTCCAAACCAAGCCGGGGAAAACTATACCTGTCCTTCAACAGCGGGCGCAGTAGTAACAGACGCGTGCAGCGCATCAACACCCGGCGTTAATTACCAAAATTTTATGGATTACAGTGATGATAAATGTATGGTAATGTTTACAGCGGGTCAAAAAGCAAGGATGCAGGCAGTTATGGCTAATTGTACAAGAAGGCTTTCGTTAAACACATCTACTGTATGTTCCGGTAACGGAATAAATAATGTAGGTATTGCTGAACAGGGATTGGATGTTGAAATAAATGTATATCCTAATCCTGCTAAAGGAGAACTAAATGTAAAAATTGATTTATTAAATGCACAGGATTTTACCATTTCAGTGATCAATCCGTTAGGCCAAACCGTTAAAGAGATCAAGCAGAATCAATCAAACGGAGGTACCGTTAAAATTGACCTGTCAGATAAGACTTCCGGGATTTATTTTGTGACTATAAAATGTAAATCAGGTTCATTTTCGAAAAAAATCATTTTACAATAACTATTTTTTCTATTCTTAAAAGCCTTTACTAATTTAGTAGGGGCTTTTTTGATGGCCTGAATCCTGAATAACCCGTATTATTTTCTTAAAAGTATAAACTATGAAAAACACGACCCTTCTTATCAGCCTGCTGATCACAACCTATTCTTTCGCGCAGAAAACAGTAGATGTTAAATTAAATTTAAGGGATGGCAGTACTATTTCAGGCACTACCATAATGAATGACGTGATTTTAAAAACAAATTACGGCCAGTTATCGGTGCCTATACAAAATGTGAGCACTATTTTAGTAGGTATCGGTAAAGAAAAAACTATTACCGATAAAGCCTTGCAATGCTTAAAAATAGTGAACGCCAACGGAAGCGACGAAACTAAAAAAGGCGCTTATGATGACCTTGTAAGTTTGGGCGTGAAGGCTATTTCAGCTATAAATGATTTTCAGGCAGATCCTAAAACGAACACGGATGCTGAAATTACCGGTGATTATACGATTGACAATGCATTAGCGGATCTGAAAGGTAAATTCAATATTGAAGATGTATCTAAAATCAATGATGTGATTACTATTGATAATGAGTACACCATGGGCGGAGCATATGAGTTTACGAAGCTTGATGTTAAAACAGAATACGGAAATTTATCAATCCCTAAAGAAAAAATCAAGATCATTGAAATATCTTACTCAGAACCCGGGAACGGAAATGAAACGATTTTAAAATTATCAGCCAATAAACACATTAGTGGAAACACGCAAGGCGGCTGGTTAAAAACAGGTATTGTATTAAAGCAAGGACAAAAATTTATGATCACCGCTACAGGCGAAGTAACATTGGCAAGCTTAAGCAATCAAAAATATAAGCCGGACGGAGCGTATGTTTCAACCACGGGGACTGTTTATCCTCCTACTACTGCCAATGATGAATACACCAGCGGTGTTACATATCCTATTTACGGCAATGTTGTATACAAAATCGGTGACGCAAGTTATGATGTTTTAAAAGCCGGCGCTAAGTTTACGGGAACTGCAAAAACACCGGGTATGTTATTAATCTCTATTTATGAAACCGTTTACAATGCCGGTAATACAGGTTCTTACAGTGTTAAGATTAGTTTGAAGTAAATTATTTTAATTGTCTTAAATATAATTGAATCGTGTTTTCTAAACCGTAGTACAATGCATCACTGATTAAGGCGTGCCCTATTGAAACTTCCAATAAATTTGAAGTATTATTTTTAAAGTAAGCTAAATTTTCGAGGTTCAAGTCATGGCCTGCGTTAACGCCTAACCCGAGTTTATTAGCTAATAGTGATGATTCGGTAAATGGCTTCATCACGTTTTCTTTTTGAGTAGTATAAAGCCTTGCATATTCTTCCGTATACAATTCTATACGGTCAGCGCCTGTTGCTTTAGCGCCTTCCACCATTTTAAGGTCCGCGTTAACAAAAATCGAAGTTCGGATCCCTGCTTGCTTAAATTTCGCAATCATATCTGTTAAGTAATCTTTATTGGATATGGTATCCCAGCCGTGGTCTGAGGTTAGCTGATCACCGCCATCGGGAACCAATGTTACCTGTTCAGGCTTTACTTCCATAACAAGGTCAACAAATTTTTGGATCTTAGGATTGCCTTCAATATTAAATTCGGTCTTTAATAAAGGTTTTAAATCGTATACATCTTGGTAACGGATGTGTCTTTCATCAGGACGAGGATGCACTGTAATGCCTTGCGCACCAAAGCGTTCAGCATCCTGCGCTACTTGTAATAAATTGGGAGTATTACCGCCTCTTGAATTTCGGATGGTGGCAATTTTATTAATGTTAACGGAAAGCTTTGTCATAGCCTGTAAAGTTATGATTTAATAGATTATAAAAAACGTTTTGCCATTTCTTTATCCGGGATCATACAGCTTTCAGATTTGCCAAACCATTTGTAGCGGTGCCTTGCAATGTAATCATACACCACATTTCGTAAAAATGCCGGTATAATAGTGAAGCCGAAAAGCGCGGGATACAGATGCTTTAAATATTTTGTGATTCTTAAGGCCGCAGAAGATTTAACGTATGCTTTATTATTTTCAATCAATACAAGGCTGTCTGTTTTTGAAGGATCAATATGATATTGCTTTAAAAGCTCGACACCTGTTGGTGACTGTAAGGAGGCGAAATATAATTGATTATTTTTTTCATGCTCAAAAATAAACTGAACGGTGGAGCTGCAAAAATTACAGTAACCGTCGAATAGTAAAATGGATTTATTTTTTAAGGCTTCGTTCATCAGGGCTTAACAGCTAAGGAATAAGGATCGGCGGCTACTTCTGTTTTTTTACTTAATAATTGCATCGTGTTAATGTTGAAATAATTTAAAAAACCGTTTCTTCCGCAAACACCCGTGTGGTGAGGAAGAGGGCCCGCCGTTAATACATTTCTGCTGGCAACTATTAAAGTTTGGTTTACTTCATCAATACCAATACCATGCGGCTGGTAACCTACTTTGTAATTAGATACGGCATAAGAACTCATATCAATAACGGAAACAGAGCCCAGGGTTACAGGACTTGGATTAGGATCTTCCGAACAGGAAACGTATATTTTATTACGCGCGGCACTCACTGTCATTTCTACAGGATACACGCCCGTTGATACGGCAAATAAGAATACATCGCCCGCTGTCTGCATAACTCTTACCTGGTTTGAGTATTGACAGGAAACAAAATATTTACTTCCATCAGGAGAAAAAACGATCTCATGCGGATCAAATACATTTATTGAACTATTCAGTGAAGTGCCGGCAACGTCCAACACAATTGTATTAACAGAATTAAACCCGGTGTCAATTTTATAAATATAATTGCCCGATTGTTTTGTAATATATAAGGTATCATTTGTTGGGTTTAAGGCTGTACCGTGAGCATCGCTAAAGCCGCCGAAATTATGCATAAGCCGCATATTTTTTATATCAACCGTTGCAATGCGACTGTTAGCCTGCCAAGATGTGCAATACGCTCTTTTATCATCATTACTTAGTACGATTGTATTCCAGTTATTATAAGCCTGGTTACCCGGAGCCTTTCCCAAATCAATTTCACCCACTAATGTATTATCGGAGGTTGTGTATTTTTGAAGAATATTACTGTTTACAAAAATAACATACCAGTATTGTCCGTCGTGCGATACTTTTATCATGTGCGGACTTTCGGTTACTCCCGGATTATTGCCTACGGTAATGTAACGCATAGGCAACTGTGTTTTTGTGTCGAACACGGTTACTACATCGCATCCCTGATTTGACACATAATATTTTTGACGGTTTGGATTATCAGTCCACATGACGTTTCCTTTAATATCGGGAGCGCCGTTATCGATCCAGTTTTTAATGGTCTTAACTTCTTCCTTACTTAAAGGGTCGGCATTAAGTGGCATGACCGGTAAATTTTTCGGGCCATATTCATTATAAGTATTAATAAAATAACACAAGGAAGAAAAATCGCTTCTAAAAGGAATAACAGGAGCACCGTTATTAGAGCCTTTAAACATAGAGGCATAAGAGCTAAGGTCGAGGTTTGCTGAAGCACCGGAGCTCGCTGTATTATGACAACCGGATACAGCACATTTGTAAGCAATTATTTTTCCTATTTCAGTCGGATAACCTGAAAAATCAGGTGGGGCAGAATGTCTTGAGCAGGCACCTATTATTAAGACAATACTGATTGCCGGGAACAGGTATCTTTTTAACATAAAGCTCATACAGATTAAAGATACAAAAGCCTGCTTGGAATTAAAAACTAAATAATGGTAAAATTAGATGACTATGATTTGCAGGAAGCCAACAGCATCTGCATGTATTGCAAGCCTTTTTTAGTTGCAAAGGCAATGTTAGTATCAGGTATTGTTTCAGGGTGAGAAAAGAATGTTAAAGCTTTGGTAACACTTTCCTCTTTTAATAAATGAAGCATGGGGTATACGGAACGGTTGGTATAATTTGCGGGATCATCATTATCGGAACCTTGAAAACAATAGTCCGGGTGAAAGCTTGCAATTTGGTAAATGCCGTCATAGCCTTCTTTTGCCAGTAATTTTTCAGCCTTTTTAACGAGCAATAAATACGTTTTAAAATCTACAAAGCTTTCCGGGAAAATAAGGAAGGCAGTTTCAGTCAATTCATTTTTATCCAGTAATTCTAATTCATCTTTTAACTGCTGAAGGCTTTCATCAATAGTAGTGGCTTTACTTACCGTGTAATGAATAGTTTTGTTTGAATATACTCTTGCCGCAAATGGACAAAAGTTGCAATCGATGACTACATTCTTGATCCACTTTTGAGTTTGCTCTATAACAGTTTCGTAAGTCAATTTTTAAAATTTAAAAAATGTCGTAGTATTTTTCCATCAATTCTACCCTGATCCATTTACTGTTATGCAATCTTTTTCCGGATTTAAAAGCTTCAAAAGCATTTACGGGATCATTGTTGCATAAAGATACGATACCGTATAAAATATAAAGCTCCCACTTTTTAGGGTTGATCTTGTAAGCCTCATCAATGCTGCTTAACGCATCTTTATAATTAGTATTTAAGTAATAGGTTAAAGCAAGGCCGAGGTAAATATCCGCGTTTTTAGTGTCGAGTTCTATGGCTTGCGTAAAGTATTTTTCGGCATCTGTAAATTTTTTACGGTCAATGCTAATTTTCCCGGCCATAATATAATCTGTTGCGGCGGGCTCAATAGCGGGTTTTACTTTTATTTTTTCAAGAATCGTTTTTTCGTAGTGTACAGTATCCTTTAATATAAAATAAGCCGTAATTAAATTATCATAGTCTTCAGAAGTATTATCCCCAACGGTACATTCTTTAACAGGCTTAAGTTTTATCGCTTTCTTTAAATAAGAAATCGCTTCTGTAGGTTTATTAAGCAGCAAATTAATATTGCCGAGTATTTTGTTAGGTAAAAATTTATTTTGTATGTCTTTATTATGAAGGCTTTTTGTGAAAAATACTTCCGCAGTTTTAAGGTTTGCTTCATCTTTAGGAGAAATAATAAATTTTACATTCTTATAATCAAAAGTAGTGTCGTTAATGGTTTTGTAAGTGATCAAAGTTGAATAACATACCTGATAAGTAACCCTGTAGAGGTATTCGCGCTTAAAATCATTTTTATCTCTCTCGTAATAATCACTCAATAATTTTAGATTGATCATAGCTTCCGGCTCCAACTTTTCCGGTTCTACAGTCTTCATCTCATTTAATTTACCTAACCGGTTGTAAAATTTATAAATATAATATGCCGGTAATGCTTCGTAAACAGTATAATTATCCGGATTTTTTTCAATTTGCTTAATGATAAAAGCATAAGCCGAATCAAACTTACCATTCATAATATGCATGAATGGCAGTAACAGCATAGCTTCCCTGTTACCCGGATCTTTTGTAAGCGCCAGTTTATATTTTGCCATAGCACTGTCAACCTGTAAAGCGCTCATGTAAATTCCGCCCAAAGTTACAATGGCAAAAGCACTGTCAGGGTGTTGTTTGAGTACATTACTTATTACGGCAAAAGATTTGGCGCGGTATTCAATAGCTTCATCAGGCATGTTTAAACGACTGTACATGCCCATTATCTGTGTATACAAGCCTGCATCGTTAGGTGTTTTCTCAATTTTCTTTTTAAGTAAGTCAATGTTTTCTAAGGTGGCGGGTTTATCTCCCGTTTTCTTTTTACCGGGTGCAAAATCGCGGCTGTTATAGGATAGCTGCATGTGGGCATTGAACCCGAAACACTCAGCGGCTTCTTTTTTCAAGAAAGCAAAATCAGCGGACGTTAAAGGCCTTCTGAAATTACCTTGTTGCGCAAAGGTATGCGACATCTTAGTAAGAAGCAGTAAACATAAAATGTACTTATACATGTTATAAAGTAAAGAATTTTTTATGTAAAAACCGGGTTCTTTACTATTAAAAATGATTAATAATAAGTCTCGATGCGTTTTTGAAGAATTATTTTTTTAAGCGTATGCTTTTGTAAATGTGCTTTGATCATGTTATTGGTATCCGGGTAATATGTTTGCCGTTTCACCATGTCTTTTAATTCTTCGGGTGTGCCGCATTGCGTGAATTGATCAATATAAGTATAGCCTACATAGTTACTGTTTTCTACCAATATAACGGAACGCTCGTCGGCATTTCTTCCCCTGTCCATTAATATAAAGTCGGATTCTTCGTAGGTGAATCTTTTTACAACTTTGGCCGCTCTTTTATTGTATTCCTCTATATCTTCTTTTCCCGCACAAATGCCGTTACATTGTTTTATCTGGTGGTTAAAGCATATACTGCTTTCTTCAGTTAAATTGCAGTGTTGCAGGCATAAGGTGTATTCCCCGATCCAGGTATCCAAATAGCTCCGTGCGGTAGAATAGGTGGCACAAGAGATTAAGGCTTGCTCAGATTCTTCATAAGGCACAATTTTAAATTGAATAATTTTTCGCCGGTTAATCGTATGATCTATGGCATGCGTAAATAATTCCGATTTACTTTTGCGATTATATAAGGGCTTATGCTTTTTTATTTCTTCCGCTTCCAGTAATAGAGCGATCAGCTCGCTGCCTGTTTCTATAAAGTTTACATTATATAAATCATTCAACATTTTTTTACCTTTCTTAATGTCGTTGTTAAAATGGCTAATGGCGCGGTTGTACATATTAATGCTTTTACCGACGTAAATAATTTCCCGGTCTTTATTTAAAAAATAATATACGCCGCATGTTTCCGGAATTTTGTTGAGGATGTATTTTTTAATAGAGTCGATACGGCGCGTCATTAATTCTGTAACACCTTTGTTTTTATATAAAGGGTTTGAATTTTTTAACCGCAACAATAAGTCAAACAGCTCTGCCGTTGCTACCGCATCGCCTTCCGCACGGTGCCGTCCGAAAATTTCTATTCCTAAACCGGCGCATAATTTCCCTAAACTGTAGGATAATCGGTTGGGCATTAATTTACGGCTTAATCTAACCGTGCATAATGTTTCGCGTTTATAAACATAACCTAACGAAGAAAATTCATCTTTAATAAAACTGTAATCGAAACCTACATTATGCGCTACAAACACACAGCCTTCCGTTAGTTCAATAATGGTTTTTGCTATTTCATGAAACTTCGGGGCGTCGGCTACCATATCGTTCGTAATGCCTGTAATGCTTGTAAAATAAGGAGTAATATAACACTCGGGATTAATAAGACTGGTAAATTTTTTAATAACCGTTAAGCCGTCATGCACCAGGATACAGATCTCGGTGATCCTTCCTTTTTTGAAATCAAATTTCCCGCCGCAGGTTTCAATATCAATAATGGCAAACATGATGTAAAGATAAGGATAGGAGGGCCTTTAAATGCTACAATTTGTAGCATTTGACATTTATTGTAAAATTTTTGGAACTATGAAACGGAGCCTAAAAATTCGATTGTTAATTCGTTGGAGACATTGTTTTTTTGTAAGGCATCAAACGGAATAATAAAGCGACAGTCTTCTTTAAAACGGCTGCAACCCCAGGCTGTTTTGCCTTTTATCATAATTCCTGTTTTACATTTAGGGCAGGTTAACCTTGCAGGTAGATTATCTTTACTTTCAGAAGCGGTTATTGGCTCAGGATTAAAGGCAGATTTAAATTCAGGATCTAAATTTATGGTACCGTTTACTTTTTTAGCATTAACCGTAAAACCTTTTATTAAAGTTGTTTTACCTTTTTTAATCAGCTGAAGTAATTGGGCATCACTTAATTTTTTACCCATAAATTCAAAATCAACTCTAAAGGTACAGCCCTCTTTGTAAGCAGAACAACCATAAGCAGCCTTTCCTTTAATAATAGTTCCGGCTTTACACTTCGGACAAACCATTTTTTCGTCTGTTGCCGCTTTTACTTTTTTAACGGATGCTTTTTCTTTTTCTATATTTGTATTGTCAGACGCTGTACTTATCACTTTTTTCGGTTCATCTTTGCTTGCAGCTTCAATGGTAATGCGTGAAAAGGTTTCGGTTTTTACTTCGCTTACTAAGCTGCTCACCATATCCTTCATTTCCTGCATAAATAAAGGCGCATCATATTCTCCTTTTTCAATTTGCCGTAATTTCTTTTCCCATTGGCCTGTTAATTCAACCGATGTAAGCAATTCATTATTAATGGTTTTTATTAATTCAATGCCGGTAATTGTGGGAATTAAATTCTTTTTTTGGCGTGTTATATAAGTGCGTTTAAATAAGGTCTCAATAATATTAGCCCGTGTCGATGGCCGGCCAATACCGTTATCTTTCATGAGCTCACGCAATTCAGGATCATCAACTTGTTTACCCGCAGTTTCCATTGCCCGCAGTAAAGTTGCTTCTGTATGATGCTTTGGCGGCTGTGTTTGTTTTTCCTGCAAGTCAGGTACATGCGGACCTTTTTCTCCGATCACAAAATTCGGCATTACCTGTACATCCTCTTCCTTATCATCACTTTCTTTTTTAGGATAAATAACACGCCAGCCTTCTTCTAAAATCAGTTTACCCGTTGCCGTAAAATCATGTATATCAACCTTACCGATCACAGAAGTATTTGATGCCACACAGTCAGGATAGAATGCTGCTATAAAACGTTTAGTTATTGTATCATATACCTGCTTTTCCGGCATGGGCATTGACGAATAAGGCTCAACGCCTGTAGGAATAATAGCGTGGTGATCTGTAATTTTTTTATCGTCAAATACTTTTTTGCTTTTTCGTAAAGGCTTACTTAATAAAGGCGAAATAATCCTTTCATAAGGACGCATATTTTTTAAAATACCGGGAACCTTACTGTACATTTCCTCCGGCAGGTAAGTCGTGTCTACCCTTGGATAGGTTACTAATTTTTGTTCGTATAATTTTTGAATATGCTTTAACGTATCATCTGCCGTAAAATTGAATTTTTTATTACACTCCACCTGCAAGGCAGTTAAATCAAACAACGGCAAAGGACTCTCATTGGTGTTCTTTTTTACGACAGAAGTAATTTCAAACTCTTTGTCTTTTATTTCAACTAAAAGCGTTTGTGCTTCTTCTTTATTTTTAAATTTCCGCTGACTTGAATTGAAGTTGACATCTCGGTAATTTGTTTTTAATTCCCAATACGTTTCAGGAACAAAATTGGTAATTTCTAAATAACGGTTCACAATCAGCGCAAGGGTAGGGGTTTGTACACGCCCTATAGATAGCACACCTTTTCCGTTGGCATATTTTACGGTATATAAACGACTTGCATTCATTCCCAGAAGCCAATCGCCAATGGCACGCGCGTTACCTGCCGCGTACAGTAAGTCGTAAGCAGAGGCATCTTTTAATTTATCAAAACCCTCCCGAATGGCTTCATCTGTCATGGATGAGATCCATAATCGCTTTACCGGTTTCGAACATAATGCTTTGGCTAACACCCAACGCTGAATTAATTCTCCTTCAATTCCCGCATCACCACAGTTAATAACCTCAGTACATTGATCGATTAAATTTTTTAAAATACCGTATTGCTTTTGAACACCCGAATTATCTATTAATTTAATTTGAAATTTAGGAGGTAGCATCGGTAAAAAATCCAATGACCATCGTTTCCAATCATCGCTGTAATCTTCCGGTGATTTTAAGGTGCAGAAATGCCCGAAGGTCCAGCTGATCAGATATCCGTTGCCTTCATAAAAACCATCGCGACGGCTTGTTGCGCCTAGTATACGGGCAATTTCTTTTCCAACACTTGGTTTTTCGGCAATGCAAAGTTTCACGTTAGCTTAAAGACAATTTTACGAGTAAAGATTTTAAAATAGTTCTCTAATCTAATTCTATTAAAGAAGTATTTTTTAAAATGTTTTCCAAAGCTGTAAACAACGTATTCAAATCATTTTGAGAATTAAAGGCTTGTATGGAATACCTCAAATACGTATTGACTCCGTGCCTCATAATAGGAACCTCTATTTTATAATCTGTAAACAGCAGCCTTTGCAATGTTTCGGGTTCTTTCGTCCGTAAAGGTATGCTCACCATCTGTCCTAAAAACTCCTCTGTAACAGGGCATAACGGTTTAGAATATAACAACTCACAAAAACGCGCCACGTTATCTCTTACTAATTTCCGACAATCATACGTTTGTTTTTCCCAATTATGTTGCTGCATAAATTCAAGCGCTTTTGGTACTGTTAAAAATGCGGAAATATCTCTTGTGCCTTGCAACTCATGATAATCCTGAAATTGAGAATGTGAAGGTGCTGCACTTTCATAGCCCCAGTTTACTACTAAAGGATCAACCCATGGTTGGTGCTCTTTACTTACATATAAAAAAGAGCAGCCTTTAGGAGTCATCATCCATTTATGGCAGGCACCTGTATAGATATCCGCTTTTAATTGAGATAAATTTAAAGGAATATGGCCCGGAACATGCGCGCCGTCTATAATAGTAAGCAACCCTTTTTCTTTTGCCATATAGCAAATTTCTTTTACGGGCAATATCAAAGCAGTGGCACTGGTAATTTGTCCAAGAAAAATAACCTTTGTATTGGGTGTTAGGCCTTTCCAGAACTCAGCAATAATTTGTTCTTTAGAGGTTATGGGTAAGGTAATGGTTTGCCTGACATAGGTGGTTTTATTCTTTTTACAATAATGGCTCCAGGCACGATCCATAGCGCCGTATTCCAGATCAGTAGTCAGGATCTCATCACCCGGGTTCAGCTGTAAGCTTTTTGTGATGATATTCATTGCGTATGAAGGGTTCGGTGTATATACAATATCATCTTCATGACAATGAATGTAGTTTGCCAATGCCTGCCTCGAAGCTTTTAAATACGTTGTACTGTTAACCGCAATAAATTGAACCGGCTCTCTTTCAAGTTCCAGTTGTTTATTTTGGTATTCTTCAAAAACCGGTTTGGCACAAGCACCAAATGAAGCGAAGTTTAAGTAGGTGATGTTAGGGTTTAGTAAAAAGTTTGATTTCATGTGTTATAATTAATGTTTTGGTTTCCCGCAAATCTCCCTGATATCAAAGATCTTTAAATTTATTGATTCACTTTATCAGGCTTCCATTCGTGTTCTTAAATCTGGCTTATCTGTGTGATCGTCGGGCTAATTTTTTTTTAATTTGTAAATATATATTCTAATCTGCCTCATCTCTTCCAAAATTACCCATTACTCTTTAAAAACCAAAAAAACATAAAATACGTAAGTGCTTATGACATTACGATCAAACAAAAACTTTTATAATGATTCAATTGTTTAACTTTACAATCATAAAAATAAAGACATGCAAAACACTTCATTGATCCCTCAAAAAAGAACAATACATTTTATGTTCATAAGCATTTTATGTTTATTGATCGTGTGCTCAGGTACAAAATGTCAGAACGCAGATAATTCAAAACTTACTACAGGAATAAAACAAAACGGAACTATGAAACTAAACACCCTTACTAAAGAAGAGCAACGCGTTATTATTAATAAAGGCACAGACGCTCCTTTTACCGGGGAATACACTGATAATTTTATTGCCGGAACTTATACTTGCAGGCAGTGTAATTCACCTTTGTATAAATCGAATGCAAAATTTCATTCAGAATGCGGCTGGCCGAGCTTTGAAGAAGAAATTCCGGGAGCAGTTAAAAAAACACCTGACGCCGACGGACAGCGTACCGAAATTACATGCGCTACATGCGGCGGACATTTAGGCCACGTATTTTACGGTGAAGGCTTAAATGATAAAGATACACGCCATTGTGTAAATTCAACATCGATGTTATTTGTGCCGGAAAAAAATGCTGCGAAGGTAACGGAGAAGGCAATTTTTGCCGGCGGATGTTTTTGGGGTGTTGAATATTATTTTCAACATGCTCCCGGGGTTGTAAAAACAACTGTAGGTTATACAGGAGGCCATACACAAAACCCGACTTATAAGGAAGTGTGCAATCATACTACAGGGCATATTGAGGCTTTAGAAGTAGAATACGATCCTTCACAAACAAGCTATGAAACATTGGCTAAGTTGTTTTTTGAGATACATGACCCTACACAGGTTAATGGACAAGGAAATGACATTGGAGAGCAATATTTATCAGTTATTTTTTATGAGAATGATGCTCAGAAAAAAACAGCAGAAGATCTGATTTCCACCTTAAAATTAAAAGGTTATAAAGTGGCAACCCAATTAAGAAAAGCTGCTAAGTTTTGGCCGGCAGAAGATTACCACCAAGAATATTACGAGAAAGAAGGTGGTACGCCTTATTGCCACAAGAGAGTAGCACGTTTTTAATATTAATTAAAAGGCGATGTTTCCTGCTAACCATATAGGCGTTACAAATGACACTAATGAATTATGCGGATCGGTAAAAATTCATTCATGTGATTCCTTTTAAACAATCTTATGAAGATACTTTATACTTTCAAAAAATAGCGCAGGTTGCCGGTTATGCCAAGTAATTTAATCATCACTTTAGAATGTATTATGCCGAAGACATTAATAAAGAAGTATTAAAATTTATGAAGCCGGCATATAACAAGAGAAATAATTAGTACCGTTATTATTTTAGAATATAAGTTGTGCTTCTGCCTCCCGCGTTTTCTTTTTCAAGTATATTTTTATTTATAAGATCTGTTATATCTCTCAAAGCCGTATCCGCTGAGCATTTAGCGATCTTTGCCCATTTAGAAGAATTCAATTTTCCGTTAAATCCGTCCCACAGTTTATTGATCATAAAGCGTTGTCGTTCATTAATACCGGTATGCGTATGCTTATCCCAAAACTTTGTTTTGTTAAGAATACGTTTTAATGTTTTATCTGTGGCGTTTAATGCGCCATCCAAACAATTTAAAAACCATAAGAGCCACTCTGTAATATCAAGGTTGCCTTTTTGTGTTTTTTCTAATATGGCATAGTACGCGTTTCTTTCCACTCTTATTTGTGCGGACATACTATAGTAACGCTGATCGTCGCCTTCTGCTTTCGTTAATTCCATGTCCGCTATAGCCCTTGCTATACGACCATTTCCATCATCAAAAGGATGTATCGTTATAAACCATAAATGTGCAACGGCAGCTTTCAATACAGTATCGGTAGAATGTTTTGTGTTGAACCAATCTAAAAATAATTTCATTTCTTTTTTAAGGCGATCTGCCTCAGGGGCTTCATAATGGATGCGTTCTTTACCCATTGCTCCCGAAACTACCTGCATCGGGCCTTTTTCGTTAGTGCGCCAATCACCTACAGTTATTTTATGCATTCCGCTGCGTCCTGTCGGGAATAAAGCAGAGTGCCAGTCAAATAATCGCTTTTTACTCAACGATTTATTATAATGCCTGGTGGCATCCAACATCATTTCTACAACACCTTCCACATTCCTGTCTGAAGGGACAAGGCCTGCAATGTCCATTCCTAAATGTCTTGCAACCGAAGATCTCACTTGATCGCTGTCTAAGATCTCGCCTTCTATCTCGGTAGACTTTAATACATCAAGCGTTAAGGTTTGGAGTATCGTTTCTTTTTGTTGCGTAAAGCCCAACATTTCCATATTTCCTTTTAACCGACCTTGTTTATGACGTATATTGGATAATGCCGGTATAATAGCGCCATTATCCCATGTAAAATCAGGCCATTGAACTGATTGATGGATATATATATTATTTAATCTCCGCATTTATGCGGTAAATGTAGGTCTTATTCTCCGCATTTTCAAATTATTCTCCGCATTTTTGCGGAGAATATAATGTTTATTCTCCGCATCAAACTAAATCCGGGTGAAATCATGTTCGAATTTATCTTTTATATATTGGTTGATATAGCTTGCTAAGCCTTTGCCTTTTGCTGCAAGTAGCTTCATGTGTTCAATATGTTTTCGACCGGCACTTTTATATGAATACGTGTATACAGAGCCTTCTACAAATTTAACGCGAATACATGTTTTGTCGGTTTCATAAGCAGTTACGCCCGAATTACCTGAGCTATTTTTATAAGGCTTCATACTTATTAGGTATCAATGTATAAGCCGGTAATAAACTGCAAAGCCCGAATGTAATCGGGCTTTGTATTATTAATAAGTTTATTTTTATTATTGTGCGTTCCAACCGCCGTCAACAGGCAGAGCCGTTCCTGTTAATGTTTTAGCAATGTCAGATGCCAAAAACACTGCCAATTGTCCAAGTTCTTCAACCGATACAAATTCTTTTACGGCTTGCTTTAAAAGCATGACTTTATTAACTACATCTTCTTCGCTCATGTTATGCGCTTTTGCCTGATCGGCAATTTGTTTTTCAACCAAAGGCGTTTTTACATAACCCGGGCATATAGCATTTGCTGTAATATTAAAAGGGGCACCCTCCAAAGCAATAGTTTTCGTAAAGCCTACAATGCCATGTTTACTGGCTACATAAGCGCTTTTAAATTCGGAAGCAACTAATCCGTGAGCGGAAGCAATATTGATCACACGTCCGAATTTACGATCTTTCATGCCTTTCCAAACAGCTTTCGTTAAATAGAATGCAGAGGTTAAATTAATTCCGATAATAGCATTCCATTTATCGTCCGGGAAATCTTCAATAGGAGACACGTGCTGAATGCCTGCGTTGTTAACCAATACATCGATCTTTCCGAATTTAGTAACGGCGTCTGCTACCATTTTTCTTAACTCTTCAGGCTGCAACATATTTGCATTACTGTACATCACTTCAATACCATATTGTTTACCAATACCTTCGGCAATTTCCAAACCGTTAGGCTCTAAGCCGTTAAATACAATATTATATTGTTTTGTTTTAGCAAATTCTGTAGCTATACCAAGGCCTATACCACTGGTGCTTCCTGTTATTAAAATTGTTTTCATATTTTTTGGTTTAACCACATAGTTACATAGACGACATAGTTGTTTATTATAATAGTATTATAAAAGTCTTTAATCTTATATCTTTTTACTTCTCTTGATTAGAAGTTAGGTTTCAATAAATATTTACTGTAAAAATCTACAATGTGCTTTACGGCTTCATCGGCAGTATCCACCAGTTTAAAAAGGTCAAGATCGATCACGTTAATATTACTTTCTTTTGAAAGCATTGTTTCTTTTATCCAGTCAATTAAACCACTCCAGTATTCAATGCCTACTAATACAACAGGAAACTCGGCAATTTTTGTAGTTTGTACCAGAGTAAGCGATTCAAATAATTCATCAATAGTACCAAAGCCTCCGGGCATTCCGATAAATCCTTGCGAGTATTTTAAGAAAATAGTTTTACGTACAAAGAAAAAATCGAAATCAATATTTTTATCACGGTCAATATAATCATTAGGTTTTTGTTCAAAAGGAAGATCAATGTTTAATCCTACCGATTTCCCTTTTCCTCGCCTGGCGCCTTTGTTGGCCGCTTCCATAATACCGGGCCCACCGCCGGTAATAATACCATAACCTTGCTGTGTCAATTTAAATGCAATTTCCTCTGCTAAAATATAATATTTATTTTCAGGTTTGGTACGGGCTGATCCAAATATGGAAACACATGGTCCGATTTGTTGCATTTTTTCGAATCCGTTTACAAATTCGCTCATTATTTTAAAGATCTGCCAACTGTCTGATGCTTTTACATCATTCCAATCTTTCTGCGCAAAGGCTTTTCTTATTTTATCTTCTTTATCTTGAGTCATATTCAGTAGTTGAATTTTTTAATTTTTAATGTGGAAATTTATCATTCTTCAGTGGAGCTATTTTAAAGTGATCAATGAATTATACTATGGTTTATGTGTATAAAAGTGAATTTCGATAAAAGTGCAATTTAGTTATTTGCGTTAATATTTATGGAAATCCGATCTAAAAAATTCAAAAGTATATGTGATCTATTTTGGATCAATTATTCAGTTTCAGTAATTAAAAAGAACTAATCTGATTTTTGGAAGATAAAATGGGATTATTTACAGTAAAATCCACGTTACTAAACTGCTATTTTATTTGTATAAAGCCTTAATAATTACCGATAAAAGCCTCAATATGTTAAAATTCCGTATATTTGTTAAAATGACAAATTCAGAATTCTTGATTTATTTGAAATCTTTTTTTTGCGAATTGATACATGTTATCTCAATGTCTGTTTTTTTAAAATTTAAATCGCTATTGATGGCTCGCTATTTTATTTGTTGGCCGCTTATCTATAAATAAACTTCAATTTTCCATATCCATCTACTATTACCGTAAATGAAAAACAAAATACTTTTCTTTTTAATAACTATTAATTGCTGCTTAAATGCTCAACCTTTGCAGGAATATTTTTTTAATAATAATTTTAACGGCACTTTAGGAGGTGGTCCATTAACACAATTATTATCCTGTGGGGCAGCTTTAGGAAGTTTCGGCACTCAATCTGTTACTACAAGTGCCGGCTTTTGTTCAAACTCTACTGCCTTTTGCTTTAATGCAGGCGGTGGTTTAAGTTATCCTAATACTTCCATTACCTCCGCTTATAGTATAAATGTGTTTTGCAAATTTAGCGCATTAAGCGGCTACACCAGGGTTATTGATTTTTCAAATGGTACGTCGGATAATGGAATGTACTTATTGAACAATTGTTTAGTGCTTTATCCAACAGGCTATGTAGGACCTTGCCCATATTTTAATCCAAATGTATATTACCTGTTTACGTTTATTAGAGATGGGGTAACAAATGTTATTTCGGTATATGTGAACGGCATTTTTTTTGCAAGTTACCTCGACTCAGGAAATTTATACAGACCGGCTACAAGCACCAGTCCTATTGTTTTTTTTAGAGATGATAATGTTGCCCCGTGTGAAAGCCAGGCAGGTTGTATTAGTTACGCGTCGGTGAGTTCGTCTACCTTATCGGCTGCGCAGGTAAATACGGTATGGTTAAATATTTGTAATACAGTAAGCACTTGTACCGCAACAGCAGGCAGCAGTGCATCTGTGTGCCCCGGGCAATCTGCTACCATTGGAGGAACTCCAACAGCTGTGGGAGGCAGCGGAACATTTACTTACAGTTGGACCCCATCAACAGGATTAAATAATGCCTCTATTGCAAACCCTGTTGCTACACCTACTGTTCAAACAAAGTATACAGTAACAATAAATGACGGGATAGGTTGCGTTAGAAATGATAGTGTAAGGATTTATATCAATCCATTACCCACTGTTACAATTTCACCAAGCTCTACTATTTGTCCGGCTACAAGTAAAACACTCACGGCAGGAGGTGCCGTTTCTTATACCTGGTCTCCGTCTGCCAGTTTAAGTTCTGCTAACGGATTTTCCGTTATAGCCTCTCCCTCTTCAACAACTATTTATACCGTTACGGGAAAAAATGCCGGTGGTTGTATTAAAAGTGCTACTGTACAAATTACTATGGGCACTAATCCCGTTATTACTATTTCTCCAAATTCAACCATTTGCCCGGTAGGATCTGCTACTCTCACGGCATCAGGCGCTACGTCTTACACGTGGTCGCCCTCTGCTACGTTAAGTTCCGCAAACGGCGTATCTGTTACAGCTTCACCTGTTGCTACTACTGTTTATACGGTAAGCGGTAAAAATGCAAGCGGCTGTTTAGGAACAAACACAGTACAAGTAGCGGTGACTGTAAACCCTATTATTACTATTTCGCCAAATGCGACTATTTGTCCGGCAGGATCTGCGACTCTTTCAACATCAGGAGCTAACTCTTATACATGGTCGCCCTCTGCTACGTTAAGTTCCGCTAACGGGGTATCTGTTACGGCTACTCCGGCAGCAACGACCTCGCGGGCGTAATACAAACGATCGGCACCTCGCCGAGCCCGGTGGGAGCCGTTCCCAAACACCGGGCTACCATAACGGCAGGCGAATGGGTGCTGGACGGCGTCAAGCTG
>JANYGK010000002.1 GCA_025362395.1 Bacteroidota bacterium
TTTTATTTGGAAAAGATGACGAAGGAAAAGATCAGGTTTATATTGGAGAGGCAGAATCTGTTCTGAAAAGATTATATCAACAGTTGACTCAAAAAGACTTTTGGCACGAAGTCATTATTTTTATTAACAGCAAAGACAAAACATTAAATAAAGCACAAGTAAAATATCTCGAAAATAGATTACATGATATTGCGACATTCGCAGACCGTTATAAAGTTGATAATTCAGTAATTCCAACTCAATCTTCGATTTCAGAATCTGACAGAGCAGAAATGGAAGAGTATATTGAGAACATAAAATTGCTTGTAAATACACTTGGGCATAAAGTATTTGAGGACAAACGTGAAATAAATCCAAGACATAAGCAAGATATTTTCGTGATAAAAGCTGCTCGCGGAGCTGAAGCTCAAGGCGAACCGACATCAGACGGCTTCGTTGTTTTTAAAGGTTCGAAAATCACGAGTGACACAGTTCCGTCTATGACATCTTCTTTCATAAAATTACGACAACAACTTATTGAAAAAAACATTATAAAACAGAATGGTACTTCATTAGAGTTTTTTGAAGATTATATATTTACAAGCCCTTCTTTAGCGGCAGCAATAGTAATGGGAAGGAGTGCAAATGGACTAGAGGAATGGAAATTAGTAAATGGGCTGACACTAAAAGTCTATGAAACGAATGATAAAAACAATGCCACATAACACACGGTTTGCTCCAAATTTTTGGGCATCATAGTATTTGAACGCGTTAAAAAAAGAGTAGACATATAATTAATGTATCTCTTCCAAATAACGGACGATGTGATTAAAATCGGGGCGTAACAATACCTCTTCCAATAAACAAATATTTTTTAAGTCCATAAGTTTAGTTATAGACTTTGAATTTTTATCTTTTGAATGAAGGTGATTTAAAAGATCGTCGATTAAATAGCCAAATGCTCTTACTTCAATCCGTTCCAATAATTTAGATGTATGTTTCGAAAGATCATAAGGTGTTGCTGCACCAAAGTCTCCGAATAAGGTATTTGCTTTATCATCTATTAAAATATTATGCGCATACAAATCGCCGTGCATAATACCGTTTAAATGCAGCTGAATGCAGGCGCTTGCAATAGATTTTAAAATTTTTAAAATAGCGGAGAACGTAAAAGTCGTTCCTTCCTTAAATGTGTCGCGTGAGCAGGTAGCAAAGCTTGGCGACATACCTAAATTTTTGTAAGCAGGTGGAATTAATTCGAAGATCAACCCATCTTTATTTTCAGGATGGTCATAAATTTTACCAAGTACCGTTACCAAATTTTTATGTTTAGGGATTTCCGCTGAAATTTTCATTTCATCTTCCGGGTAACCGTCACTGGTTACTTCACCTTTAAATACTTTTACGGCAATAAATTCCTTATCGGTTCCAAAGTTGTTTTCTTTTAAGTGTGCCTTGGAAATAACGCCCGATGCGCCTTCGCCAAGCTGTTCCATTAATGAAACCGTGTTCCAGTTTACGAGCGGTAATTTTTTTGAGATACTGTTTTCGTATGTACACGGATTGCCTGAATAGGCCAGCCAGGCCAGCCGTGGCATTTCCAATAACCATTGCGGTAATTCGGTAAATTGGTTTGCGGAGATTCGAAGCAATTCTAAATTTTTACAATTCACCATTTCATCCGGCAAGCTTTTTAAATTGTTTCCGGCTAAAGCTACTTTTTGTAAAGGCACACATTTCCCGATAGAAGAGGGGAGACGTTCAATTTGATTATTGGTTAGTATAAGCCATTGCAAGGTTTCGGGAAACGCTTGCTCAGGAATAAAATTAATGTTGTTGGCTTTAAAACCGACCATGCTCAACTGAGCGCATTGTCCTAATATCAAAGGAAATTCGGTAAATTGATTATCAGAAAAAAATAAGATTTTCAATTTTTTAAATTGAACCATTTCATCCGGTAAGCTTTTTAATAAATTGTTTGAAAGATCAAGAAGCTCCAGGGTTTCTGTAAATTCGAATAATTCTTTGGGGAATTCGGTGAGCGCCGCGGAAATTTTTATTTTTTTGACATTTTTAAAATTACCGGAGCGAAGCTGTTCAAGAGAATGTATTTCCATTGCTATTAAAGTATTACAGCGTGCTGTATAACAACCGGCCTACTAAAAAATAAATAGAAATTCCTATAATATCATTCAAAGTGGTTACAAAAGGGCCGGTTGCTAAAGCGGGATTTATTTTAAAACGGTGCATCGTTAAGGGAACAAATGTTCCTAAAAACGACGCGCATAAAATAACGGTAAATAAGGCTACGCTTACTGTAGCTGCCAGCGCCCATGATTCGCTGATTAATAAATTATATCCTAAAATTAGGCTCGAACAAATTAAACCGTTTATTAATCCTACACCTAATTCTTTAAATAATTTTGGTGCAATGCGGTCTATTTTTAAAGTATTACTTGCCAATCCTTGTACAATAATAGCGGAAGACTGAACGCCTACATTACCACCGGTAGCACCGATCAACGGAATAAAAAAAGCCATTTCAGGTCGTAGTTGAATTTGCTGTTCATAGCTTCCGATAATGCGAGAACCTATAATACCACCGCACATGCCTACTAACAGCCAGGGAATACGTGCCCTCGATAAACGCCATAAACTGTCATTACTGTCAACGTCATCCGTAATACCGCTCATGAGCTGAATGTCTTTTTCAGCTTCTTCACGCATCACATCCATCACGTCATCAATCGTAATTCTTCCTACAAGTCTTCCTAATTGGTCAACTACGGGTAATACAACCAAGTCATACTTTTGAATCAGGTCTGCTACTTCCTCACTCGACGCGGATGTTTTTACTGAAATAATATCAGCGTCATAAATTTCTTCAACTAATGCTAAAGGATGAGAAATAATTAATTTCTTTAATGACAGCATGCCGATCAACTTCTCATTATCATCCACCACGTAAACAGCGTACATCACTTCCACATTCTCCGTTTGCCTGCGAATCTCATCAATACAGGCTGTTACGGTTTCATGAGCATACACGCTCACTAACTCCTTTGCCATCAATGAACCTGCAGTTCCCTCTTCAAAGCTCATTAAGTCGGCAATATCACTTGCCTGGTCAATGTCTTCAATATGCGATAATACTTCGTCCTGAATTGCTTCCGGTAATTCGTTGATCACATCGGCGGCATCATCCGACTCCATATTGTCGAGCTGTTCCGCAATCTCTTTAGTAGAAAAAGTAGCCAATAAGGCCTCCCTTTTCTCTTCTTCCATTTCAAGTAAAGCGTCGGCTGCAATTTCTTCGTCTAAAATATCGTATAAGTAATTAGCCTCTTCAACATCAAGCCGGTTAAGGATCAACGCAATATCTACAGCGTACAGCTCTTCAAGCTGCGCTTTAATAGTGCTGTTTTCTTTGTTGGAAATAGCAGTTTTTAAACGCTCTAAATAATCAAGGCTTAGCTCAAATTGCATGGTCTTATTTTTAAACTTTGCAAAGGTAAGGTTTTATGTTACAGAATAGTTATTACTTACTAAACTTTTGTTTAAGAACGGCATTAAAAAAAATGGCCGATAAAATAATAGAAAACCCTACATAAAAAGTAGTAGAGAGGTACTTATTCTCATGATATAATAAGCCCGCCAACACTATGCCGTATAAGCCTTCCAGGTTAACCGTAAGGTTAATGGTATAGGGTGTTAAATGTTTCATTAAATTAACACTGGCTATAAACGGGTACACTGTACAAATACCCGCAAAAATAATCAGTAAAATAATGTCTTGATTTGACAGTGTAAAAAACTCCGGGGAATAGCTGCCTTTAAATCCTAAGAAAATACTCAAACCTACAAAGGCGGCACTTAATTCAATAAAAGATAATACCGGGGAAGTGATCGGCTCTTTCATATCCTGGATAAAAAGTCCGTTGTATACGCTGAATATAGAGGCAGTAAGGGCCGCAAGAATTCCTAATAAAATACCGAGTCCGTACTTAACTTCAACTGAAAAAATTAAACAGATAGCGCCGATAATGATGAGCCCGATAATTAATTCATAAAAAACAATTTTCCGTTTATAGATAATGGGCTCAACAATGGCTGTAAACAGCGTACCGGTGCTGAATGCCGCCATGGTCACTGACACATTGGATACTTTAATAGCGCCGTAAAAGCAAAGCCAATGCGCGCAAATTATAAGACCGATAATGCTAAGCTGTACTAGTTTTTTGAAAGAAATTTTGATGCTCGCTTTAATGTAAATTAAATATAATCCCATTAATAAAACGGTTAAGCCGATGCGAAACCAAACTAACGGTAAAGCGCCAATGCTAATGCCTTTACCCAAAATAGGCGACCAACCCCAAATAAAGACAATGAAGTGTAAAAGTAAATGATGTTTACTGACGTTTTTAAGCACGCGCAAATGTAAGATTTGTATTTAGTTGTGAAATAAAATTATCAATTACATCGGCACATAGAATTTAAAACTTTTTTTTCTGTGTTTCCTATTTCCTATATTTTCTATGTAACTATGTGGTTAAAAAAACAGAAAACATGGTCCGGAAGCATTGATAATACAACTATTTTTAAAATAAATGAAAATTTATTTGGAAGTGTAAAATTAAATGCCGTAAATTTGCAACAGATTAATTACCTCAATTGTGTGTAATTAGTTTATTAAGAAGTGGCGAGAGAATAGGCTCACAGACCCACTGGCAACCAACTAAAAGTTTCGATAAAACGAAATTGGAAAACAGGTGCCAACTCCTACTCCGATGTAAAACGGAGGTAAATAAATTAAAAACAAAGAAAATGAAACACACAGAATCACCAACAATCCAAACAAAAAGTAACCTTCGTGTAACTTTTAATTCTAGTACTTCGGTTTTTATGCCGGCTTGTATGTGTTGCTGCTGCAGTATGTGCTAAGCTAATTTTCCTTTTATCTTATCGGAAAATTAACCTTGGCTCCCCGGGCTAAGCTCTACGTATCCTTTTGGATCGTTTATCAAACATTTCGTTTCAACTATTAAAAAAGAAGTACTATGAACACACCTAACTATACCTATACCAAACAAATTGAATCCGTTAATTTAATCGGTGAAGAACAACACCGTAAATTTATAAGCTTACAAGCCGCCTATGGTTTCGCACAAAGGGGAGGCGTTAAGTTTCCCTTCCCCGGAGAGCTTCACAGCAAGCGTTTAATTAGTGACGTCAATATTTTATCATCTAATGAAAACATACAATTAATTTTTTCAGAATCTATTTTCAGTAATTAATACCGGTCGATTAAGGATAGTAAAGTGTTTTGTTAAGTTTTGCTTTACTATTCTTAAGAAACCAAATACAACTACATGAGTCAAAAAAAATATAGTCATAAAAAAAGAGTTGCTTTAGAAAACGGTACATCTCTTCCACAGCTGGAAATAGCTTACCATACTTACGGGGAACTGAACAAAGATAAGAGCAATGTGATTTGGGTGGTACATGCGCTTACCGCTAACAGCGATGTGTTTGACTGGTGGCCGGGGTTATTTGGTACGAACGATCTGTTTAATCCTAAAGAGCATTTTATAGTATGCGCCAATAATTTAGGTTCTTGCTATGGAACTACCGGCCCCTTAAGCAGTAACCCTGATACGAACGAAGCATGGTACAGTTATTTCCCTCAAATAACGATCAGAGATATGGCTAATACATTGCAGGTGTTGAAGCAACATTTAGGGATCAATAAAATCCATACACTCATAGGCGGTTCGCAGGGAGGACAAATAGCGCAGGAATGGGCTTTGCAGGAACCGGAGCTTACAGAGAATTTAATTTTGATTGCCACTAATGCTCAACATTCACCCTGGGGTATTGCCTTTAACGAATCGCAACGTTTGGCTATTAAAGCAGACCGCACTTATTTTTCAAACTCTGAACATGGCGGTAACAAAGGCTTGCAGGCTGCCAGAAGCATTGCTTTATTAAGTTACAGAAATTACCACACATATAACAGCACGCAAAAAAGTACGGGAACAAATAATATTAATAATCATGCGGCAGCATCTTACCAGCGTTATCAGGGAGAAAAACTCGTAAAACGATTCAACGCCTACTCCTATGTAAGGCTTTCGGAGGCAATGGATTCGCACCATGTAGCAAGGGAGAGAGCATACAGCGTGGAAACTGTTTTAAATACGATCGAAGTGCCGACTTTAGTAATTGGCGTAACCTCCGATTTGTTGTTCCCTTTAAATGAACAGCAATTGCTCGCTAAATATATTAAAGGCTCAGTGTATAAAGAAATAGACTCTCTTTACGGGCACGACGGATTTTTAATAGAAACAAAACAATTATCGGAACACATCAATCAATTTTATAAAGCAAATCAAACTGTATCTCAATTAGTAACCTTAAATAAATAAGACAATGAGCAATAAATTAAAAATAGGATTATTCGGCTTTGGCTGTGTGGGGCAAGGACTTTACCATGTACTGAATAACAGTACAGGCTTTAAAGCCGACATTAAAAAAGTAGTGGTTAAAAATAAGTTTAAAGACCGTGCTTTAGGCCCTGAATTAATAAGCTATGATAAATGGGATATTTTAAATGATCCTGAAATTGATATAGTCGTTGAATTAATTGATAACGCGGAAGATGCGTTTTACATTGTAAGCGAAGCGCTTAAAAGAGGCAAGCATGTAGTAACAGCCAACAAAAAGTTATTGGCGCTTCATCTCGAAGAGCTATACCTTTTACAAAAGGAGAACAATGTGTCTTTGTTGTATGAAGCAGCGGCTTGCGGCAGCATTCCTATTATCCGAACCCTGGAAGAATATTTTGATAATGAAGAGCTCGAAAAAGTATCCGGCATCTTTAACGGGACAACGAATTATATTTTAACGAAAACCATTAACGAAAAGTTATCGTATGCCGATGCCTTGAAGCAGGCGCAGGATAAAGGTTTCGCGGAAACAGATCCTACAAACGATGTGGAAGGGTTTGATCCTAAATTTAAAGCGATCATTTTGGCCTTACATGCTTTCGGATTAATTATTAAACCTGATGATGTACTCAATATCGGTATCAATACCCTGCATGACAATGATATTAAATATGCTTCTGAGAAAGGCTATAAAATAAAACTGACACCGGTGATCCAACGTTTGGAAAATGATAAAGTGAGCGTTTTTGTATTGCCGCGTTTCATTAAAGAAAGCAATCATTTATATAATGTAGATAACGAATTTAACGGCGTAATTGTAGAAGGCAAATTTTCGGGGGAGCAATTTCTTCAGGGAAGAGGTGCGGGAAGCCTGCCTACAGGGGCTGCCGTATTATCAGATATATCAGCCTTATCGCACGGGTATAAATATGAATTTAAAAAATATGCGCAGAAAAAAGCACCCGGATTTACCAACGATGTATTGGTACAGGCGTATTTAAGATTTAATGCTCAGAAAGATTTGGAGCAGATCAAATTTGATGAGATCACGGAACGATACACCGGGAGCGGCTATCATTACATTGTCGGTAAAATAAACCTAAAGCGACTCATTGAAAATCGTGAGTATATTTTAAAGAACAAATGTAAGCGGTCAATCCTGCTTCTTTGAGCTGTTGGGCTTG
>JANYGK010000013.1 GCA_025362395.1 Bacteroidota bacterium
TATTTTTTTATCAAATCCGTAAAGTTTGGCTTCATCAAAGGTTAGGGTAGATAATACCTGATTTCTTTTTTGACGTTCCGTAATTACATTGATTGCCGGTACAGGAATAGTGGAAGAACCCTGGAAGCGCTCTAAATTAAGCGTTGCCCTGTGATTTGCCAACCCGTCAATTTTAATCCGGTAAGCGTTATCAGCTCCCAGGTTGCTGTATAATGTGCTCTGTACATCGTTAGTTGATTTTTCACCTACTTCTTTAAAATAATAAGGCTCATAAGCGGCATTTAAACTTGTGGTTGCACGGGCTGATAAATTAGTTTTGGCGTCGTTATTACTTTCCCATTTACCTGTGGTTGTATTTACATCCACCACCGAAATATTAACCCCTAAGTGAGCTGTTTGTGCTGCAGCAAATTCAGCCCCAGCCGAGTAACTATCGCTCGTATTGGTGGTTTTGTTATCAAACATATACCCCACGTCGCTCCTAAATGGCCTGAAAGCACCACCCATACCCTGCCCTGATACAGCAAACACATCATACGTTTGGTTGGTGATAGGTAAGTTTTTAGTATAGCGGCTAAACGTCTGGTCTTTTTCACGGTTAAAATCCATCAGTACATTATCGGAATTTTGCCCGGTATGACTAAACATATAACCGTAAGCAGGTAGTGAGGATGTTTTAGTTAACAGGGACTGATTAGAAAAATATCCCCCAAGAGTAATATCACCGTCGAGCCCGAAAATAGTAGTTCCTAACTTAAAACTCAACGCCACAGAATTATTAACCATGGAGTTTTGAATATGGGGAACAAATGTAGAGGCACCGAAATTAATGACACCTGCCGAACCCACTCCGCCGCTTTGGGAGGATGAGGCCAATGTTATTCCCGTCATAATAGTACCAAAAGGAGTGGCGATATTCAGCTTTGTATTTTTCTCTGTAGTTCTGTTATAACCTGCATTTATACTCAGGTCTTTTAAGCCTGATCTTGAATTCATACTTACACCGATGCCGATAGATGCCGAGCCGCTGGTTTTTTCGTCGTTCTTTGAGTACTCGTCTGTTTTAGCGGAAAAACTGAGGTTAGGCGTAATAGTTAAGCCGCCACTGTTGCTTGATTTCATTCCAAGGCTTGAATTCATGGATCCTTTGCTCGGATTACCGGCAGAAATACCAATACTGGCTGTTTGTTCCATGCCTATACCCGTATAGTTATTATAGCTGATTCCCAGACCTATATTTAATTTTCCTGATGACCCGCTTTTTTTAGTTTTGCTGTAACCGAATAATTCCAGGCCCACACCCACTGTAACACCATAGGTATTATTGTCTTTCATATTAAATTCTTTTTCTATCACATCCCCGTTAAAATCATCGGGTAAGCCGCGCATGTTCCTGTTAACAGCCCCTACATTAAGGTTCCATCCAAGGCCTGTCCAGCTTGCTTCCTGATCCATGCCAATACCGGAATTATAAGCAATGTTGAGCGGGTAACCGCCCACATCCATTAAAGGAATATTGTATTTAAAATCACCAGATGTAAGGTCCACCATTTCTGATGTGTTTATAGGCGTAAAAGCCTGAACCTCCGGCTGTGAAGGGCCTCCCGTTAATGCAAGAGTTGCTGTGGGCGTCACAATTTCGGAAACGAATGTGATGAGTAGAAAAAAACTGATTATTCGTTTTCGCCTGTTATTTCCAAATAGTTTTATCATATATTTAATTTATCTTGATCTTCGGGTGGTTTAATATTTCCTGCTCGTTTAAAGCAAATTTTACAGTTCCGGTGTTTAAAAATTTATTATCATAAACCAATACGGCATTCCTAATTTTTGATGTTTTAAAGCCAATCATAAAATTGTTTTTCGGAGACACGCCGTAATTTCTTTCGTAATGGTATAGGATACACGGTACAGTATCTTTTTCGGATAAGACAAGGTTAATGTCTTTTTGCATTCTGAATGAGTAGTAGTCTATTCGATCATTATAGGAGGCCTCTGGGTTTTCTCCTAATTTATATTTCAGCATCTCTTCATTAAAATTATCAATCGTTACCTCCAGATTAAAAAATAATAAGCTGTCATAATTTTTTATAATTGAATCGAATCCCGCCTGTGTTACTTCTGAAAGGCCTTTCATATCCTCCAAGGCCATTTGTTCGTTAGAAATATATTTTAATTTAAAATCCACTTCCTTTATTCTTTTTTTATAAGTGTTTTTTTCGCTTTCTTTTTCAATAAATTCCCGGGCATCACTATCCGAGTTAATCACACATGAGTTATCACTATTCCTTTTACAGGAATAAAGAGTAATTAAAAAAAGCGCTATGTGTAAAAGCTTACTTAACACCCGAATATTTATTATTTATATATTCTGAAACATTCTTTGTAATATCATCCTGCTCTTTAGCGTACATTATATTTCCTTGTCCTGTGGCGCCGAATATAACATCATAATAATATTCTTTTCCGTAATCATTTACATATTGGTTAATCTGTTTCCATATCTGTTCGGAATATTGTTGGGCCGTACCTTCATTTTCTGAAGCAAATTCTTTTTCTTTATATAAATAAGAACGCTGTAGTTCACCTATCATGTTTTTTTCAGGCTCTGTTAAAGCGTTTCCTTTAATAGAAATATATTGAATTTTAAATTTTATACTGTCTAACAGGTTTTGTCGGGCAAGCTGCACTTTCTTGTATTTATCTTCTAATTCTTTTTTAAGCTTAAAGCCGTCATACAATGAAGTGGTATTCACATAAGCAATTTTTTTTGAAGCATGCATGCTCCAGAATATTGAAAAAGCAATAAGGACAAGAAGTAAAACGGGGACTACTATTTTTTTATAATTCATACTCTTAATATTTAAAGCGTGCGTAAAACACTTCATTTTTTTTATTGGTTACGGCTATCCTGTAAAAGCTACCTGCCGATAAACCGGATATCGCCGATAAATTTATCGAAAAACGATTATCTCCTATTACTTCAATCAGGGTGGGCGGTGAGGAAACGGCAGAGTTTTGATCCGTTACAATTGAATAGCTGAGTGCGCCCGACGCGTCAAAGTATTCTTCTTCGAACTGGAAATAGAGCTTTTGATTAAACGAATTATAATACCCCGCATCAAGTGTTTTCTTTAAAATGAAATAATAAGGGCCGTCGATGGAAACAATTTTAAACGCTGTTTTTACACAACCTGTGGTAAGGTCCTTTACGGTTAGCATAAAATTATACGTGGTATTGGCCGTAATGGAAGGATTAGCATTTGTAGACGAAGGGCTGTAGGCGGTTGAAGGTGTCCAGCTGTATGAATAGCTGCCTGAACCGGCTGATGCTGATGGACTTCCGCCCAGTGTAACCAAGCTTCCCGTGCTTACAAATACATCGACCCCCGCGTTTGCGGAAAGGCTGTAAACCGTAATACTGATTGTTTTAGTGGATACGCAACCGTTTGTACCGGTACCTACAACTGAATAGCTTGTTGTTACGCTTGGTGTACCGGTAACCGAAGCGGTGGTAGGCCCGAAATTCCAGCTATAAGTTGGGGCTCCTGATGCGGTTAATGTACCCGCACTACCCGCGCAAAGCGACGGACTCGAGGCTGTAAGTGTTAATGTTGGCGCTACCGTATTAGCTAAAATAGCTGTTATGGCGGATGTAGAGCAACCGTTTACGGAATTGGTAACTTTTAACGTATAAGTACCGGCCACAGACACATTATTACTGTAGGTGGTTATTCCGCCCGGCGACCATGAATACGTTATGCCTGATGTGGTTGAAGTACCGGTTAATACTACGGAAGGAGTTGTGCATGTAAAAACACCTGCAGGGTTAGGCTCATTATACAGCGCATTTATTTCTGTTTGGGTTAAGAGCCTGTTATAAAAACGAATATCATCCAGGTAGCCGTTAAAATAGGCAAGGGAACCATCGTTATAAGCACCGAAGCTTAATTTTTTAGTATTACTTAATGTTCCTGAGCTTGAACCCATATCTGTTTGCAAAACCGAATTAACAAATATGGTGGTTAGGTTGGTGGAATATTTATATTGACCTGTTATATGATACCATTGCGTAGCATCATTACTGATAGGATTATTTGCACAGGCATCGCCGTTTGAACCGGCAGCAACATAATAAGATAACTGCCCTGCGCTGTTGCAATACCCTGCACCGGTATTATTTACGTAAATAGCATACCCGTTTATTGAACCGTATGTTCCTTTAGCAATAGGAATGGCATTGGAGTTGCCCGTATTTGATTTGATCCAAAAAGACATGGTATAATCCTGGCCCGTAGTCATATCAATAGTAGATGAATGGGGAACATCAATACGGCTGGTTGTACCGTTAAAGGAATAGGCCATGTTTGCATTACCGAAACGATCGGCAGCTAAAGCTGCTCCTGATGCTATTCCGTGATTTGCATTACCGCTTTGATCCTGCGCATTACCGTTAAAAGGCCAGTAGGCGTTTAAACCCAATGTTGGTACAGAAGCTGCAGCCGGGTTATTAATAGTTGCATTGGGAGGTGTTGTATTTGTTACTACAGCAGTTGTAGCAGTTATTGAACAGCCTGTTGTAGGATTTGTGATTTTTACGGTATAAGTACCTGCCGTTGCTACTGCTATAGTGGAACTTGTGCTTCCGCCGGGCGTCCATGAGTAAGTAACACTAGGTGTAGTGGAGCTGCCTGTTAAAGTAACCGTGCCTACAGCGCAGGTAATTGTTTGTGGTGGGCCTGCGCTACCATACAAAGACGGGAAACTAAAACCTACGCTCTCGAGCATAGCACCGTAATCATAAATAACACCTTTGCCCATCCAGTTTACCAGCATCATAGCCCCCGGTACTACATCTGTTGCTATGGTAGTGCCGTTAATACTGTATACTATGCCTGTACCTACCCTGCCTATGTGGATCACATCGCCTACTGTATATGTAGCCGCACTTAACGCAGCACTCCCCGAAGTTAATATGCTGATAGAGCCCCCCGAGTTAAGCATAATTCCATAATCAATATCGTTAAACCCGGAGGAAAGTCCACCGGGCACATCCAACAATCCTAAGGCTTTATTATAACCGGTATTTGTAACTACATATTCTATCCATCCATCAGTAGATGGAAGCAAAGTATTGGAAGTATAAGCAGCCTCTAACCAGGTGCCGGCCATATCTGATCTGTTTTGAACCAGGTTATCTCCACTCACTACCAAACCCGGATACAGGTTTATCCAATTCGCTTTATAACCTATATTATAAGTTGATGAAGCGGTTGTAGAAGCTACAGTTTTTATAGTAACTGAATAGTTACCGACGCCTTTACTTGTAATACTACTACCGGTGGCTCCTCCAGGTTGCCATGTATAAGTATAAGGTGTACTTGTACCTATAGCTGTAAGAATTATGGAACCGTTTGTGCTTCCTATACAGGTTACGTGTGTAATACCGGGCTTAACCTTTGGTCTTTGTGCAAAAGAAACGGTTGCTATAAAAACAGCCTGTATTAAAATACATAGTTTTATAATTTTCATAAATGATTATTGATTTTTCCAATTCAGGCAAGGAGACAGCTTCCCGGAATTATCTTCCGTAAAAACTTCATAATTATTCTCTGCTTTTTGAGTAGTGGTAATGGTTTTGATATAGATAATATCCTTGTTCCTTTTAAACACATAAGCCCCATTATCCAATACAGGTGCTCCGTTAAACATATAATTAACCAACAGAAGGTTTCCTTTAGTGGTTTGTCCTGAGCTTATCCTTGCATAAATCTTATTTAAGTTAAGGGTATCTTTCAGCTTAATGATGTAGGTTACAATTACTAACGAATCCATTGTTTTGGAGACCGATCCTGGATCGCCGTCCTCAAATTTAAGCGTAAAGCTTTTAATGGTGGGATGAGCACTTTGTGCCTGTAAAGCTATTGCAGTCATACTCATAAAGACGATCAATAAAAAAAATGTTTTCATGTATTATTATATTGACAACTGTTAATATTTTGACAAATAAATGAATAATAAAATTTCCCACAAAAAAAACAAGAGTAAAAAGTTTAAAATTGTTAATAAGTTAACATAGGCTTGAATACCAACACCTTATTAACACTATATATGAGTATATAAGATTAATATAATAACTATATATGAGTATAACTTCGTTTTATTTTAATTTATGGAGATGTTTACAGAAAACAAAGTATTAATCACTTACCGATGGTCATTACTTCTTTACCTTTCCTGATCTTAATATCATTACCTGAAATTTCCTGCACGGTAAACCCTTCAATCACATCATTCTGCTTCACAAACACCGAACGGCCATTAATGCTCAGCATGGCTGTTTGTGTGCATTTATCATTGTTTTTAAGCAAGCCTAAATACTTTATATCCAGCGTAGGTTTAACCTCAACGATGGCAGCAATAGGCTTGTTTACAGCGCTTGCCGGTTTGGGTTTAAAAGAAGCCGAGGTGCTTCCATAATTTTTAACATTGTTATTGGATGTATTCGAAAAATTACCGGCTTTTAAAAAAGGATCATCATAATTTAAGGCAAGAAATGTTTTTTCTTCTTTAACAGTTTCATTTATTTTTTTAATAGTAGTTACATCATGACCCAAATCTACATCATCGCCACCTTGCAAAGCGCTGTATATTTTATAACCCACATAGCCCCAAGCCAACAGGTTAATAAAAACGATGAAGTATAACTTACCTTTTTTACCCATTAATTTAATTTAAACTTAAACACCTGTGATGGAGATGATACATTTCCTGTAGAATCAATTGACTTTACTTTCCACCAATAATTGGGCGACACTGTAACCGTATTAGAATAGGTTACAAATGTATTGATTCTTACCCTATTACTTAACGCTGACCCTATTCTGGTAACCGAACCCCTTATAGGAGCTACAAAAAAACTGTCAGGATAAACAGATATATATATACTGTCATATTTAACATCTGTATTTGCGGTTCCCCCGTTGTAGTTCCACCTAAAGAAAGAAGTGTCTTTTACGGTGGTTGCATTTAAAGGCGTAGCAAGTAAAGGAGCCTGCGGACTTGTTTGATCAATTTTAAAATATCTTGGTGAATTAAATTGCGAAAAGCTGAATGAGTTTTGAGCCTGTACCTTCCAACTGTAAGTGCCTTCAACGGCAAAGGTATACACGGTACTTGTATTTGCCGTAGTTAAAGTAGCTATTTGCCCGGTAGCATCAGAAAGCACAACATTATAAGAGCTTGCAGCACTAAGCGGGACCCAAGAAAATGTAATTGTTTTATTGGCAGTTTTAAAATTACTTACGGGATTAATAGGATTAACAGTGCCGTAGGTAAGGTTACTGGTGGTATCAATAGTCAGCGTTCTTGTTGTATATATTGTGCTGCCGCCTGCATTAACACCTTTAATACGCCATTGGTAAGTGCCCGGCGTAAATGAATAATTAAATTTTAAGCCTGTTATATTGGTATCGACCAGCAATTGTGCAACCGAAGTAAAGTTTGGCTTTACAATTTGTAAATTATATTTTTCAGCACCTTCTACCACATCCCACCAAAATATAATTGAATTATTAGGAGTGCTTAAATTGTCTGCCGGAGAAATAATGTTGACAGTAGAATTCTTAATATTCTTTACAACAAAATCTTTTGTACAACCCGATAAAAAAAAGCTTAATAAAAGAATAATAAAATAGGTGAAAGATGTTTTCATGGTGTTATTTATTAGTAGGTTCGTGCTGCCTGAATGATTGTGTGATCATAGCCAGGTATAAATTAGTTTGTTTGGTTTGCAGATCTTTTATGCTGTAATATTTAGCCGATACTACTTTGGCTGTGTAGTTGTAATTTGTTTCTACCGCATTTAATAATTGCAGCAGCTGATTGTACTTTCCTTTAATTACAAACTTATTGGTTTGTATATTTAATTGTGAGCTTGAGTAAAATGATTTTTCGGGAATCTCCGTTACCATACACTCATGCCGGTCCGCAAAATCAGATATAAAAGCAGTAAGCTGATCACGTATGGAGCTTGAATCTGCTGAATTATACGCTTTATCGAGCAATTCCATTTGCTGCTTTAATACAGGAATGTCTTTTTCTTTTTCTTTAAGCCATGCTAATTTTTCCTGTTTAATTTTTGTTTCTTTAAACAAAGTTATTGTTTTTGAAAAAACCATAATATATGCCAGCATCAAAAATATAACAAAGCCTCCTGCAATGGCGTATATTTTTTTAGGATATGTAAGAGCCTGCCACATGTTATTCCGTTTCCAGTTTTAAAACAAAGTTAGGTAAATGTCCTTCGGAATTAAAAACAAAATTTTCGAGGTTAACCGACTTAACGAAACTTTGACTTTTTAATACATTGACCCAATCATTTAACAATAAGCTTTTACTGCAATTTCCTTTTATAATTAATTGATTTTGTTTAAAATCCATTAAGCTGTCCTCTTCCGTTTCACCTTCTTCCGGGTTAAAATAAAGTTCTCTCAGCACAATATCCGCGGGTAAAGAAGCTGCAATTTTATCGGCGTATATCGATATTTTTTTATCATCAAAGATGCCTGCCTGTTCTATAAGGCTTTTCTTTTTCTGATAACTTTCAAGGAGTTGAGTAATCTCCGTGTTTTTCGATTCATATAAGTTCAACTCAATTTCCAATGCATTATTAGCTTCGTATTTTTGAAAGAACAGCACTGAATTTATTCCGCTTATAATAAATAATACCGCTATTAATACAAACAGTAAAAGCTTTACTTTTATTTTTTCGGAATGATTTAAGGGTAAACTATTAATTTCCGGATCGTCAGAATTATAATTAGCCTGTCGTGTTAAATAACTGAACCCTGAGGCAAAAGAAACCAATTGCGCGGAACTGATATTCAGGCCGTCAACCGTTAGGCTTACTTGTTCAGCGTTACCCATAGGCTCAACAGATTCAACAAAGCCGTTTGCCAACTCTAATTGCGTTATAGAGGTTGTTAAACGATTATACCCTTGGGTTAGGTTTGATAAAGCGTTACATACTAACGAACCTATAAAAATATTTACTACTTCTGTTTTATTTTTTTTAAACAAAGTAATTAATTCATTGGTCTGCTCTTTACGGCAAACCGCTATATGACCCGAACCCGCTGCATTTTTATAGAACTGAACATAAAATTCGTTAAATGGAATAGCGGGTAAATGCTGCTGCAGCAAGTTTTTTAATTGTAATGAATCATTTTCACTGAAAATAATTTTTTTTATAATAATCCCTTTTCCGCTTACGGATAGGCTAATAGGTGAAGATGTTTTTTTGGCAGCCGCTAAAATTTCTGTTATATCGCCTGTTATTCCCTCGGTAAGGATCTCCACTTTATTTTTACGGATTTGTAAAACGCAGTAATGATATGAAACGCCTGCTTCATCAAAGATGCACTCAACACCGCATACAGAGCTCTTTGTTAAGTACGATCCGGGTATCCATCGTTCCCACCACATTGTTATTAGCTGTAAATTATGGTTGGTTTAATAAAAATAGTCAGTTTATTATCATTTTTGCTACGGGTTCGGGTTCCAAAAATCCATTTTAATATGGGGATTCGTGAAATTAAGGGTAAGCCTCTTCCGGAGTTACTGGTCGAATTTTCTTCCAGTCCGCCAAGCATAATCATTTCGCCGTTTTTTACACGGATCAGCGATTGGAAATCCCTGTTTAGTTTACCGGGAGGTGCCGTAGTAGAAATTCTTTCGGTAAAGGAAGATTGTGTTACGCCAATAGACATCGTAATTTGCTCATCGCCCGAAACCTGAGGATTGATTGTAATAGAAAGGTCGGCATCCAATGATTTATATTGTTGGCTTTGTGAAACTGTTGTGTTACCAACGTTATTGATCAAATTATTTTGCACTTCTAAATAATATACCGTGCTTCCTATTTTTAATTTTGCTTCATGTCCGTTAAGTGTAGCTATTTGAGGTGTTGACCGGATCTTTAATGCGCCCTGCTCTTCCAAAGCCTGAAGCGTTAAATAAAAATTTGGCGTTACACTTCCTAAATTAATAATTCCTAAACCGTTTATACCGCTTATCAAGTTATTAATAGATGTGGCGTTTAAAGACAAGCTAACCTGCGGCACTAACGTTCCGGTGGTTGCCCCTGCAGGCTTTGCCCCTATTCCTGCCGAAATACCTGTGGATATGGTATTACTTTTTCTGATATCGGCTATAATTACTTCAATATGCACCAAGGGCACCACCAAGTCAATTTGCCTTATAAACGCTTCCAACTCATTAATGCGCGGCTGTGAACCGCTTACTATCAGCCCATTCAAATCAGAAAACGTTTTAATGTCCACTCCTTTTTTTAATTCTGCCGGAATAAAATCCAATACTTTTTCAATGGTCCTGTTCTTAAGAGTGATTAGCTTACTTTGGCGCAAACCTTCCAAGTTTCTGTCGCCGAATAAATAAATTTCTCCTTCTTTTTTAAACGTAAAATCTGTTCCGTTAAATAATAATTTCAAAAAATCTTCATAGCCCGCATCATTAATTTTTAAAGTGGTATTACCCTTTAATTCATTAAATAAAAAATACTCCATATTTAATTCTCTCGAAACAGCATTTACCAAGTCGCTGATGGCTATGTTTTGCGCATTAACTGAAATTAAACCGTCTTTAACGGAGATGTTTGAATTATTTGTGCTCGGGTTAGTTAACCCGAAATTTGTATTATTAGCCCCGTTAGCGTTTATACCGTTTTTTACAGCAGGATCCTGCACCGCAATTTTCTTTTCAAATATGTAAAAGTTATCGGGCGTTACAGATACCTTCATATCATTTGCAAATGCCAGTTTTTCTAAAGCGCTGTTTATGGATGAGTTTTGTACAAACCCACTCACTACCTTTCCGATAAGGTCGGGAGAGAAAATAATATTTTTACCGGTTTGTTTTGTAATCTCTCTTGCTGTTGCGGAGAGCGTATCGTTTTGAAGATCGAAACTTAAAAGCTCGGCGGTGGACTCATAACTCACATTTATTTTTTTTGCCGATGCTAATTTAACAGGCGCTATAGGGGTAACATATTTTACGAAGGAAAGAATCGGGCCTATAAAGTTTATATCCAAATTATAGTTTTTGCACAAAAACAAAAACACTTCCTGTGCCGTTACTTTAGAGAAATTGTTAACGATTTTAGCATCAATAGTGGGATCAACATTTACATTTAAATTATTGCTTACTCCTACCGCTCTTATAAATTCCTGAATGGAAGCCCCGTTAATTGACAGGTCTACTTTTTCGTTAAGGCCGGGAGACGATGTTTTACCAAGTTCTATTAATTTCTGCTCAAGAATAGCAAACCTGTCCTGTGACCTTGCAAAGAAGCAAAGGCCCAACAAAAATGTCAATATTACTATTCTAGCTTTCATGTATTAAGTATGGATAAATTTCTTCTAAACTTGTTTCCCCCTGTTCAAAAAGGCCCAGTACATTTTCGGCTAAAGTACTGATTTTATTTAATTTACAGTACTCACTTATAGTGGATTTTTGTTCTTTAATGTGTTCAGCCAATTCTTTAGTAATATTAATTACCTCATAAACGGCTTTTCGGCCTCTATAACCCGTAAAATAACATTGGTTACAGCCACCGGGTTTAAATTGCCTGTTAATGGTTCCTGAACGAAAGAATTTAGGGAGTTCCAGGCTGTTAAATGCTTCCTCCTTTTTGCAATGCGGGCAGAGCATCCTTACTAAACGTTGTGCAACCGATAAGTTTACCGTATTTGCCAATAAGTAAGGTGCAACACCCATATCTATTAAACGTGAAATAGTGCCCCAGGCCGAGTTTGTGTGTATAGTTGATAATACCAAATGGCCTGTTAACGCTGCACGAATAGCCATTTGCGCGGTGTCTGCATCCCTTATCTCACCCAACATAATTACATCAGGATCTTGACGCAAAAAGGTTCGTAAGGCTTCGGTATACGTTAATCCTATATCTTCATTTAATTGCACCTGGTTTACACCGTCCAACGTATATTCAATAGGATCTTCAATGGTTATAATATTTGACTTCGACTTATTGAGTAATTTAAGAGTGGCGTAAAGTGTAGTTGTTTTACCTGAGCCTGTAGGCCCGGAAATTAAAATAATACCGTGTGTTTTTTGAATTGCCAATTGATAACGCTCTAATTCTTCGTCGGTAAAGCCCAACTTTAAAATATTAATATGCGCAGCATCATTACCAAGCAAACGTAATACTACCTTTTCTCCGTGCAGGGTAGGTAAAATAGAAACCCTGATATCAATTTTTGAATTGTTTACCGTATAGCGGATTCGGCCATCCTGAGGCATTCGTTTTTCGGCGATATCACATTTTGCCGAAATTTTAATTTTATTGATCAACGTCGGGTATTCTGCTTTGTTCACCTTATGCCTTTCTATTAACTGCCCGTCTACTCTAAACCTAATGCGGCATTTATCGTCATATACTTCAATGTGAATATCACTGCTCCTTAAATTCTGAGCTTCTTTAACCAGGCTTTCTAAAAAATTACCATCTTTAATACTTAATTGAACGGCCGCTACTTCATTTACATTTTGGTATGCTTTGGGGTAGTTTACATTCAACGATTTTTCTATTTCTTCGAATGGAAGAGGCGTTAAAAAAATAGTTTTTCCCAATACAATTTCCAATTCGCTTTTAATGGACACAACAGATTGCTTTTCATCAATAAACAAGTGCAGCCCTTCCACATCAATCTTTTCGGGTATAATTTTGTAAGCCCATGCCTGCTCTATAGTGAGCAAGTGTTTAATATCGGGCAGTAATACAGACAACGCGCTCATAATTTTACAAAACTACATTCTATTAAAAAACTCAGGGAAACCAAATTTAAGATAATTATACATACTAAAAAGAAAAAAACAAGAAATCCGGCCAAAGGAATGCTTTGTGTACCGGTATTTTTTTTAAGTAAGGAAAATATTAAAAAACCCGATAAAGAAAATATAAACCCAAAACAAAAAAATAGGATCATTCCTATTGTATTAAAGGTTACGCCTATAAAAAAAATTATCAGTATATCGGCCTTACCAAGTTTGGCATCAAGGATCTTTGTATTATTTTTAAATTTAATAAATAAATAAAGCTTCAACATTATCCATATAAAACCAATATACAATAAAGCACCGAGTGTATTATAAAGTAATACACTTAAGCTTTTAAAGCAAAGTACTGAGCACATGGCATTGGCCCCAAATAACAATAGTACCCACAAAGAAACCTGCCTTTCATTAAAGTCCTGGTAAATAATGACAACTGAGCTTAGCATAAGCACGGTAAAGCATAACATAAAAACGGGAACCATTAATCGGGGGTTACTTCTTTTACTTTTTCGTCGGCAGTAATTTGCCACACATTAAATTGTCCGTCACCGTCAAAATCAGAAACAGCAGTAGCTCTTGCCGTAAAACTGCTAACAGAAGCATCAGAAATATCTATTTTATAATTGGCCTGTCCATCTGCCGTTACAAGTTTAGGCTGTTCAAAACCAAGGTCTTTAATATCAATACTATATTTTGAATTGATATAAAAATAATTTTTCTCCAGCATCAGTACATGTCTTAATTGCAGCTTTGCTTCTACAGACTTAGCCCTGCTAATTAACGGCAGGTACAAAGGAACCGATAAACTTGCCAGGATACCGATAATGGCCATAGCAAGCAAAAGTTCAAACATGGTAAAAGCACCGAGTTTTTTAGTTTTTAATACCTGTATGTATTTATTAAAATTCATTTTTGTAAGGCAAATTTAGTGAAATAGTTGAATTAATAAAATTGTTACCTGTTTATTAACTTGAGAGTATAATACGATATAAGTATAAGTGCAGTCGAAACCTTACTACTTTACATTATTCGCGTATATTGCCGGCATCTATTTTTCTGTGTATTAATATAATAAACAGCACTTCTTTTAACTTTTAGATTAATTTACTTACATTAAAATTATGAATTACACTACTAAAGAATCATCACCGAAATTAAATATTACGCCTCACACGCGCTTAAAACTAACCCTTAATAAAGGAAGCATAACACTGCACCTTGAAAAAGCAGACGGTGTTGAAATGACCTACCTCCTAAATACTCCGGGGGCATTTTTTAATGAGATTGTGACTGATTACAGGAGCTACCAAGTAGTGGTAAATGCAGAATCAAGTTATGATTTGGAGTTATCATGATAATTTTAATACCTCATCATTGTAATTTCCGCTAGTTAGGCATGTTTATTTTAACACACGTTTCGGTTTAATCGCTAAGCAGAAAGATACAAGAAATATTAATTATTTTTCTTTTGAAATGAAAATAGGTACTATATAATGCTCAACATGGAGCCCGGATTTGAAGTTACACTATTATTACGTAAAGAATTGCTATAATTCATAGCAACACTCTGCTATATATTATATTACTTTTGAAATTATAAAAACCAAGAGTCATGATAAAAACTGAAACCAATCCGTATACCCGCATTTTAGAGAGCGACCCTTTTGAACAAGGCGTAAACAATATTCTTTACTATCAAAACATTTCCATTTGTTTAAATGAAGTTGCTCAGCATTATAACACCGCGCAGGGGGAAGATTTGTATATGGGCTATTCCGAACTTTCGGCGCAGGTGCAATCGTTATCTGATCTGTATTCAGAAACCAATCATAACACGGAAGACATTAAAGAGCTTAAAAACATGATCCATACTGAGTTTTGTTCTGTATTAGTAGACTTGGAAAATCATTACGAAAATTTCCCTGATGAAATAAGTAACAGAGATATTGAATTCGGTAAAATATTTTTACAGGCATTTATACTTTAGTTCTTTAACTTATATCAATAAAAAATAACCTTGATGAATAAATCCAACATTTTATAAGATTGATAACCGCTGAATTAATCATGCATTTTTTTAACTCGTTCCCCATCAGTAAAAAAAACTAAAAAAAATCTTAAAATATAACCTTCCTGTAAAAACTATAGTATCTTTAGATTCAAAAATTTACATTAGACTATGATAAACGACGATGCAAAAACAATATTGGTCATAGAAGACGAAGATTTTATTTCGGGTATGGTTGCCGCTTCGCTTAAAGAAGAAGGCCACCATGTCATCATTACTTCCGATCTTAAAAGTTCATTTATTGTGTTGGATACTGAAGCTATTGATTTGGTTATTTCAGACGTGATGTTACCATTTGCCGGAGGATTGGATGTAGTGGAATATGTAAGAAGTCACAAATCTATTTCGCATACGCCCATTATTTTAGTAACCGGTATGGATAAAGACATATTAGGCGCTACCGAAGTAAAAGTAAGTGCTATTTTAACGAAGCCGTTTGAAATGATTGACCTGGTAGACCGTGTAAACGCGTTGCTTGAAACTCCTGCTTAACCACTTAAGAGCAGCTCCCGTAAAACGTATTCAGCAATTGTAATTCAGTTGAACGCGTTGTTTATAGATGCGTATGTAAACTTATCCTCAACTTCCTTTAAGCTTTTTCTTTAAATATTTCTTGTAAATGGGATATTTTTACACATTTATTTTAGTTTAAAAAGCCGGTAATGTGTTTTTTACCGGCATGTAGTTCGAATTCACATTTGAATAAAATATTCATAATGGAAAATTTAAAAGAAACTAACCCCGAAGAAACTAAAGAGAATAAGTATGATCCCGCTAACGACAAATTCTATGACCGTATTGTTGACGAGATGCGCAGCACCTTAGGTTGTGCAAATGCAGGATGCGGACAGAATTGTTTTAACTGTAAAAAACGCATTAATTCTTTAAATAAGTAATAAATGGCCTTTAATGTAACTATTTTCTTTTCGCACAAAATAAGTGAACGCTTACTGTTACTTAAACAGCAAGGTGAATATATTAGTAAAATAAAATATTATGGTTTTATAATAGATCTTTATATATTGAATAAAAACTTTATAGAAGTTTATTACAACATACACAGTAATAAAGTGGAAAAAGTAGAGGTATTAGACCTTACCAATGACAGGTTGAACTTATTTGCCGTGCAGGTCAATCTGTCAAATCTGTATAAAAAATAACCATTACTCAAATTGCATACACATTAAATGAAGAGCAATGAATAGTGTTCTTTTTATTTTATTTTCTGTGCCTAAGGGATTATATTTTAGGAAAAATTTTCCTCAAAAAAATCATCATGCTGTAGCCCCGGCTATTGGCATTTACATTGACTTATAATTAAGAGTTTTATTTATAAACATTTCTTAAAAAATTAGAACTCTTTAAAAATTTTTAAAAACTAAATCACGCATGAACTTAGTAAATAAAATAGTTCCCAAAAATTATACAGGTGCCAAGTCAGGTGCTACTGCAAAAACAAAGTGTGATACGAGGCACCATGCTTTAAACTTATATAAACAGGCAAAGTACAGGTTACTGGATATAAATAACTGGCACCGTATCTGTGATTATAAAGGGGCAGAGTTTCAGCTTACGGATGCGGAAGGTAATTTATTATTAAAGCCCACACCTGAGCAGGGAAATTTGATCCGTATTAAATTACCCGGTCCGCGCAATAAAAAAGGAGACGGATATGATTGGGTAAGAATAGAAAAAATACAAAACGAAAAAAAGGAGGAAAGTGATGAAGAGCTTTGCGGCTTCAGAGTAAGGCCCATAAAAAAGCCTGACAGTAATGATAACACAAGCGCGCATTTTTATACCGACAAAGCAAGCAGTACTTTTTTAGTTTACAGAGAAACAACGTTCATTTATGCAATGGAACGGGGCAGAAATGAAATACCGAATCTGAGAGGAACACTATTTAATAAATTACGTAATGTGATGGTAGCAATCCCCGCAATGCTTGGGCTCTCAAAACCACAGTGGCAAAAGCTTGTACAAGGTGTATTAAAAAACGATTAAAAATTTATACCTGTAGAACCACTTAATATAGTTTGGTATATAATAATGATGGTACCGGATTATAATAGTGTAGAAACAATAAAATATATTTCACTTAAGCCTGTTGTAGAATAATATATGAAAGATGTATAAAGTTTGCATTGTGATGATCCTTAACTTATCAGAATTTCATACGCCGTTTTATAATATACTTTTGATCCTCCTGCTATTTTTTGTTTTGAAACAAAGAAACATCCCGCATCATCTGCGTTTCCTCTTTTCGTCATCTATAAGTAATATAAATAACGCCTGTTTATGCTATCTTACTGAGATCTTCTCCCTGCCTGTTTTGTTCTTGTAAAGTCCAACCTTCCGTTAGAGTGGTTTCAAGCCATGTCTTTCCTGACTTTCTAAATATCTGAATGCTTAAACCATACACATCACTAAAATTTCGGTCAAGTTCGGAAACCGTCATTCCGGGCATAATAGTTATTTCACCGGTAGTATGCATGGTACGGCATTCGCTTAATGTTTTAGAACTGTGTGTTATAAATTTATTTCCGTTTGCACCGCCTTTTTTATGAGGCTTTGAAAAAAATTCAAGCTTAAGGTATGGAAAGAAGCTGTTAAATTCTTCCTGAATAGCAAATATTTTTCTATGATCGTTAATAATGAGTTTCATGTATGTTTATTTTTTTAAGGTAAAGTTAAAGCATAATGTAAAAACTTTGTGAGTTCATGCGAAATGCCTGTCGATTGCAAAAAGTATTAAAAACCCTCATCGTTACAACGCTTCCAAGTACCACTTGAGTAACAACCTACATTTTTGAATACAAACATTTTTAGATAAAACCGGGCTTATACTAATTTCATACTTCGCGCTGTTCGTGCAAAGCTAATACGGGCACATGTGTATGAAATGCCATGCGCTTGGTATTTGGCTCATGAAAAAGAGTTTCAAGTCCGGAATGTTTTCTTGGGATCATTACCACCATATCCATCTGTTCGTTTATCACATATTCATTTATTCCGTCCACTACATCCTCATTAGTTTTATAGTGAAACGAATGCTCTACCCTTGAAAAAGCATGCTCAAGTGCCGACCCGCAACTTGCACTTTGGGAGTCATTAAGTACTAACTCGGCTTCGTTCATAATGTTGAGAATATAAATGTGTGAATCAAAAAGTTGTGCAATGTCTTTAAGAGTCCATAACAAAGGCTTCCTGATCTTTTTATAATCGCAGGCTAAAACAATTTTTTTGATCGTTCTGAATTTTACGTGTTGATCAATAGCCATCACCGGGCAATTCGAATCTCTGATCAAAGAGGTTGTAACGCTTCCTATCAGTTTTTCAGTTAAGTACCCGGCACCGTGCATGCCCATCACTATGAGATCTGTAGCATGTTCGTTTGTATAAAAGTTTATTTCTTCAACGGCAAAACCGCATTTACAGATGCATTTAATCTCTAAACCGATACCATGCTTGAGTTGTATTTTTCTTTTGGTTTCTTTTAAATTACGTAGGGCGTATTGTTCTATATCACCTGTTGCAGGTATTAAAACCACTGCTTCCGTGGCAATAACAGGCACACGGTATGCATGGAAGAGAATTAATTCTGCATGAGTTGCTTTAGCAATCTCAACGGCATACTCTATTGCATTATCAGAAGCTTTAGAAAAATCGGTAGGAACAAGGATCGTCTTCATAACAAAGGTTTTAAAATTAAAAAATGAACACTAACAAATCAAGCGCCAAAGCAATAGCACTTACATACACAATAACCCGCATTGGAGAAACAGCAAGGATAAGGGCCAAGGCTATAATAGTTGGAAACGCGATCAGCGAAAGCTTAAACAAATTATCCAAAGCTCCAAATGAGGCTGCCATACCACCAATACAGCCTAAAATAACTACCAGTATAGCTATTATTCCAAAACGGTTAAATTCCAAGCTTTCCCATAAATGTGAAACCGGTTTAGCAATTGTTTTATTTAAATGAGCAGACGTTTGTGTACCTGTAGTTTTAAGAGCTGTTTGCATGATGCGTAGGTTTTAAAGTTTAAATAATAATTTTTTATATTAGTAATGCTGAAACAAAAGTATGGGACTTGTACCCGCTTATAAATGAGAACGGTCAGTACTATGTATGATTATGATCAGGGAAAAATTGCGACTTAACCGGGTTCGGCATGAAACAGAGGCTCTTAAAGCTAAATGAGAGACGGATGCGTACTTACCAGTATTAACTTATTTTAATACACCCTTTAAATAATTAAGAAAAAATATTTAATTTAACCGTACCCATGAAAAAAAATTTACTCTTCATTCCCGCGTTATTATTAATGAACTTTATACTTATTAATTTTGATAAACAGCCTTATGTATTATTTAACGCTAAAGGAACTAAAACTAATTATGATCAGCTTTTAGCGGAGGCTAAAAAAGCGGATATCATTTTATTCGGCGAATTACATGATAACCCTATATGCCATTGGTTGCAAAAAGAATTAACGGAAGACCTGTATGCCGATAAAAAGGAAAATTTAATATTAGGAGCCGAAATGTTTGAAGCCGATGATCAAATCGCTTTGGATGAATATTTATCAGGAAAGGTTTCAGAAAAAACAATGAAGGAAGAAGTAAAATTGTGGACCAATTTTAGTACAGACTATAAGCCGCTTTTAGATATGGCGAAAACCAATCACTTAAAATTTATTGCCTGCAATATTCCGCGCCGGTATGCCAATATGGTTTATTTACGAGGCGAAGCAGCTCTTGACAGTATTGATCCTGAATCAAAAAAATGGATAGCGCCCTACCCTATTAAATATGATGGTAATTTAAAATGCTATAAAGAAATTTTTGAAAATGCCGGAGGGCACGGAGGTATTAATTTACCAAAATCGCAAGCGTATAAAGATGCCACCATGGCTTATTTTATTTTAAAAAATTGGTCAGCAGGCAACGTATTTCTGCATTATAACGGAGCTTATCACAGTAACCGGCATTTGGGTATTGAGTGGTATTTAAAACAACAAAATCCCGGACTCAAAATTTTTGTTATTTCTTCTGTAGAGCAAAAAGATAATTCTAAATTGGAAAATGACAATTTGGATCTTGCCGATTTCACAATATGTATTCCGGCATCCATGACGAAAACCTACCGATAACTAATTTTTCATTCCGGCAAGCTTGTCATAATTTACAATGGTAATTGTACTGCCTGAAATTTCAATAAATTTATCTTCTTTAAAATCGCTTAAAGTCCTTATAACTGTTTCGGTGGCCGTACCCACCATATTGGCCAGGTCTTCTCTCGAAACATTCATGCTGAATTTAGGTTCGCCTTCTTTTTTATACTTATCAGAAAGCTTTACAAGTGCTTCTGCAACTCTTTTCCTCACAGAGTTGTAAGCGAGTTTAACCAGTTGTTTTTCGTTTTCGCGCAAATTATTAGTAAGCATTTCAATAAACCGTCGCGATACTTCAGCGTTTTTATAAATCAGGGAAAAAAAATCCTCTTTAGGGATCATATAAATCTCAGAATCCTCAAGCACGGTTGCAGAGCTTGTGTATGTGTCGTCCTGTAATAAAGAAAGATAACCAAAAAAATCACCGTCTTTGTGCAGTTCGGTTATTAATTCCTTACCTGATTCATTTGTTTGATACGTTTTTACTTTACCTTTACTTACAAAATAAATTCCTTTAGGATATCCGCCTTCTTTATAAACATCTTCTTTCTTTCTATAGAGCCGCACGTCCTGCTCGTTCGAAAGTTTTTTTAGTGATTCAATTCCCTTTGCATCATTTATAAAATCGTTAATACCTTTAATACTTTTAGTGAATTCTTTTCTTAAAATATCATTTTTTCTAAAGCGGCTCTCTATAGCATTTAATAACTCAACGTCATCAAAAGGCTTGGTTAAATAATCATCTGCCCCCATTTCCATACCTTTTCTATAATCACTGCGCTCAGCTTTTGCCGTTAAAAAAATAAAAGGAATACTTGAGGTATTCTCATTTTTAGCCAGCAAGTGCAGCACGCCGTGGCCATCTAAAACAGGCATCATAATGTCACAAATAATAAGGTCCGGTCTTTCTTTTTGAGCCGATTCAACACCCTCTTTTCCATCGCTTGCCGTAATAACAGTGTATTGCGCCAGGGTTAATATCTCCGCTGTATTTTCACGAATGTCTTTATTGTCTTCTATCAAAAGAATTTTTTTCATTTTATTGAGGGATAATTAATGTAAAAGTCGTGCCCTTATTTTCTTCACTTTCAAAATCAATGGAAGCATTCATGAGTTCAGTATATTTTGTAACAATATTTAACCCGAGACCTGTGCCTTGTATATGTGTTGCATTATGAGCTCTAAAAAACCGTTCAAATAAATGTTTCTGATCTGCTTTTGAAATTCCTATGCCATTATCCTTTACAACTATTTTTAATGAGGAATTAGAGCCCTTGGATATAATTTCAATAATACCGGCATGAGGAGAAAATTTGATAGCGTTAGAAATTAAATTAAACAGAATGTTCTTTAATAGTTTTTTATCTGCCAAAGCCATCTCATTGCCGCTGTGAAAATACTTGATTTCCTGACCGGTAACTGTCATCGTCTTCATTTCCGAAACAATCTCTGCTATATAATCTTTTATATATATTTCTTCCGGCATATTTTCAACCTTCCCTTCTTCTAATTTACTTACTGAAAGAAAATCATTTAAAATGTCTGTTAAATTATTTATAGAAGTTTTAATTTTACTTACATGCTTGCTTTGACTTTCTTTATCATTTTGCTCTCCGTATTTAGTTACCAAAGATAAAGAAGACATCATAGTTGTAAGCGGGGTTCTGAACTCGTGCGATGCCATTGATACAAAACGAGATTTAAGCTCACTTAGTTCCTTTTCTTTATTTAAAGCGTTATGAAGTTCTTTTTTAGTTCTTTCCAATTCCCGGATGGCTTCCTCTAAAATAAGGGTTCTGTTCCTCACTTGTTTTTCCAACTCGGCAGAATAATTTTTGAGCCTTTCTTCCGATTGCTTTCGTAACGTAATATCTATAATAAACGCAACTACAAATTTTCCTTCTAAATTGGAATAAGGGCTCAAGCTGATCTCAACCGGCAATTCAGTACCGTCTTTTCTTAATCCGTAAAGTTCCATATCTGCTCCCATGGCCCTGGCGTGTGGATTTTCATTATAGTGTTTGCGATGCCGGGTATGTGCCGAAAACCGTTTAGGGATTAATACTTCAATTGTTTTACCTAATAATTCGGTACGTTCGTATCTGAATAATTTTTCGGCACTGGGATTGATCCGTATAATCTCCCCTTTTTCATTTGTAATCAGTATACCTTCTGTAGCATAGAGAAACAGAGCATCAATGCCTTCCTTAGTTTGCATTTTTGTATCATTATTATAAGTCAAGTCTAAGGTACTAAATTAATGACGCTAAATTAAAGCGAATTAGCCGAACTAAATATGATTAAAATCATACAATACACCCGAATACTCAAAGAGATGATTAACAATTAAAATAAAAACCATGTATAGATAAACCACGTAGTTTTACGTAGTGGTTTTAATTTAAAGATCGAATCGTATAATTATATAACTTGTAGCGGTATATCGACGGATATACTTTATTTTATAATGTGTTAACCCCGGATTTTTTATCCGGGGTTTTTTATAAGCAATGATGGTGCAGGTTCAAGTATTTTAACAAATTAATAATTATTTTTTAGTACTCCTTCCTTTAGCCACCGGCGTTGCTGCCATCGGATTATCCGGCCATGAATGTTTAGGATACCGTCGCTTTAATTCACTCTTCACTTCAAAATAAGCATTCTTCCAAAAGCTGCGCAGATCAGAAGTTACCTGCACCGGCTTGTAACCCGGCGATAACAAATGCATTACTACGCCTTGTTTACCGTTATTAACGGCAGGGGTATCGTCTAAACCAAATACTTCCTGCAGGCGAACCGATAACACAGGGGTTGAACCGTTAGGAAAATAAGTAATCCCTATCTTTGAACCACTTGGTACTTCAAGCTTTGAAGGCGCTAACAGGTTAAGGTCTTTTTGTTGTTCCGGGGTAAAGCTATATAATAACGCTTCAGCAAGGTCTATTTTTTTTAGGTCTTCCGGCTTCTTCACATCCTTTAAGTAAAAGCTCAGCCACTCTTTCCCTGTATCAAGTAATGTGTTGATGGTAACGTCAGGCCAATGAGCGTTAGGTTCCCATACACGCAGACTCAAAATGCGGTTTTGAAGCTGTACCATGTGCTCGTTAAAATCCAAAAGATTTTCTCCTTCTGTTTTTAATACATTTAGTATTTCTTCTGTGCGTTGTGCTTCTGAAGGCAAAGGCAATGCTTTTGATTGCAGCACAATGCTTCCTATCTTTAATTCGCGTGTGGCAATAAGGCCGCCGCGGCGCGTATCCCAGGTAATGGTATCCTGCTCCTTTACCATATCTTTCAGGTCGCTCGGGTTTAAAGGTGCTGCCAAAAATATTTTCCCTAAACCGTTGCGCAAGTCCATGTTTGCTACAGCCAGCCAGGCTTCGTGCGCCAGGTCATCTTTATGCCCTGCGCTTGCATACTTTCCGTTGGCAAGCTGAAACTGTGCATTGTTTCCGGGTCTTGCAAAGGCAATACGTTCGGGATAGGCATATGCCAATAACAAACCGGTTTCAAATACATCTACAGGGCCGTTGTCGGGTTCAATACTCAATAAATTCCTGTAAGAGGCCGCTACTTTTTCGATGCGAGCAAAAGCGCCGCCGGTGTTTCCGTTTTTTCTTGATCGGCGTAACGCTTCTATCCGTAAGTTAATATCAATACCCGATTCCGCAGGTAAGGGATCACGCTCTTCCAACAAGGCAGCAATATCTGTCCCGAGTTGAACCGCTTTTGTTTCGCCTGCCATCAGTAACATATGCGCTATGCGTGGGTGACACGTTAAGCCGTGAATCTTTTTTCCGTGTGCGGTAATCCTTCCGTTCTCTAAGGCATCTAACCGGTGTAAGGTGTCGCTCGCCTGTGCAAGCGCCGCTTTTGGCGGAGGTGTTAACCAGGTAAGCTCCATAATATTGCTTACACCCCACTGCGCCATGTCCAGCACGAGCGACGTCAGATCCGCTTCCATTATCTCGGGCACACTATGTTCAGACAAACGCTGATGGGTTGCGGCAGTCCACAGGCGGTAACATACGCCTGCATTTAGACGGCCTGCGCGACCTGCACGTTGGTCTGCCGAATCTTTTGAAATGCGAACGGTTTCCAACCGTGATAAACCGGAACCCGGATCGAAACGCGATACCCGTGTAAAGCCACTGTCTACAACAATACGTATACCTTCAATGGTTAAGCTTGTTTCGGCAATGGAAGTGGCCAGTACTATTTTTCGTTTGCCTTTTGTATCGGGCATAATAGCCGCATGCTGTTCCTTGTGTGACAGCCTTCCGTATAAAGGATGTATGGCAAAGGCAGGTAAGCGTTCTTTCAACAAGGCTTCACTGCGTTTTATTTCTCCTTCCCCCGGAAGAAAAACCAGTACATCGCCTTCGTATGCAGCTATAGCTTGTATAACGGTTTGCGTCATAAGCTCGGGTAATAAAAAAGAATCTGCGTCATTCCCATATTTAATTTCAACAGGGTATTGCCTTCCTTTACTTTCTAATGCCGGCGCTTTTAATAAAGCGGTAAGCTCCGGCATATTTAAGGTAGCAGACATAATAATAATGCGAAGGTCGGGCCTTAATACCTGTTGCGCTTCTCTACATAATGCAAGGGCAAGGTCGGCATGCAGGCTCCGTTCATGAAATTCGTCAAATATAACAATGCCTGCTTCTTCTAAAGCATTATCACTGTGAAGCATGCGTGTCAGAATTCCTTCCGTTACTACTTCTATTTTTGTAAGGTTACTGATGCGACTTTCAAACCGGATACGGTAGCCGATGGTTTGCCCGGCTTCTTCACCCAACAAAGAAGCCATATGTGCGGCGATGGTTTTAGCGGCCAGGCGACGCGGCTCAAGCATGATTATTTTTTTCCCTTGAAGGATCGGCTGATCCAATAACGCCAATGGCAGTAAGGTACTTTTACCGGCTCCGGGGGGCGCATGTATAATAAGTGTATTATGTTCTTCGACCATTGTCCGCAAAGAAGGAATGATCTCTGTAATGGGAAGGTTTATGTGTAAAGGATCGAATGACAAAATAAATATATGACTAGAGCACAAAGGTAAAAAAACCGGTGAATTGTTGCTTCACCGAGCGCAAACCGATAGATAAAGATTATTTCTATCTTTGACCAAATCCCTTTTTATGAAACAGTTTTTTTATTCCGGCATACGCTCTATTATAGGTTTTTGTATATCATTAACACTTAACTCCTGTTCTAACGATACACCTGAAATTCTTCCGGCATCTAAAAAAGATTTTTGTGCGAGCATTCACCGCAACGATTCCACTACTTTAACAAAGGAGCTGCAACCGATAGAAGAACTCATGAAAACTAAAACAGGGGTTTTTGTTTTGGAAGACGGTGACGGTTCCATGGTAACCCGTGCATGGCTCAGCGAATATGCCGAAAAAACAATCGACATTCAATACTTTATTTTTTCGACGGATAATGTTGGACTCATTGCCTGCGATTACTTGGTGCGTGCAGCAGACAGAGGTGTAAAGGTGCGCATACTGGTAGATGATATGATGGTAGAAGCGGGAGCGCATGAAATATTAACAATGGATTCGCATGAAAACATTTCCATTAAAGTTTATAACCCCGGTGTTAACCTCGGCAAAAATAGTATCCAAAAACTTACTAAGTTTAACATTGATTTTATTAATGCGAACCAACGCATGCATAATAAAACCTTTACGGTTGACGGAAAAATTTCCATTACCGGCGGGCGTAATATAGCGGATGAATATTTTGATTACGACCACGATTATAATTTTCGCGACCGTGATGTATTGTTACTGGGAAAGACCGCTACAACTATTGAGAAATCATTTGAAGAATTTTGGAACGATACCTTGAGCGTAACTGTAACCGATTTAGTAGAAGAAAAAGAAATTAATTTTAAAGTAAAAGATAAATTTGAAAGGCTGCATCAGTATGCCTGTAATCCCGAAAACTTTTGGCCGCAGGTAAGAGAGAAAATAAAAAATCTTCCTTCCGCTTTTAAAGCTATTCAAGCCTCAGGAGACTTAGTGTGGTTAGACAGTGTAAACTTTGTATCGGACATTCCGGGTAAGTATGATCGTAAGACCGGCACTGTAGGCGGAGGCGTTACAACATCTGCATTAGTGGATCTTATTAAAAACGCTAAAACATCAGTCGATATTCAATCGCCTTATTTAATTACAACCGAAAACGGTGAAGCCTTATTCAGAGATGCTGTAAAGCGGGGTGTAAAAATAAGGATCCTTACCAACAGCCTTGCGTCAACCGATAATTTAGAAGCTTTTGCAGGGTATCAAAAATGCCGGAAAAAACTATTGGAAGCAGGGGTCCGTATTTTTGAATTCAGGCCCGACGCTGCTAATCGTTTTAAAATGATGACAGGCGCTTTACAAAAAAAATTAAATTATACACCTACCTTCGGCCTGCATGCAAAATCAATGGTAATAGACGGAAACATTACCGTGATAGGCACTTTTAATTTAGATCCGCGCAGTGCAAATCTTAATACTGAGTGCATTGCCATTATTTATTCTTCAAAAATAACCGCCGGTGTTTTAAAAGGAATGGAAACCGAATTTAAACCGGAAAACGCCTGGGAAACTACGCTTACATCAAACCCTGATGGTAAAGCAGGTAAGAAAAAACAGATCAATACGTGGACGAGAAGAATAGTACCAAAGGAAATCTTATAGATATAAGATTTGAGGGATGAGATTTGAGATAAACGTAATTGGATAATTGCTTACATTTAGTATCTAATAAAAACTTCTTTTTAAATTGAACACAACTAATATAATAGAAGCTCCCGAGGCTGATTATTTATATGTGGGCCTGTCACAACTGCCTAATTCAGGTAATGGCTTGTACACTGCCATAACTGTTTATAAAGATGAAATGATCGCTGTTTTTAAGGGGGAAGTTTTAACCGATGCCCGGGCAAAATTAAGAGCAAAAAAAGGCAATGATAAATATTTTATTAGTATGCTTAACGGCAGTATTATGGATTCGATGAAAACAAAATGCTTTGCAAAATACGCGAATGACGCGGAAGGGCTTTCAAAATCGGGTTATAAAAATAATGGTAAAATTGCTTTAGGCGATAATGGGGACGTTGGCATAATTGCCATACGCAATATTAAAAAAGGCGAAGAAATATTTTGCAGTTACGGTAAACGTTATTGGAAAAAACACGGATAATTATTTACCGGCCTTACGTTGCTTTAAATATTCGCTTACCCTAAGCGCTACATTTTCCCTGATGTTCATATAAAAAAAACTATAATCATCCTTATGGTAATAAAATGTATTAGTGGCCGGGTATTCTTCCAATGATTTCCCTTGTGGTTTATGAACCCATAAAAAGCCCGACGGTGCCAGTTTTGCATCAACAATAGCCGTATCAACCCTGTTTGAGGTAAATGGCAGACCGCCTTTATTATATGCATGCGGAACATAGGCTGTATCGCCTTTCCAACTTAAAGGATTAATGCCAACAACATTACCTACGGGCTCGCCGTAAAAAGTATTGGTATGGTAGGAAACACTGTTCCATACAACATACCCACCGGTGGCTTTTGCGGAATAAGACGGTTTGATCTGCTTAAAAGTAGTATTATATATAGGCCTGCCGATTAAATAGGCTTCCACTAATTGTTTTTTTAAAACGGTATCCTTATCAAAAAAATCTCTTATAAGTTCTATGGCATAATCTGTACCCTGGCTGTGTGCCGCAATAACAATCGGCCTGCCTTTATTATAATGTTTCATATAATATTTAAATGCGTTTTTTACATCTTCATAAGCCAGTCCGAACGCTTTTTTCGAATTTTTGCCGCGTGCGAAATAAGAGTATAAAATAGCGGTGCGATAACGGGGCACATATACTTTACAGCTCGCATTATAAGCGCTTGCCAATAATTTACAGCCAATGTTATCCGTAATGGCGTTGGCAAGTGAATCATCAACACTTACATTCCAGGTAAAACCGTTTAAATAATTAGTGGGATGAACAAAAAATACATCCACTTTAGCGTTTTTCTGATCATCAATAATCCCGTATGGGGGTAACTGAAAATCAGCGCTGTCTTTTCTGTCAGGCAATGCTGCCCAGTATTTTTGTTGTGCATAATCGGGTGGAGGCGGCTGTTTGGAATGCTTGAATGAACGCGGCGGAACCACACACGACGAAAAGATAAGACAACTTATTACATACACTATAAACAAATTATTTATTTTCATATACTCCGAAACAACTTCAAAACTAAGAGAAAAATTCGAATTGGAATACCATTTAAAATTTATTTGCATGAATTTTAAATTGATATAGAATGATTACTTTTAACCTGAGCAATTGCTGCAAACAAGCCTTTTTATTGAAAAATATTTTAACATATATATGTAAAAAACCGTCTGTTATAAGCATCATTCTCATTTGCTTAACTATTACCGAAGTCCATTTAAATTTGGTAAGGCACAAACATCAAAGCGTTATTACCTGGGATGTTGTCGGCTATTACAGCTATCTGCCTGCTACGTTTATTGATAAAGACCTAAAACTGAGTTCTATAACTCAGCAAAATTATAAAGAGTATGCGGGCACCGCATATAGTTACGTTGATGATAAAAATGGAAATCATGTTATAAAATATTCAATGGGAATGGCACTATTATATGCTCCATTCTTTTTAACCGCACATGTTTTGGCACAGCCCTTAGGATACCCACCCACAGGCTACTCCGGCATTTATCAGTTATTTATTGAATATTCAGGCTTATTTTATTTACTGTTCGGCTTACTCTACCTCAGGAAATTACTTTTATTATATTATTCCGAAAATATTACCGCCTTATGCATTTTTGTTATTTTCTTTGGTACCAACCTATTGTATTATTCTACGGTTGATCCGGCGATGTCACACTCCTACACGTTTTCAGCGTTTTCTGTATTCCTGTATTATACGGTGCAGTATTACAAAAAACCTAACTTAAAATATGTACTATTTTTAGCAGTATTATTTGGGTTAATTATTTTAATAAGGCCGCTCAATATTTTATTTGCATTGTGCTTGGTATGTATTGGCATTACTAGTAAAGAAGATATAAAAAAAAGAATCACATTTTTCATCAGTCGGTATAAGCACATTCTTTTGTTTAGCATCCTAACTGCAGTGGCAGTAGTTCCCCAGTTACTTTATTGGAAGTATGTAACCGACCATTACCTTGTGTTTTCTTACGGTAAAGAAGGTTTCTATTTTACCGAGCCTCATTTAATAAACTGCCTGATCGGTTTCAGAAAAGGGTGGCTCATTTATTCCCCCGTATTTATATTTGCAATAGCAGGATTTTATTTTATAAAAAAACAACCTGCTAAAGTGTTTTATAATTTACAATTAGTACTACTTCCGTTATATTTTTATTTGGTGGCAAGCTGGTGGTGCTGGTGGTATGGCGGTTCATTCGGACTAAGGCCGATGATAGATGTTTACCCTCTATTAACTTTACCCCTAGCTGCGTGTTTTTATAAGATTTCGGAGCTTACAAAAAAACAACGCGTAAGCTTGTTTGGTTTAGTGTTTTTTTTAGTAGTACTTAATATGTATCAAACCTTTCAATATAAATACACTATTATTCATTACGATTCTATGACCGCTAAAGCATATGTTAATGTGCTTGGTAAAATGAGTAGAGCAGATATTGACACTACCCTGCTCTCTCACCCGGATTATGAAAAAGCAGTTTTAGGCTTAGGAGATTAAGAGGGCCGCTTATTTACTCCGCTGTTTAACTCGGCTCGAAACGACAGAATATGTAATTAAACATTTCATTCAAATCCGTTTGATCAGTGTCATCCGTGTTCTATTTTCTTCTTTGGACACAGTATCCTTTTAAAAAAATTACTTCTCCTGTAAAATATTATTTCATTACTTTTACCCTATGGCACTTCTGCTTTCAGAAAACATTAAAGTCGCTACAGACTCCATTAAAGGAAACAAGCTCAGGGCATTTTTAACCATGCTTATTATTTTTTTCGGCATTACTGCTTTAGTAGGAATCTCTTCCGCCATTGATGCTATGAAAGCTTCCATTAACAGCAATTTTACAAGTATGGGCGCCAATTCATTTACGGTTCGTAACAAAGAAACCTCTGTAAGAATTGGAAGGCAAGGGAAGCGTTCCAAAAAATATAAATCCATCTCTTATAAGGAAGCAATCCGCTTTAAAAATGAATTTACTTTTCCGGTTACTACAGCAGTGTCAACCATGGCCTCATTTGCAGCGCGTATTAAATTTGAATCTGAAAAAACAAACCCTAATATTCAGCTGTTCGGCGGTGATGAAAATTACCTTGCAACAAGCGGTTACGGTTTAGAAAGCGGAAGAAATTTTTCGGAGCATGAAATTCAGAATAGTGCTCACCTTGCAATTATTGGAAAGGATGTAGAAAATGACTTGTTTAAAGGGAAGCAAAGCGGTATTGATAAAATAATTATTATTAATAACGGGAAATACCGTGTTATCGGCGTATTGGCAAGTAAAGGAAACAGTATGGGGTTTGGAGGAGATAAGGTTTGCATTATTCCTTTAACTACTGCCAGGCAATATTTCGGGAAACAGGACATGAGCTTTACCATAAGTGTATTGGCAAAAAACACACAATGGCTTGCTTTAGCCTTAGGTGAAGCTACCGGCTTGTTCCGGAAAATAAGGAATGTACCTGTTGGTGAACCGGATAATTTTGAAGTGACAAAAGCGGATAATCTTGCCAATATGCTGATAGGCCTTACCGGTAAAGCTTCTACGGGCGCTATTATTATCGGCATCATTACATTAATAGGAGCTTCTATAGGCTTAATGAATATTATGCTGGTATCGGTTACCGAACGCACGCGCGAAATAGGGATCCGTAAAGCATTGGGAGCGACCTCGCAAATTATTAAAAATCAATTTTTAATTGAAAGCATTGTCATCTGCGTATTAGGAGGTTTTTTTGGTATCCTGATGGGAATTATAACAGCTAATTTTATTTCTTATAATTTAAGCTCAGAGTTCTTTATGCCTTGGCGATGGATCAGCATAGGTTTTGTTGTTTGTTTAATAGTAGGTTTAGTGAGCGGTTACCTTCCCGCTAAACGGGCTTCTCAGCTCGACCCTATCGACAGCTTAAGGTTTGAGTAAAAAAGATCAACTTTATGTTTTTCATTTCTTTTTCTATAGCAGGATCCTCTGCCATAAACACATTATTCAACTACCTTTTTCTTACAAGTCCGTAATAAAAGCCAAAGCCAAGTGTGATCATACTCATACCCCATGCGTTATGTAGCTCATTATATCCTCTTTTTTGATCGGGAGGGTTGGCAGAGAAACCAAATTTATTAAAACCGATGTTCTCAGCACTGAATTGCTGAAAATTATAACTGTAAGATAAATGAGCGCCAAAAGCAAAATTAGGATCTACCATAAAATACACGCCAATCATAGGCTCTATATAAGCGTTTCCAAATTGCGAATTATATTTTTGCCTTATTGTATCCCTGGTAGGATATTGTAAGCCGTAAAACTTCCCTGTTTGATAGCCCATATTTAAAGAGACGGTTGTAAAAGCAGTAGGGCTAAAAAAATGATCATGTGCCAATTTTATAAAACCGCCATGCATTTGCATACTGGCATTTATTTTTGGATTGGTGTTCTCTCTGAAATAACGTTGCGCTTTAAAATAGTTGTAGTTATACCCTATGCCAATAATATAATCTCCAAATAATTTATAGGTTACACCTATCTCACCCGAAAAAACCCCTGAAAAAGAATTACGGTATTTTTCGCTGGAAATAATTTTAGGAATTCCGAGATTTGCCCTTACAGCAAACCTTGGCAGCTCATCATGCTTAACGGAAGGTGTTTCACCTTCCTGGGAAAGCCCAAAAAGGGTATATAAACACAATATACTGCAGAAAAGATAGTTCTTCATAATCCTAAAACGAATTTTGTGTTCTATTATTGCTAAAGCAACTAAGCAAATTTTTGTTCGAAGGCTTTCATGACATCCACCAATGCCTGAACGCTTTCTAAAGGTAACGCGTTGTACATAGATGCCCTGTAGCCGCCCACGTCACGGTGTCCGCGAATACCGTCAATATTGGCACTTTTCCACAGCTTATCAAACTCAGCTTCATGCTCCGGTTTATTCAATAAAAAACAGGCATTCATGTTACTTCTATCTTCTTTAGCGGTAGTTCCAACAAATTGTGAGTTCCTGTCAATTTCGTTATATAACAAGTCTGCTTTTTGTTGATTGATTTTTTCTATCCATGCAACACCGCCGTGCTGTTTTAACCAACGCAGCGTAAGCATGGTTACATATATAGGAAACACCGGAGGTGTGTTGTACATAGACCCGCCTTTAATATGCACATTGTAATCCAGCATCGATAACATTTTACGACCTGTTTTGCCGAGTACATCTTTCTTTACCATAATCATCGTACTGCCTGCAGGGCCCATGTTTTTTTGAGCGCCGGCATAGATTAATGAAAAATCTTTTGCGTTAATTTTTCTGCTGAAAATATCCGAGCTCATATCGCATACCATAGGAATATCCGTTTTAGGAAAGCTTTTCATTTGCGTTCCGTAAATAGTATTATTGGAAGTAATATGTAAATAATCCGCATTCTTAGGAATCTCATACCCTTTAGGAATATAGTTGAAGTTTTTATCTTCTGAAGAAGCGATCACTTTTGTATTCCCTACAATTTTAGCTTCCTTAATGGCTTTGCTTGCCCAAACCCCTGTGTTTACATAAGCTGCATGGCCTGCTTCAGTTAATAAATTATAAGGCACCATGGCAAACTGCATGCTTGCACCGCCGCCTAAATATAATACCTCATAGTCATCACCCACTTCAAATAATTCTTTTACCAGTGAACGCGACTCATCCATAACCGCTTCATAATTTTTACTGCGATGCGAAATCTCTAATAACGATAAATTCATGTTATCGAAATTGATACACGCGTCAGCGGATTGTTTTAAAACTTCTAAAGGTAAAATACCGGGACCTGCACTAAAATTGTGAACTTTTGACATAGAGATTTGGGTTAATGGATGTGCTAATTTAGCAATTATTTATGTGTTTGTTTAGCCGGTTTATCGGAAAAAATTTCAAGAAAAAATCCATTGTAGTTTTACAATGGATCTTAATATCAAGTTTGGCCTTTACAACCATCCTCCCATAGCGGTTTTTACCGTCTTTTTTCTTCCTTTGCAGTCTTTATGCGTTTTACAGGAACAGGTAAAGGAAACCAAAGTAATGATCAAAATATAAAACCGAATAGTTGAAACGAATCTTTTCATGTTAACTGTATAATCCCGTTTAAATAATAAGTTACATTTCAACTAAAGTGCCAATCTTTTGGCCATTCAGTAAGCTTAATAAATTACCGGTCTTATTCATATCAAACACAATAATGGGTAAATTATTTTCCTTACATAAGGTAAAAGCCGTCAAATCCATTACTTCAAGCCCTTTAGTATATACTTCTTCAAAAGAAATTTTTTCATATTTAGTTGCTGTCGGATCTTTTTCAGGATCGGCTGTATAGATTCCATCAACACGCGTTCCTTTTAAAATAACATCCGCTTCAATTTCAATGGCTCGTAAGGCCGCGGCTGAATCCGTTGTAAAATAAGGATTCCCCGAGCCCGCTCCAAAAATAACCACACGGCCTTTTTCCAAATGGCGAACTGCTTTACGGCGAATAAAAGGTTCACAGATCTGTTCCATTTTAATAGCGCTTTGCAAACGGGTTTGTACCCTAAGGCCTTCCAAAGCCGACTGTATAGCCATTGAATTAATAACGGTTGCCAGCATACCCATGTAGTCTCCGTGTACACGGTCCATACCGCCTTCTTCTGCTTGTATTCCTCTAAAGATATTACCGCCGCCAACAACAATTGCTACCTGGCAGCCTGCATCATAGGCAGATTTAATTTCTTTGGCGTATTCCATCAGCCGTTCCTGATCAATACCAAATCCTTTTTTGCCCATTAAGGCCTCACCCGATAATTTTAAAAGTATACGTTTATATTTCATAGTTTAAGTTTAGTATTTGTTTAACCGCAAAGAACGCTAAGCTTAAGCAAAGGTCGCTAAGAGGAAATTGGTTAGTAGTTATAAATAAAAGAACGTAATGTTTTGTTTAACCGCAAAGAACGCTAAGCTTAAGCAAAGGTTGCTAAGAGGAAATTGGTTAGTGATATTAAAAAAAAGAACAAAAAAAATCCCGATTAAAAATCGGGATTTACAAAAAATTAAGATAATGAATAGCGTTTGAATGCTGTAGCTGTAAGGCCTTTATCAATACTTTGTAAGTATTGTAATACATTCATTTTGTTATCTTTAATGTATTCCTGGTTTAATAAAGTTGACTCTTTGTAAAATTTAGCAATTTTTCCCTGGGCAATTTTCTCCACCATATCTTCCGGTTTGCCTTCTGCACGAATTACTTCGCGGGCAATCTCTAATTCTCTTTCTAACATTTCAGCTGTTACGCCTTCTTTGTCTAGCGCTACAGGAGCCATTGCAGCTGCCTGCATAGCCACGTTACGCGCTGCTTCATCAGCAAGTTCTTTATTAAAGCCAACAATAACAGACACGCGGTTACCCGGGTGAATATAAGCAGCCACTTTTTCACCGGTAATTACTTCATAATATCCGATCTCAATTTTCTCACCGATCTTACCAACCTGCTCCATAAATTTATCACCAACAGTAATATCGTTGTTATATGATAACGCTAAAATTTCTTCTTTAGTTTTTGCATTTTTATCTAAAGCTATTGTTGCAATAGAATCCGCAAAAGCGATAAAATCTGCGTTAATTGCTACGAAATCAGTTTCACAAGTAATCCAAATCAAAATTCCTCTTTTGTGGTCAGCAGTTGTTTTTGCTAAAACCACTCCTTCTTTTGTTTCTCTGTCTCCACGGTTAGCCGCCACTTTAGCACCTTTTTTACGAAGATAATCTACTGCTTTTTCAAAATCGCCTTCATTTTCTTCTAATGCTTTTTTACAATCCATCATACCTGCTCCGGTTTGTTGGCGTAATTTGTTTACTTCTTGTGCTGTAATTGCCATTGTATTATATTTTTATGTATTTATTAATTTAGTATTTAAAAAAAACGGCCTTCCCATTAAGGAACGGCCGTTAAAATTATAGTAGTGAAAAATTTATTTTTTCGCTGTTGTTCTTTTACGGGCCGCCGGTTTATTACGTGCTTCTTCTTCTGTTTTAGCACCTTTTACAACAATACCTTCCGCTAATTCTTCTGCTTCTTCTTTCGAATTTTTTCCTTCTTTTTCGTCAGCAGCTACTGCTTCTTTATCCATTTTGCGCTCGCCTAAACCTTCATTTATGGCTTTGCACATTAACTCAACAATATATGCTACTGATGATGAAGCATCATCGTTTGCAGGAATTGCATAATCCACAAAATTAGGATTAGAGTTTGTATCAACAATAGCAAATGTAGGAATGTTCAAACGTTTTGCTTCTGCTACGGCAATGTGCTCTTTAGTAATGTCTACAATGAACAATGCTGAAGGCAAACGGGTTAAATCAGCTACTGAACCTAAGTTAGTTTCTAACTTAGCGCGCTCACGGGAAATTTGTAATTTTTCTTTTTTAGAAATATTATCAAATGTTCCGTCAGTTGCCATTTTATCAATTTGCGACATCTTACGAACTGCTTTACGAATAGTAGCAAAGTTAGTAAGCATTCCACCGGGCCAACGTTCTGTAACGTAGGGCATGTTTACTGCTTTTACTTTTTCCGCTACAATATCTTTAGCTTGTTTTTTAGTAGCTACAAATAATATTTTTTTACCTGAACGGGCAATTTGTTTTAACGCTGCTGCTGCTTCATCAATTTTAGCGACTGTTTTGTTAAGGTCAATAATATGAATGCCATTTTTTTCAGCATAAATATAAGGAGCCATTGCAGGATTCCATTTTCTTTTTAAGTGACCAAAATGAGCACCTGATTCTAATAATTCGTTGAATGTATTTGACATGTTTATATAATCTAAAATAAATATTAACGCTTGCTGAATTGGAAACGGGCACGGGCTTTTTTCTGACCGAATTTTTTACGTTCAACCATACGCGGATCACGTGTTACCAATCCTTCTGCACGTAAGTCTTTTTTCAATTCAGGATTGATCTCTACTAACGCTTTTGCAATTGCTAAACGTACAGCCTGAGCCTGTCCTGTAGTTCCACCACCGTTTACATTAACTTTTACGTCATATAGGCCAACAGATTTAGCGTTGTTTAATGATTGTAAAACATAATATTGTAAAGTGGGTGTTTTGAAATACTCTTTATAATCTCTTTTGTTGATAGTGATGATCCCTGTACCTGTAGATACATAAGCACGAGCTACCGAACATTTTCTGCGACCTGATGTGTTTATAATTTCCATATACTTATGCAATAATTGTTGTTAAATCTACTTTTTTTGGTTGCTGAGCAGCATGATCGTGCTCAGGGCCTGCAAATACAAATAAATTTGTATTGATAGCCCTTCCTAAACGGCCTTTCGGCAACATTCCGTGAACAGCATGAATAATAACCTCCGTGGGTTTTTTAGCCAGTAATTCTTTTGGAGTTGCAAAACGTTGTCCACCCGGGTGACCCGTGTAGCGAACGTATTCTTTATCTTCCATTTTAGCTCCCGTAAAACGAACTTTTTCAGCGTTAATAACAACGATGTTAGCACCACAATCGCTGTGAGGCGTAAAGTTTGTTTTATGTTTACCGCGTATCAAATACGCTAATTTAGAGGCTAAACGGCCTACTACTTCATTTTCTGCGTCAACCAGTAACCACTCTTTTTCGGCGGTAGCTTTGCTGACAAATTTTGTTTTATAACTTAATGCGTCCACGACTTAATTTTTAATGTTTAATCTAATTTGGGCGGCAAATATATGGATTCTTTTATAAGTGACAAACATAAATGAGTACAAATGTCAATTATTTTTTAATTTTGCGCTATTAACGCAAAATAGATTTATTTAAAGATAACAAATGTCCCGCAGATTCCGCAAACTGTCGCAGATTTTTAAATCCGTGAGATCAGCGAAATCTGCGGGACATCTTTACATGACACCATGGAACACTTCATTTTAATGTCTGAAATACGAAACCCCGGTAAAGCCGGCAGCGACATGATCCAAAAAGATTTGAAAAATGTAGCAGCTATTATAAACAAGCTACATAAAAAAGATAGTATCACACCTTTAAATATGGTAATGCCGGAGGAGTTCCAAGGAATTACCAATAACCTTCAAGGTAGTATTGAAATGATCTTTGATATTGAAGAATGCATCATTGAAAATAATTTAGATTTCAAATTAAAACATGTACTCTATCACGATACCATTGAAACTGTGCAGAGCAAGCACTTGGCTTATGAACGTTTGGGCTTTGGCCTCATAGACGCGCGCGACAAATTAAAGCAGATCAAAAAAACAGACAGCCGCTTTTTAATTGTTACCAATAACGAAAAGCAAAGCCTTAACCTCAACAACCTTTTTTTTATTTATGAAGATTATCTTGATTCATGGAAAAAAAGTGATTATGAATACGTAAGCGCCTTTATGAATAATAAAGATTATAAAGAAGTAGCCGAACACTTTAACCTCAACATTTCAAGCGGTTGGCGCAGAGAGAAAAGCTTAAAAATGAAACAGTATTATACTATTAAAGAAATGATATTAAGCGCGATTGAGTAACATCTTTTTAACGCGATCCGCCATCGGCGGAGAAATAATTTCATACATAGGGGTTATGATATGATGGAACGCAGATGACGCAGATAGTTATGATGAAAATGATTAATGAAAACCCTGCAGTAATGTATATCAAAAAAACATCAGCCTATTTATAAATCAAATCTTCTTTATCCTATAAAACGTAAATTAGCACCGTATATATGTTAAACACTATAAATAAACTATTTAAAATTCTCTTTTGGTCAATTTGTCTGTGGCTTTTTGTGAGGGTATTTTTATTTCGTGTGTGCGTGGTGCCAACCGATTCTATGAACAATACCTTAATGGAAGGCGATCATGTATTCGTTAATAAATCGGCCTATGGCGCACGCGTACCTATTACCCCGCTCTCATTACATTTAGGTAATGAAAAATATTTTCTGGATATTATTAAGCTGCCCTATTTACGCTTGCCCGGTTACTCTCACGTCAAACGGAATGATGTGGTGGTGTTTAATTTACCTATCGATAATGGGTTGCCGGTTGATGAACGTAAAGAATACATTAAACGCTGCATCGGTTTGCCGGGAGAAACCATTTCTATTAAAGCCGGCACTATTTTTATAAACGGACATGGTATTCCTGAACTGCAAAACCGGTTAAATTGGTATGCGATTAAATCTAAAAACAACGCATCCTCTGTAAAAGATATTTTTTTAACAAACTCAGAAAGCCTTATATTAGAAAAAAATGGCACGATCGCCTCACTTGAAAAAAAATGCTTTCCCTTACATAATTATGCTCCCTCCTATTTTCCTAACGCTCCGCAACTAAAATGGAACCCCGATAATTTCGGGCCGTTATACATTCCTAAAAAAGAAGAGAAAATTGTATTGAATAAAATAAGCATTCTGTTATACCAACGTGTTATAGAAACGTACGAAAATAACGTGCTTACTTTTAAAAATGATACGATTCTTATTAATGGAACTCCCGAAAAATATTACACATTTAAAATGAATTATTATTTTGTGTTGGGAGATAACCGATACAACTCCATTGATTCACGCTTTTGGGGTTTTGTACCCGAAGATCACCTGATCGGAAAAGCGGAGTTTACTCGTTTTTAATCGGCGAAACCATTTTTTAATTAGACAAAACGTGTTAAAATTTGCCAATTTTCCGTAAGGTTCTGTATTTCATTTATTTATAATTAATACTATTTATTGATTTAACAAATCTCAATGTTTCTGCTTATCGTAAGTGATGTATTGGGCAACAGCAGACTGACGAAACAAATTAATCCAAAATAAAACAAGATGAGAAAAACTACTAAAAAGATCCTGGCCTTAACAGGGGTGCTCGCCACGGCGGTATCCATTGGGGTTTGGGATTCGCACACATCCTTTGTGGAAGCGTCGAGTCACAGGGAAGCGCCGCTGATCGCCAACGATCCTCTCGCAGACAACACGGACCTTTACGCCTTCCGTAGTCCGGATGACACAACTACCGTAACCATTATCGCTAACTACGTGCCTCTTCAGCTGCCTCAGGGCGGGCCAAACTATGCATCGTTTGGCGAAAACATCCGTTACGAAGTTCACGTTAAAAATAATACGGCTACAACCGGTGATGATATCACCTACCGTTTTACTTTTACAAAAACAAACCAAGACCCAAATACATTTTTCAACATTCGTTTAGGAAATCAAAATCTTAAAACGACTTACATTGCTCAAAAAAGTATTGCAGGCGGAGCATTTACAACGATTGTTCCTATGGGTATTGTACCTCCTCCAAACATCGGGCCCCGCTCTATTAGCAATGCAACGGTTGGTTTAGGTGCAGCCAATTATGATGCGTTAATTACTTCTGCAATTATGACAGCATCCGGCAGCGGTGGAGAAAAAATTTATTGCGGTCCTTCTGATGACGCGTTTTTTACTGACTTAGGCGGCATTTTCGACCTTGGTCAAACACGCTCTTCGTCAGGTCCTCGCAATGGCTTAGCAACTAAAAATGTGCATTCCATTGCTATTAAAATTCCTATTGCAACATTACAAAAAACAGGTCAGCCGGTAACAGCTGCTACCAACATTTTAGATGCTAATTTTGTAATCGGTGTTTGGGCTTCTGCAAGCAGGCAAACAACCCGTACATTAAGTACTTCGGGTGGCGCCCCTACAGAAAGCGGTACATGGGTGCAAGTATCTCGTATCGGTATGCCTTTAACCAATGAAGCTGTAATGCCTATCGGCATGAAAGACAAATGGAACTCATTAACTCCTTATACAGAAGATCCTACAATGGAAGATTATTTCTGTAATCCTGAATTAGGATTATATATGGATAACTCTCAATATGGTGGTGCAGTACCGGGCCTAGCGCCTTTACGCATACAGGCAAACTCATTACAGGCGTATGATTTCCGTAACACAAAAGCCGGCTTATCGGGCCTTGCAGGAAATTCTGCATTAAACGGAACCGCTTTATCAAATGCAAATTTCGGGGCTTATTTATTAAGATCAGGCAAGCCGCGTTCTGTTGATTTGCTTCCTATTTTCCATACAGGTGTTCCAAACTTAATACCTTACCAATTGGCTACAGGTAAAGCAGGTAACCCATTAGCGGCAGGTAAACCGTTTATTAATAATTTTTTGCCAACGTTTGGCGACATGTTACGTTTAAACATGGCAGTACCGGTTACTCCAAGAAATTCAGTCGATTTTAGCTCTATGGGCTTAATTAAAGCGGCAGTATTAGGTTTAACGGATGCACGTTACAACACTACCCCTGTTTTACAAAACATTCCTAATATGGACGGTTTCCCTAACGGACGTCGTTTAGAGGATGATGTAACACGTATTGAATTACAAGCTGTAGGCGGTGCAGTTTTAGCAGCTATCGGTTTATGGTATGATGATTATACTGTAGGCGGTGCTAACCCTGTAACTCCCATGTTAGGTAACGTACTGGGCTATACAACAGGCGTTGAAAAAAATGACACAACCTTTAAAGCTGCTTTTCCTTACGTACAGGCTCCTTGGAGTGGTTACGCTAATCACAGCGGTCAGTAATTAATTATTAATAACATTTAATATAAAAATCATGAACAAAAAATATATAGGAAAAATCCTGACTTTAACCGGTGTACTTGCTACGGCAGTAACCATTGGAGTATGGGATTCGCAAAAATCCACTGTGGAAGCGTCGAGCCACAGGGAAGCGCCGTTGATCGCTAACGATCCTTTAACGGACAATACAGACTTATACGCATTTCGTAGCCCTGATGACACGAATTACGTAACCATTATCGCTAATTACGTGCCTCTTCAGCTGCCGCAAGGTGGGCCGAATTTCGCATCATTTGGTGAAAATATCCGTTACGAAGTTCATATTAAGAACGATGCAACAACAACAGGTGATGATATTACTTACCGTTTTACATTCACTAAAACAAACCAGGACCCTACTACTTTTTTCAACATTCGTTTAGGACAACAAAATCTTAAAACGACTTATACAGTTGAAAAAACAATTATGGTTCCTATAGTAGGTGCTGTTACAACAACTATTATCACTAATGGCATTGTACCTCCTCCAAACATCGGGCCCCGCTCTATCAGTAACGCAACGGTTGGTTTAGGTAAACCTAACTACGATGCGTTAATTACATCTGCTACCCAAACTGCTTCAGGTACAGGTGGTGAGATTATTTATGCAGGCCCGGCCGACGATCCGTTTTTTGTTGACTTAGGCGGTATTTTTGATGTTGGACAAACCAGAAACGGCGGTACAGGCATTAATAAGCCTGAAGACGGTGTTGCTTGTAAAAACATCCATTCAATTGCACTTAAAATTCCTATTGCTACGTTACAAAAAAGCGGTAATTCTGTATCTTCTGCATCAGGTATCTTAGACGCTAATTACATTATCGGTGTATGGGCATCTGCAAGCAGACAACAGATCCGTACGTTAAATACTAACGGTACACAATCTTTCTCAGGTTCTTGGGTACAAGTTTCCCGAATCGGTATGCCTTTAACTAACGAAGCCATTATTCCTATCATGAGTAAGGATCGTTGGAATTCATTAACTCCTTATACAGAAGATCCCACTTATGAAGATTATTTCTGTAATCCTGAATTAGGTTTATATATGGATAATTCAGCATTTGGCGGTGCAGTGCCGGGCTTAGCTCCTTTACGCATCCAAGCTAATTCTTTACAGGCTTATGATTTCCGTAATACAAAAGCGGGCTTATCCGGCTTAGCGTCTAACACAGTTGCTACAGCAGGTACTGCATTAGCTCCAAGCGCTTATGGTGCATATTTATTAAGAGCCGGTAAACCGCGTTCAGTGGATTTATTGCCTATCTTTCATACAGGTGTTCCTAACTTACGTCCTTACCAATTAGCTACAGCAGCTAAAGGAGGTAACCCATTGGCAGCAGGTAAACCATTTATCAATAACTTTATGCCTGTTTTCGGTGATATGTTACGTTTAAACATGGCGGTACCAGTTACTCCAAGAAACTCTGCAGATTTTAGTTCATTAGGATTGATTCAGGCGGCAGTATTAGGTTTAACAGATTCTCGTTTTAACGGTTCAGCTACTTTACAAAATATTCCTAACATGGACGGTTTTCCTAACGGACGTCGTTTAGAGGATGATGTAACACGTATTGAATTGCAAGCGGTGAGTGGTGTTGTATTAGCTGCTATTGGTTTATGGTATGATGATTACACTGCAGGCGGCCCTAA
>JANYGK010000055.1 GCA_025362395.1 Bacteroidota bacterium
TACTTTATCGAACCAAAAACCCCTGATAAATAAGACTTTATCAGGGGTTTTATGGCTTTAGTACCCCCTTCCAGACCAAATATGAACGACATCCTTGATGATACAAGGGATCTTGCTCGGATTTGGGATTTGTATGGTCATCTTTTAAAAAGCGATTAGGTTTCTAATATTTCTTCATATTCAACTGATCACTTCGACACATTCTCTGAAAAATTAATAAATTTTTTTCCATCATAACAAAGCAAAACGCCATTTCTTGATCCAATCCAAATGTTTCCAGTATTATCTTCTATAATAGTCCTTACACCACAAAGAAAACCATCAACCACTGGGAGATATGCTTTCGCAGTAATATTAGTAAAAGACTTTCCATCGTAACAAAACGCGTCTCCTCTTTTAATCTTCTCGTCGCGGCCAAACCATATGTTTCCCTTTGTATCTTCAAAAATACAATCAATATTATTACTAGTGCTTAAGCTGTCCTTTACTGAAAAATTGGTAACGTTTGCGCTCCCGTCCGCAAGTATTTTCCCATCATAGCGGTCTACGCCCTGATTCCGAGTGCCAACCCAAATGTCCCCCACTTTATCTTTTAACATGCAAAAAATCATTCCATCACTAAAGCCATTGAACCGAATAAAAGTTTTTCCATTATAACGGTATACGCCTCCTCCTTTCCAGGAACCCACCAAAATGTTGCCGGTTTTATCTTCTGAAATACATTGGAGGGTTTCGTTTGATAAAAAAACCGTAAACGATTTTCCATCGTAGAGATAGATACCATCACTTTCAGTGACAAACCAAAAGTTCCCGGTTTTGTCCTGCAAAATACTTGTAACGTATTTTTTGGTAGAACTGTTTTGGTATTTGTATTTTTCAGGACTGCTGCTATCAATACCAGTAAGTGGAAAACTCTTAAAGGAGTTTCCATCATAGTAACAAACTCCTTCGCCAGTGCCAAACCAAAGGATACCGGCTTTATCTTCATAAATGCAAGAAACTTCATTATTGCTTAAGCCATCTTTTTGCGTAAAGTGAACAAAAGACTTTCCATTGTAACGGTATAAGCCTCGCTTTGCAGTAGCAAACCAAAGATTTCCGTTCTTATCTTTTAGTCCGCTCATGATTATGTCTGTGACTGATTCAAAGGAAGGAGAAATCTCATCTTGTCCAGAAGCGTATTTACTTCCAACGAAGAGAAGAATTAGCGAGAGCACAATGTGAACTTTTTTCATAACCTAAAAATATAAAATAATTTGGATCATTTTTCAGAAGAAAAATCCCTTGAAGAACTCGAACAGTAACTAATTGAAAACAAACTATTTTGTGTTTTAACGATACTTTGTCGAACCAAAAACCCCTGACAAATAAGACTTTATCAGGGGTTTTCCGGTTAAGTACACATGAAGGGACTCGAACCCCCACCCTTGCGGACCAGATCCTAAGTCTGGCGCGGCTACCAATTACGCCACATGTGCATTAGGACTGCAAATATACGAATTTTTATAAATTACTTAATATTTCCCTGTAAATATCTCCAAAAAAACGGTTAATATTCTTTAATTTGTAATTCAAATTTATACTCATGTACGGAAATTTTAAAAATCATTTACAGTCACAGTTAACTGAAATAGAAGAAAACGGCTTATTTAAAAAAGAACGCGTTATTACTACTCCACAGGGTGCTGTGGTAAAGGTACAAAACGGAAAAGAAGTCATTATTTTTTGTGCTAATAATTACCTTGGCCTGTCATCGCACCCTAAAGTAATTGAAGGCGCTAAGAAGGCGCTTGATACACATGGTTACGGCATGTCATCGGTACGGTTTATATGCGGTACACAAGACATTCACAAAACCCTTGAAAAGAAAATTGCTGCTTTTTTAAGCCAGGAAGATACCATTTTATATGCAGCTGCATTTGACGCTAACGGCGGGGTATTTGAGCCATTATTCGGTGAAGAAGACGCGATCATCAGCGATGAATTAAATCACGCTTCTATTATTGACGGGGTGCGTTTATGTAAGGCGCATCGTTACCGTTATAAAAATAGCGATATGGCTGACCTTGAAGAGCAGTTAAAAAAAGCTCAGGCGCAACGCTACCGCATTATTGTAACTGACGGTGTGTTTAGCATGGACGGTTTTGTGGCTCCATTAGATAAGATATGCGACCTTGCCGATAAATATAATGCTTTGGTAATGGTGGATGAAAGCCATGCTTCAGGGTTTATTGGTAAAACAGGCCGCGGCACGGTGGAACTGAAAAACGTAATGAACCGTGTAGATATTATTACGGGAACTTTGGGTAAGGCCTTAGGCGGTGCTATGGGCGGCTTTACAACCGGCAAGAAAGAAATTATTGAATTATTAAGGCAACGGTCTCGCCCTTACCTGTTTTCAAACTCATTGGCACCAAGCATTGTAGGGGCTTCTATAGCGGTGTTTGATATGTTGAGTGAAACTACGGAGTTACGAGATACGTTAGAGTCAAATATTAACTACTTTAAAAAAGGTTTAAAGCAAATAGGCCTTGAGTTTAAAGAAGGCGATTCTGCAATAGTTCCTGTTATGTTATACGATGCAAAACTGTCGCAGGTGTTTGCCGATAAATTATTAGAGGAAGGCATCTATGTGATCGGTTTCTTTTTCCCGGTGGTTGCTAAAGGTCAGGCACGCATTCGCGTGCAGCTTTCCGCAGCGCATACGCAGGAGCATTTGGACAAAGCGTTGAAAGCTTTTGAAAAAGTAGGAAAAGAATTGGGAGTTATCAAGTAGTTCTTTCGTCATGATGGACATAGTGACGTAATTTCAAACATAATTCATTATCTATAATATATAAGCTGAGTGTCAGATTGCTTACTTGTTCTCAATGAAGGAAAATTTCTAATGTATTAAAATCTCCGTAGCCCCAAAACCATAATTCTTATACGATGCATCGTAATAATTAATACCGTCAATGGATTTTAAAATAGCAATGATCTCTTGTTTTAATTTGCCGTTACCTACTCCGTGAATCACAATTAATTTTTTAATGCCGTTGCTCAGGCAGTGTTCCATTTCTTTTTCGAAACGTTCGGTTTGTATGCTCAGGATCTGGCTATTGGTAAGGTTTTTATGCGAGTCGACTAATTCCTCTATATGAAGGTCTATTTCACGCGTAAGGTCTTTTATTTTTTGCTTTGCTACTGAATTTTTAACCGGTTGTTTAAATTCCTTAATCGCTTTTAATCGCGTCAGATCTTCCGCGTTCAGCGTTTGTTCTACAACCTGTTTATCTAAAAAATCATCTTTTAAAATATAGGCGTACACCGGCAATTTAAATTCGGTATGTTTTACTAAGGTAGACTGAGTTATAATACGATCATTCACAAATAAAATTTCGGCTAAAGGAATTTGTGATTTATAATGCATGTTCTTATAAAATAAACATTCTATTTTATGATAGGCGTATTCTTTAAAAAAATTCTTTTTAACCTGTTTTAAAAAAACCTTCTGGTAAGCTCCTAACTCCCCGTGCTTAAGGGTTTGAAAATAAGAATCGTCTTTCACCGAATAGGTGAAGCTTGTATTATACGAAGACGAGTTAAATAAGTAAAATTTGTAATCGCTCACCAATAAAGGCATTTCATGATCGGGTTCAATAATAAAGTAGACAGAGTCAGACAAAATAGTTTCCAAAACCAAGTCAATGTTTTCCACTTCCGGGTTTAAAATCAGCTCTGTATGAATGGGAACCAATTGTTTAATAAGGTAAGGGATTTCGAACCCGTCAATCATTTCTACAAACACCGTTTCTTTATCTTTAAAACTAACGATCGTACCTTCTCCTACTTCGTTTAAAAATCGCACCTTATCTCCTATCCGTAATTTCATTGCCTGTTTACTGTTATCAAAAATTTATTTTAAAAAATCCCCGTTCTTTTACAGAATAAAAAGGGATCTCGAGTTGAGCGCATTGTTTTTTTAATTTCTTTACAAAGTTATAATTGTTAGAACAATCCGCAATTACCAATGGTTTAACTTGAGTGCCCGACTTTAACAATAAAGACGCGTTATTGCTAACAATAATATAATTAACATTATACGCACTTAAATCTATACGCGATTTTTGTATGCTTAAAACAGATAGGCTATTATGTTTAAACAAATTGCTTTTATCATAAATAACCCTTAAACCCGAATAGTTTAAAAGGTAAGGTTTTACGTTTCGCTGAAACTCTTTTTCTGAAAGCGAGTCGGCATGTACATATACTGTATGCCCTATCCTTAAAAGGTAAGCGGGTTTGCGTTTCACACTAAATACCACTAATTCTTTTTCCTTTAATTCTTTATAGTTTGAGAATACGGATAAGCTTGTCCACAAAATTAAGGCGCAAATGCCTAATAATAAAACTCTGTAGCTTTTGGATGAAATAACCCACAATAAGATACTAATAACTATACAGCTAAATACAACATCCGTTTTTGAAAATGAAATATAATCTATAAAGCCGTAGGTTTTGTTGTCGGTTAATTGTGTAAACCAAAGCATAACGGATGTTGCAGAATTCATACATACAACTAACAGTTGTTTTATAAACAGTATTTTGTAAAACACTAAAAGTAAAAAAGCCAATGCCATTAAAACAGTGCTGATAGGTATAATGACCAAATTTGAAAACATGAACCATACCGGAAATTGATGAAAATAATACAGGGAAATTGGAAGTGTAAATACTGTAGCGGCTACCGACATTAAACTAAGACTCCATAACTTGCTTAAAATTTTATTTTTTATAAAGTAGGCCGTGTTTAATATCGGGTATAAATACATAATACCAAACACGGCAAAATAGCTTAATAAAAAGCCTACGTCTTTTACTAATAAAGGATCATACAAAAGCAACAAAAACGCGCTTAGTAATAACGTGTTATATGAGTTACCATTCCTGTAAAACGTGTTGCCTAAAATAACTAAACCAAGCATTAATGCCGCCCTCAACACGGAAGGAGAAAACCCGGTAATTAAAACAAACATACATAAAGCAGCAATAATAAAAAAACATTTAAGTTTTTTATAGCGGTTATGCTTATCAAATAACTCAAACAAAAACAGCAAAGCAATGTACAGGATGCCTGTATGCATGCCTGATACCGAAAGCACATGCAGCGTTCCCGAGTGCGAAAAGCTTGTCATCACGTCTCCGCTTATTTCATCATCATACCCAACAAGCAATGCGGCACAAATAGAAAAAGCCTCCTGTGATAATGCCGAATTGCGTAATACATACACAACCCGTTCTTTAATAAGAGTACCCAACGTTGTAAAAGAAAAGCCTGGGTCAGGGCACTTAACTTTATTAAGCTGAGATGAAGAAGCATATACTGTATGGTATATGTTCTTGCTCTCTAAAAATGAACTGTAATTAAATTCGTCGGGGTTTTGGGGAGGATTAATATAGCCGAATTTAGAATGTACAAATAATGTATTACCAATAACTATATTTTTGGGGCCGGGGCTTTTAATGTAGATAATACTGTTGCCGTTTGTGTAGTGCCAAACATCTTTAGTATCAATGGCATTAATAGTTACAGAAAGTTTAACAAATTTTTCGGTTACTACCGGCAAGTCGGTTACTGTGCAAAAAAATGCTTGCTCTTCTGCTACAACATAATGTGAATAATGGTTCCTGTCATTTTTAGCATTGTAAAAATAGTTTGCCTCAAATGCAAGAAGAAAAAGAAACACATGAATGGAAACCATATAAACTGTTTTTTTTAACGCAGTTGAATGCTTACTGTATTTTTGAAATAAAAAAGCTGCTAATAAAACAGCAAAGGCCGCGCTAAAAAATAAGTGCGGGTTAGGGATCATACCAAATTCTAAAACGTAGAAAATTCCGGCGAGGTAGGGTATTAAAATTCTTAAAAAGGGAATGCTTTTAAAACTGATCACTTACTAAGTTAGCAAATTGCATTTAGTTGCTCGTTAAATTTTTAAACCGATCAGCAAAATGTCATCTGTTTGCTCATACGTTCTTTGCCAATCGGCAATTTCATTGGTTAATTTACTTTGAAGACCGGCAAGCGTTAAATGGTTATTCATTAATAAAAACTGTCTTAACCGCGCAGGGTTATATTTTTTATTTCGGTCTCCGCCAAACTGATCCGTAATGCCGTCTGTAAATAAAAACAGCAGATCGTCCGGTTTAACCGAAATTGTTTTACTTGGTATAACGCTGTCAAAGTCGGCATAACCGCCAATGTTAACGTTTTCGGAAACAAGAGTGATCAGCTCATCGTTCGATATAATATACAGCGGCCTGTTAGCGTTTACATATTCAATAGTTTGTTTTACTTTATTATAGCAGATCAATGCTATATCCAACCCATCATTTATCCGATCATTTTCATTTTGACTCAACCGTACATTTATTTCCTTTCTTAAATATTCCAACATTTTTGCAGGGCTGTTTTCACCGGTATTTACGTTTATGGATTCATTTAAAATATTGCTGGATATTAACGACATAAATGCGCCCGGTACTCCATGCCCTGTACAATCCACAACCGCTACATAAATTACGCCGTCAAGCTCTTTTACCCAGTAATAATCGCCGCTTACAATATTCCGCGGTTTGTAGAATACAAAATAGTCTGAAAAATAATTTAAGAGCGGCTGCATTTTTGGTAAGATGGTTTGCTGTATCCGCTGCGCATATTTAATACTATCGGTCAGGTCATTATTAATTCCCTGTATCAAATTTTTCTGCAGCTCTATTTCTATCCGTTTTTTCTCAATTTCGGCCGTACGTGCTTTTACAATTAATTCCAGTTTTAATTTTTCACGCTTTAACCTTCTTTCCCTGTTGGCAATAAAAAAATACAAAAAAGCGATCAGTCCTATAACGATGATGAAATAAAATATTTTTGTTTTCCAAAACGGGGGGGTTACTGCAAAGTGGTACGTATACTCTCCCGAATCTGTAAATTCATTACTTAAAGAAGTCATTATTACTAGGTTGTAATCGCCTGAAGGCAGGTTCCTGTAAGTAATTTCGTTGGCGTTAAATACAAATGTCCATTCCTTATCATACCCGATTAATTTGTATTTGTAATTAATTTGTTTTTGTTCAGCAATGTCGTCTGTGTTTAAAATAAACGTAATAGAGTTGTGCATGTAATCCAACTCAAGGTCTTTAGGAATTTTATACCAGTTAAAAAACCCGTTAAATTTTAAAGATGAATATTCTCCCGTAATAAATAAGCTGTCCTTTGTCCAGTTAATATTTTTATTTTCAATTAAAATAGTATTTATAAATACCGGGAGTTTTATGGATAAGGTGTTATCATTAAAGTTTTTCGCGTCATTTTGATACTCTGTTAATCCTTCTATTGAGCCGATCCAGATAGACATGTTATCATCGAACACAGCGGTATTAGGCTTATTATCGTATGAAGCAAATCCCTGCCCTTTGTTATATGTTTTTATTTCTTTAACACGGTTTAAATAGGAGTCGATTTTAATTTCATTTAAGCCGTTGTTTGAAACAAACCATGCCAAATCTTTTGAAAACAAAATGGTATTAATACAATTACTGCTAATACCGTTTTCTGTAGTGAGTTTTTCGAAATCACCTGCCGTTCCATTTTCAAAATAGCGAACCTTTAATTTGTTTTTTAAAATAATGGTTCCAACATCCGATGTTCCGAGCCACATATTGCCATTCCAATCTTCAGAAATAGTTTGTGCATTTTTAAAAATAGAATATTCACTGTTTACATATTCTGTGCTCGGGTTAAGCCGCCATGTGCCTTCGTTAGAGGTGATCCAGATGTTTCCTCCCTGATCCTCCAATATGCAAGACACATTAAATGTAAGAAGCTCAGTAACTGTAAAAGGCGTTATGGTATAGGACAGGTCTTTATTTAAAATTAAACGCTCTACCCTGTTTTCCGCCTGGTAGCCGATCCAGATAGAACCGTCTTTTGCTTTATATATATAGCTGATGTATTGTGATATAAGTCCCTGGTCAACAGATATTTTTTTTGATACCATTAAACTTTTTTGTGTGTTTTCTTTACTGATAACACTTAAACCGCCGCCTATGGTTCCTAAAATAATATTCCCGTTATTATCTTCTGTTATCGTTTTAACAATAGATTCGCTGATTCCCTGTTCCCAGAAACATCTTGCAAATTTTTTGTTTTTATATTTAAATGCCCCTCCGCCGTGTGAGCCTAGCCATATAGAGCTATCAGAAGACCTGTAAACGCTTATTATTTTTTCTTCGGCCAAGCCGGTTTGTTTATTATAACTTAATGAACTTTTATTGTTCATCATTACAAGGCCGTCATACAAAGTACCTATCCACAGGTTTTGATATTTGTCCTCCTTAAAGCACATAGGGTTACTTCCATAAAAGCCTTCCGCCGAACTTATAATAGAAACGCTTTTAAGCTTATAATCATTTTCATTAATGTTTTTATCAATCGGTACTTTTAAAAATCCTGAGCCGTCTGATGCCAGGTAAATATCTCCTTCTTCATCCCTGTGTATGTTTATAATCCTGTTGAAGCCCCTGTTTTCACCCGCCAAAGAGTCGAAGTTGATATAATTAGCCGAAAACCCGCTACTGTTTATAAAATCAAATTTTAACTGCGCAAGGCCGTTTCCCCAATCACTTACCAATAAATTTTTCTGCTTATCAAATTCAATACAGTAAATCGCATCACCCTTAAATAAGTTTGTTGAATTAAAATTAGCGATCCGTACGAGCTTGTTGTTAACAGCTGTAGAAGAAGCCGAATTTTGAATTAGTACAAACTTTGGGATTTTTGTAGAAATAGTGGTTTCAATAAAGAACAATCCTTTTTTTGTTGTAGAAACCCACAGGTTCCCGTCTTCATCAAACTCTGCATCACTTGGGTTTTGAGAGGTAATGTTTGGAATAGCAATCGAATCCAATTGGTAGTTTGGCTTACTTATATCCAATATATAATACCCTTTTGTGGTGATAATATGAATCACGTTTTTTTTCTGCAGTATTTTTTTTACGCTTCCTTTAACCTTTTTATAAAGATCCCTGTGGTCAATTTCATGTCCATTATAGCTGCAAAAACCTTTTTTTGTGCCTATAAAAAGTAACTCGTTCGCAAACAATAAATGGGTGATTTCATTGCTTGGCAAACCGGAAGTAGTCGTTAAATTTTCAAATGTTTTACCGTTGAATTTTGAAAGGCCGTTGTTTGTTGCCAGCCAAAGGTTTCCATACGTATCCTGCTCAATAAACTTTACGGTAGACTGTGCAAGGCCGTCTTTTACGGAAAACTTTTGCAGGTTTACTTTTTGAGAATATCCGGCAAGAGTTAATAATGAAAAAAGAATGTAATATTGTAATTTCACCTACGCTAAAATTTTATATACAAGTTTAGCTAAAATTTTATAGAACCGCATAAAATTCGTCTAAAATAACGCGGTCAAACCCGCATGAATCTTCCCGGTTCGCAGATCGAATGTGTTGCCCAACTGCTTTCCCAAGCCGTAGCTTAAATTAAAGATGCCCGCTTTGGTTTCAAAATTTATACCCGCTCCAATGCTCATCGGTGTATCCGTTAAATAGCCTGAAACACTGTTGCTCTCGTACCACGCCCCTTCCGCAAATAAAAAAATGTTCGAATTCTTTTCAAACAAAAAACGATACTCTATAGTAGGTATAACGTAAGTGGATGTATAAATACTTTCCTCATCAAAGCCACGCAATGTACGTAAGCCGCCAATTCTGAACAATTCATTTTTATAAATGGTATTGCCAAAAACACTGCCTGCCTGCGCAGATAATTTCAGTACATGGTTTTTTATAAGCCTGAAATAACCCGCAATATCGCTTGTTACTTGGTATTGTGAGCTTTTAAGCTGTACCGCAGTGTAAACGGCGTCGTTTATTTTTGGGTTCTTTTTTATTTGCCGGTTCCCAACAGAGCCCTGCATATTAACATGAAAACCGTTTTTTGGATTAAACCGGTAATCAAGCTTTTCATAAAACATACCAACCCCGTAAGATTTTGTGGCGATGTCGGCATAATTAGGTAACACTGTGGCAGCCGTTAAATAAGATGTGGCGATAAGATTTGCGTTGCGCTGCGAATAAAACACTTTAAAATAATTAAGCCCGTTAAAATAATAGTTCAACGCCAGGCCATTGGTTACATCAATAAACGTGGTGTCTTTTTTATACAATTTAATAGTGTAAGCCGCGCCTATCGGTAAGCCCGCGATGTATGGATAAATAACTTCTGCTTTTAGATCCTGCGTTTGCGATTGCAGCCTGCGCCAGTTAATATCAAAGGTTTCCCCGCTTTTAAAGATCGTATTTACCAACTTAATTTTTACATCGCCCGTAAAGATCGTTTTGCCTTTATCGCTTGGTAAAATTCCCACTATACCATCAAACTGCGACGCATTTTTTTTATCTAAAAACAGGTATAGTTTATTTTGCTTATCCGTTAACCGAAGTATCGGCGCTTTACTTTCTGTGACAAAAGGCAGCTGCTTTATTTTTTTCGACACGTCCCTAAACACCGCTTCATTGTAAGGCATTCCATTTTTGATTCCCAAATACCTCAGTAAAAATTTCCGGTTTACCTTTCCTTCTCCCTCTGCTACAAGGCTGTCGAGCTTTACAAATTCTTTTCTTTCAATTACTAGTTTAGATTGCAGTGTGTTATCTTTAATTTTTATACTGTCCAGTTTAGCGGTTGCAAAAGGATATCCGTTATTTTCATAATACACAATAACCTTTTCCATAAACCCTGAAAGCTCTCTGAACTTAAAGGGGCGGTTTGTAAAAAAACGTTCATTGTATCCCAGTTTACTTATAATTGCCTGGTCTTTCCTGTCATACGTTAAATTTACCCATTTGTGTTTAGGGCCTGCCATAATATAGGCTTTGCAACTAAGTGAATCCCACTTCATACTATCCGCGTTCGCGGTAATAAAGCCCTCATCAATTAGCGAAACACATACTTTATCAATCTCCTTTTTTAAAAAATCTTTGGTGGTAAATTGTTTTTTGTAGGTTATTTTTTTAAATATCTTTTGGCTGTCTGTATTAATAATAGCAAGCTTATACAGCGCTTGTGCAAAGGCATTGCGCTGAAACATGGTAAGCAAAAAAAGAAAATATGTTAATTTTTTTATCAATAAACCTACTTCTAAGTTAATTATTTTTTAATTTCACTGAAAATTACCGGTTTCTTAAAACGTAATTTGTGTTGCTATATTGCAAATATGTCGATTAAAAAGGAGCCGCAATAACAGCATATTAAATAAACATCAACCCCTAATAATTAAACTATGAAAAGCACTTACATTATCATTATAATTGCCGTATTGGCTTTTTTTGGATTGACCTATGGTTGCAGCAAAAGAAACGCGTTTGTTGACCTGAACGAAACCGTTATTTCTCAATGGCATCAAGTAGAAAGCCAGTATCAGCGCAGGGCAGACCTTATTCCTTCCATTGTAAAAACAGTGGAAGCAGAAGCTAACTTCGAAAAATCGACCTTGATCGCTGTAATTGATGCAAGGGCAAAAGCAACGCAGGTAACGATTGACCCTACTAATTTAACAGAACAAAACATGCGGCAGTTCAAACAAGTTCAGGGCGAATTATCCTCCGCTATTTCTAAGTTATTGGTAGTGTCCGAAAATTATCCTTCTTTAAAATCGAGCCAAGCATTCAGTGAATTGCGAGTAGAACTTGAAGGTTGTGAGAACCGCATTGCTGTTGAGCGAATGAAATATAATGATGCCGTAAAATTATTTAACGCAAGCATTAAAAAAATTCCGGCAAGCTTATTTGCCTGGGGTTATAAAGAGGCGGCTTATTTTGAGGCAGATGCCGGTACTGAGAAAGCGCCTAAAGTTGATATTAATATCAAGTAACATGTTCTTCGAAAAAAAACTACTTTCAAAAAAGGAAACAGCACAATTAATTAATGCCATTGAAGCGGCCGAGCTAAAAACATCGGGCGAAATTCGTGTGCATATCGAAAAAGACCTTAAAGAAGAAACGATTACGGCTGCCTGCGAAAAAATGTTTTATAAACTCAATATGCAAAACACCAAACACCGAAACGGTATTTTGTTTTACTTGGCCTATAAATCTAAAGCCTTTGCTGTATGGGGTGATGAAGGCATACATGCAAAAGTAAAACATGAGTTTTGGGAAAGCATTACCAACCGCGCCATCCAATTTTTTAAAAAAGAGGATTATATAACCGGTCTTGAAAAAGCCATTGAGTTGTGCGGTGAAAAGTTAGTAGAACATTTTCCTTTAGAGGAGGATGATAAAAATGAATTACCAAACAAAATTTCGTACTAAATGCAGTTTAAATGTTGGATACTCGTTTTCATGTGTGTAACAACACTTGTTTTTGCGCAAATTCCACAACGGCCTTCACCCCCCAAGCTGGTAAATAATTTATCTAAGGAACAGCCCGGTTTTTTATCGTCCAATCAGGAACAACAACTGGAGCAAGAGTTGCAGAACTTCAGCAAAGAAACTTCCAACCAAATTTGTATTGTTATAGTAGATGATCTTAACGGGTTAGATGAAGCGGATTATTCAACAAAAATTTTAAATGACTGGGGCGTAGGGCAACGTAACTTAAATAACGGTGTGGTTATTTTAGTAAAGCCAACAGGCAAAAAAGGCGACCGCAAATTATTTATTTCTGTAGGGTATGGATTGGAAGGCGCTATAACAGACCTTCAAACAAAGCACATCCGCGAAAACGATATCGTGCCTTACTTTGAACAGGGACTTTTTTATGAAGGATTACAGGCCGGTTGCCAATCACTGATGCTTGCCGCTAAAGGAGAATATACTATTAAAGACACCTCACGTTCAAAAGAAGTAAACCCTGTTCAAAATCACCCGGTTATTTTTATCATTGTTATTATTATTATTGTCCTGTTGATGTTTCGCAGTGGCGGCAGAGGCGGCGGCAGAGGCATGCTTTATTTTGGCGGCGGTCTTGGCAGAGGCTTTGGTGGTGGCGGCAGCGGAGGATTTTCGGGAGGAGGTGGTTTTGGAGGGTTTGGCGGCGGAAGCGGCGGTGGCGGCGGTTCCGGGGGCAGCTGGTAGTAAATTTGCGACAATGGTGCAACCGGTAGATATTAATTGTATATTTAATATACATTAAATATACAACTGCATGAAAAAACTATTACTCCTTATTGTGGGCTCTTTTCCTTTTATTTCCCGGTCACAAATAACCATTACTCCTGCAAATATGCCTGTTTCGGGCGATACCTGTCGGTACAGCACAATTAGCGTTACGGCTATAACAAACTATACTATTACAGGTGCAAACCAAGTATGGAATTTTGGTACACTTACCGCTACAGGACAGGATATCAGAAAGTTTCAGCCGTCTACGGCAACTCCTTATTTCTTTTATTTTTTACCTCCCAAATACGGTGAAAAAATATTGGATTCTCTTCCGATCCCTGCTATACCCGGATTTCCTATTTCTATAAAAAACATTTACAGCTTTTACAGGAAAGCGACTTCCCCTTTCTCTTCTTTTAATTCGGAAGGATTAGGATTAACCATGTCCGGCATTCCTATTGGCGCTACTTTCAGTGATGAAGATGAATTGTATAAGTTTCCTGTGGCTTACGGTAACAGGGATTCAACCACATTTAAACTATCTACGCCAAGCAATTCTTTAATTCCTTTTACGTACAAAAAACAAGGCTACCGTATTACTGAAGCCGACGGTTGGGGAACCATTACAACACCTTATGGAACCGCTGCGTGCCTGAGAGTTGTGACCACACAGTATTCTATCGATACAATCTCTATTCCGGCTCTACCCCCGGGCTTTAATAAATTTGGCTTTCCTAACTATGCCAGGAGCTACCAATGGCTGACTTTAGGCGAACACATTCCTTATTTAGAGGTAAGCGGAAACATGATCGGAACAAATTTTACACCAACAGCGGTTAAATACCGCGATAAGGCAAGGCTTATTACCGGTATACAGGAAGAAGAGTTTAACGCGTTACTATCTGTATTCCCAAACCCTGCAAATACTGAATTAACAGTGGTTACTACACAGCAAAAAGAAGCAGTAACCGCTGAGATAGTCGATATGCAAGGGAAAATAGTTAAAAAACAGGTATTGGAACACTACGCCGAAGTTGTAAACCGGAATAAAATAGACGTTTCAGGTTTAGCTAAAGGACTCTATACTTTAAATTTATACAATGGTCCAAAAAAACAAGCTTTAAAAATTTCGATACAATAGTTTTTTATAATCAATAAATAAATTATTTTTACCACATCAATTTTAAAACAGTATTATGAGTTCAGGTCACGACAATCACGATAATCATTCAAACGAACCAAAAAAGGTTGCTTTTCGCACCCCCATGATTTTAGCATTAGTTACAGTTTTAGCCATCGTGTTATTGGTTAGTACGTGTGATCATAAAAAATGCTGTGAAGACGGCACTAAATGCGAAGCAGAACATGGTGGCCATGAGCAAGCAGAGGGTGAAGAACATATAGAAAACCATGAAGCCGCGGCAACCGGTGCGTCTGCCATGGAAACTGCGCCTATGTCCGATTCCACAGCTGCAAAACCTGATACTGCTGCGGCAAAGGCAGATCAGCACGGGGCACATCATTAAAAACCTTACATTATAATTACCGAAGCCTTACATTTTATGTAAGGCTTTTTTAATATGAGCGGATTTATGAGTTATAGTTTCAGTAAAACATGAATATTTCGTAATATTGCACACCTTAAAACCAAAAAAATGGCTACAGATAACTTTCAGGCTCACGATTATTATTTAATGGATGAATTGTTGACCGACGAACAAAAATTAATTCGTGAAACTGCCCGCGCCTGGGTAAAAAAAGAAGTAACTCCTATTGTAGAAGAAGCCTGTCAAACCAATACGTTTCCAAAACAATGGATTAAAGGCTTAGCGGAAATAGGCGCTTTCGGCCCTTATATACCTGCTGAATACGGAGGCCCAGGCTTAGACCAGATCTCTTACGGATTAATTATGCAGGAGCTTGAGCGCGGCGACAGCGGCTTGCGCTCAACCGCATCCGTACAAAGCTCATTAGTGATGTACCCTATTTATGCTTACGGTAGCGAAGAGCAAAAGAAAAAATATTTACCGAAATTAGCTGCTGGAGATCTAATGGGTTGCTTCGGCTTAACGGAGCCCGACCATGGAAGTAACCCTAACGGAATGATCACCAATATTAAAGATAAAGGAGATTATTATTTATTGAACGGCGCTAAAATGTGGATCAGTAACTCCCCTTTTGCCGATATTGCCGTTGTTTGGGCTAAAGATGAAGCCGGTGAAATAAGAGGAATTATTGTTGAAAGAGGTTATGAAGGATTTACAACCCCTGAAACTCACGGTAAATGGAGCTTACGCGCAAGCGCTACCGGTGAACTGGTATTTGATAATGTAAAAGTTCCTAAAGAAAATTTATTGCCGAATGTAAAAGGTTTAAAAGGTCCTTTAGGTTGTTTAAACAGCGCGCGTTTTGGTATTGCATGGGGTGTAATTGGCGCCGCTATGGATTGTTACGACAGCGCTTTACGTTACAGCAAAGAACGCATACAGTTTGGTAAGCCTATCGGCGCTTTTCAGCTGACACAAAAAAAACTGGCTGAAATGATTACGGAAATTACTAAGGCACAATTATTAACCTGGAGATTGGGTGTATTAAAAAATGAGAACCGGGCAACACCGGCGCAAATTAGTATGGCAAAACGCAACAACGTTAACATGGCATTACAAATTGCGCGTGAGGCACGCCAAATACATGGTGGAATGGGTATTACCGGCGAATACCCCATTATGCGCCACATGATGAATTTAGAATCGGTTATTACATACGAAGGAACACATGACATCCATTTATTAATTACCGGTATGGATGTTACCGGTTTCAACGCCTTTTCTTAAAGATGCTTTTTTAATTAAACAAAAAACCCTCCGATCGGTAATCGGAGGGTTTTTTATATCATAGTATTTCGGACTAAGCATAGCCGAATATTTTTTTGCTCGTTTTACTTTTGTATTTCCATTCTACTTTCCAACCGTAAGGGCATTGATTGGCTCCTACCGTAACCGCGTTTCCGGCTGCGTCCACACCAAATAAACAATCTAAAGAAAACTCCTTACTGTCTACTTTTACAGTGGCCTTGCCTTGTATAGGTGCCCACCAACCACAGGTTAAATTCCAAACAATCGGTGTAGATACCTGGCTTGTAAAGGCATCGCCATCGCGGGTTGTGCCATAATTTTCAAGGCTGCTTAAGCCATTATCAGACCCGATACCTTCGCCTGTGCAGGTTAAAAGATTGTTCGGGTAAGTATATGTAAAGCGGCGGTTAATATTATATACCGCTGTTTTACCGCCATCAAAAGTTATATTTAAATTGCTTCCTGTAACCGTAGTGCCAAGGCTTGCCTGCGTTTTAAGAATTAATAATTCCCACCAGGTTCCGCCTGTTGTATTAGTTAAAAGCTGTGTGCCGTTTAACTCAACACTCTTGTTATCTGAAGCACGAACCACTTTGTATGTTAAATAATCAACCTGCAGTACACAACCCGCTTGTTTCCATCTTTTACCCGAAGCATAATTTTGAATGGTTAGTCGAATGGCTCCTGTTCTTGTACGGTTGCTAATTGTAGTGCCGTCGTAATTTATTTTAATAGTACCCATATAAGCTCCCGTGGTATCAACTGTATAACCTGTAGAGGTAATGCCAAGCGCATTATATATATTGGCAGTACCGGAAATCCTTCCATGTAATAAAGTACTGTTTCCAACCTCCGTATTAACGTCATTAACAGCCGCGTCGTTTTCGCTTTGCACAGTTCTGTTATCTGCCGACGATTGCCCGTCTTCCTCTTTAAAGGCTTTCTTCTTTTTACATCCCGTAAATGTTAATGCCGAAGCAAGTAACAGACAAGAAATTCCAAATAATACACGTTTTGTTTTCATTGATTTTTTAATTTTAAAATAAATTTAATTAAAATTTGATAACAAAAATAATCCGGGCTAAAACTTAACATTTTCGATACTGTTGAGGCAACTATTATGTCTAAAATGCGGGGATTATTGGGTGCCGGTGTTTAGATTTTTATTCCCATTACAAGCACATCATCCACTTGTTCATGGTTTTTCTTCCAACTATCAAAGGCATCCGAAATAATTTTTTTTTGTTCGTCCATGTTTTTGCTTGAAATGGCGCAGAACAGATCTTCCAACGGTTTGTATTTAAATTTTTTTCCTTTATCACCGCCAAACTGATCGGCATAACCGTCTGTAATTAAATACACACAATCCTTTTTTTGCAACAATATAATTTGATTGGTATAGTTAATTATTTTGCCTGAAAAACTCTCCCCTATAGGCTGTTTATCTCCTTTGTAAATTTGAATACTATTGTTTCGTACTACATAAATATTGCTGTTGGCTCCGGCAAACTGCATCGTTAAAGTATCGGGGTTAAATTCGCACATGGCAATTTCCATCCCATCCTTTATAGTACCTGTGCTTGTTTTACTTTTAATGGTTTCGGGTAATTTTTTATTAATATAATCTAAAACCTCGGCGGGGGTGGTTATTAAAGGGTTATTAAGGGTTTGGTTCAACAATGTATTTCCTACCAAGCTCATAAACGCGCCGGGAACGCCGTGTCCTGTACAATCGGCAATAGCTAACATAACTTTATTGGTAGTGTTGTTAACACGGTTAGCCCAATAAAAATCACCGCTTACTATATCTCGCGGCTTAAAAAAAACGAAATGCTGCGGAAATAAACCCTTCATTTCCTTGTCGTCAGGAATTACGCCCTGCTGTATACGGCTTGCATACGTAATGCTATCCGTTATCTCGTGGTTTTTAACTTCTATAATATCTTTTTGCCTTATAATTTCATTATTAAATTCCTGCAATTTCGCATTCGTCTTTTTGCGGGCAATATTTGTTTTTATAGTAAAACTAAGGAACACAACTAATAATACCCCTCCTAAAATCCCTGCCCAGATAATGTATTTTTGCCTGTTAATTTCTTCCCCGGTAATGAGGTCTTTGTTTTTTTGGATCAGGTCTTTTTCTTTTTGCTCAGCTTTATATTTATAATCCAACTCCATTTGATTAATTTTTTTTGAGTTTTGATTATTATTTACAGAATCGTTCCATTGTTTATAAAGCCTGAAATATTTAAACGCCTCTTTATAATTACCCATCATTTCATAGGTTTCACTCAGGCCTTTGTAATTATAAATATAATCGTCGGCCGACTGAAGTTGTTTGGTGATCACCAAAGCGCTATCGTAATATTTTACAGCCTTATCGTACTCTTTCATGTCTTTATAAATATCTGCTAACGACCCGTAAGCAACGGCTATTTCACTTACCAATTCAATTTTTTTATATTCGGTTAACGTCAAAAAATTATACTCTAACGCTTTATCATATTGCTTCTGCTCATAAGCCACATTACCAATATTACCAATAGCGGAAAGATAGGTTCGCTGATCTTTTGCTTTAAGAGATGCGTCTTTACATAAATAATAATAATACAAAGCACTGTCTTCCACATGCATGTTGTGGTATACATTTCCTAATATCAGGTAGCTTACGTTGACCACTTCAATTACCTCTGCATTTGTTGGGTTTCCTAAAACACTCAGTGACATTAAAGCATACTTTTTAGCCATGTTAGAGTCTTCCTCTTTATAAATAGTGGACATACTGATGTAGAGCTCGGAAAGCTTATTGGTTTTATTATTTTGTTTGGCAATATCTATTGCCTCAAGGGATAGTTGTATCGCTTTTTTCCTATTTCCTATAAAGTCATAGCTTCTTCCCATGCACATTAACACTTCAAGTTCACTTATAACACTCCCGCTTTTTTTAAATTCCGCAAGGTTACTATTCCCTATTTTTATACATGAATCAAACTGACCCCTCATATAATAATTCATAATTATTAAGCTTTTTGCCCGGGCCAAATACCCTTTGTCGGTCTGTAAAAATGGAATGGCTTGTTTGGCATAATCCATACTTTTACCGGCGCTGTCCAAAGCTTTAAATAAAAGCGATTTTGATATCAGTATAATTCCTTTCCGAATGTTTTCATGAGAAGGCCCGGCATTCAAATTTTCCATATCCACAATTACGGCCTTTGCTTTTGTGATCTCTTTGCCGTTTCCTAAAGCCACTATGAGCCCTGTGGCTTTACTTAGTTTTTCCTTTACGTTTGCTGTTTTAAAATAATCCGCGTAAAGGCTATCGAGCGTTTTATTTTGCGAGGTAAGGCGTGTACCCGTTACGCTTATTAAAAAATAAGCGATCCATAAATAGTTTATGCCGCAAAAATTCATCCTGTAAAAATAGTAAAATACACGGGTTGTTATTTAGAATAGATATAAATATCGTTGTATGACACTTCTATGACATACAAAAAAGAGCTTATAGCGTACTTTGTGTAAAGTAATATGGAGTCCTTTAAAATCATATCTCTTACCCATAAATTAGCCCCCCTGGAATTGATCGGTAAGTTGCATTTAGACGAGATACATCAAATCGAATATCTGGGTGCAATAAAATTGAAGATGGAATTAAAGGAGCTGCTTTTTTTAAGTACCTGCAACCGTGTTGAATTTGTTGTAAAAACAAACCGCGAAACAGACACTGCCTTTTTATCAGAACTCTTTTTATACATAAATTCTAAATTAACCGACCGGGAATTAGAATCCCTTCTTTCAAAAATTAATATTCATAAAGGAGAAAACGCGTTAAGGCATTTATTTAATGTATCTGCCTCCTTAGATTCTTTAGTGGTTGGCGAACGGGAAATTATTACACAGGTTCGCAAAGCGTATGAGTTTTGCAACGGGTTGGGATTAACCGGAGACACGATACGCCTGGCGGTTAAGCAAACCATCGAAACAGCAAAAAAAGTATATACAGAAACAGACATTGCTAAAAATCCTGTATCCATAGTGTCTTTAGCCTACAGACAATTGCGTAATTTAGGAATTAAAAATAACGCACGTATTGTATTTGTTGGTGCCGGAGAAACAAATGTGAATATGGCTAAGTATCTTAAAAAGCATGAGTACGCCAATTTTACGGTGTTTAACCGAACATTGGCTAATGCCGAAATATTAGCGAAAGACCTTAACGGAAAAGCATTTGAATTATCTTCCATCCAAAATTTTAATGAAGGCTTTGATGTATTGATCACTTGCACTTCCGCACAGGAACCGGTTATAACAGAACCTATTTATGCAAGCTTACTTAAAGGCGATATCGGAAAAAAAGTAGTAATTGATTTAGCCTTACCGGCTGATGTAGATGCAAAAGTAATTAAGAACAACGATTGTTTTTATGTTGATATTGAATCCTTAAAAAAGCAAGCGGTCGAAAATTTAACGAAACGTGAAAGTGAGATAGAAGCTTGCAAAGCCATTATTGAGGCCAAGGTAGGAGAGTTTGGTCAATTATACCGGGAACGTAAAATTGAACTGGCCTTTGGTGAAATTCCCAAACAAATAAGAAGTATTAAAGAAGTTGCCATTAACGAAGTGTTTGCCAAAGACCTTAACATGATGGATAGTGAAAGCAAAGAAGTACTTGAAAAAGTATTGAGTTATATGGAAAAAAAATATAACGCTTTAACTATTAAAACCGCTAAAAAGGTTTTCCTCGAAGAAAATTATTAATCAGCTTAACCGCTATGGGCGCAGAGTTTTACTAGTTGTTATGATGCGCAAACAACTCAAAAAAGACTTTAAGTTTTTCAATCAATTTTATAATCTCCGTGCACTCAGCTTTTTCTTTGCAATCTTTGCGGTTAAAATCCGGAAATATGTTTAAAAATAGCTTATCTTGCTGCCTCTAATTTGTTAGTTAACAACGTATGATAACCATTGGTACACGCGGCAGCGACCTTGCACTCTGGCAGGCTAATTACACAAAAGACCTACTCGAGAAACAAGGGCACGAAGTTCAGCTAAAAATTATTGCAACTAAAGGTGATGCTTCGCAACAATGGAATACAAGTTTTGATAAGCTGGAAGGCAAAGGCTTTTTTACAAAAGAATTAGAAGAAGAATTACTCGCAGGCACCATTGATGTTGCCGTACACTCCCATAAAGACCTCCCCACAGAAAGCCCTGAAGGCTTAATAATAGCAGGCGTTTCGTCGCGTGAAAACCCGGCAGACTGGATTGTGATGCGTGAAGAATGTGTGGATGATAAAAAGAAATTCTCTTTAAAAGAACATGCAAAAGTAGGAACGTCTTCCGCGCGCCGCAAATCACAACTATTGGCCTTTAGGCCTGATGTTGAAATAACAGACCTGAGAGGAAATGTACCAACCCGTATCAATAAATTAAGGGAAGGTCAATATGATGCCATTTTACTGGCAGCTGCGGGTTTAGAACGTTTAGAACTTGACCTGTCCGATTTTCATGTAGAGCAATTAGAACCTACAGAATTTATTCCTGCCCCCGCACAAGGCGTGCTGGCATGGCAAATACGGGAAGATGATTATAAACTGACGGATGTTTTTGATGCTATCTGCGATTATGATGTTATGGTTAACATTAATATTGAGCGTCGTGTGTTGAATTTACTGGATGGCGGTTGTCAATTACCTTTGGGTATTTTTTGCGATGTGGAAATGAACGATCAAGACAGAAAATTATTTAAGGTTTCTGTGGCGGTTGCTGATGCTTGGAACATGCAGCCAAAGCAACTGTATTATGAAACCACCAATACGGAAGACCTGCCTGAAAAAATAGTAGAGCATATTCATCGCATTAGCGGTAAATCTATTTTTATTTCGAGAGATCAACATGAAAGCAATAACTTGAACCGGTGGCTGAAGAGCCTTGGTTTTACTATAGAAAGCAAAAGTTTAATCGATCTTAAAAAACTAACGATCAAGGAGCTTCCTAAGAGCGATTGGTTGTTTTTCAGCAGCAAGCATGCGGTTGAATTTTTCTTTATGCAAAAGCCGAATATCGGTACTACAAAAATCGGCTGTATCGGTAAATCTACATCGCAGGCTATACGTGAGCTGGGCCTAAGGGCTGATTTTATAGGGCAAAGTACTGATACAAAACTAGTGGGCAAGCAGTTTTCAGCACGTGTTGGTTTAGGTAAAGTCGTTTTTCCGGTTGCAAGGGAAAGTATGCGCACCATACAATGGCAATTTCCTAAACAACAAAATGTAATTGACCTGCCAATTTATGCTGCCTTAAAAGTTCCGCATGAAGTGACTGAAACAACCGATATACTGGTGTTTACAAGCCCAAGTAATGCTGAATCCTATTTAGAAAAAAATAAAATACATCCGCACCAAAAAATAATTGCCATGGGTGAGGCCACAGAAAAATCATTATTAAAAGCAAAGGTAAAAGCCGAACAAATACACAAGCCGCATTCGTTTGACGATCTTGGCTTGTTCAGAGCTATTTTAAACACTTTATAATAATTTGAACATGATATAATTTGAACTAAAAAAGTAAATACCGTTAAAAACTACTTTTGTCTGAATAAAATGACACCGTATCAAAACCCAACCATTTATCTTGGCAATTTACGAGTTGATGAGCCTGTTACAACCCTAACCGACTTTCTGTTTATAGGCATTTGTTTTTACGCATTTTATAAAACCGGTGCTTTTGCCGGCAATAAAGGCATTAATCTATACCGTTGGTTTTTTCTGCTCACAGGCTGCTCATCTTTAATTGCAGCCCTTATAGGTCATGCTTTTTTGTATTATTTTGGTTGGGAAGCAAAAATATACGGTTGGGTCACAGGCATTATAAGTGTGTCCTTTGCACAGTTTGCGGCCCTATACCATACCAGGGAAAGTATCAGCAAATCTATTTTTAAAACATTAATGGTGCTTAATATTACAGAGGTGCTGGCGGCGTTTATTTTAACCTTTGTTATTTATTCATTTACAGTTGTAGAAATTCATACAGCATATTGTTTATTGATTAACGTTACTATTTTAGAATCGATACACTATAAAAAAACAAAGTCTGTATTTAGTAAATACATGCTTTATGGTGTCGGCTTTTGTGTATTAGCAGTTCTTGTCCATGTTTTTAAACTTGCTATTTCTGTATGGTTTAACCATTTGGATCTGAGTCATATTTTTATGGCTTTAAGTATGTTTACTATGTACAGAGGAGTTAAATTAAATAATGAGCCTTTTTAATAAAATCAATATGATCACACATCGTCCCCGCAGAAACCGCAAATCGGCCGCTATCAGAAATATGGTACAGGAAAACCACGTATCGGTAAATGATTTTATTTATCCTTTATTTTTAATTGACGGGGGAAATAAAAAAACGGAAGTAAGCTCTATGCCGGGTATTTTCAGATGGAGCCCTGACCTGATTTTAAATGAAATTGAAAGCTGCATGAAGCTTGGTATTACGGCGTTTGATGTGTTCCCCAGCATTAATGATACGTTAAAAGATAAAACGGCTACCGAAAGCTTAAATAAGAACGGCGTGTATTTAAAAACATTAACCCTTATTAAAAAGAAATTTCCGGAAGCCTGCATTATGACCGATGTGGCCATGGACCCTTACAGCAGCGACGGGCACGACGGCCTGGTAGAAAACGGAAAAATAGTAAACGATAAAACACTCGACATATTAGCGAAGATGGCTGTTGCGCAAGCTGATTGCGGCATTGACATTATAGGGCCGAGTGATATGATGGACGGACGCGTTGGCTTTATTCGTGAAGCATTAGATGATGCGGGGCATGAAGAAGTTTCCATTATGAGCTACACGGCTAAATACGCCAGCGGTTTTTATAATCCTTTTCGCGATGCTTTGGACAGTGCACCAAAATTTGGAGATAAAAAAACTTACCAAATGAATCCTGCAAACGGAAGAGAGGCCTTAATTGAAGCGCAACTCGACACCGAAGAGGGGGCAGATTTTTTAATGGTAAAACCGGCGTTAAGTTACCTGGATGTGATTAAAGACCTCAGCACTCATTTTGATTTACCGATAGCGGCTTATAATGTAAGCGGCGAATATTCAATGGTGAAAGCTGCTGCCGCCAAAGGCTGGATAGATGGTGAACGTGTGCGCGATGAAATTTTATTGAGTATGAAACGTGCCGGTGCCTCTGTTATACTAAGCTACTTTGCTAAAGAATGGGCTTTGAGTAATAAAAAATAGCCTCCTTAAAATCAACATCTTACTTCTAATTCTACAAATAAATTTGGCAACGTTTATATTAATCGTAATTTTACGATATAATGGGGGCAACTAAAACCGAAGAGTTTACGATTAAAGATACTAAAATCGCTAAATATGCCAAAGCACTGGCACATCCGGCGCGTATTGCTATATTACAATTATTGATTAAAAAACAAGCCTGTATTTGCGGTGATATCGTTGATGAGTTACCGCTTTCGCAAAGTACTGTGTCGCAACATTTAAAGGAGTTGAAAGACGCCGGCTTAATTAAAGGTGAGATTGACGGGGTAAAAGTTTGTTATTGCATTGATGAAATAGAATGGGAAATTGCCAAGTCTTATTTAAATTCTCTTTTCAACTCTACTATCTCTAAAAATAAATGTTGTTAATAAAAGTTGAAGAAGAGGGAAGAAAAAATCTGTCTAAATAAATCGTTAAATTACGATAAATAACAATTATAAACCATAAAAATAAAACCAAATGAAATTATCAGAAATTAAACACCACCTTGCTACTGCAGAAGCAGTAAACTTTCAATTAGACGATGGCTCCTATGTACCGAACATTTCCATGTTACGGAAGTAGGTGTTATTGATAAACACTTTATAGATTGCGGCGGCACAGAACGAAGAGAAAAAGTAGCCGGTTTCCAACTTTGGAATGCCAATGATACTGAGCATCGTTTAAAGCCCGGAAAGCTTTTAAACATTATCGCTTTATCCGAAAAGGTATTAGGCATGGAAAACTTGGACATTGAAGTAGAGTATCAATCCAATACGATTGGCAAATACGATTTGGATTTTAACGGAAAAGACTTTGTATTAGTTTCAAAAAAAACCGATTGTTTGGCAAAAGAAAATTGCGGCGTGCCGGCAGATAAACAAAAAATTAGCTTATCCGATTTATCTAAAACAGAAAAAAGCTGCTGCACGCCCGGTAGTGGTTGTTGCTAATACTATGTAATATGTACAAACCTATTAAAGCCTATTGTGCCGGACTTATAAAAGAGTTCGGCATTATCTCCGAAGAAAGAAAACTACTTTTGGAAAAAATTGCCGCTTACATTATTGAAAAACAAAAGCGATATAAACCAATAAACTTGGTTTATATCTGCACACATAACTCTCGCCGTAGCCACTTTGGTCAGATTTGGGCGCAAGTCGCAGCTAATTATTATAATGTACAACATGTAACTACTTTTTCAGGAGGTACAGAAGCCACAGCCTTTCATGTGAATGCTATAAATGCCATTAAACGCATTGGCTTTGTTGTAAAGCCTATAAACAGACAGAACAATTCTATATATCACATTCTATTTGACGACAACGAAACTCCTATCGTTTGTTTTTCCAAAGTGTATGACGACCCTGAAAATCCAAAAAAAGAATTTGCAGCAATTATGACTTGTAGCGATGCCGAAGAAAATTGCCCGTTCATACCGGGCGTTGAATTAAGAATAGGCACTACTTACGATGACCCTAAAGCGTATGACACTACACCGCAACAAGATGAAATATACGATGAGCGATGCCGACAGATTGCGCGTGAAACCTTTTATGTTTTTTCCTTAATCAAATAAATGACCATGACAGCAAACGATTGCACACCCGCAGCAGAAAGAAAAAAATTAAATTTCCTCGACAGGTACTTAACCTTATGGATATTTTTAGCAATAGTAATTGGTATTGCAATTAGCCACTTTTTTTCTTCATCCTCCACCTTCATCAATTCATTTTCTAGTGGCACAACCAATGTGCCCTTGGCCATCGGGTTAATATTAATGATGTATCCGCCGTTAGCCAAAGTACGATACGAAAAATTGGGCGACGTATTTCGTAACACAAAAGTATTAGGCGCTTCGCTGTTTTTAAATTGGATTATAGGTCCGGTTTTAATGTTCCTCCTTGCCATTCTGTTTTTACATAATTATCCCGAATATATGGTAGGCTTAATTTTAATAGGCTTGGCGCGTTGCATAGCCATGGTAGTAGTATGGAACGAATTGGCAGAAGGCGACAGAGAATATGCAGCCGGCCTGATCGCTTTAAACAGTATTTTTCAGGTGTTGTTATACAGCGTTTATGCCTACTTCTTTATTACGGTATTGCCCCCATTATTAGGCCTAAAAGGATTGGAAGTAACTATTACTATTGGAGCGATTGCCAAAAGCGTAGGTATTTATTTAGGGCTTCCCTTTATGGCCGGATTAATTTCACGCCTCGCATTCGTAAAGATTAAGGGTAAAGAATGGTACGAAACTAAATTTATTCCGCTCATTTCGCCCATAACACTTATGGCGTTATTGTTCACTATTGTAGTCATGTTCAGTTTAAAAGGCGAATTGATCGTACAAATTCCTTTTGATGTGTTGCGCATCGCCATGCCATTGATTATCTACTTTGTTATTATGTTTTTTATCAGCTATTTTATTGGTAAAAAAATGGGGGCGGACTATTCCAAAAGCACCTCCATAGCTTTTACGGCAGCGGGTAATAATTTCGAATTGGCCATAGCCGTTGCCATTGGTGTATTTGGTATTAATAGCGGACAGGCCTTTGTTGGAGTAATAGGTCCGTTGGTAGAAGTACCGGCTTTAATTCTTTTGGTAAAGGCCGCATTTTGGATCAGAAACAAGTATTATAAAACAGCAAATTAAAATGAAAGCAAAAAATCATTCCGTCATCTATTACGGGCGGGCTTACCTCTTCGATGCTGTATCATTTACAATCTCATATTATTCGCTGTATGTATTGCCGAAATTTAACTGCAATACTCCTTGATGGTTGCGCTTATGAACCAACAGCCAAATAAAAATAAACGACTCAATTACTGTTTTATACAAACTATTTTAATGCCATTTGATACCTGCTTCAAATGATAGATTTGATATGATTAAAATTCAAACTGTTATTTTATTATTATATTGCATTACTTATGAAAAAAACATTTTTTTACTTAATTAGCTTTTTACTTTTATCTGTGTGTGTTAGTAAAGCCCAAACGATGGAAGGACCTGAATTTGAAAGTCGAACTCAAACGCCGTTAGGGACATCTAATGGTTCATTATACTATTACAATTTTGAGGTTTTTAAAAAAGGATATAAGATAACTGTATATAAGTATAATGCTGAAACCTTGGCGGAAACAAGTAAAGGAGAGCTAGTTATACCACAGGTCGAGGGCTTTAAATCATGGAATTTACCGGTTGTTGTGGCGAAGATCATTGATGGTAAATTTTATTTTTTTTATGCTGTGTTTGGTAAAGATTTCAAAATGCCAATTTATTTGACCACTTGTAATGCTGATTTAACCAATGCAAGACATATTGAAACAGGTACACTCATACAGAATGCCAATTGGAATACTGTCAATTATTCCGTCAATTTTTCTCCGGATAATAAAACCGCCTTAATCGTTATTAAGAACTATTGCGATAAAATGAAACTTAAAATGACGGGTATTAACACTGCCGGTTATTCGGCAGGTACTATTTGCGAGGATGTAACTTTAGTTTATTTCGACCTGGTAAACTATACTGTAAAAGCTACTAAAACCTTACCTGTTGAAATGAATGGCCTTAAATTAAAAACTCGCCAGCACCAAATTGACAATACAGACAATGTTTCCTTTATCGCCTCTATAGCTAAGGAAAAAGTAATTACTAATACTATTGAAGCTACCTCTACTGCTACCTTACTGAAAGACGAAAAAAACGTTAACATCTCCGAAATAAATATTGACAATACAAAAAAAATAAGCAGCTATTTACTACAGCTAAAAAACGGAGATGTAGCGTACTTAGGAATGTTAGATACAAAAGTAATTTTTAGATTAATTCCCTCAGGCAAAAAAGAAAAAAGTATTGAAACAACCTTTTTAAGAACTAAGTTAACTGCCAATCCAAATAATGCTTCTTTTTATAGTTTTAAGGAAACCGAGGCGGGTTATTATTTATGTCTTGACCACGGCCATTCTGATTATAGTGTAGCTTTCATTAATAAAACCGGCGAGCTGCTTTGGCACAAGATTATTCCGGGTATTCGTAAGGTCTATACTGTTACCGAGTATGTTGACTATCTACCATATACATTTGTGAATGATAATAAGTTAAATTTTGTGTTTCTTGAAAACAAACCGTATGAGGAAACAAAAAAAACTTTAAAGGCGCTTAATGATTCAGTCTTCATATCACAATATGATTATAAAAATTTTAATACAACGCTTGTTACCATTGATGAATTAGGAAAAACTAAAAAGGATGTTATTAACGACAATGGGGTATCTTATGCCGGTCCGAATAATATTATTTACGATAAAAATTTTATGTTTTTACAATTAAGTACAAGAGTGAAGAGCGTTCCTTTAAAATAACTCTACTTCTTTTCCACCAGGTACTTCCAATAACGTTTAGGGACATGCTGTAAATGCAGCTTCATGTTTTTGCGAATTGGAATATTAACGCTTTTAAAATAATTTTTCCAAAGGTTTTGATACAATTTTTCATCAGGATCAAATAAAATACCGGTTGGCGTTAAATCAGTTGTATCGATGGTAAAATCAATAACCGCTTCGTTTACCTGCTCTGTCTGCCTGTCGTAATGCACGCCGTATTTTCGTTTGGTATCATAAATGATCCAATCCTGGTCGGCATAACGCCGCTTAAAATGTGGAACAATTAATGGCAGCACGTTATAATCAGGATCAATGGGAGCATAAAAAAATGTTTCGCCTATGCTTTCAAAACGCACAAAAGCCTCAAAGCGATGCTTTTCTCGTCCAACTTTACGGGCTGTTTGCGCAACATCTAACACTGCCGAGTTGCCAAAATTATCTTCTATATTTTGCTCGCTTGAAAAAGCATATTGTACAAATTGTAAAATGGTATTTTCGATTCCTTTGAGTTCTGATAAATAACAACGGTAAATATTTGTAAAACATTCCTGCGATACTTTTTTACGTAAGCCTTTCATAACGCGTGTCGCTTTTTCGGCATCGGTATATATCCTTATGTTATCGAAAAAAACTAAAGCCTCCAAGTTGTTTTCCTTAACAATAGAGGCGTCTTTACACTTTCGTTCATATATTTCGAAAATAGCCGTGAATAGACCTTGGTAGGTCCCATCATATATAAACTGTACCATTAAAATAAGGTTAGCTGTGGAGAATAAGTTGGTGTATATTTACTTTTTCCCAATGATAAAATATGATGCCTGATAGCCCCCGCAGTTGCTTCTCCAAATAGTACATCCTTACTTGAACACACTACAAAATGTTTTACGCGGTTCATGGCCACACCTATTTTTTTAAGTTGCCACCAATCCAGTTTTCCGAATTTACGCGCAGCCACAATTTTTAAAGCAGAGCCCACACCAATGCCCGGCACTCTTATTATTTTAGCATAATCAGCAGTATTAATGTCTATAGGAAATTCGTGCAGGTTTCGCAGCGCCCAACTTAATTTCGGATCAACATCTACATCTAAATTCGGGTTGGCATCATTTACAATTTCATTTACATTAAAGCCGTAAAACCGCATGAGCCAATCTGTTTGGTATAAGCGATGTTCACGTATTAAGGGCGGCGGCGTGCCAATGCCCGGTAAACGCTCATCTCCGCTAATAGGTATATAGCCCGAATAATAAACGCGGCGCATGCCATATTTTTGATATAAAGAATTTGCCGTAAACATAATGTCTTTATCCGTTTCGGGTGTAGCCCCGATAACCATTTGTGTACTTTGACCGGCAGGCGCAAATAACGGTGTTGATTTAATTAGTTTTTTTTCTGCCTTATAGTGAACAATGGATTCGCTCAGGTAATGCATGGGCGTTAATATTTCAGCATAATTTTTATCGGGTGCTAATAATTTAAGAGAGGTTTCTGTCGGCATTTCAATATTTACACTTAAACGGTCGGCATATAAACCGGCTTCTTTCATGAGTTCTTCGCTTGCACCCGGAATAGTTTTTAAATGGATATAGCCGTTAAATTTATGTTCCAAGCGTAACTTTTTAGCAATGGTTACTAAACGTTCCATGGTAAAATCTGCATTTTTAAAAATACCCGAGCTTAAAAATAAGCCTTCAATATAATTACGCCGGTAAAAATTAATAGTAAGTTCCACTACTTCTTCAATAGTAAAAGCCGCACGCTTTACATCATTACTTTTACGCGACACACAATATGCACAATCGAAAATACAATAGTTGGTGAGTAAAATCTTAAGTAAAGACACGCAACGGCCGTCTTCCGTATAGCTATGGCAAATGCCCATTCCTGTAGCATCCCCTAAGCCCTTGTTGTCGTTTTTACGTTTGCTTCCGCTGGAAGAGCAGGACACATCATACTTAGCGGCATCCGCTAAAATACTTAGTTTTTCATGGATCCTTGCGTCGGATGTTTTTTTCACTGTTGTCATTGCCGTTACTTTTTTAAATTAAAGTTACCTATTTTTGAAGCGCGGTTTTGCTACAAATTGTAGCATTATACTTTAGCTATTTTTAATGAAATTTTAAAGTGTAAGTGCTTTTCTCAATTTTATATTTGATAAAATTACTTCTGCATTCAAATTAAATTCATGATCACTTTATGTTGTACATTGTTGAAAAAGTCTTCTCAGGAAATCGTACAACTAAAGTTTAGCAAGACATTCTCCGTTATAAAATTTCTTAAAACAACTAAAAGCATTCATGGTACTTCACGAACTTTTAAGCTATAGCTTGATTCATCTAAAGTATTACAAGACAAAGAGTTTAAAAGGGCTTATACACTTATATCAGTCTTTAGAATTAAATTATACGAAAGATCTTTATCTCAAAAAAGAAAGCATACAGCCTCAACCCGTACAAATTATATTTTGCGGCTATATCGACTAAATCAAATGAGGAGTTTTTTGATTATATAGTCAGTATTTTTTCGAATAATACTTATATAAATCTTAAGCATGTAATAACAAGCCTTCTAAAAAACGATTATATTAAATTTGCTGAATCCGCGTCATCTGCGGAACAAATTAAAATGATGTATGACTGTATATCGGCTTCTTAAAATTAAACGGTTTGGTGTATTTTTTATACACCAGCCACGACCAGCGAATTAATACATATTGTAACGGCAAGCGTAACACTGCGATCCAAAATATTAAACCGCCTGTATGATATGTATCAATAAGCATTTGTACATGTACAGTTAAAAAAAGAACCAACATTACTATGGTTAACACTGCGGAAATCTTTCTTGTTTTTAAAGGAAGCACGCCCAAGCCTAACAGCATTTCGCAAATGCCGCTAATATAAATTAACATTAGCGGGGCCGGAAAATACCAAGGCATAATTTTTAAATAAAAATCAGGGTGTATAAAATGATTAATGCCTGCGCCAACATACACACAACTCATTACCAATAACCATATATTTTTTTTACTCATAATTTAAGTTGATTTATACTCTTTTAAAGATAGCTAATATACTTAATACCCAAATCCGTTAACTGTTATATATTTGTACTACTGTTAATGTTAGCGGGATAATTCTAAATAATTTTATTATGAAACTTAAAACCCTCGTGACAACGTTTTTGTTGTTGTTTGCAGTTAGTAATTCTTTTGCTGTAGCAAGAGATGGGACACGATCGGCTGAAGGAGCAGGTCCAAATGGATTTAGCAAAGTTAATGAAACGACCAAAGATGGTTGGACTACTATTGTTTGCAGGGAAGTAGGTTATACAACCTGTCCTGAATTATTTGTAAGGCCTGCCGACCCAATGGACAATCCTTTACTTAAGGATGCCCTTTCAGCTATTAAAAGTGGGGTGCTGTCAGGAACTATAACTGAAAGCGGAAGAACAGTTACTTGGAAATCAGCAGATACTTCAGGAAATAGTTCAACAATTAATTTTCACACTTTCTAATAATAAATTATTAAAGGCAGGTATAAACCTGCCTTTTTATTAATTACTTTTTTATGCAAAAATTATTAGCTTTTCTTTATTTTCTGTTCCTGAGTTTTACTTCCTTTTCTCAGGATAATATGAAATTCTTTATAAAACTAGACACCATTATATCTTCAGCTCTTAAAATAGATAATGAATCAATTTCATTCTACGACCTAAAAACAAAGATTTTAGGCGAAAATTTATGGATATTCTATCCCAATTGGGTTGACAATGATAGTATCCATTTTTTAAAGGTAAATTTAATTACCAAGAAAAAAACGTTAGTAAATCTTTATTTGCCGGGAAGTTCATTAAAAACCAAAAGTCCAAACATTACAAAATTTGACATTAATGATAGCAATCTGGTCATTTTGTTTTCAAATAGCTTCGCTTACTTTAATAAAAGTAAAAAACAATATTTGTTTAGTTTTATAGAGCCTCTATCATATTCATATTCAGAGATATTTTTATTACCAAAACATAAAGTTTTAATTGCCAATTTATATGACATACATCCTTTTTCTAACCCGGACAAAGTTATTCTAAATGTATATGATTGCCATAAAAAAGAATTAATAAGATCGGTAAAACCTTTTTTTAATAGTATAGAGTTTTCGCATTTCGATCCTAATTCATGGATCGATGTTACACATAAAAACATTATACTAAGCCAAACTACCAATTACAAAGCTACCTTTTTTGACTTTAATTTAAATCAAATAAATTATTATTCGTTTGAAGAAAAAAACTGGTTATATGCAGATACTAACTACATTAAAAATTTAAGTCGAATAAAACCAAGGATTGAACCTAAAGAACTAATTGGGAAAATTACACAAATGAAAGATACAGTATCAAGAATTGAAGCAATATTTTGTTTAGGCACAAATAAAATCTTGGTAAGAAAAGTGGCTTCTTATAATAAAAAATTAAACAGAATTCGTTTTTATGATCTGTTAACTTTAAATAAAAAAAATAAATGGGAAATAACGCGCCAAAATCTAATTGATGATTCTCCTAAACCTGAAGATACTTGCAAAAAAAATAGTTTTCCTATTTTTTCAGTAGAAGAAACTGTAGTTTTCAGTGAAAAATATTATGTTAAATTAACTGAACGCTTTAATAATTTTGAATTTGGTAAAACATTTGCCGAATTAAAAAAAACAGAAGATGCATCACTTGGAAATAAAGACCCCTATTTATTTATAGAAATATTTAACCTTAATTTTAATTAATGAAATGTTTATCTATTTATTTTGTAATAATAAGTAGTTTCATGACGGCTCAGCATACTTTTTTTTCTTTGGGCAATGATTCTATTTCGTTTCCTAATACATCTAATAAACTAACATTAGTGTATTTTACAAACAAATCCTGTTATGACTGTTTTTTTTATTTAAATGATTATTTTAAATCAGACAGCTCAATTAATTATTACTTTATTATAGAAAAAATTCCTTCAGCTATAGGAAATTATGAGGTTTATAAGAATTTAATTAAAAGAGGAATAGACAAAAACAGAGTTTTTTTTACTAAGATAATTACACAAGAAATATCACCATTTGTAAAAATTTATAAAAACGAAACTGAAATTTATATTCCTTATAGAGAAGTATTTGAAAAGAAAGAAACGATTGAGCTTTCAAGAAAGCTGAGAGCCGCTTTACATAATTAAAGTAAACACTAAATTACTGCTGTTTCGATTCAACGATTGCTCCATCCAACATAGTATAATAAACAGGGTCAGTAGCCCGTCTTAATGCTAAATAAGCAGTATAGCCTTCCGTAAAGTTTTTCCGTTCTGTAATCACTTCATTAAAGTTTCCGTTTAACCCTATTAGTAATTCACAGGCTTCTCTTACCGCATGTTCGCCGCTGGTTGCGCCTGTGATGTAATCGGCCAGTTGGTGCTTAATAACATATTCATTAAACAGAGGATTTGCTTTACGCGGAATAAAAATACGCACACCGCTTATTTCAGCTAAGCTCAGGTCCAATACATCATCAAATACAAAACAAATTTGGTTTGGTTGTAAATTATGAACTGAGCATAACTGTTTAACAGCTTCTAATTTATTGGCAAATTTAGAATATGAATAATGAAAGCGTTCTCTATCTACAAATGTAAAAGCCGCGGTGTTTTTTTCGCCTGAAATAATGGCTGTAATAGGAATTTGTTTATAATTTAAATAATACGAAAACCTCAACAGGTTAGTTCCCATACTGTCTGCTTCGCTAAACTTACTGTCTAAATTATGATCCTTGCCTGCATTGGTAAACACGCCGTCCCAGTCGAACACAAAAGCTTTAACGTGTTTTAGCTTTTCAATAATATCGGCTTCAGGAATATTAAATTGCCCGCCCGCCATGGTAAATAATTGTGTAATGTGTGACATGTGCTACGTTCTTATAAAAGTAAATGTACAAAAAAACCTTATCTGCCTGTTGACGGATAAGGTTCATTATCGTTTTTTAGTATTTAAACCATTATCCTTTCATATCCTGTATATCCAACATCCCTACAGGCTTGCCGCCATCTGTAACAACAATGGTATCTACATTGGTTTTTTTAAATAAAGCACCGGCATCGTTCAATAAAACATTACCGTCAATGGTGATCGGCTCTCTGTATTCAAGGTCAGATAAGTTTTTCGATAAAATATCTCTTCCTTTTTCTCCAATCAGTTTTCTTAAGCTGCCATCCGTAAATACACCTTTAATGCTGCCATCCGATTTAGTAACCGTAATAGCGCCAAAACCATACTCCGTCATCTTAACAATAGCATCGGTTACAGAAGTGTTTTCTGCTACTAAAGGATTAATGCCTTTAATTGCTTCCTTCACCTTTACCATCATCATCCGTGTATCCTGTATAAATTGATCTGTACCAAGGGTTGTGAAATTATTTTCGGTTAATTGTTTTATGATTTTTAACGGAACCGTTATGGTGTGTACACCAATATTAATAGCATTGCGCACATGCTCAGCATTACGTACAGAAGAGAACATGATTTTTGTATCATAATCATATAAATCTACCGCATCTACACACTGCTGAACCAATGCTAAAGCGTCATGTCCCTGATCCTGTAAACGGCCTACTAACGGGCAAACATATGTTGCTCCTGCCTGCATGGCCATATAAGCTTGTTGTAAAGTATATACTAAATGTACATTTACTAAATATCCTTTATCGCGTAACAGTTTGCAGGCACGAACGCCTTCTAAAGACACCGGAATTTTAAATACTGTTTTTTTAGGGTCTAATCCTAAAGCCAGCTGACGTTCGGCTTCTGCCAATACTTCTTCCGCGCTGTTTCCTAAAGCTTCAATTTGAAGTACAGGAACCATTTTGCTCAATTTTACAATAGTACCGTCAATATCCGTAATGCCTTCTTTTTGCATAAAGGTAGGCGTAGTGGTTAACCCATTTAAAAACCCTAATTTAAATCCTTCTTCAATTTCTTTAAGGTTTGCTGAGTCTAAGTATAATTCCATTTGTTTTATTTGTTTTGTAAGTTTCAAATATAAGTTTTATTTTTTAGTTCTACCACATAGGTACATAGGACTTATGTTATAGTTTATCACATGAAAAGCCGGGTAGTGATACTAATTCTTTATCAAAGCTTATCCTCTTATAACTCATAATTCTTATGCCTCTACGGCTTTAACGCCCGGCAGGCTCCCTTGCTCAATATATTCAAGCAAAGCGCCGCCGCCGGTGCTTACATAACTTACGCGGTCGGCTAAATTATATTTATTGATCGCCGCCACACTGTCTCCTCCTCCAATTAAGGAGAAGGCTCCTTTTTTAGTGGCCTCCGCAATGGCCATAGCGATTTGCTTTGTGCCGTTTTCGAAACTATTCATTTCAAACACGCCCATTGGGCCGTTCCATAAAATGGTTTTAGAGTTTTTAATAATGTCGCTGTATGTTTTTATTGTTTCAGTGCTAATATCCAACCCCATCCAACCGTCGGGAATGGTGTTGATATTACTTTCTTTTATATTCGCATCATTTGCAAAATTATCCGCAATAATAGCGTCGGTAGGAATGAATAAATTTACCCCTCTTGCTTTTGCTTTTTGTAATAATTCCTTTGCAAGGTCTAGCTTATCTTCTTCACATAGTGATTTGCCTATTGTACCGCCCATTGCTTTTACAAATGTAAAGGCCATCCCGCCGCCTATTAAAATATTGTTGGCTTTGCCCATCAGCTGTTCAATAATTAATATTTTATCGCTTACTTTTGCCCCGCCTACAATAGCGGTAAAAGGTGCTTCAGCTCCGTTAATTACTTTGTCTATGCTCGCCACTTCGCCCGCCATAACATAACCGAAACATTTAGCATTACTTGGGAAAAACCTTGCTATTACCGCTGTGGAAGCGTGCGCGCGATGTGCGGTGCCAAACGCGTCATTCACATAAATGTCGCCATGCTGACTTAGTTTTTCTGCAAACCCGACATCTCCTTTTTCTTCCTCCTTATAAAAACGCAAATTTTCCAATAACAAAACCTGCCCCGGTTTTAATGCAGCCGATTTTGCAAACGCATCCGCACTAATGCAATCGTTTGCAAATAATACATCTGTTCCAAGTAATTTACTAACCGTGTTCAAAATATGTTTCAGTGAATAGGTATCGGTTGGGCCCTCTTTCGGCCGGCCTAAATGTGACATTAAAATAACACTCCCGCCTTTTTCAAGAATTTTTTTAATAGTTGGAACAGCCGCTCTAATGCGGGTTCCATCCGTTACTTCAAACGCATCGTTTAACGGAACATTAAAATCTACACGGATCAACGCGCGCTTATTTTCAAAATTGAGGTTATCTATTGTTTTCATTATTTACCCGGTTAAACCAATTACTATTTTCTTAATTAGTCGGTAAATTTAATGTAATTACTAAAGCAATAATTCATTATCTTTAATTATGTTCATCCGGATATTAATTATCATTAATGTATTTATTTCCGCTTATACAAAAGCGTTAACAGTAAGCTCAATTGCTTCGGGCGATTGGGAAAACCCTTCCACCTGGAGTACACAGCAAGTGCCTGCAAGCCCCGATTCCATTATTATTTCTCATTATGTTACGTTAAATCAAAACCTTACGATCAGCTCTCCTACTGTATTATTTATAAATGCTTCAGGCACCGTTTGCGGCAATTACCTTATGGAAACTTTATGCGGAGCAAGCTTTGTAAATTATGGATACATGTACCTGAACCAAATAAAAACACGGTCCGGGGCTAACTATAATAAAATACAGTGTAAATCTTCTATCACCTTGTTGGGTTGCTCTTCGGGCGGCGGGTCTTTTAATTCGTATCCTCCAAACGGACATGTGGAAGTGTGGCCGCCTGTATTTTGTAAAACACATGATACCAATTGGGAAAGCGGAACATTAGCGGGTTTCCGGGAGTTAGAAAATTCGACATTAACCGTTTTTCCAAACCCTCTAAAAGAAGGTCTGCTTACACTGATTACAAAAGGCAACTCGCATTTTACACTTACGGATGCAGCAGGAAACATAATGATCAAAGATTTTTTTAAAGACACAACACTGCTGGATATAAGCGCTTTGCCAAACGGGCCCTACTTCTTAGAGCTCGAAACAGAAGGCAAAAAACAGACCCGGAAAATTATTAAACTACATTAATTCAGCCTTGTCGGCCTTACTTTGCTCTTTACAATAAATGCATACGGAAAGTCCCCTTTAATTTTTTTAAGAAGTTCCTGCGCTTCCAGCTTTGTTTTAAAATCACCTACATTAACTACCCAATTTGGCTGCTGATAGTCTTCGTAACTTGCTACGTCACCATATCTGTTTGAAAACTTAAACTGCGCTTCCTTCATTTTTGATTTATCGGCGCTAAAATGAATTTTTACCCGATAGCCGTCTACCTCTCCATTGGTTCTCCTGTGGTATTGTGCTTTTTTCTCCTGCAACGCCTTTACCTTCAATAAGGTTTGAGCCTGGTTTTCCTGCGAAAATAACAGGTTAAATTGTAAAAAAGAAAAGGTTACGATCAGTATATATTTCACAAAACAAAAATATGTAAAATACTTAGCTTTTCATAAGCCAAGCTTCTCATACAAAAATAAACTGCCGATTCTATCCCTGTAAATAAGCATTTTTAAGCCTTAAAAAAGCCAAATTATTAGGCAAAACTTCATTATAATCACTAAATTAGCACCTTAATTTTAACCAAAATTAAAATGGATAAATTTTCTTATGTTGGCACAAGCGACGTAAATGCTATTGAAGAATTGTTTTTACAATACTCGAAAGATGCCGGCTCTGTAGACGCTTCGTGGCGTGATTTTTTTAAAGGATTTGAATTTGCACAAACTAACTACGACGCGTCTTCCGGGGGAACAATTCCCGAAAATGTAACTAAAGAATTTAAAGTGCTCGGCTTAATAACAGGCTATCGCCAACGCGGGCATTTATTTACTAAAACAAACCCGGTACGCCAACGCCGCCACTACGAGCCAACATTAGACCTTGAAAATTTCGGCTTAACCGAAAAAGATTTGGACACCATATTTCAGGCGGGTAATGAGATCGGGCTTGGACCCGTGAAATTGAAAGACATTATTGATCATTTAGAACACACCTATTGCCAAAGCATAGGAGTTGAGTATTTATACATGCGTGAGCCTAAGGTGTTAAAATGGCTGCAGGAGCGTATGGAAAAAAGCCGTAATCAACCCACTTTTAATAAAGAAGAGAAGAAAACAATTCTTAAAAAACTAACACAGGCAGTTGTTTTTGAAAACTATTTGCATACAAAATTTGTAGGTCAAAAGCGGTTTTCACTGGAAGGCGGAGAGGCGGTAATTCCCGCAATTAATACCCTAATGGAGCATGGCGCTAATTTGGGAATAGAAGATTATGTAATTGGTATGGCGCATCGCGGGCGCTTAAATGTGCTTACCAACATTATGAACAAAACGTATAAAGATGTATTTACGGAGTTTGAAGGCAGGCCGAGCGAAGATTCTTTATTTGACGGTGACGTAAAATACCACATGGGCTACTCGTCCGATCAAAAAAGCGACAGTGGTAAAAATGTACACATCAGCTTAACACCAAACCCCTCTCATCTTGAAACCTCAGCGGCAGTAGTACAAGGTATTGTCCGTTCAAAAATAGACAGCTTGCATGGCGGTGATAATACCAAGGCCTGCGCCATTAGCTTACACGGCGACGCTGCAGTGGCGGGCCAGGGCCTCGTATATGAATTAGTGCAAATGAGCCAGTTGGATGGCTTTAAAACCGGGGGTACAGTACATTTTGTAATTAATAACCAAGTTGGTTTTACAACTAATTATATGGATGGCAGGTCTTCCACGTATTGCACCGATGTGGCAAAAGTTGTGCTGAGTCCTGTATTTCATGTAAACGGGGATGATGTGGAAGCATTATGTTTTATTTCTAAACTGGCAATGGAATTTCGTCAGACGTTTCACCGCGATGTGTTTATTGATGTATTGGGTTACCGTAAATACGGGCATAACGAAGGGGACGAGCCTCGTTTTACACAACCTATGTTGTACAAAGCTATTGCAGTGCATCCAAATGTAAAAGATGTTTATGTAAAACGTTTAGAGCTCGACGGCTCCGACCTTGCAGCAGAAGCCAAAGACATTGAGGCAGCTTTTAAAGCTGAACTGGATACCAATTTAGATGAGGCTAAAAAAGTAGAAAAAGCAAAGATCACATCATTCCTGGAGGGAACTTGGAAAGGCGTGAAAATGGCCGGTGCTGCCGATTTTGATGAATCACCGAAAACAGCTGTTGATGAAAAATTGTTTTTAGAGATCGCTCAAAAAAGCACCGAATTACCTAAAGACAAAAAATTCTTTACTAAAATTCAAAAATTGTTCGACGATCGCAAAGCTATGATCACCAACGATAATTACGATTGGGCCATGGGCGAATTATTAGCTTATGCGAGTTTAATGAAAGAAGGAAACCCTGTACGGTTTAGCGGACAAGATGTGGAACGCGGAACATTTTCGCATCGCCATGCCATTGTAAAAATTGAAGACAGCGAAGAAGAATATACGCCGTTAAATAACATTGACGCTAAAGTAAAATTCGAAATTTATAACTCCCTGTTAAGCGAATACGGCGTTTTAGGTTTTGAATACGGTTATGCGTTTGCGGCTCCCAATACCTTAACTATTTGGGAAGCGCAGTTTGGCGATTTCTTTAATGGCGCGCAAATTATTATTGACCAGTATTTAACTTCAGCCGAATATAAATGGCGTCGTATGAACGGTTTAGTTTTATTATTACCGCATGGTTACGAAGGACAAGGTCCTGAACATTCGAGTGCACGTATGGAGCGCTTTTTACAGGCTTGCGCTGAAAATAACATGCAGATTGTTAATGCCACAACACCCGCGCAACAATTTCACGTTATACGCCGACAGTTAAAAAGAGATTTTCGTAAACCTTTAGTATGCTTTACTCCTAAAAAATTATTGCGTTACCCAAGCTGCGTAAGCAAGCTGGCTGATTTTACAAAAAATAATTTTCAAGAGGTGTTAGATGATACTTCGGCAGATATTAAAAAAGTAACGCGTGTTGCCTTTTGTTCAGGTAAAATTTATTATGATTTAATTGAGCGAAGAGAGAAAGAAGGAGTAGACGATATTGCATTTGTTCGTTTAGAGCAACTATATCCTTTCCCTCAAAAACAGATAGATGCAATTTTGAAAAAATACAGCAAAGCAAAAGACTACTCATTTGTACAGGAAGAGCCTGAAAACATGGGCCCTTGGCGCTTTGTAGATAATAACCTGCGTTCATTAAAATTAAATTATTTCGGCAGAGACGCGGCGGCAAGTCCTGCTACAGGTTTCGCCAAACGTCACGCTATGGAAAATGAAGAAATTATGACGGGAGTTTTTCCTAAAGTATTAGTGAAGTAATGAAAACACTTAACGAAATAACAGGTATTTTGAAAACACATAAAGATGCGTTTCATTTAAAATACCATGTTAATGAGTTAGCAATATTTGGTTCATACAGTAGGGGAGAAAATACAGAACACAGTGATTTAGACATTTTGTTTGATTATGATAAACAAATAGGTTGGGAGTTTTTAAAATTTGCAACAGAACTTGAAAGTTTATTAAATTTAAAAGTAGATTTGGTTTCGAAGAAAGGCATCAAACCAAAATACTTTACAGAAATTGAAAAAGAATTAATATATGTCTAAACGCTCTGCCGAACTATTATTAAGCGATATCATTGACTGTATAGATAAAATAAATCAATACACACATAACGTTAGTTTTAACGATTTTACAGGAAATGATATGTTGGTGGATGCGGTTAATAGAAACTTCACGGTTATAGGTGAAGCAGCGAACAGACTGCCGCTTGAATTTAAGAATAAACACGCTTCAATAGATTGGATAAATATTATAAGCTTTAGAAACAGAATTGTACATGAATATTTTGGCGTTGATACAAATATTACATGGCAAATTATTACAAATGACTTAATCCCGTTAAAACAAAAATTACTAAACATTCAAAACTAATTATATGGCAATTGTAGAATTAAAAGTACCAAGTCCCGGAGAATCCATTACAGAAGTAGTTATTGCCCGTTGGATCAAGAACACGGGCGATGTAGTAGAAAAAGATGAAGTGTTGGCAGAAATCGATTCTGATAAAGCAACCTTGACCTTAAATGCTGAAGAAGCCGGTAAAATTGAAGTATTGGCCGCTGAAGGTGATACCGTTAAAGTTGGGCAAGTGGTTGTAAAAATTGATACTTCCGTGAAACCGGAAGCAAAAGCAGCAGCTCCGAAAGAAGAGAAAAAAGCGGAAGACAAAAAAGAAGAGCCTAAAAAAGAAACGAAAGAAGAACCTAAAAAGGAAACCGCCGCGCCCGTAAATGATAAGGCAACCTACGCCACAGGTACACCAAGTGTTACAGCTGCTAAGTTAATGGCAGAAAACAATGTAACCTCTAAACAAATAAATGGTACGGGTAAAGACGGCCGCATCACTAAACAGGATGTGGTTTCCGCTTTATCTAACGGTTTACCAACTGCCAACGAAGTACTATCAAATTCGTGGAAAGGCGGAAGAGACAAAGAGCGCGCTAAGATGACCTCGCTTCGTAAAACGGTTGCTAAACGTTTGGTAGCGGTTAAAAACGAAACCGCTATGTTAACTACTTTTAATGAAGTAGACATGAGCGCTATTTATGCCATAAGAGCAAAATACAAAGATAAAT
>JANYGK010000057.1 GCA_025362395.1 Bacteroidota bacterium
AGTAAAAGAAATGTTGGAAAACCCTACCCGAATGTTATTTGGCGGCAAAAACGCTGAAGAAATACTGTTAGGTTTATAATCTGCTTTTCATCAATCAACTAAACAATTAAAAATCCCTTGAATATTTCAGGGGATTTTTTGATTAAGTCCTGATAGAACTAAATGTAAGCGTAATACTACACCCCTTATTTTTGTCGGACCCTTTAACCAGTTTTCCTTTAAGTTGTTTTGTTAAGAGTTCAATTAATTCTATTCCAAAAGATGATCCTTCCCTTTTTTCCTTCATTCCAACACCATTATCTTTTACCGTTAATACAAAATTAGTTTTATCTCTCTTGAAAGAAAGATAAAGTTTTGGTTCCGAAATTAATTTAAAGGCGTGCTTAAAACAATTAGTAATTAACTCGTTAGCTATTAACCCTATTGAAATTGCTACCTCTACATCCAGCCAAACATCATCGGTATCGTAAATGATACTCTCCTCGCCAAAATTATTATAGGAACTCAATATGGATTCGGCTAATTCTTTCAGGTATTTAGGAATAAAAATACTAGTTGTGTTCTCGTGACCATATAACCGTTGATGCAAAAGTATAAGCGAAAGCAACCTGTTTTTTGTATCAAGTAAGGCGACTTTTGCTGAATTATCAATAGATAAATTAGCTTGTTTTTGCAACAAACTGCTTACTAATTGTAGGTTGTTTTTTACCCTGTGATTCAGTTCCTGTAAAAGTGTTTCAATATATTTATTTCTTTCATTTGTACTTTCAATTGCCGATTGCAATTGCGTTGTTTTTATTTCTAATTCGTTTTTTTGAGAAATGATTTGCTGATTTAATAAGAGTAATGATTCGTTTTGTAGTAAAATTTTATGCCTGTCTTCTAAATGTTTTTTCCTGAATAATACAATTATAATGGTTGTGAAAAACACCGTGTAAAACATGGTCAACACATGATCTAGTAACATTTCATTTATTGAATTATACGGTATAATCCATTTTGGAAATAAAAACTCAAGCACGATTAATAGTAAGAGAGTTGTATACAGAATAATTCCGAAAAAAGATTGATATGCACTGGGAACAATTAACAAAAATATATTTAGCAGCATGATAATTAAATATAAAATGGTGCCTTGGGCACCACCATTATAAAAAAACATTAATCCAAGTACAAAAACCGTGGCTGACAAATAAATAAAAATTATTTTCGTATTAAAGATCTCTTTAATCCGTGCCCAATAAAATAGACATCCCGAAATTAGCACACCAATAACACTCAGCCAAACGGTTACAATATGAAGACCCGAAAAATAATTACCAAGTCCGCCAAAGATTCCGAATATGGTAATCATAAAGCAGGAAATATTAAATATTCGATGTTCTAAATTAAAAACATCTTCATCTCCACCAATCCCTATAAGGAGTTTTTTATTTAAAGTCATAGTTGCCGGAAGTACTATTTTGAAACGAAAGCAGACGCATTTTTATTATTTAATAATTATTGACATTAATCCACTTTAGCCTAGCAGACATTGCAATTAATTCAGAAGATGACCGCAGTTGGTATTTTCTTATTAGGTTTCTTCGGTGTGCTTTAATGGTGTGTTCACTAAGGAATAAAAGATCAGAAATCTCTTTATTACTAAGCCCTTTTGCCATTTGTTCTATTACATCAAGCTCCCTGGGAGTTGGCTTCTCAATTGCGCCCGGTTTAAGTTGTTCCTCAATTTGTTTAAAGGCTATCTGAACCGATACCAAAAGTTGTCGATCGGTAAATGGCTTTAGCACAAAAGCAATGGGGTTGGTTAATAAGGCATCATCAATAATTTGATCTTCTGAATATGCTGTTAAATAAATAACGGGTGTTTGAATATTGCTTTGTAAGTCTTTTATGATTTTAGGGCCGTTGTTAATTCCGTGTAAATTGATATCACTTATAATTAAGGCTATTTTATTTTTTTGTTGAAAGCTAATAGCGTCAATGAGATTATCAGCTATATAAATAGTATGATACCCTGCTTGATTTAAAATAAATGCGGTATTCTCAGCAACCAAAATATCATCTTCAATAATAAGTATAAAACCGTCCATTTCGTGCTTTTGTAATTAGCAGTAAGATATATGTAAAAATCGGTATCCGGCATTTAAACAGTAAGCAGGCTTGATAACCAAGCTCAAATTACCTACTAGTAGGTAAGTCGCAAGCATAATTTTATATATACTTTTACTGCTAAATAAGACTATGAAAAAATTATTCTTCAGCTTTTGTCTGATAATAGCGATCGTTAGCACTGCAAATGCCCAAGCAGGCTCTTTGGATAATACCTTTGGAAGTTCAGGGAAAGTGATGACGGATTTTGGAACTACGGCATCCTCATTCGGAAATGCAATTGCTATACAACCTGATGGGAAAATACTGGTTGCCGGAAAAAATTACACGAGTGCAACAAATAACGATTTTGCTTTAGTGCGATACAACATTAACGGAACACTGGATAATACCTTTGATACAGATGGAATTGTAACCTCTGATTTCTTCACTGCCAATTCTATTGCAAATTGCATGGCTATACAAGCCGATGGGAAAATACTGGTTGCAGGAACCGACTACGGCGGCAATGGCAGCTATGGCGTAGCCCGTTATAATAGCAACGGTACACCCGATATTAGCTTTGGTACTAATGGAAAGGCCGTTGCATGTACCGGTGTTTGTAATTCAATCGCTATGCAAGCTGATGGAAAAATTCTCTTAGCCGGCACACGTGAGGATTACGTTTTTCAAATAGCCCGTTTAACGATTAATGGAACGCCGGACTTCAGCTTTGGCTCATCAGGGACCGAAGCATATAGTGTAGGGCCCGGAGGCACAACCGGTTCATTCAGTTTCGCGTATTCAGTACTTGTACAAAGTGACGGGAAAATTATATTGGCCGGGTATTATTATTATGCTCCTACCGGAGGTTCCCACAGATTTGTGGTAGCAAGGATAAATAGCAATGGAACATCGTATGATACAGGCTTTGGTAATGGCGGAAATTCTTATGGCGATATTGTAGATCCAAATATGAATATGGGCAGCTATAACGACAATGCCTTTTGTGCCGCATTACAAAGCGATGGGAAAATTTTGATAGCAGGATCCGCTAACTCAAGTTCAGCAAATGGTGATTTTGCAGTTATGCGCCTCAATATTAACGGAACATTAGACTACAGTTTTGGAAACACCGGGAAAACAATTGTTAACATCGGAAATGGCATGGAAGAAGTCCGTTCTATTGCCATTCAAAGCGATGGAAAAATTATATTAGCCGGAAGCACCATGGGAACCGGTTTTGATTTTGCGTTAGTGCGTTTAAACAGCAATGGCGTAATTGATAACAGCTTTGACGGTGATGGAAAAGTTACTACAAACATAGGTGCCGGCGATGATTTCGGATGTGCGGCAGCAATCCAAACTGATGGGAAATTAGTGTTGGCAGGCCGCACGATGAGCGGAGCAAAAGGCAACTTGGCCTTAGTGCGATATTCCGGAAACGGGACAGTTGGTATTGAAACGGAAGAACAAAAACTTTTATCGTTTTACCCAAACCCAACTACAGGAATTTTAATCATCGAACTCGCTGATGTAAAAGAAACAGAATTAGCAGTATACACTATTAATGGTTTAAAAGTAATATCAAAAACCATAAACGATGCGGTAGCTACAATCAATTTGAATGGGTTATCAAATGGAGTATACTATTTACAATTAAAGAATGATAACAACATTGAGATTAAAAAAATTATTTTAAATAAATAAACACCATGAAAAAATCATTTTCTACTATTTTAATTTCATTCTTTTTTTTGAGTATAATTATTCTCTCCTGCGAAAAAAAAGTATATGCTCCCGGTGTTGAAAACCAAGGCTCAAATACGACAAGCAGTACAACAAGCAGTACAACAAGCGGTACAACAAGCAGTAGCACTACAAGCGGCACTACCGGAAGTACAACAGGCGGTACTACCGGAAGCACCACGGGAACAACAGGCGGAACCACTAGAACATTAACCTTTTGGAGCAACTTTAACGGAACTCCTATTAGTGTGACTGTAAATGGTACTTATGTGGGACAGATTTCCTCCTATTATTCAACATCGCCTTCCTGTAATGCTTCAGGCTGTGTTTCCATTCCATTTTCAACTACCGGCAGCTATTCTTACTCTGCTACCGACGGCACTTATAACTGGTCAGGAAGCGGAACAATCAGTTCAACTTGCAATACAATGCTATTACATATTTAATAAAAGATGAAACATATATTCTTATTTTGCTTATTGCTCATACTCATCAATACAAGTTATTCGCAGGCTAATCTCTTTTCGTTTACAACAGAAAAGCTTCAACTATTAAAGGCGGATGCAGTAAAAACGGCCTATTACGCCAAAGCCGCTGAAATTAAAGTCGTTTTGGATAAACGGCAGGAAGAAGATGATAAAATTCTATCCCTTAAAGCTGACATCGATAAAAAAGTGAAGGCAGAGGATTTTCGGGCTGCGGGTGCATTACAGGATGAACTGAAAAAATTAAGTGAGAACAAGAAAAGAAAAGAAACGCTAAGAACCGAAATTGCGAAGGCTACAGCAGAAGAAAATTACAGCATAGCTGCCGCCGATTTAAAAGAACTTAGCCTGTTGGAAGAGCTTGATGAGCCTGTTGCTACAATAAAACCAAAGAACGAACCTGTTTTAGTTACTTATAAGGAACCGGAAAAAACCAGCAGCGGTAGGGAACATAAAACCCTCTTAGCTTATACTCCCGGCAGTTATACTCCGTTTGGCATTATGATCGGGATGATCTCTCAAAAAGGAATTAATCTGGTCGGTACGATTCGTTTAAGCAGAAATCAATTAGTTTCCCTTGATAATGCAACCATCGAAAACGGTGTCATTAATGACAAATCTTCTTCGTGGCATTATACTAATTATGCTTACTATTCTTATGCATCCTATAGTTTAGGTATTGCATTTAAAGTTTTTGGAAACTTAAATAAAATAAGCGGGCATTTTATTCCAACTTTTGGTTTAGCGCGTTACAGATATATCTATGAATTTGATAAAATCGACAGTTATACTGTTACCTCTAATGTTTTAGATAAAGATAAAAGTGGATATAATTTTAATATCAGCCCAAATTTTCTTTTGAATATAAAATTCTTTAATATTCATGTTGGGGTGGAAATAGGCATACCTGATGTTCATCAATCAGGTTTTGTATTTGGTGCGGGTTTTGCTTTTTAATTGTTTAGCGCGCTAAGATGACCTCGCTTCGTAAAACGGTTGCTAAACGTTTGGTAGCGGTTAAAAACGAAACCGCTATGTTAACTACTTTTAATGAAGTAGACATGAGCGCTATTTATGCCATAAGAGCAAAATACAAAGATAAAT
>JANYGK010000082.1 GCA_025362395.1 Bacteroidota bacterium
GTTTATAGCTGATTAAAATTACAGCTTATTTTTTGACTTTAAAGACAGAGTTTATTTTAGTGTTCAGGACTTTAAAATATTTTATTTCTTCTAAATTCGTCTCGTTATAATCGTCAGGGTGCCCCCTGTAATTTGTAATAAAATAATCGGCCTTCTCTATAGTATCGGTATATACCAAACGATTTTTCTGTTCCTCCGGAAAAAGCAGTCTATTCATAATTCCGGGGTAATTTGGAGCGAAAATAATAATTTTCGTTCGTTGATCTGTTTTAAGAATATATTCCAGTGATTTGTTATAGCTTACCCCCCAATAATCCATTTCATAATTTCCCCTGATATATTCATTTTCTCTCAGAGATACGAATTCATTAAAATAAACATATTGAAAAGGAAAATTAGTGATCATAAAAAAAACATTAGCTCCAATAGAAATTATAATTACGCCTGTAACAATGTGCTTATATTTAGTTTTCATGCATGCGTCAACAAAATAAACGGCCAGCATGATAAAAGCCGGATAAATATAAAATAAATGGCGCCAGGAATCGTATACAATAGAATGCAGAAAAATAATAGCCAAAACAGGGGCGAAAAAACATAACAGATAGAGAAGATTATTTTTATCGATTGCCTTTAAACGCAATGGTTTTAAGGATTTGAGCAAATGAAATGTAAATAATAAGATACCGCAAAACCCCTGAACCAAATAAATAATAGGTGTATTTATACAAAACCATGTTGGAATATAGTCCCAGCCGAGGTCTTCCGCTCTTATAAATTCACCTTTATACAGCATAATTCCTCCCCATGGAAATTTTGATAAGCTCTTAAATACATCAATGAAATTATGTATTGGATGGCTCCATAATAATGGCCATACCATTATGGTAAAAGCTATAGTAGAAAAACAATATATAAACAACGCTGTGCCATATTTTTTTAACGCGCCTTTTTCTTTTCTGCAGCTTATCAAGTCTATGATAATAAAGAAAATAACAAAAAGAACAAACAAAATACCCATAATCCTTATGGTGATTAAAAAACAGGAACATAAGCCCAACAATATAAACCGGTAGTTTTTCTTATCCCTAAACGCCAAGGCGAACTGATAGAAGCAGAAAATAAAGACACACAGGAAAGGAAGATCTTTGGAATTAAAAAAAGAATGTCCATAAATGGTTGGGTTTGCAATGAGAAACAGAAAACCAAACAATGCCGGTAATCTTTTTCTATATATAAAAAAGATCAATTTGTAAAGAGCAACAGCGCTTGCAAGGAATAAAATGTGTGTTACAATGTGCCTCATCACATAAATATCCCGGGTCAGTGTAAGATTAAAACCTTTTTCAATTAATAACAATACAAGCTCAAATGCGGGGCCATGATCTCTGTCACCTGACTCAAGGTAATAAAGGTCATTATTGAAAATATAATTATAACAAACTTCGCCAATGCTCTTTTGAAATGGTTCATCCCATGCAATGCCGTAAGAACTTGCTGTGCAGATGCCAATTATAGCCAATGCTATAAATAACAAATATTCCAAGTTTTTTTTAATAAAGTTCATAGGAGGAGTTAAAACATGAGTTTTATAAACATATTATATTCCTATTTTTTCATTTACAATTTTTAAAATATCAATTTCCGAAATTATAGTTTTATTTTCTATCTCTTTTCCTTTTGCAACAATATCGTTAACGTAGGTTTTATCATCATAGCCGCTCGCATTAATACGCACATTCATAAACGCACCCATTACAGCGCTGCGAACGCATAAAGCGCCAACACCGGCATCAGATACTGAATTTGGATTTCCTGTTTCGGCCATTGCTTTTATTAAGGCCATACTTTCGTAAGATAATTGCATAACCTTGAACGGAATTTCTATGGCAAACTTTGTAGCTTCTTGTATGGCATTTTTTCTCACTGTTTTTTCTTCATCGGTAGCTTTCGGTAAACCGAAAGCGGTCATTATTTTATTAAAAGCTGCGGTATCATCATCAACTAATTTAATCAGCTCATCTTTAAAATATTGTCCTTTTTCCGCCCACCCGCTAAACTCTTCCCAACGGTTGTCCCAGCCTTTTTTATGTGACGATAAATTGGCTACCATTGTTGCTAATGAAACGCCCAGTGAGCCAATGTAAGCGGCTATTGAGCCGCCACCGGGAGCCGGGCTTTCGCTTGCTGTTTCATCGGCAAATTCAACCAGGGTCATGTTTACTAATTTACCGGCAGCTTTATCTTTCAGTAAATATTCAATAATACGCTCTTCCGGTTTAAAGGGCGCCAATTCATTTAACCCCATTGTTTTAATGGCAATTTTAATGAGTTCTTTTTCAGATACCCCTGTAGACCGCTGTTGCTTTTGAAGAAAATATTTTCCCGCATCCAGTAATGATTTTAAAGGGACTAAACCTACCAATTCTGAACCTGTAACCCTAATACCGCGTTCAGCAGCCTTTTTACACACTTCATCAAACGCTATATGTAAAGGAGTAATATTAATATTGGTTAAGTTCATGGAAATTTGCGCGACGCCATATTCTTCAATAAACCAACCAATCGCTTTTACGGATTTTAAGCTTCCGGGAATTGTTATATGATTTCCGTTAGCATCGGTTACGATCTTTCCGTTAATGGAATCACCTTCACGCTTCACACGGCCTCCTTCACGTACATCAAAGGCTATAGAGTTTGCACGACGTGTTGAGGTCGTATTTAAATTGACATTATAGGCCACTAAAAAATCACGGGCACCAATAACGGTTGCGCCGCGTTTTGCATCAAATTCGCTTGGCCCGAAATCAGGTTTCCATTCCGGTAATTTTATTTTTTTGAAAAAACCTTCATACTCACCCGCTCTTATGACGGAAAGATTATTCCGTTCTTTATTTTTTTGCGCTGCTTCATATAAATAAACGGGGATCTGCAATTCTTTACCAACACGTTCTCCCAGCTTTTGAGCCCAGGCAGCTGTTTCTTCCATGCTAACATTTGCAATAGGAATTAACGGGCATACATCGGTTGCGCCCATACGCGGATGTTCGCCTTTGTGCTTGCTCATCTCAATTAATTCACCCGCTTTTTTTATAGCTAAAAATGCCGCATCTACTACGGCTTGCGGGTTTCCTACAAAAGTAACTACCGTGCGGTTCGTTGCCTTACCCGGATCTACATTTAATAACCGTACTCCTTCTACAGATTCTATTTCATTAGTTATTTGCTGAATAACAGCCATATCAAGCCCTTCAGAAAAATTAGGAACGCATTCTATTAATTGTTGCATAAAAGTTGAGTTAAAAATGACGCTTAAAAGTATAAAAATTAAAGGTTGTACAGGCTTAATGATCGTATTCGATATTATTTTTAATTAACAATGCATTATAAATAACAATATTATGATCTTATCGGGCGTTTAAAAGAGTATGTTATATTTGTTTATAAGCGAAATTAATTGAATCCAAATTCACACATATTTATTTACGTCCAAAAAATAACACCGCGCGTTAAGTATATTTTCAATTTAATTTTAAAAGATTGCCTTGGATTAGAATTTACGATCACTAATAACGAGGATGATTATAAGTTTTTTGAAGGCTACAAATTTTCCTATAGCAAGCAATCCATTGAATCTGATTTTCACATTATAGCCTGCGACCTCATGTTTGAATCCGGTATTAAAGAACAAACCATTCAAATGCAGAACCATGATGGGTATATTAAATATTTTTTTAAAACCTATACCGGCATTTTACCTTTTGACCTGTTTTCCGCGGCATTCTACTTGGTAAGCAGGTATGAAGAATATCTTCCGTTTATTCCGGATGCCTTTAACCGTTTTGAAGCAGAGAACAGCCTGGCCTATCAATATGATTTTTTAAGGATTCCGCTGGTAAATGTTTGGATCAAAGAGTTTGAAAAAACACTGACCCGAAAATTTCCTAACCTTGTTATTACACACCAGTCCTATACTTATGTTTCCACTGTTGATATTGATAACGCTTATAAGTATAAAAGAAAAGGAATTATGCGCTCATTAGGAGGTTATTTAAAATCGGTTGCTCAGCTAGATAAGCATGATTTGATAGACCGCACATCCGTATTGCTTCAAAAAGAAAAAGATCCTTTTGATTCGTATGATTACCAGTTAGACATTCAAAAAAAATATGAACTGAACGTTATTTATTTTTACTTATTGGGCGATTACGGGATCAATGATAAGAACCATCCTTCCAATCACAGAAGCTTTCAAACACTTATTAAACACTTAACGGATTATTCTACACCCGGCATTCATCCGTCATTTGGCTCGAACAATAGATCTGAACAGGTAAAAATTGAAATAAATAGATTGGCGAAAATTACGCACAGGGAGATCCATCATTCACGACAACATTTTTCAATGCTTAAATTTCCGGATACGTATTTTAATTTATTGGAGCTCGGTATCACAAATGACTATTCAATGGGGTATTCTATTCATAACGGTTTCCGTGCCAGTATTTGTTGCCCGTTTTATTGGTATGATCTGGATGATGAAATTGAAACGGGGTTAAAGATCCATTCTTTTTGTTTGAGTGAAACATCACTACGTTATAAAGACCATGCACTTCCTAATACGATTGAAGAAACAGCTAAACCAATGATCGATGAAGTGCGAAAATATAACGGTGAGATGGTAACCATATTTCATAACGATACTATGGGAAATGCACAGGAATGGGCTCAATGGAAGAATGTATATGAAGATATTGTGAAATTATGCGTATAAAAAAATGATCCTTATTTATACACATACTATTACAGCGCGTTTTTCTTATACAGTAGATCTTATATTTAATTCGGTATTAAATTATCCTTACCGGTTAACGGATAGTTTAGAAGCATATCATTCATATTCCTTACCAAAGTTGGCTTATAGCAACGTTAACAATGGTTTTACTGTATTTATAGACGCCGGCACTTTATTGTTTGAAGATGATATCAGGACTGAATTGCCGGTAGCATCCGGTAAGTATTTGGAGCTTCCTTTATTTTTTAAAACAAGTACAGATTCATTTTTACCCTATGATATTTTTGCGACGGTTTTTTATTTTGCAACTCGTTATGAAGAGTATCTTCCTTACAAAGCGGATAAACACCAACGTTTTCAGGCAGAAGAAAGTTTAGCGTTTAAAAATAATTTTTTAAATAAACCTTATCTTAATTATTTAATTGAAGACTTTTCAGAAAAATTAGTGCAATACTTCCCGGCTTTAGAATTTAAAAAAAGAATATTTAATTTTATATCGACCATCGACATTGATAATGCTTTTGCTTATGCACATAAGGGTTTTACAAGAAATATGGGAGGCTTAATAAAAGATCTTTTCTCTTTTAAATTTAAGTCCGTGGCAGAAAGAATCAAAAGTAATTTAAATGAAAGTAACGATCCTTATAATACTTTTAATTTAATACATGAGTTAAGTAAAGAAACTGAGCTTAAGTATTTTGTATTAATAGGAGATTATTCCGTTTACGATAAAAACCCCGACTATAAAAATAAAGGCTTTATGAAGTTGCTCAAAGGCCTTTCAGGGAAGTATTCCACAGGATTACATTCTTCATACGAATCGTTTAATAACAAAGAAAAAATAGGAATTGAAAAGAAACGCCTTGAAGACATTATTGAAAAAGAAACGACCTTAGTACGTTGCCACTTTTTAAGAATAAATTTTCCGCGCACCTACAGGAACTTTATAAAAGCGGGTCTTTCAGATGATTATACAATGATCTACGCTTCACAACCCGGTTTCAGAACAGGCTTATGTATGCCTTACAAATGGTTTGATCTAGAACGTAACAAACAAACTTCTTTAACTACTCATACAAGCGTTGTAATGGAAGGAACGTTGCGGGATTATAATAAATTAACTACCGACGAAGCTTTGGAAATTTCACTGGGGCTAATGAACGAAGTAAAAAAGTTTGGCGGAGAATTTATTTCTATATTTCATAATGATAATTTTACGTCCAAACAAAAGCAATGGATCAAAGTTTATAAAAGTATCTTAGATCATTCAAAAGTTAAGTAACTTCAATCACCGGTTAATATGTGCGGAATAGCAGGCATTATCTCTAAAACAAATTCAGTGCCTTTAAAAGATGCAGTGTTTGCTATGAGCCAAACTATTAAGCATCGCGGCCCTGACGGAGAAGGATTTGTTTTTTTTTCGAAGGAACAGTTTCTTCCTGTCTATTCGAAGGAAACACCGGAGATTAATACAAAAAGTAATGCTTTTCTTTTTAACCCGGCACTATTTATTACTGAAGCCCCGGGTAATTACAACATCGTATTAGCGCACCGTCGTTTATCCATCATTGATTTGTCGGAAGCCGGTCATCAGCCTATGTGCGATTTGGCAGGTAATTATTGGATCACATTTAACGGTGAAATTTATAATTATATTGAATTAAAAGAAGAGCTGAAATATAAAGGTCACACTTTTGTAACACATACCGATACAGAAGTTATTATTGCTGCTTTTAAGGAGTGGGGTGTAAATTGTTTGCAAAAATTTAATGGCATGTTTGCTTTTACTTTGTACGACAGGCAAAAGGATCAATTGTTTTGTGCAAGAGACAGGGCAGGCGTGAAGCCGTTTTATTATATAAATAACTCAGAAACTTTTGCTTTTGCAAGCGAGCAAAAAGCTTTTGTGAAATCGAAATTAATTGCGTTTAAAATAAATGAAGCTCAGCAATTTAATTTTATAGTTAATGCTAATTTAGAAAACGAAGAAGAGAGCCTTTTTGCAGGGATTAAGGAATTACGGCCTTCTCATTATATTTTATATGATCTGAATACGCATCAACTTAATATCCGGAACTATTATTCCTTGCCGCAAAATACTTACACTGAATTATCTGAATCTGACATTATACATAAGATAGAGGAAAAATTAATCAATGCCATAAACCTGCGTTTGCGGAGCGATGTAGAAGTAGGTTCCTGCTTAAGCGGAGGGCTTGACAGCTCTATCATTGCAGGCGTAGTAAAGAAGTTGCAACCCGATAAACAGATGAAATTATTTACAGCCGTTTTTAAGGGTGAAATATTTGATGAAACGGGATATGCTAAAGAAGTAGTGGATTTTGTTAACGGTAATTGGCAAACTGTTAGCCCAACCGCGGATGAATTTTTCAGGGACATTGAGCAATTAAATTATTATCAGGACCTGCCTGTTTGGAGTACCAGTACTTATTCGCAGCATAGGGTCATGAAACTTGCATCTCAACATGCTATTAAAGTGGTGTTAGACGGGCAGGGAGCCGATGAATTATTTGGAGGATACGCACATCATTATCTGGCATCGTGGAGGGAAAGCTCATTTGGTAATAAATGGAAATATATAAATGAATCGAAGCAAACTATTGTTAACCCTTATCAATTATATTTTAAACAAGGCTTAAAAGATGTGTTGAATTTAAGCCATAATTATTCAGAATATTTTACCTATCCCGAAAAAAAATATGGAAAGGCACAACATGTTCCTTTTTCTTCAAATTTAAACGAAGAGCTAAAAAAAGATTATACGGGCAAATTGAAATCTTTTTTGAAATGCGAAGACCGTTGCAGCATGGCCTTCGGCATTGAAAGCAGGGTGCCCTTTGCAGACGATGTGGAATTAGTGGATTTCATGTTTTCAATAAGAGGAGATTTGAAAATTCAAAAAGGAATTTCAAAGTATTTATTAAGGGAGGCGTCTAAAAGCTATATTCCCAAAGCCATATACAGCAGGAGAGATAAAGTCGGGTTCGAAACCCCTTTAACGAAATGGCTTCTTTCTAACAAGAAAAATATTATTCATGATATCCGAGATCAAATAGATTTTGTAAACATCAATACGTTAAATGATGACTTCGATATGTTAACTTTAAGAAAACCCGGGTTTTTATTGAGGCTTTTTTCTTTTTCTGTTTGGAAGAAGGTATTTTCAGTTCTATAGGTTTAGAATTTAACTTGGCATAAAAAAAACATCACTTTTATGGGGAATTCAATTTTATTACAGAAATTTTTTGGCGAAAGCAGATTACCGGTGATTTAACAATAGGTTATTTTTAGTGTATAGTTTGAAAATTGACTAATTTTTCTATATTATTGTAAAGCTAAACCACTACACTATGAAAACTTATTTATACACCACTGTTATATTGTTTTTGTATTCAATCAATTGTTTTTCTCAAATCACTTATGAAGAGGAGCTGAATTTGATTCAAAAAAAATTAAATTCTGTTCAGCATGTGTTTGACAGAGATTCAATTCTGGGGTTCAATGAAGAAGAAGCTTTAAAACAAACCCAATTGGGCGGCGCGCCTGAATGGGAACAAAAAATTCATATATCTTACCTTAAAAGAAAATATGTTAATATAAAATATGGAATAAATAGTAACAGGCCGGGTAATCCCACCACGCAGGCCCCATGTACCAATGTTGATTTTGAAACAGGTACAGCAGCCGGTTGGACTATAACAGAAGGTAATAATTCTAATTCGGTTACACAGGGAGGTTGCTGCCCTTCAGGGAGTACAAGATTTTCTGTAGTTGGTGCAGGAACTGATGCTTCGGTTGCGGCGCTTCAGAGGATTCCTCCCGGTGGCGGTAACTTTTCTTTACTAATAGGTGACGGCGCTGTTGCAGGAGGATTTGCAGTAAAAGCAAGCCAATCATTTAATGTTACGGCAGCCAGCTCTGTGTTTATTTACAAATTTGCTGTAGTGTTGGAGGATGCAGGGCATAGTTGTGTTGATCAACCCTATTTTAATATCTCTTTTACGGATTGCAGCGGTAATCCAATACCTTGTGGAAATTATAATGTAGTTAACAGCAGTAGTTCTTGTATCGGTGGAGATCCTTCATTTGTATCCTCAGGAGCTTATAAATGGAAAAACTGGACGACCCGCTCATTTGATTTATCTGCTTATATAGGACAATGTGTTTCTATTGAATTTATTGCATCAGATTGTGCACAGGGCGGACATTCAGGGTGGGCGTATGTTGATGCGTCTTGTCAGCCTATGACACTGAATTTGAATGGTGCAGATATTCCTGTAGGACAAACCAATAATTTTATTTGCGCCAGTGGAACAAATACGTTATGCGCTCCTCCCGGGTTTACATCTTATTCTTGGTCGGGCCCTGGAGTAACAGGAGCGGCTTCACAATGTGTAAATGCAGGATCATCAGGAACTTTTTCTGTTACTTTAGGCATGGCAGGCTCAAGCTGCAGCTCACCTGTTTTGTATTCAAATTTTTCTATAATATCAGCTCCTCTTTCAAATTTTACCTTTACAACAACGCCTTGTCAAACGACGTTTTCTGTACCATTTCAGAGTACGTCTTCTCCAAATGGCGGCCCGCCTATTACCGGTTATACTTGGACTTGGGGTGACGGCACAGCAAACGGAACTTCCGGGGTGGAAACCCATACGTATATTACCGGTGGCACAAAAACAATTAAATTGAAAATCACGAACGGCTGTACAGACAGTATTACAAAAACAGTAACTGTAACCCCTAAACCCACTTCAAATTTCACTTTAGCAAATGCTTGTTTAAACGCTGTTTCTAACTTCACCAGTACGAGTACCCCTGCGGGTGGTATAGTGTCCCAGGTATGGCAATGGGGCGACGGCCTTG
>JANYGK010000099.1 GCA_025362395.1 Bacteroidota bacterium
GTTATAGAAGTTGTACTTGAAAACGGAGATAAAAAAACGCTTTTGAAAAAATACCTCTATAAAGATTAGTTTATTACGATTACATTTTTTTTAACCTTAAATCATGCGCTACTATGGAAAAAAATTACAAAAAAAATGCAGTTAAATTATTCGTTACATTGAGTTGCTTTTTTACAACCTTTGTAAACGCACAAATACCTATTGATTGTAATAAATTTTACCTTCATTCTCCGCCAAACATTTATTCTTATAACCCCGCTACCTCAACCTATGCAACAAATCCTATTTCATGTAATCCATCTTCAACCGGCTTGGCGGTTAGCAATAACTTAAATTCAGGAAGCCCGGCGGTAACTTTTTATACAATTATATCAGGGCAGTATTGGTATTATAACGGAGCTTCATGGACCAATACAGGCCATAATTGCACAAGCGGCAGCGCCGTTAACCTTTGCGGCGCGGGGCCTTATGTTTATAATTTAGACGGGCTTGGAGCTACTGTTTACAGGTACAACGGCACGGGTAATGATGTTTTTGTATTAAGCCTGCCAAGTTGGGGGGGACCTTATGATCTGATCGGTGATGATAATGGAAATTTTTATGTATTGTATTTAATGTCGGGTAATCAAAAATTAGTAAAATACAGTCCTACAGGAACTGTTTTATGTACATACAACCTTGTAAACGCGCCTTCTTCTACAGCCGGGGCAGGTTACGCCATTGTTAACAATAAATTATATATGAATTCGGGAGCCGGTGATTATGTTGGTACTATAAGCGGTACTACGATTACTTTTTCTCCATTGGGCGGTTTACCAAGCGGTATAGGAGATTTTGCTTCCTGTCCTTTTCCGCAACTAAGCTCCGGAATTTCAAACCCTATCAATTTAACCTGTTCTATTATCTCTACAGCCCTTACCGCTACAACATCTGTTACAGGCCCAAGCTATAGCTGGTCGGGCCCGGGCATTGTAAGCGGAGGAAGCACAAGCATAGCAACCGTAAATCAACCCGGAGTGTATACGGTTGTTGTTACGGGAAGCGGTGGAGCTTGCCCGGGAGCTTCCACTTCAACTGTTAACGTTACACAATCGGGTGCTCCGCCTGTTGCTACAGCATCGAGCTCGGGAGGTGTTACATGTTCTAATACTACGGTTAATCTTTCGTCAACTCCTGCCGGCATGAGTTATACATGGACTGCTCCCGGAGGAAGCGCGATTACCTCCGGCACTAATTCTCAAAATGCCGTGGGTTTAGGAGGAGGAACGTATACCGTTACTATTAAGGATCCCATAGGAGGCTGCATCACAGCAACCGTTGTTAACGTGCCGTCAAATACAACACCGCCTTCAGGTGTGGGTGCTTCGGCCGGCGGGGTACTGACCTGTGCAATTACAAACGTCAATTTATCCGGCTCTCCGGGCTCAGGGGTGAATTACAGCTGGTCAGGTCCGGGCATTGTTTCAGGCGGCACAACAGCAAGCCCGGTGGTAAATGCGCCCGGTACATACAACCTGACGGTAACTAATCCTTCCAATGGCTGCTCGGCAAATACTTCCGTGGCTGTGTCACAAAATATTACACCGCCTTCGGCCTCTGCCTCAGCGGGTAGTGGCGGCGTTCTAAACTGTAGTACGACTTCATTGATTTTATCGGGTTCCCCGGGATCGGGCGTTACCTACAGTTGGTCGGGCCCCGGTATTGTATCGGGCGCCGGTACAGCTAATCCTTTAGTTAACCAACCCGGTACGTATAATCTTGTAGTAACCAATACATCAAACGGATGCTCTAATTCATCGAGCCCGGCTTCTGTATCTGTTACACAAAACATTACTCCTCCTTCGGCAACGGCATCAGCTGCATCAGGCGGGGCACTTAATTGTAGCACCACTTCTTTAAGTTTAAATAGCACTCCTTCATCAGGTGTTACTTACAGCTGGTCGGGCCCCGGTATTATATCCGGCGGAAGTACTGCTAATCCTATAGTTAACCAACCCGGTACGTATAATCTTATAGTAACCAATACATCAAACGGATGCTCTAATTCATCGAGCCCGGCCTCTGTATCTGTTTCACAAAACATTATTCCGCCTTCGGCAACGGCAAGCACAAACAGTGTTATAACCTGCGTATCCGCAGCGGTTAATCTCAGCTCTACACCGGCAGGCTTAACGTATACTTGGACAGCTCCCGGGGGAAGCTCCGTGACTGCGGGACTAAACTCTCAGAATGCTACAGGCTCAGGCGGCGGCACGTACACGGTTACGATTCAAAATACTTCTAACGGCTGTTCTGCTAATACAACTGTTGCTATTCCTCAAAATACAACGCCTCCAGCAGGTGTAACAGCATCTGCGGGCGGCACTCTTTCCTGCAATACAATAGCCGTTAACTTGTCGGGAACCCCTGCTGCAGGTGTTACTTACAGCTGGTCGGGGCCCGGTATTATATCAGGCGCTACTTCTGCTAATCCTGTTGTAAACCAACCGGGTAATTACAGCCTAACAGTTACAAATAGTTCCAACGGCTGTTCTAATATTTCGCCTTCAATTGCAACCGTTACTCAAAATGGCGCTGTGCCTCCGGCAACGGTTGCAGCACCTGCATCTATTACCTGTGCGACTCCTTCTATTACCTTAACGGGAAGCGCTTCAGCGGGCTCAACTTATAGTTGGTCAGGGCCCGGCATTATTTCAGGCGGCACTTCCACAACTCCGGTTGTAAGTATGCCCGGAAGCTACGTGTTTAATGTCACTAATACCGGAAGCGGTTGTGCAAATTCTACTACGGTTACCGTGTCGCAAAATACCGGCTCTCCTTCTCCCGTAATTTCATCGGCAGGCAATAACACGCTTACCTGTACTGCCACTGTTTTAACCCTTACGGCTACGCCTTCGAGCGGAGTAAATTATAACTGGACAGGCCCCGGAATAGTATCGGGGGGCACTACGGCAAACCCTACAGTAAATCAACCCGGAACTTACAGCCTAATTGTTACTAATACGGTTAACGGATGTTCTAACGGTGTGCCTGTAACAATTGCCATCAGTCAAAACACCTTAGCGCCGGTTGTAAACATTACAACTGCCGTAGGGGGCGGTAGCATTACTTGTGCGGTAAGCTCTGTTACGCTGAACGCAACGCCTTCGAGCGGTGTCAGCTATACCTGGGCAGGACCGGGAATAGTATCGGGTGGCACAACGTCTACTCCTGTTGTAAATGTTACGGGAAATTATTCGGTAACCATTACAAATACTGCAACCGGATGTTCAAATGTTATAGGCAGCACAGGTTCGGTGATCAATGTGCCTATTGATATGGTCATTCCTTCCGCAACTATAAACGCCGCTTCGGCAGGCAGTATAACGTGTACTAATTCGGTTGTCACAATTAACGCAACTGCTTCATCGGCAGGCCCGTCAATTACCTATTCATGGACAACAACTACAGGAACTATTTCAGGCGGTGCAACTACAAATTCTCCTTCTGTAACCGGCCCCGGTATTTATACGTTAACTGTTGTTAACACTATTAACGGATGCCGAAGCACAAGCACTGTAAATATTACAAGTAATGTTGTTTTACCTACGGGCGTAACGGCGGGTAATGATACGTTGTTGCCATGTAACAGTAATAGTATAACGTTACAGGGGTTTAGCTCATCGCCTAATGTAACTTACACATGGCAAGGGCCCGCAAACTATGTGTTTACCGGACAAAACGCCGGTAATGTAACTTTACCGGGGCACTACACACTCACGGTTACGGATAATATAACAGGTTGTAATATTACGGATACGCTTAGCGTATCAAGCCAATCGGTGCATGCGGCATTTACCGTAGACCAAACAGAGGGTGTTGCACCATTAGCGGTTAACTTCACAAATAGCAGCGCCGGCGCAAGTGTTTATATATGGAATTTTAATGACGGACATACTGCAACGAGCGCTAATGCATTTAATACATTTCAAAATTCAGGAACTTATACAGTTGTTCTAACTGCTGAAAACAGCTCTAGAACCTGTATGGATAAGGCAACTGCCATTATAATTGTGGATGATGGCCTCACACTGGAAATACCGAATGTATTTACGCCTAATGATGACGGAAAAAATGATATTTTTACTATAAAATCAACCGGTATTAAAGAAATTTCCTTACAGATCTTTAACCGCTGGGGTGAAAAATTATTTGAATTTACAGGTGCTAAAGCCGCCTGGGACGGCATAACAGCACAAGGCATGAAAGTACCGGATGCCACTTATTTTTATTTTGTAAAGGCAACCGGGTTCAATGGTAAAGTCATTGAAAAACAGGGCACGGTTAATTTATTCAGATAAATTATTTAATTTGTAAGTTTAGAAAGTCTTTTCCTTAGGGAAAAGACTTTCTTGTTTCATGAAGATAAAGAAATCGGTGTAGTTCATATAAAAAGTCACGGGAAAAGCAAAATTCAATTACTTTATATCCCGATAGAATCAAACCCAATAACTCAACACCTTTACACAGATAAGGATATTACCATTTACACAGTTTACCGGGCAGTTTCGAATATTGATGCTCGAACAGGGAATGTGGATGCTTGAACAGGAATGTGGATGCTTGGAAAGTGATGACGTATCGCGTGATAATCCATCCGCATTGTATAAATACCTACATTTGCAATTCTTGTAAATCGCTATGATTTATGGGGACCGTGAATGTTTGAAAAAAATTTATGTTATAAAAAACTACCGTCAAATTCTTGAATTAGATAATTTATGAACAATCCATATAAAAAAAAGAACATTAATTCAATATTTTTCAACAATTTTTTTGTTGATGAATAAAATAATTATATCTTTGCCGTCCTCAAAAACATGAGGTTACTAAATTAACAGTAAAAACAAGCAATACAACCAGGTTAACATGCCAACAATATCGCAATTAGTAAGAAAAGGACGCTTTAAAGCTCCCAACAAAAGTAAATCGGCCGCTTTGGACTCATGTCCACAACGCCGTGGTGTTTGTACACGTGTGTACACAACAACCCCTAAAAAACCTAACTCAGCTATGCGTAAAGTAGCGAAAGTGCGTTTAACGAATAAGCAGGAAATCATTGCTTATATTCCGGGAGAAGGTCATAACCTGCAAGAACACAGTATCGTATTGGTACGCGGTGGTCGTGTTAAGGATTTACCGGGAGTACGTTACCACATTGTTCGCGGATCTTTAGATACCGCAGGTGTTGAGGGCAGAAAACAACAACGTTCAAAATACGGCACTAAACGCCCTAAAGCAGGTGCTGTTGCAGCTCCGGCAAAAGGTGCTAAGAAAAAATAATAATAAGATAATTAAGTAGATTTTATACAATGAGGAAATCAACCGCTAAAAAAAGAATTCTGTTACCTGATCCAATTTATAACGATATTTTGGTAACACGTTTTTTAAACAGTTTAATGTATGACGGTAAAAAAAATACCGCATCTAAAATATTCCATGAGTGCTTAGAGATCGTTGCAAAACGTACTAACGAAGATGGTTTAGAAGTTTTCAAAAAAGGTTTGGGAAATGTAACTCCACAGGTTGAAGTTCGTTCACGCCGTGTAGGTGGTGCAACTTTCCAGATTCCTTCTGAAGTTCGCCCTGAAAGAAAATTAGCGTTAGCTATTAAATGGTTAATTACTTATGCCCGTAAACGTAACGAAAAATCAATGGCTCAAAAATTAGCCGGAGAAATCGTTTCCGCTTCTAAAGAAGAAGGAGCTGCTTTCAAAAAGAAAGAAGACGTTCACAAAATGGCTGAAGCTAACAAAGCATTTTCACATTTCAGATTCTAATTAAAAATGAGCGACTTAAGATATACAAGAAACATTGGTATTGCTGCACACATTGATGCCGGTAAAACGACAACAACTGAGCGTATTCTTTACTACACAGGTGTAAACCATAAAATTGGTGAGGTGCATGAAGGCGCTGCAACAATGGATTGGATGGCGCAAGAGCAAGAGCGTGGTATTACCATTACTTCTGCTGCTACAACCTGTTTTTGGAAATACAGAGATAACCAATACAAAATTAATATTATTGATACACCGGGCCACGTTGACTTTACGGTTGAGGTGAATCGTTCGTTACGTGTATTAGACGGTTTAGTGTTTTTGTTTTCAGCTGTTGACGGTGTTGAACCTCAATCTGAAACTAACTGGCGTTTAGCTGATAATTATAATGTGACCCGTTTAGGATTCGTTAATAAAATGGATCGTCAGGGTGCTGACTTTTTAAAGGTAGTTAAGCAAACGCGTGAAATTTTAGGAGGTAATGCAGTTCCTCTTCAATTGCCTATAGGTGCTGAAGAAAACTTTATCGGTGTAGTTGATTTGATTAACTTTCGCGGTATTGTTTGGAATGATGAAGATAAAGGAATGACTTTTAAAGAAGTTCCTATTCCTGAAGATATGCTTGAGGAAGCAAAAGAGTGGAGAGAGAAAATGTTAGAAGCGGTTTCTGATTTTGATGACAACATCATGCAGAAATTTTTTGATGCTCCCGAAACTATCACTGAAAGAGAAGTATTAGACGCCTTGCGTAAAGCTTGTGTTGCAAATAAAATTGTTCCAATGGTATGTGGTTCATCTTTTAAAAATAAAGGTGTACAAACTATGTTGGATTTGGTTATGGAATTAATGCCGTCACCAATGGATAAAGAAGAAACAAAAGGTATTAATCCTGACACGGGTTTAGAAGTAACCCGTAAGCCGGATGTTAAAGAACCGTTTACAGCTTTAGCCTTTAAAATCGCCACGGATCCTTTTGTAGGTCGTTTGTGCTTTTTCCGTGCTTATTCAGGCCGTTTAGATGCAGGTTCTTATGTACTGAACACGCGTTCAGGAAATAAAGAACGTATTTCCCGTATTTTCCAAATGCATGCCAACAAACAAAACCCTGTTGAATTTTTAGAAGCGGGTGATATTGGCGCGGCTGTAGGATTTAAAGATATTAAAACAGGTGATACGTTATGTGATGAAAAACATCCTATTGTATTAGAAGCCATGAATTTCCCTGAGCCTGTGATCGGTATTGCTATTGAGCCTAAAACTCAAGGTGATTTAGATCGTTTAGGTGTGGGCTTACATAAATTAGCGGAAGAAGATCCTACGTTCCGTGTTCATACGGATGAGGATTCAGGACAAACTATCATTTCAGGAATGGGTGAGTTGCATTTAGAGATTATCGTTGACCGTTTAAAACGTGAGTTTAAGGTTGAAGTTAATCAAGGTGCGCCACAGGTTTCTTACAAAGAAGCTATTTCAGGTACTTATGAGCACCGTGAAGTTTACAAAAAACAAACAGGTGGTCGCGGTAAATTTGCTGATATTAAAATTGTTTTAGGTCCTGTAGATGAAGCTTTCGACAGAACAAAAGGCGATCTTCAATTTGTAAATGAAATTTCCGGCGGTTCAATTCCCCGTGAATTTATTCCGTCGGTTGAAAAAGGATTTAAAGCATCTATGTTAAACGGTGTATTAGCCGGGTATCCTTTAGATAACTTGAAAGTACGTTTAATTGACGGTTCATTCCACGCGGTCGATTCAGATTCTCTTTCTTTTGAAATTTGTGCACGTTCAGCATACCGTGAAGCATTAGTGAAATGTAAGCCGGTTTTAATGGAGCCTATCATGAAGGTGGAAGTTCTTACTCCTGAACAAAACATGGGTGATGTTGTAGGCGATTTAAACCGTCGTCGCGGACAAATTGAAGGAATGGATTCTAAAAATAACTCACAGGTTATTAAAGCAAAAGTTCCTTTGTCTGAAATGTTCGGTTATGTAACTCAATTACGTACGTTAACTTCAGGCCGTGCAACATCAACCATGGAATTCTCTCACTATGCTGACGCTCCTTCTAACGTAGCAGCAGATGTAATAGCAAAAGCAAAAGGTAATAAAGAAAAAGTTTAATCGCATTATCCAGATAAAATGAGCCAAAGAATCAGAATCAAATTAAAATCATACGATTACAATTTAGTAGATAAATCTGCTGAAAAAATCGTAAAGACTGTTAAAATGACAGGAGCAATTGTTAATGGTCCAATTCCATTACCAACCAACAAAAGAATCTTCACGGTATTACGTTCCCCGCACGTAAACAAAAAAGCGCGTGAGCAATTCCAAGTTTGTGCATACAAACGTTTATTGGATATCTACAGCTCGTCATCAAAAACGGTTGATGCGTTAATGAAACTTGAATTGCCAAGCGGAGTAGAAGTTGAGATCAAAGTTTAACCCTCTGTTCTCTCTCAATAAAATAACAAATAATAATTAGTAAAAACAAATAACAAAAAAGTAAAATGTCTGGAATTATTGGTAAAAAAATAGGAATGACCAGCTTCTTCGATGCCAATGGCAAGTATGTGCCATGCACAGTAATAGAAGCAGGTCCTTGCGTGGTTACGCAAGTAAAAACCAATGAAAAAGACGGTTACACAGCTTTACAGTTAGCTTACGATGATAAAAAAGAAAAGCATACATCGTCTGCTATGAAAGGTCATTTTGAATTAGCAAAAACAACCCCGAAACGTAAAATTGTTGAATTCCGTTCTTTTGAAGAAGCAAAAAATTTAGGTGATGTGATCACTTTGGATATGTTTGCAGAAGGTGACTTCGTAGATGTTGTTGGTACATCTAAAGGTAAAGGTTTTCAAGGTGTAGTAAAACGTCACGGATTTGGTGGTGTCGGCGGTACAACTCACGGTCAGCATGATCGTTCAAGAGCACCGGGTTCATTGGGAGCTTCTTCAGATCCTTCCCGTGTATTTAAAGGTATGCGTATGGCAGGAAGAATGGGTGGAGACAGAAAAAAAATCCAAAACCTGGTAGTAGTTAAAATAATGGCAGAAAAGAATGTGCTTTTAATCAAAGGTTCTATTCCGGGTGCTAAAGGGTCTTACGTTATAATCGAGAAGTAATCATGCAAGTAGAAATAGTAAACATAAGCGGAAAAAAAACTACTAAGAAAGTAGATTTGACCGATGGGATTTTTGGCGTAGAGCCAAGTGACCATAGTATATACCTGGATGTTAAGCATTATTTAGCTGCTCAACGCCAAGGAACTCATAAATCAAAAGAGCGTGCTGAAATTTCAAGAACGACTAAAAAATTAAAACGCCAAAAAGGTACCGGTGGTGCCCGTGCGGGTTCTATGAAATCTCCTTTATTTATAGGTGGTGGCCGTGCATTCGGACCTCGCCCCCGTGATTACTCTTTTAAATTAAATAAAAAAGTAAAAGTATTAGCCCGTTTATCGGCTTTAACTTATAAAGCAAAAGAAAACGCTATTACTGTGTTGGAAGATTTTACGTTTGATGCTCCAAAAACAAGCAGCTATGTTGAGTTAATTAAAAACTTGAACTTATCTGATAAAAAAACGCTGTTAGTGTTGGGAGATTCAAATAAAAATGTATATTTGTCGTCCCGAAATTTAGAAGGCGCAAAAGTAGTAACAGCGTCTGAATTAAACACTTACGATATTGTTAATGCGCATACATTAATCTTATCTGAAAGTTCGGTTAAAGCATTAGAATCATTATTAAACAAATAAAATGGAAATATTAATAAAACCAATCATCACCGAAAAGATGACTTCTTTGGCCGAGAAGTTGAATCGCTATGGTTTTGTGGTAGATAGAAGCGCCAATAAAGTACAAATAAGACAAGCTGTTGAAAAAATGTACGGAGTAAAAGTTGAAGCTGTTAACACTCAACAATACGTTGGTAAGGTAAAAACACGTAATACCACCCGTGGTATTGCAGTAGGCCGCGTAAACCGTTCAAAAAGAGCTTTTGTCACATTAAAAGCGGGCGAAGTAATTGATTTTTACGCTAATATTTAATTTGATAAAAAGTAGAAGAAATGGCATTAAAGAAATTCAGACCGTTAACTCCGAGTCAACGTTTTAAAATAGCAAGTGATAACTCAGATATCACTACCAACGTTCCTGAAAAAAGCTTATTAACTTCGGTTAAAAACAGCGGTGGACGTGATAACACAGGTAAAATGACCATCCGTAATATTGGCGGCGGTCACAAAAAACAATACCGTATCATTGATTTTAAACGTAATAAAGACGGCATTGATGGTGTTGTTGCAAGTATCGAATACGATCCGAACCGTACTTCCCGTATTGCATTAATTCATTACAAAGACGGTGAAAAACGTTACATCCTTGCTCCACACGGTTTAGAGGTTGGTAAAAAAGTAATGTCGGGTGCAACCGCAACTCCTGAAGTAGGAAATTGCATGTTTTTATCAGACGTTCCATTAGGTACAATTATTCATAATATAGAATTACGCCCGGGACAAGGCGGTGCTATGGCTCGCAGTGCAGGAACTTATGCTCAATTAACTGCCCGTGATGGTAAATACGCGGTATTGCGTATGCCTTCAGGTGAAGTTCGTATGATCTTAATTACATGTAAAGCCACTATCGGAGCTACATCTAATCCTGATCACAGTTTAGAAATTTCCGGTAAAGCAGGTCGTTCCCGTTGGTTAGGTCGTCGTTCTCGTACACGTCCGGTAGCCATGAACCCTGTTGATCATCCGATGGGTGGGGGTGAAGGCCGTGCATCAGGAGGTCAGCCTCGTTCTCGTAACGGTATTCCTGCAAAAGGTTACAAAACACGTTACAAAGCGAAGTCTTCTAACCAACATATCATTAAAAGAAGAAGTAAATAATAATTAACGTTTAATGGTCCCGCATCGTTTGAGGGATTCATAACTAAAAAACAAACAATGGCAAGATCATTAAAAAAAGGTCCTTTTATTGACCACAACTTAGAAAAGAAAGTTACTCAAATGAATGAGAGTAACAAAAAGACAGTACTAAAAACATGGGCCCGTCGTTCTGTTATTTATCCTGAAATGGTTGGACACACCTTTGCAGTGCATAACGGAAATAAATTTATACCGGTGTATTGCACAGAAAACATGGTAGGTCATAAATTAGGTGAATTTGCTGCAACACGCTCTTTCAAAGGTCATTCAGGTAATAACAAGAAATAATAAGTTGATAAAGAAATTTAGTCATGGGTAAAAGAAAAAGATTAGTAGCAGAGGCACGCAAAGAAGCAAATAAGAGTACTTATTTCGCTAAATTAAACAGCTGCCCTACATCACCTCGTAAGATGCGCCAGGTTGCGGATTTAGTAAGAGGTATGGAAGCATATAAAGCATTGAACGTATTAAAATTTAATACACGTGAAGCATCAGGCCGTTTAGAGAAATTATTAAAATCTGCTATAGCGAATTACGAAGCTAAAACAGGGACTCGTCCTGAAGAAAACACATTATTTGTTACTTCAGTAATGGTTGACAGTGCTTTAATGGCAAAACGGTTACGTACTGCACCTCAGGGACGCGGTTACAGGATAAGAAAACGTTCGAACCACGTAACTTTAGAAGTAGGTACTGCAGTGGCAAGTACTAAAAAAGCTGAAAGAAGAGCAGCTGCAATAACTAAATCAGAAGATAAAAAAAATTAATATAAGGAAATGGGACAAAAAGCAAATCCAATAGGTTTACGTTTAGGAATTATTAAAGGTTGGGATTCTAACTGGTTTGGCGGAAGAGATTACGCTGATAAATTAGTAGAAGATACACAAATCCGTAACTATTTAAAAGTTCGTTTACCAAAAGGCAGCATTTCTAAAATCGTTATTGAAAGAACCTTAAAGTTAATTACCGTTACAATTAACACAGCCCGCCCGGGTATCATTATCGGGAAAGGCGGTAAGGAAGTAGATAAATTAAAAGAAGAATTAAAAAAAGTAACTAAGAAAGAAATTCAAATTAATATTTTTGAAATTAAACGCCCTGAGTTGGATGCGCGTTTAGTATCAGACAGTATTGCACGTCAGATTGAAGGACGTATTTCTTTCCGAAGAGCTGCTAAAATGTCTATCGCATCAACCATGCGTATGGGCGCGGAAGGAATCAAAATTAAGGTTTCCGGTCATTTAGGCGGTACAGAAATGGCAAGGTCAGAAGGATATAAAGAAAAACGTAC
>JANYGK010000102.1 GCA_025362395.1 Bacteroidota bacterium
TGATCTTTTTTATCTGCGCAGCAAAATTGCCGTTGTATTGCAGGATGTATTTTTATTTAACGACTCTATTTTAAATAACATTACCCTGCACAATCCTAACCTTACGGAAGATCAGGTAATTGCCGCCGCTAAAAAAATCGGCATTCATGAGTTCCTGCAAAACTTGCCGGGCGGCTATCATTACAATGTAAAAGAACGGGGCGCTATGCTCTCTGCGGGCCAACGACAGCTGGTAGCGTTTGTACGCGCCTATGTTTATAACCCGCCAATTTTTGTATTGGACGAAGCCACCTCGTCCATCGATTTGGAAACAGAAAAACTCATTCAAAAAGCATCCTTTGAATTATCAAAAAACAGAACCTCCATTATTATAGCACACCGTTTATCTACCATACACCATGCCGACAGCATTATTGTAATGGAAAAAGGAAAAATAATAGAGCAGGGAAATACGGCTGATCTGAAAGGAAAAGTGGATGGTATTTATAAAAAAATGCTGGAGTTTTCTTAGCGAGAGATTGAACAAGATAACACGGATTAAAAAACGGACTTAAATTACTGACAGTACGAAAAGTAATACATTAATGGAAGAAAGAGAAGCATTTCAATACATCATGCTGATTACCCTTCCACTCAGTCTTCATTAATATTATATTATATTATTACCTCTACAATAAATTATCATCATACTAAACCTGTTTAGTGAAAATTAAACATTTTATGCGTTATTATTTTCTCTATTTTTAAAGAACTAATCTATACCTCTTTTTAAATGAAAAAAATTTTACTGGTTATTTCCGTTATTTTTACATTTCCGTTTTTTGCAACCACGAACGAGTTGCTTGTGCCTAACACATACGAAGCCGCGTTTCGCAAAGCCTACAGCTTAAACCCTTCTATTCCCAAAGGTATTTTAGAATCTGTAGCGTTTTCTCAAAGCCGTTTTACGCAGTTAAATATTGTGGTTCAGCCAAGCTGCATAAATTATCCTACAGCTTATGGAGTAATGGGCTTAACGGAAGACGGACATGGTTATTTCAGAAACAATTTAATTACTGTATCACAACTGTCAGGTTATACACTACAGGATATTAAAACAGATCCCGAAAAAAACATTCTCGCTTACGCGAAGGCATTCTCTGTATTACAGCAACAACAAAGCATTAGCGGTAATAATATTGTCGACTACAAACCAATTTTCATAACGTTAAGTGAGCTGCCTTTAACAAATGATCTTCAAAATGACTTTGCATTGAATACACATTTATATCAATTATACTGGTTTTTAGCGAACGGAGAGTTTCAGGATTTTTATGGCTTTCCTGATTACTTAATAGATATGAGAAGTGTGTTTGGTACCAATTATGATGTGCTAAGCTCTTCATCGGTTATGGTTAGCCCAACAACAATTACTAATGGTTTAGGCAATGCGTATAGAGCTGCTAATGTTCCTAACTCAGTAGCCTCTGTAGATTATGGCCCGGCACTATCTAATTTTACAACCTGTAATTACAGTTCAAGGGGCGGCACGGCTATCAGCATGGTTGTGGTACACGATGTTGAGGGAAGCTATGCCGGTTGCATCTCCTGGTTTAATAATTGCAGTTCATCCGTATCGGCACATTATGTGGTGCGCAGCTCCGACGGGCAAATTACCCAAATGGTTTTAGAAAGTAATAAAGCGTGGCATATCGGCTCAGAAAATCCGTATACTTTAGGAATAGAACATGAAGGCTATAACAATAACGCCTCATGGTATACAACAGCCATGCTCACAACCAGTGCCGGTTTAGTAAGAAATATGTGCGCTGTGCACGGAATAAATCCTCTGCGTTGTTACTTCGGGCCGGGTTGCAGCGGCAGTACACCACAATGTTTACAAGGAACCTGCGTTCAAATTAAAGGCCATCAAATGTTTCCAAACCAAACGCACGATGATCCCGGACCTTATTGGAACTGGGACAAATATTACAAGTTGTTAAATAATACACCAACCATTACCACAGTAACTGCTACAGCAGGTTCTTTTTATGATACAGGAGGCGCGGCAGCAAACTACAGTAATGATGAACGTAAACTTTGGTTATTTCAACCATCGGGTGCAACCTCCATCAGCATGAACTTTACCGCTTTTAATGTCGAAAATAATTTTGATTTTATGTTTATTTACGACGGAAGCACTGTTAATGCGCCGCTGATCGGGAAATACACAAACACCGTTTCCCCGGGCAATATTAACTCTACAGGGTCAAGCTTGTTAATTGAGTTCAGGTCTGACTGTGCCTCCACACTAGCCGGTTGGGCAGCTACCTACACCAGTAACGCGGTAGTAACTAATACGGTTGATAATATTGCGCCTACCACACAGGTTAACACCGGCAGTGCCTGGGATACTACGAACTTTACAGCTTCCTTTACCGATGCGGATGCCGGTGGGTCCGGTTTAGAAAAAAGTTATTACCAAGTAATTGATTTTAATGGAACGGAGTGGAGAGGAAACTATACGCACGGGTTTTTCTCTGATAATTTTGATACAGCCATACATCCCGAATGGACACAAAAAGCAGGAATCTGGAGCATCAGCAATAACGCTTTACAACAAACCGATGAAGTAAGCACGGCAGCAGGTAATACCAATATTTACGCGTCACTTACACAAAATTTATCCAACCGTTACCTGTATAATTTTAAAGGAAAAATAGACGGTACAGGAACTAACAGGCGCGCAGGCTTTCATTTCTTTGTAAATGATCCCGATTCAGTAAACAGGGGTAATTCTTATTTCGTATATTTTCGGTTAGACAATCAAAAAGTACAGATCTATGAAACAAGTTACTCGGGCGGTGTTAATATATTCGGTCCGCCTTTAGTTGACCTTACTACAAGTATAATAGCAGGACAGTGGTACGATTTTAAGGTAATCTATGACCGAATTAGCGGTAAAATAGATGTATATAAAGATAATACTAACATTGCTACCTGGACCGATGCCACACCTATTGCTAACGGCGGCTACATTTCTTTCAGGAGCGGCAATTGCGTTTGGAGCCTGGACGAAATAAAAGTATACAGGTCTCGCCCGGTAACATCTGCAAGCGTTTCCATAGGTGCCGGCAATGCAAACGATGTGCGCTATCAAAATCCTACACCTACCCAAAACACTTGCAAAATAAAATCGATTGTTAATGACGGGGCCGGTAATTTATCTTCTATTTTTTATTATGATACAAATATTGACTGGACCAAACCATCAAACATTACTTCTGTTAAGGATGGCAAAGCAGCGGATATCTCTACCATTATAACAAGCGATTCGTTATGCGCCAACTGGTCTTCTTCAAAAGATGTGAACTCAGGCATAGCGCGTTACTGGTACTCCATTGGTACAACACCGGGAGCGGTTAATACACTTACCTGGACAAGCAACTGGGGTGATACTACCGTTACTGCAAAAAATTTAGTGTTGGTGCAGGGAACAACGTATTATTTTAATGTACGTTCAGAAAACGGTGCCGGGTTATTCAGTAACCCTGTCAGCTCAAACGGGCAACTGCTCACAACCCCTACAAATACTAACACCACAACATCTATTAACGAACTTTCAAACCAAACAGGCATAGCAGTATACCCTAATCCTTTTAATCAAACTATTGAAGTAAGCGTAAACCTGCCTGCTGACAGCGAAGTAAATTTAGTGTTAACGGATGCATTAGGAAAGGAAATTGTACGATACACATCTAAAGAAAGTAAGGGGGTTTACATCAAAACAATTCATACCAATGAGTTTAATTTAAGCCCCGGCACTTATATGGTAAATGTAAAATACAATCAGTACAGCTTTACTAAAAAGGTAATTAAACAATAGTACACTTTATATGCTTTTAATAAACCACACAGGCTCATAGATTTTTATACTATGTGCCTGTGTGGTTTAAAAGACTAATGGTAACTTTGCGCTGAATGAAAAACATCCTTCTCATATCAGACACACACAGTTATTTAGATCCCGCTTTAATAAAACACATAGAAGCCGCAGATGAAGTATGGCATGCGGGCGATATAGGAACAGTAGCGTTAACGGATACTATAAAAAAAATAAAGCCCCTGCGGGCTGTTTACGGCAATATAGATGACGCGAACCTGCGCAAAGAATTCCCGAAGAATTTAATTTTTGCCTGTGAAGAAGTTAAAGTATTTATAACACACATCTGCGGCCAACCGACTAACTATACCAAAGAAGTAAAAGAAATAATAGCAGCGGAAAAGCCTAAATTATTTATTTGCGGACATTCACACATCTTAAAAGTAATGTATCAAAAACAATACGATGTATTACATATAAACCCGGGCGCATGCGGTATTCACGGCTTCCACCATATTAAAACAGTATTACGCTTTGTTATTGATAAAGCGGAAATAAAAGACTTGGCTGTTATTGAGTTGGGTAAAAGAGCGTAGTAGTATTAAGCGCCCAGAGCTATAAAAAATAGGCTGTATACCGCAAAGAATAACGCGGTAATAATAGCCACTCCGCCCAAAGCAGTTCCAACAATAGAAAATACAAGCTCAAGAGTTGAGCCGCCGCTTTTACGATGATGCCTTAAGCCTATCGTACCAAATACTAAGCCTACAATGCCCAATATAAGGCCCACTAAAAACAAAAGCATAAAAACATAATTGGATGTGCTAATTACCATCAAAACCCCTGCTATGTTTGCAACAACTGCCAATACACTTAGTATAAGGCTTATTAATGCGGAAGCGTCAATTGAACCTGATTCGTCGCTTGGCTTGGGTGCGGTTTGTTTTTTTACTTTGCTGTAGATATGTATTAATGAATGTTTTTCTTTAAAACTCTTTATGGTTCTTTTCGTATTCTTTAAAAAAGTGGACTGGGTTGCTTTTGACAAAGGCCCGCCCAAAGGTTTTTTAATGTCAGTATATAATGTAGCCTCTTCATCCGTTAAGGGGCTTTTTACGGCAAGGTCTTCTTTTGTTAAACCGCTTTCTTTAGCAGCGTATGCGGGCTTTTCCTTAATAGTTTCAGTTACATTTACATTACCCGGTTTATGTTTGTGGCTTATATAATTTCCGGAAGTATACTTGCGGGAGCTGAAATTTTTATTTGATCCGCAGCTTGCGGCTAATAAAACAATCAGCATGAAGGAAGATAGATTAGCAAGAGTTAATGTTTTCATAAAGCTTAAAATTTTTAAGTATAACAGAACTAAAAATATATTATTTTTTTTGAATAAAAAAGCGTTTGCTTATAAATCACTATTATTGAGTACTAAATATTGTAATATGTAAAAGCCTCCCGTCATATTTGAAGGGAGGCTTTTGATATCTGAAAATTAAAATTTTATCCTAAATACTGCTGTAGTAATTTACTTCGTGAGCTGTGGCGTAGGCGACGAATTGCTTTTTCTTTGATCTGGCGAACGCGTTCGCGTGTCAAATCAAATTTATCACCAATTTCTTCTAACGTTAAACCGTGATTTAAACCGATACCGAAAAATAATTTAACCACGTCACGCTCTCTTTCGGTTAAAGTAGATAAGGCTCGGTCAATCTCTTTAGATAAAGATTCCATCATCAAACCCGCATCCGCTTTTAACGAATCATGATTAACCAATACATCCAATAAAGAACTTTCTTCACCGTTTGCAAAAGGCGCATCCATGCTTACATGTCGGCCCGAAACTTTCATCGTATCCGAAACTTTATCGATCGGAAGATCCAATAATTCTGCTAATTCCTCAGCACTTGGCTCACGCTCAAACTCCTGTTCTAATTTAGAATAGGCTTTATTGATTTTATTTAAAGAGCCTACCTGGTTTAAAGGTAAACGGACAATACGTGATTGTTCGGCTAAAGCCTGTAATATAGATTGACGGATCCACCAAACGGCGTATGAGATGAATTTGAAACCACGGGTTTCATCAAAACGGCGAGCCGCTTTAATTAAACCTAAGTTACCTTCATTAATTAAATCGGGTAAACTTAAACCTTGATTTTGGTATTGTTTAGCCACCGATACAACGAAACGCAAATTAGCACGGGTCAACTTTTCTAAAGCATCCTGATCACCGTCTTTAATTTTTTTTGCAAGTACAACTTCTTCTTCTGCCGTAATTAATTCTTCTCTCCCTATTTCCTGTAAATATTTATCTAAAGACGCGCTTTCGCGGTTGGTAATGGATTTGGTTATTTTTAGCTGCCTCATGAGTATGTGTTGGGTTTATAAGCCTACAAAGATACGAAAAAAAGACGATTTTCCCAATTCTGTATTGCTCTGATTATTAAATAATTAAGTTTTTGTTATGAATTTAACATCTATATTTACCATCGTTTATGAAAGGAATTTAATGAAATGATTACTAAATTGGATTGCAGATAATTATAATCCAAGAGCATAGTAAGCACGTATACCGTTAGGATATACACCTTCTATTAATACACCACCTGTTTTATTTTCTAAAATATCTTTTATATCTTTTAAATCGGTTATTTTTTTCTTGTCTACCGATGTAATTACAAAGCCTTCCTTAATACTTGCATTAGCTAATTTTCCCGGCTCCAGTTTTACTATTCTTACGCCTCCCGTAATATTATATTTGGCAACGTCTTCCGTACTTAATTCTTCAAACACTGCGCCCAAAGAGTTAACCGCTGCTCTTGTAACTTCATGCTTTTTAATAATGCCTAAACTGTTATCTTTATTTTTTAAAACAACCGGCAACATCATTTCTTTTTCATTTCTTATCACGGTAATATTAATTTTATCGCTTGGCCTGAATTTTCCTATTTGCTCTAAAAATTCGGAAGTGCTTTTTATGTTTACGTTTTCTACACGCGTTACCACATCTCCTAATTTTATTCCCGCTTCTTCCGCGGCTCCGTTTTCTGTAATGCCGTTAATATAAACGCCTTTCAATTGTTTAATATGCTTTTCATCGGCAAAACGCGAATCAATATCCTGTATGCTTAAACCAATAAAAGCGCGTTGTACATTTCCGTATTCGATTAAATCGGCAACCACTTTTTTTACAATATTAACCGGTATGGCAAATGAGTATCCTTGGTACGAACCGTTATTGGAAGCAATGGCAGTATTAATGCCTATAAGTTCGCCGCCTGTACTTACTAACGCTCCGCCGCTGTTACCCGGGTTAACGGCCGCGTCGGTTTGTATAAAAGATTCAATAGGGGCAAGGCTTCCACCATCCGTATTGTGTTCTAAAATATTTATGTTACGCCCTTTAGCGCTAATAATACCGGCGGTTACGGTAGAATTTAAATTAAAAGGATTACCTACGGCTAACACCCATTCACCCACCTTTACATCATCAGAATTACCATAAGTTACAAAAGGCAGATCTTTTTCTTTTATCCTTAACAAAGCAAGATCTGATGTAGGGTCGGTACCTATCACTTCACCTACATAACTTCTTTTATCATTTAACACCACTTCAATTTTACTTGCGCCGTTCACTACATGGTTATTCGTAACAATGTAACCGTCGTTACTAATAATAACGCCACTTCCGCTACCTTGCATCATATTGGGTTGGCGTTGTCTTCCGCCAAAAAAGAAATCCTGAAACGGGTCGTAAGACAAATTTTTATTTTCAACAATAGTTTTAATATGTACCACAGAATTCACTGATTTTTCTGCGGAGGCAACAAAATCGGGAGCATTTGCCGGCGCTGCAGCACTGTAAGAAGTTAAATGGGTTGGTGTAACAGCGTACGTGCTATAATTTAAAGAAGCCTTTGATGATGCGGGGTTGATATAGTAATTACCAACCAAAGCAAATGCACCGCCCATAAGACCGATGCACACCGAGGAAATTAATTTTTTCATGATCGTTTTTTTAAATTTAAGGTTAAATAAATATTCAACATTTTAATTTATAACGCAAAATTAGAGTATTAGTTATGCTTTGATTTTGTATTTAACAATACTTAACCTCAAGCGTATTTTAAGACAAAAAACGCTGTGAAATGTTAATTTTTTTTACAAAAAATTTCTTAATACGTGTGGCTTAGCATGTTCAAATAATGACACCTAATATTTTCCGGATACCATTATTTTCAAATTAAAAAATGCTTACTTTTAATGTTTGTTGTTAAAATGAAATTTAAGTATAAAATACCTCCGTTTGTTTTTGGTGTATCTGTAGGCTTACTTGTAGGAGTAGCTTTCTTTATATTTAAGATCGATGACTATATAAAAAAAATCAATAAGCCTAATATTGACAATATTAAAATAGTAGAACGAACGGTTACCGCGGATGTTCGTAAAGAGAAAAATGAGAAACCGGAACATGAAAAAAAATCAACAATCAACACTAAAAATTCTCCCAACATTAATTATAATGAAGTAGATGCTTTATTAAAAGAGGAGGAAGCCATTAATGTAGCTAAGGAAGAATTGTTATCGGTAAAAAATATTAAGGTCATAAACCTTGACACTAAAACTAAAAAAGATACGCTTACAGGACAACTGGCCGGCGTAACGAGCTCTGATTACCCGAATTTATTTTTTGTAGAATTCTGGAAAACCCCTTTAAACTCTAAAGGTTACAGGATGACGCGTAACAGAGTCATACTTTACGGCTTGTCTGATTTTAGCAGTATTACTATTTATAAAGTGGATGACAATTATTATTTGAAAAATGATGATGTAGTTTATAAAATTTCTTCCGGTACAGAGTTCAAACCAATGGAGTTGGTAAACGATACAGAGCTGTTGGCAAAAATAAATTAATTTATGCAATTACACTGCTACAAATATCAGGGAACAGGAAACGATTTTGTGATATTGGATAACCGCGAAAAAACAATTTCATTAACCTTAGAACAAATTAAATTTTTGTGCGACCGAAGATTTGGTATTGGTGCGGACGGTTTAATGCTATTGGAATTAGAACCGGGTATTGATTTTAAGATGGTGTACTTTAACAGCGACGGCAACCAAAGCAGCATGTGCGGGAACGGTGGAAGGTGCATTACAGCTTTTGCAAAGCGCTTAGGTATTATTACCAACGAAGCCAAATTTTTAGCCATTGACGGAACGCATGAGTCGAAGATCGGCGATGATGAAACCGTATCTTTAAAAATGAACGATGTGAGGCAAATAGAAGTAGGGGACGACTATTTTTATTTAGATACCGGCTCACCGCATTATGTAAAGCTTGTAAACGGTTTGCAAACATTTGATGTGGTTGGTGAGGGAAAAAAGATCCGTTACAACGATCGCTTTAAAGCCGAAGGCACTAATGTGAATTTTATTGAAAAAAAAGATAACGAACTATTTGTTCGCACTTATGAAAGGGGAGTGGAAGACGAAACCTTATCCTGCGGAACAGGTGTAACCGCTGCAGCCCTTGTGGCGGGCTTTAAAGGTATGAGTACCGGGAAAAATAACTGCTCCATAAAAACATTGGGCGGTAATTTAAATGTAAAGTTTGATAAGGTATTAGAAAATACGTTTTATAATGTTTGGTTGGAAGGCCCTGCCACATTTGTATTTACAGCAAATATTACGCTTACCGAAGCATAAATAAGGGTACTGTTATTTCAAGTTATTCTTTTGTTGTATCATCCGATTTCTCTTCCTGTTTTAAAGAAGATACAAATGATGACAATTTATCTTTTGCTCCCGAAATAAAAGAGTGAATTTGAGTATCATATTTTTTTAATACAAAGGAAACCACCTGTTGCGCAGCAATAGTTTTAACATACCCGCCAATAGTATCGCTTTTCTTAAATAATTTCCCTAATAAATAATCGGCTCCAAGCTTTAAAGTCATATCAGCTGTTTCAGCGCCGAGTTCAGGATCATTTTTTAGTTTATGAAAGGTACTTTTAATGATCTCTGCGGGCTGTAACGATTTTTGAATGGATTTTAAATTATCTTTTATAATTAATTCTTTGGCTTCCTTCGTAATTTCTAAAGAAGCTATAGTTTCTTTTAACTGCGCGTAAGAACTTATTTTAGGAAGGTATAACGTTGAATTCATTGGTAGGTGTATTTATTTTTTCTTTATTGAAAGTAAGGTTAAAATTAGTTCTCGTCAAAAATCTGCTTAATAATTTTGTCCTTCATAGGTTCAATAATAATGTGTTTCCTGAATATAAAAAACAAAATAAATAATAAAAGATATATGCCTGATAAAATTAAAAACCCCGATGCGTAACCGCCTGTTAATTTAGAAAGCCAAAAGCCGGCCGTAATACTGATAAACATAATAAACATAAACAAAAATAAGATCAGTATAATTCTTGACATCGCGTTTGACAGAATAACAGCGAGTTTAGCGGAAACTTTCAGCTTCATAAGTTCTATCCTCGTATTAATATACTCCTTTACGTTATCTGTCAATTCTTCTATTTTAGCTGAAGTTTCTTCCATATTTTTTCTTTAAAGTAATGCTACCTAAATGTAAGCATTTTACTTAACCAATATCTATTGAGGTACGCTAAAATTATTGAACTTGTATTTCGAATTTAAATAAATAACTTTATCCCTGTATTATATGAAAACTTTTACCACACTATACCTTCTGTGTTGCATGGCATCGTTGTATGCTCAATCCATTAACCGTTTAAATAAACACGGACAAAGAATGGGGAAGTGGGTCACCTACATAGATGACGAAAAGAAAATAAAATTATTTGAAGGAACATTTAAAAACGGAAAGCCGGTGGGCAAAAGTTATTTTTATAATAACGACGGACTGCTTGACAGGAGAGAAATTAACCGTTTTAAAAAACTGAAAACAACTCTTTATTATTCAACCGGCATAATAAGATTAAAAGGTATGGCAAGGTTAGAAAATTTGCCCGATAAGATCCATTATTATTTTTACGGTAAATGGAAAGCGTATGATGAAACGGGTACACTCATAAAATATTATTATTACAAAAACGGAAATCTTTTACGCACAGTTTATCTTAATAATAAGCATAGCAAAACCAACGATTCATTAATTAAGTTACTTAACGGTATAGATGCCGAATTTACAGCGCATAGAACAATTCTTGCAGACAGCATTAACGCTCATTTAAAAGATCCGGAAAAATATGTTATGTTTAAAAGACTTTTAAATGTGAAGGACAGCTTAACTTTTTTGCAGATTGATCACGTCCTAAGTACTTACGGTTATCCTACACAAGCAATAGCCGGTGATGCTTCCGGCATTCCATTTTATATTTTGGGCTTTGCATCCATACAACTAAAAGAAAAATATTTAGACGCACTCAAAGCTGCCGCAAACAAAGGAGACATCAGCTGGAAATCCCTGGCTTTTTTTATTGATAAGCTAAAAATGGCCAAAGGTGAAAAGCAAATTTATGGCACTCAATATTATTTAAGTAAAAATAGCGAGGATGATTACATTCTTTACCCTGTAGAAGACGAAGCACATTTAAATGAAAGAAGAGAAAAAGCAGGGTTTGAAGATTTGCAACTTGAATAGTTTACATCCAGGCAGAAACAATACCTCCCATAATAGCCATGCAAATGATCCAATAGCCGCAATTAATGGCTATGTATTTAAATCCTTTTCGCTCAAATAAAGCATTGGTAGCCAATATTGGTGTTGCCATAAAAAACCCGCTTATTGTGCCGTGTAAAGCCCCGTGTTTAAAGGTACGGTAGCTGCTGCCAAACCGGTCCATAATTGTTTTATACATCCCTCCAAGCTCTGTATTAGGATCTTTAAAACTCGTTTTATATAACATAGAGCCGAAATGAAACTGGTGAATTACCATAAATTGAATAGAAAATGCCAATAAAAAACTTAAAATAAAGCTTACACCAAAAATGACCGCCATGTTAGCACCTTTCATTTTTTCATCGGTTACACCCGCGGCCTGCTGCCATGCCTTACCAAATACTTTTGGGTTATACCAAATAAATCCCATTATCAATGGCACAAGTGCAGCTACTAATATTGCTAAAAAATTGACGTTCATAGGTATATATTTTAATTGATTTTATGTATAAAAACGATGTAGTTACAAGTGCTAAAAACTAATATATACTTTATTACAGGTATTCGGTTTAACTGTTATATTGATATTCTGGTTTAATCCGTAAGGTTGCAATTTTGCGTTTATCTTATAATCTCCCTGTTGCAAAGTAGTAGTTAAGCAACCGTTAGTGCCGCAATCGGGTACCGGGTAATATTTTTTTGTTATTGCCCCGATGTAAGCTCCTGTTGAATACATATATATATAAATAGTAGAAGCATTATCCAACACATCCGTATAAAAAATCACATCACCTGTAGTTGTTGCTACATTCACAGATTGAGAACACCTGTCTGTAACCTTACCGTTTTTAGAAAAACAGGTTAAGGTTATAAGGTGTGTTCCGGGGTCGCCAAGCATTATTTCAGGACTTTCACTGTAGGATGTAGTTTGGGTATCGTTTGTGGTTACAATCCATTTGTAAGAATAAGCATTTTTAGAAGTATTAGTAAGCTTAACGAATTGTCCTGCCACATAATCTGTTTTATCAGTTGTAAACGATGCCATAGGCATTTTTTGGCAGCCTGTAAGTGCAAAAATTAATAACAGTAGGGTAGGTAGCAAATAACGTTTCAAAATCATAAAATTTTATAATCAAATATACAATTTTACCTTATGGTGTACAACCGTATCAAAAATTTAATCAAAAAAAATCCCCGATGTTATACCGGGGATTTTTTAAATATATAAATATGGATTATTCTCCTTCTTCAGCTTTCGTTTCAGTACCTTCAGCTTTAGTAGTAGGCTTTTTAGCACGGCTTCTGCGGGTTGTTTTAGCTTTTTCAGCAGTAGCTCCTTTACCGTTAGAGTAAATTTCGTTGAAATCAACTAATTCAATCAAAGCCATTTCAGCAGCATCCCCTAAACGGTTTCCTGTTTTAATGATACGGGTATAACCACCGTTTCTTTCAGCTACTTTTTCTGCAACATCTTTAAATAACATCGCTACAATTTCTTTACTTTTTAAATAAGAAAAAGCAGTTCTGCGGCTGTGTGTTGAATCATCTTTACTCCTGGTAATTAACGGCTCAACATAAGTTCTTAACGCTTTAGCCTTAGCCAAAGTAGTGAAAATACGTTTGTGCTCAATTAAAGAACAAGCCATGTTGCTCATTAATGCTTTACGGTGAGAGTGTGTTCTACCTAAATTATTTATTTTATCTCCGTGTCTCATTTTCTTTTTGTTTTTGAAAGTTTAAAGGTTTAAAGGTTTTGAAAGTTTCCGGCCTCTAACCTTCTAAACTTTCTACCTTCTTAACATTCTAAACTAAATTTTAATCTTTATCTAATTTATATTTTATAACATTCATTCCAAACTGAAGTCCTTTAGTTGATACAAGATCTTCAAGTTCAGTTAAAGATTTTTTACCAAAATTACGGAATTTTAAAAGGTCATTTTTATTGAAAGATACTAATTCTCCCAATGTTTCTACATCAGCTGCTTTTAAGCAATTTAATGCACGAACGGACAGATCCATATCAACCAGTTTAGTTTTTAATAACTGGCGCATGTGCAGTGAAGTCTCATCAAATTCTTCTTCCGATTTTTTCTCTTCCGAATCTAAAGTAATCTTCTCATCAGAGAACAACATGAAATGGTAAATTAAAATTTTAGCGGCTTCTTTCAAAGCTTCTTTCGGGTGGATGGATCCATCAGAAACGATATCTAAAATTAATTTTTCGTAATCTGTTTTTTGTTCAACACGGTAATTTTCAATGGTGTATTTTACGTTTTTAATAGGCGTATAAATAGAATCAATGAAAATAGTTCCCTGAGGCGCAGAATTAGTTTTGTTTTCTTCCGCCGGAACGTATCCGCGTCCTTTGTCAATCGTTAATTCGATTTTTAATTTTACGCTGTTCTCACAGTTAAAAATAACCAAATCAGGATTTAAGATTTGAAATCCGTTTGCGAATTTTCCGATTTCACCGGCAGTAAATTTTTCGTTACCCGAAAAGTGGATAACGATTTTTTCTACGTCATGATTATCTAATTGTTTTTTAAAACGAACTTGTTTTAAATTTAAAATTATTTCAGTAACGTCTTCTACAACACCTTTAATGGTTGAGAACTCGTGATCTACACCTTCAATTCTTACGCTTGTAATGGCGTGTCCTTCTAATGAAGATAACAGGATACGACGTAATGAGTTACCTATAGTGATACCGAAGCCGGGTTCTAATGGACGAAATTCAAATTGTCCTTCAGTTTCGGTAGAGTTAATCATAACAACCTTGTCTGGTTTTACGAAATTTAATATTGCCATTTTATTAATTTATAGGTTAAAAACTAATTTGCTAAACTATTATTTAGAGTACAACTCAACGATCAATTGTTCTTTAATGTTTTCAGGGATCTGAGAACGCTCAGGTACAGAGATAAATTTTCCTGTGAAAGAAGATTTATCAAAATCCAACCATGAGTATTTATTCACTGAACCTGATAAAGAATCGTTGATTGCTTCTAAAGCCTGTGATTTTTCACGTACACCAACTACATCACCCGGTTTTAAAGTATAAGAAGGGATGTTTACGATTTTACCGTTAACGGTAATATGTGTATGAGAAACTAATTGACGGGCAGCTCTACGGGAAGGAGCAATACCTAAACGGTAAACTACATTGTCTAAACGAGATTCGATCAACTGTAATAACACTTCACCCGTAATTCCGTGAGCACGTGCTGCTCTGTCGAAAGTTAAAGAGAATTGTTTTTCTAAAATACCGTAAGAATATTTTGCTTTTTGCTTTTCCATTAACTGGATCGCATACTCAGATTTTTTACCTTTTTTCTTGGTATTTCCGTGTTGTCCCGGGGGATAATTTTTCTTTTCTAATGCTTTATCCGGACCAAAAATTGGCTCTCTGAATTTTCTTGCAATTTTAGATTTAGGACCTGTATATCTTGCCATTTTATTTTATTAATTTCTGTTATTTACTATATTATTTTGTCGGGTTGTTCTTACTCTGATACAGATCAAAGATTAGCAACGACGACGTTTTGGAGGACGACAACCATTGTGCGGCATTGGGGTAATATCTACTATCTCAGTAACTTCAATTCCTGAAGTAGCAATCGTTCTGATAGCTGATTCTCTGCCTGCACCCGGGCCTTTAACGTATACTTTTACTTTACGTAAACCTAAGTCAGCAGCTACTTTTGAGCAATCTGCCGCAGCTAACTGAGCTGCATAAGGCGTGTTCTTTTTCGAACCGCGAAACCCCATTTTACCGGCACTTGACCAGGAAATAACCTGTCCTGCGCTATTGGTTAAAGAGATGATGATGTTATTGAAAGTAGCGTTCAAGTGAGCTTCTCCAACTGCTTCTACCTTTACTACTCTTTTCTTAGCATTAGCTTTTGAAGCCGCTACTGTTGATTGTTGTTTAGCCATTTTAATTAAATGCTTATTTTATTTATTACTTAGTAACTTTTTTCTTGTTTGCAACTGTTTTACGTTTTCCTTTACGCGTACGTGAATTGGTTTTTGTACGTTGCCCGCGCACAGGTAAACCATTACGGTGACGTATGCCCCTGTAAGAGCCAATATCAGTTAAACGTTTGATGTTTAAAGCAACCTCTGAGCGAAGCCCGCCTTCTACTTTAAAATTGTCGTTAACAATTTTACGAATAGCGTTTTGCTCATCATCATTCCATTCATTCACTTTTTTATTAAAGTCAATGCCTGCTTCTGTTAAGATGCGTTGAGCTCTGCTACGTCCAATACCAAAAATGTAGGTTAATCCTATCTCTCCTCTTTTATTTTTTGGTAAATCTATACCTGCAATACGTGCCATTATTTATATACTTGGTTTTAAAAGTTCGCGAAAATACGAAATTATTTTTGTCTTTGTTTAAACTTTGGGTTTTTTTTGTTGATTATATACAACTTTCCTTTACGGCGAACGATTTTGCAATCAACGCTTCTCTTTTTTATGGATGCTCTAACTTTCATGTCCTTTAATTGTTAATATTCTTATTTTATTTGTATCTGTATGTTATTCTGCCTTTTGATAGATCGTACGGGCTCATCTCTAATTTTACCTTATCACCCGTTAATATTTTGATATAATGCATTCGCATTTTACCGGAAATATGTGCAATTAAAGTATGCCCGTTCTCTAACTCAACCCTGAACATGGCATTGCTTAAAGATTCTAAGATAACGCCATCGAGTTCAATATTTGCTTGTTTTGCCATCTTAAGCCTGTTGCATTGTCATTTGATTACTGGTACGGCCTTTTATTCTGCCATTTTGCATTAAGCCGTCATAATGACGATTTAATAAATACGTTTCAATTTGTTGTAAGGTATCTAAAACAACACCCACTAAGATCAATAAAGAGGTTCCTCCGAAGAAATCCGCAAAAGAGCTGTTAATTCCCATTTTAGTAGCTAATGAAGGTAAGATAGCAATAAATGCCAGGAATATTGCGCCTGGTAATGTAATACGCGACATCACGGCATCAATAAATTCAGCAGTAGTTTTACCCGGTTTAACACCCGGTACAAAACCTCCGTTACGTTTCATATCATCCGCCAATTGGTTTGGATTGATCATAATAGCGGTGTAAAAATAAGTAAAAGCAATAATTAAGGTTGCAAAAAGGAAGTTATACCAAAATCCGTATCTGTCAGCAAATACACCGCCTGAACCACCGTTAAAGCTGGCAATAGCATTAGGAATAAACATAATTGCCTGCGCAAAGATAATAGGCATTACACCCGCCGAATTTACTTTTAAAGGTAAATACTGGCGTACTCCGCCATATTGTTTATTACCAACAATCTTTTTGGCGTATTGTACCGGAACCCTTCGGGTACCCTGAACTAATAAAATACAACTGATGATGATTAACAGCATAGCTACAATCTCTAATAAGAAAACAATTAAACCACCGCCTGCACTTTGTAAACGTGCGCCAAATTCTGATGTAATGGCAAACGGTAAACGCGAGATGATACCAATCATAATCAGAATAGAAATGCCGTTACCTATACCTTTGTCTGTAATTTTTTCGCCTAACCACATAATAAACATCGTTCCCGCAACTAATATAATAGTTGATTGGATCCCAAACCATGCATGGTCAATAGCAACCACACCCGGCTTTGAATAAACCTGTGCGGCTAAATAACCCGGAGCCTGAACCGCAGTAACCGCAACAGTTAGGAAACGTGTGTACTGATTAATTTTTTTACGTCCGCTTTCACCTTCTTTCTGCATTTTCTGGAAATAAGGAACTGCCATACCCAATAATTGGATAATGATAGAAGCTGTAATGTAAGGCATAATTCCTAAACCGAAAATAGAAGCTCTTGAGAATGCACCGCCCGCAAAGGCATTAATTAAAGCAATGATCCCTCCATCATTGGAGTTTTCGTTTGCCCTTGCCAATACTTCAGTATTAATGCCCGGCAGTACAACATAAGAACCCAAACGATAGATCAAAATAAGGCCGAGGGTCGTTAAAATCCTTTGCTTTAATTCTTCTATCTTCCAAATGTTTTGGAGGGTTTCAAAAAAACGTTTCATATAGTGTTATTTCTTTTTTAAATGGTATAGCTGTGTAGAGTAGGGCGTATGCTTTTTAAAAACACAGCTATTTCATTAAGCTGATTAAATTTCTGTTGCTACCCCGCCTTTTGCTTCAATAGCTGCTTTAGCTGTTGCCGTAAAAGCGTGAACGTTAATGTTTACTTTCGATTTTAATTCTCCTCTTCCTAAAATCTTCACTAGGTCATTTTTTGAAGCTAATCCGCTTTTTATTAAAGTTTCAACAGTGATCTCAGTTAAGTTTTGTGCTTCAACAATGCGTTGAATAGCATCTAAATTTACACCTGTGTGATCAATACGGTTAACATTTTTGAAACCGAATTTAGGAACACGGCGTTGTAAAGGCATCTGGCCACCTTCAAAACCACGTTTCCTTTTATTACCTGAACGGGATTGAGCACCTTTGTGACCTTGCGTAGCTGTTCCGCCACCGCCTGAACCTTGTCCGCGACCCCTTCTAAAATTATTTTTTACTGAACCTTCTGCAGGTGATAATGAATTTAATTTCATCTTAATTTCTTTTACTTAATTAAATAGTTTCGATTGTCAATAAATGAGCAACTGCATTAATCATTCCTTGTACCGGAGGAGTTGCTTCTTTAATGATGCTGTGGTTTAACTTTCTTAAACCTAAAGCCTGTACTGTTGCTTTTTGTCTAGCGTTCCTTTTAATAGGACTTTTAGATAATGTGATCTTAACTTGTGCCATTTCTCTTAATTATTATCCGTTAAATACTCTGTCTAATGAAATCCCTCTTTGTCTTGAAATAGCTAATGGATCACGCATTTTTGCTAAAGCATCAATAGTAGCTTTTACCACATTGTGTGGGTTTGAAGAACCTTTTGATTTAGCTAATACATCCGTAATGCCAACACTTTCTAAAACTGCACGCATCGCACCGCCGGCAATTACACCTGTACCGTGAGCAGCCGGTTTCAAAAATACTCTTGATCCGCCGAATTTTCCGTTTTCAGGATGCGGAACAGTACCTTTTAATACGGATACTTTCACTAAATTCTTTTTAGCGTCATCAATACCTTTGGTAATAGCGTCAGTAACCTCATTAGCCTTACCTAAACCATATCCTACAACGCCTTTTTCGTCACCAACAACAACTATGGCAGCGAAACTAAAGTGGCGCCCGCCTTTTGTTACTTTTGTTACACGTTGTATCGCTACTAATTTATCTTTTAGCTCGATGTCGCTTGACTTAACTTTTTTTACAACTTCTTTTGACATGTTATGAATGTTCTTTTATACTAATTAAAATTTTAAACCTGCTTCACGAGCGCCTTCTGCCAATGATTTGATACGGCCATGGTATAAATACCCGTTCCTGTCAAATGTAACTGAACTGATCCCGGTTGTTCCCGCTTTTTCAGCAATTAACTTACCTACTAATTTAGCCTGTTCTACCTTGGTTACTTTAGATCCTTTAATAGTTTTATCGTCAGATCCTGCAGATGCAAGGGTTTTACCGCTTTTATCGTCAATTAATTGAGCATAAATGCCGTTATTACTTCTAAATACGCTTAAACGGGGTGTTGAAGTTGTTCCAACAATTGTTTTGCGAATTTTAAATTTAATGCGTTCTCTTCTTTGTTTTTTATTGAGTGCCATCTTTCCGTTTTTTTGAAGATGATTAATACTAATTTAATTATGTTATTTTTTACTTGCTGATTTACCTGCCTTACGACGTAAAATTTCACCTGTAAATTTAATACCTTTTCCTTTGTAAGGTTCAGGCTTACGTAAGCTGCGTATTTTAGCGGCAACCATTCCTAATAATTGCTTATCAGAACTCTCTAAAGTAATTTTAGGGTTTTGGCCTTTTTCCGAAGCTGTTGTAATTTTTATTTCTGTCGGTAATTCAAACACAACGTTGTGAGAGAAACCTAAAGATAGCTCTAATAACTGGCCTTTGTTAGTAGCACGGTAACCTACACCCACTAACTCCTGCTCTGTTTTATATCCTTCAGAAACACCTTTAACCATGTTAGCGATTAAAGAACGGTATAAACCGTGTAATGCCCTGTGGCGTTTTTGATCAGTCGGGCGGGATACGCTAATAACGCCATCCTCTAACTTCACAATAATATCTGAATCTATTGTTTCTGATAAAGAGCCTAATTTGCCTTTTACTGAAACAGTTGTTCCTTTTACGTTTACTTCAACGCCTGCGGGAACTGTGATTGGTAATTTTCCTATACGTGACATGATTTTTTCCTCCCTCTAATTATGAAATGTAACATAAAACTTCACCGCCAACGTTTAGCTTACGAGCTTCTTTATCTGTCATTACACCTTTTGATGTAGAGATAATCGCAACGCCTAATCCGTTTAATACTCTTGGCATCGTATCTACACCTGAATACTTACGTAAACCCGGTTTTGATATTTTATCCAAAGTACGGATCGCTGATAATTTTGTTACCGGATTATACTTAAGGGCTATTTTAATAGTTCCTTGCTTTTTTTCGTTTTCTTCAAACTTGTAGTTTAAGATATAACCTTTATCAAAAAGAATTTTTGTAATTTCTTTTTTTAGGTTTGAAGCGGGAATCTCTACGATTCTGTGGTTTGCACTGATCGCGTTTCTTACGCGGGTCAGGTAATCTGATATTGTATCTGTCATTTTATTTGTTTTTATATGTTACCCCGACCTCAGGGTAATTATACATTAATACTCTTTATTAAAAGCTTGATTTGGTAACACCCGGGATTAAACCGAATAAAACCATTTCACGGAACGTAACACGGCTGATACCGAAATCCCTCATATAACCGCGGGGACGGCCTGTTAATTTACAACGGTTACGCATCCTCACTTTACAGGAATTTTTAGGTAATTTTTGTAAACCCGTATAATCACCTGCTTTTTTTAACTCTGCACGTTTTGCCGCGTAATTATCTACTAATTTTTTTCTTTTAGCATCGCGTGCTATCATTGATTCTTTTGCCATTTTATCTTTTTTTCAGGGCTGTAAATATACTATTTCTTTTTGAAAGGGATACCAAATTCTGTTAATAAAGCATGAGCTTCTTTATCTGTAGGCGCAGAAGTTACAAAAGTAATGTCCATACCCTGAATTTTGCTCACTTTATCAATATCAATTTCCGGGAAAATAATTTGTTCGGTAACACCTAATGTGTAATTACCGCGTCCGTCAAATCCTTTATCGTTCACACCTTTAAAATCACGGATACGCGGTAATGAAGAAGCGATCAAACGATCCAAAAATTCATACATTTTATCACCGCGTAACGTTACACGAACACCGATCGCTACACCTTTACGCAATTTAAAGTTCGAAATATCTTTTGTTGAATACGTTGGAACTGCTTTCTGACCTGTAATAGTCGTCATTTCCTTCACAGCTGATTCAATCATTTTTTTATCAGAAACTGCATCACCGATACCTTGGTTTATACAGATTTTTTCTAATTTAGGAACTTGCATTACTGAAGTGTATTGGAATTGTTTTTTTAAATTCGATACAATTTCAGCTTTGTATTTGTCCTTTAGTCTTGGGGAATATGTTGCTGTAGCCATTATTTAATTACTGCTTTAGTTTTTTTAGAAATACGTTCTATCTTGTTAGTTTTAGCGTCAACTATACGACCTATTCTAACAGTTTTGCCACCTTCCGAAAACATTAAGTTTGAAATATGGATTGAACCTTCTTGTTTAACAATACCACCGTTAGCGTTTTTAGCGCTTGGTTTAGTGTGTTTACTAATCATGTTAACACCTTCAACAATGGCTCTTTCTTTTTTTGTATCAATGGATACAATTTTACCTTCTTGGCCTCTTGATTCGCCGGAGATTACTTTTATAGTATCGCCTTTTTTTAATTTTAACTTTGACATTTCTTTCGCTATTATTTATTAAAGCACTTCCGGTGCTAATGAAATGATTTTCATGAATTGTTTATCGCGTAATTCACGGGCAACAGGCCCGAAGATACGTGTTCCGCGTATTTCATCACCTTGGTTTAATATAACACAAGCATTGTCATCAAAGCGAATATAAGATCCGTCTGCACGACGAATTTCTTTTTTCACCCTAACCACTACTGCTTTATGCACAGTTCCTTTTTTTACGTTACCTGACGGTAAAGCACTTTTTATTGTTACAACTATTTTATCTCCTATAGATGCGTAGCGTTTTTTTGTACCGCCTAACACACGGATAACCAGAACTGTTTTTGCCCCACTGTTATCTGCTACCGCTAATCTTGATTCGTTTTGTACCATTTTTTCTTAAACTTTTTAATAAGATTATTTTACTTTTTCTAATACCTGCACTAAGCGCCAGTTTTTAGATTTGCTTAAAGGGCGTGTTTCAGCAATTTTAACCGTATCACCAATGCTGCATTCGTTGTTCTCATCATGGGCTACGAAAGTTGACGTTTTATTAACGAATTTACCGTATTTAGGATGTTTTACTTTACGCATAACCGCAACTACAATCGACTTTTGCATTTTATTGCTCTTTACGATCCCTACTTTCTCTTTTCTTAAATTTCTTTCTTCCATTTCCATTTTATTTAGAAGCATTGTTTCTTTTTGTTAATTCAGTTGCTAAACGAGCAACTACTTTGCGGTTATCGCGTATTTTAATAGGGTTTTCAATTGGAGAGGTAGCATGGTTTAAACGTAACTTCGTTAAATTTGCTTTTTCTTCTCTCATTTTGTCTTGTAACTCTGCTGTTGACAAGGCAACGATATCTTTATTTTCCATTTTCTTAAATCGTGTTATAATTAAACTGCTACTGCTTCTACGTAATCTCTCCGAACGACGAATTTAGTAACAATAGGTAATTTTTGAGCAGCTAAACGTAATGCTTCTTTTGCAACTTCTAAAGGCACGCCTTCAGCTTCAAATAACATACGTCCTCTTTTTACCGGTGCAACCCAATATTCAGGAGCACCTTTACCTTTACCCATACGAACCTCTGCCGGTTTTTTGGTAATGGGTTTGTCAGGGAAAATGCGGATCCACACCTGGCCTTCACGTTTCATGAAACGGGTAAGGGCGATACGGGCTGATTCTATCTGACGTGCAGTAACCCAACTTTCGTCTAATGCTTTTATTCCAAATGAACCAAAGGCTAATTGATCACCGCGTTTTGCGTTGCCTTTCATTTTCATTTTATGCATCTTTCTATATTTTGTTCTTTTTGGCTGTATCATGTTCTGTATACCTTTTAAATGCTTTTACTTCTTGTTAAAATTATTTGTCGCTTCTTCTTTTATCGTCTCTTTTCGGACCACGACCGGCAAATTTAGGAGCCGGAGTATTTACTCCCGGTTTTTTCTCTTTATCTAAACCGAAGTTTGGTGATAAATCGCGTTTCCCATAAATTTCGCCTTTGCAAATCCAAACTTTAACACCGATACGACCATAAGTTGTGTGAGCTTCAGCAATTGCATAATCGATATCAGCG
>JANYGK010000105.1 GCA_025362395.1 Bacteroidota bacterium
GGCGACAGCCAAAAAAAGGAAGATCCTTTGTATGCGCTGCTGTCGCCAAACTGCACATAACAGCACCTACAAATAATTTGCGTAGAACCGCATAAATATATTAATTTAGATTAGCAAACTATTCGTAGCTGCATTACGTTATGTTCAACCAGCGGGACATTCTCGTAGACGAGAAACATCCCGCATGACAAAAGAGTTTTTAGAATAATGAGAAAGCATCGCGGACTTAAACGCTATTATAAAAATCTTCAGACAAAAGAAGAAAATTGGTCAGGACTTAATTTCACTGACCCAGACAAAGCATGGTTTGACTTGTGGCACACGCATTTTGACTGGCATGGTTACGGCAATGACAGTTTTAAAAGACGCAAACCTCACCTTGACAAATTGTTTAGAGAGTTTGACGTGCTTGAGAAAAAAGCAAAGCTATTGAAAACAGAATTTCAAATTTGGGCAACTCTACTCGACTTTGAAAGTTATGATGACGCATTGTTTTTGCATACACCAAATCCCAATCATGACAATTTTCCCTGGAAAATAAAAGATCTTTCAACAAAAAATAATCTGACAAACAAAGCGCTTGCCGAATACGTTAACAATCTTTCTGGCTATAAAATAGTGTTCGGACAGGCTGACGAAAATTATTGCGTTATCTACAAGGACAAAGTTGGCATTAGCATAACGTAGCTGTGTGTCGCTGGCTAAACATAACAGCGGTCTTGCGACCATTTTTTGCGGGTTAGCGCTCAAGTACGTAACTTGACAAAGCAAAAAACGGCGCAAGGCCGCATTACGTTAGGGGCAATTAGTAAAAAATAAATATGAAGACAACATTTATAATATCGACATTATTGTTAGCAGTAAATGCTTGCATTGGACAAACGGACACAACATTTTTTAATACTGAGTAGAAAAAGTGTGAAAAAATAAACGCGAAATTTTATCGTACAGTCGTAAAAGATAAAGACAACTTTATTGTTAGTGATATGTTTATCAATAACAAACCGCAAATGATTGCTGTTTGTTCAAATTCAACAAGTCCATTAATTAAAAATGGTAATTGCATTTACTTTGACGACAACGGAAATAAAGAATCACAAGGATTATTTAAAGACAATAAATCAACTGGAACTTGGACTTGGTACGACAACGGTGGTAAAGACTCAACAGTTGCAACATATAGAGAAAATGGCACAAAAGAATATACTAGGTTTAGTAGAATCGAACTAGAAAAGCAAAAGACATCAAGCAACGTTTACCAACTTGCTGACGAAATGCCAACATTTCCTGGAGGCTTGGAAGCAATGAATAAATTCATTGCTAAAGAATTTGATCTACCTAAAGCCGACAAAAAAAATAATGTGACAGGTACTTTTTATGTAGTTATTGTTATAAACGAAGACGGTAGTGTTTCATTATTGGAAATTACAAAATCTTTATCTTCTACGCTTGACGAGGAAGCAACAAGAGTAATTAGAAAAATGCCAAATTGGTCAGCTGGCAAAATTGACAACAAAGCTGTGAAAGTAAGGACGACCATTCCTTTCAAAATAAACTAACAGCCCCTAACAGTAACTAAAAAAAATGCGGGCGGAAGTATAAGTTTTTTTGCCTACAAGTTGTCGCTTCGCGAAAGTTTCTTATTTTTATGTAGGCAAAAAAGAGAACAGTATTTCGGTAATTAATAACATTGTGTCGGTAGAAAACATTTCGGTTTCAAAGCCGCACTTCCTTTAGCCGCAAAACGTTATAAGCAAATTGCATGGACATCTCCGCAGAAAATAGAAATCTCAAGTTGACACTTAATTTTGTCTTTAGCGTTTTCATTTCGACACTCATGTTTTCGTGTGGACCTACATCTGGAATTAGCCATAATGAAGAGACCGAACAAATAATAGACGACGTCCAATGGTGCGGAAATGCAGTAATGGATTCTAAAAACTATGACTGGGCGATAAAAGAACTAAATCTTGACGGCGATGGTAATCACGGACAAAAATTATTTAAACAAAATTGCACCGTTTGTCATGTTCTATCAGACCAAAAACTTACCGGGCCTGGACTTGCTGCTGTTTATTGGCGACTCCCTGAGCCTAAAGTGGAATGGCTTAAAAAATACATATTAAATAGCGACTCTGTTTATAAATCAGGTAACCCTTATGCTAAAAAATTGCATAGCGAATATTCAGAAACTCCAATGACAGTTTTCCAAAGACAATTGAGCGACAAAGAAATCAATGACATAATAATATATGTAGTTGGAAATACTAAGTGATGCAATCAGCTTATAACATACGCTTTATTCAATGTGGGCGGAGGTATAAGGCATTTGCAAAAGTTGTCCCTTCGCGAAAGACAATTATTTTCGCTTTGCAAAAGTCTGTGAACATAGTATCTTTGTTAGTAGCATTTCGGTAGACAACGGTTTCAAAGCGGCCGAAGCAAACCGCGAAAACGTTATGCCCAATTATTATGAAGACGACAATTCTATTTATATTTCTCGTTTCGACAAACATAATTTGCGGACAAAAAGATTCGGCAAGTTTTGGTGCTAAATTTTCAAAATGGTATGGCGACCCATTTGCTTGGCTTATCCCAAAAAAATCAATTGACTCAAAAATATGTTTAAAATTATCCCCACTAAGTTTCATTGACATATATAACGGTATGACGGCGAGAATTGGAGTGGAATATAAATTAAGATATAACTACTCCATATACAATGAAATAGGAACATTTATTCCTGCTCAGAATAATAAAAATTCAGGAATTTTAGCTAGGTGCGAATTTAAAAGTTATCTAAATGATGATGATATAATAAACGGACAATATGTTTCAGTTGAATTATTTTATAAAAATCAATCCTATAATACAACAGATTCCATTCGGAGTGTAATTAATTATTCAAAAGGCTATACGGTTTCGAAAAATGTTGGATGTATAACAATTAAGTATGGATTTATGCAAGTGTGCAAATATAGACTTATTATAGATGGTTATGTTGGACTTGGAATTAAAGGTAAAATTGTGCGTTCATCTTTAACGGAAAAAGAAAATAACAATTTAAAGTCTAGCGATGATTCTTATAATATCAACCTTCTTGTAAATCAGGCTGGAACTTTCATTAGACCAAATTTTGACATTGGATTTAAAATAGGGTACAGAATAAAATAACTGGGGCATAACAGCACCAAAAAAAAATGCGGGAGGAAGTATAAGTTTTTTGCCTACAAGTTGTCCCTATCGGGAAAGTCATTATATTTATGTAGGCAAAAAAGAGAACAGTATTTCGGTAACTAATAACATTGTGTCGGTAGAAAACATTTCGGTTTCAAAGCCGCACTTCCTTTAGCCGCAAAACGTTATAAGCAAGCCGTTAGACACACAATCGTGACAGAAGAAGAAGGGAAAAATATTGTAAAAAGCTACGTAGACAACATTGCGAAAAAAAGCAGTTGGTGGTTTCTTAACAGACGCCGATTTTACTTAGAGTTTTCAAAAATATTTGAACCATATCAACAAGAAGCAAATTTATCATTACGTGACGAATTATCGTTTCCATACTTTACAATGAATAAGTTTGGTTTGAACTTTGGAGACAGTATATATGAATGGAGTGAAATATTTGGAGTTGCTGTTAAGACAGAAGATAAACACAATACCACTACTGAGGAAACATACTTTATAAAACATTTAATTTTTTGTACGGCAGACGCCACTGTGAAAGAATTTATGCTTGGTGACACTTCTTATTTGAAAAATTTACTACCACACTTTATAGAGCTTTACAAAATTGAGTTTATTAAAAATATCATGCCGACAAATTTAAATGAAATTATTACTCCTGAATTGTATTTCAAAGAACTAACGACTACCTTTCCTGAAATCAGAGAAAAAGTTGAAGGAGAAGATGGAGAACATTTTAAAATGGAGCAATTTACTGATTACACAATCAAGCAAATCAAAACAAATAATATTTCCGAATTGAAAAGATGTTTCGATTTTCAAGACGAAAAAATTTCACTGTGTCATACTTTAGAAAATGCTATGGTTGTTTCTTATTGTGAATCATTACTATTAGGAGACGTAGCTCCAATCATACATAACTTCACAAGCTATATGAGACCTAAACTATTTAAAATGTATAATGACTACAGAATACTATATTTTGACATGGTAGAAAAAAGTAATAAGAAAAAATAATCTGGGTGTAACGGCCAACTTATAACACACGGTTTGCCCCAGCCTGGCAGACACCAAAGCATTTGCAAAAGCGGTAGAAACTTTTTTAATTTTTTCTTTGCAATTGCATAGTAACAGTTATCTTTATTTAAACATTTCGGTAGAAAGCGGTTCCAAAACGGCCGAAGCAAGCCGCGAAAACGTTATGTGTAATTGCGGCCGTAGACCCCAAAAACAAAATCAATGGCCAGAATATTATTTATCTTATCAATAGTTTTCTTACTGACAAATTGTAAGCCGGGAGCTCCTTCAAAAGTCAAGAGTATTCCAGAGACTGCTTTTTGGGCTGGTGGCGTAGACGGCGGACAATGGTATTTGTTGGACAGTGTAAACAAAGCAAACCAAACAATAAATTGTAAAATATACAACGATCATAGCGGTGAATTAATAGTCGACAAGAAATTTAAACTACATTGCACAGGTTCAGACACTGACATAAATTGGGACGACCTAGAAAAAGAATTTAGATCGTATGACGGAACAACTATTTATATAACAACAATTGACTGTTATGGTAAATATTGTTCTTTTAAATAAGTGTATACAGACACGTAAACGGTGTGTAAACTAAATAGCCGCAACTATCACATAACAGCACCTACAAGTAATGCGGGCAGACAACAAAGCTTTTGCAAATGCGGTCGCTTCGCGAAAGACAATTATTTTCGCTTTGCAAATGGCAACAAACATAGTATCTTTGTCAGTAATATTTCGGTAAGAAAATGTTTCAAACCGCACTAGGCAAAGCTCCAAAACGTTATAGCCAAGTGGTGGACGAGAACCGACAAACTCAACTATGAAAATGTAATTATGACAAAGAACAAAATGTTTCTAATCGCACTAAAAATTCTATTGATAATATTCGTAATTCTATTATTTCTTCACTCTCTTTTTTGGCTCGCTATGTATTCAACAGGACACAGTATTCCTGCAAAAACTACGACTTCATTTTTTGTATACACTGTTATTTTTGTAGTATCCATAATCATTATTGTGTTAGCCATCAAGCGAACCAAAAATCGACAAAACATATCAAACTAAACGTATCGACCTTTGTGCGGCAAGAAAACGTATTGTACTAACCGTTAAAATAACTTCTAGCTCTTAGTTATTCGTAGAAACGTTAATATAAATGCAGCTTCGTAATAGTTACCTTTTTATCGGCAGAAACGAAAGCTGTGTTTTAACTAACCGCAGAAAAACCACCTAGGCTATAACACACGCTTGGCACAAGTGGGGCATTGAGCGTGGCTTTTGCAATCAAGGTCCGCGAGGGCGCAGATTTTTTTTATTTTTGCATTGCAAAAAGCAAGAAAACATTTAGCTTTGTCAGTAGCATTACTAAGGTATAGTTTCAATGCCCCACCTGATGCAAAGCTCCAAAACGTTATAGGGCATTATTAGAGACATGAAATATATTTCAATATTTATACTATTTTTTTTGGCTATTAGCTGTATGCCGACTTCGACAAAAACTGACAAAAAATATCTTGTAGACAACATTGACAGCTTAGTATTCTTTTACAATCTCACCGACAGTTTATTTAATGACACCTTAAAAATAGCTAATAAAAAGCGGCAGTTATACATTGAGCAATATTGGGACAAAGGGGAATTAAAAGATTTCTACATAGTAGACAAAATAAAAAGAAAGCTAGTTTATACTTCAAAAGTATTACCTGACTCTTCAATTGAGTCATTCTACGTTGACATTAAAGACCCAAGCTATACAACTTTTCCTTTTAATGCTACAATTGCGAAATTTTACGACAAACACAAAGCTTTATCAATTTCCAAAATACAAAGCGGCGAAACAAATTATTTTCATTTATTAAATGTTCCAATAAATCTAGTTGCATTGTTAGTTCCCGCTTCAGACTCAACAAGAATTTGTAAACAGGTGGACAAATTTTCTATTAAAACACAAAAGAAAAATGGTGACACGATTCCATTTATTTTCCAATATAAGTTTTGCGACGGGTATCAGTCGGCAGAGAAGTTAAAAATACCAGTTAAATAACGCCCTATAACAGCACTTAAAAAAAATGCGGGCAGAAGTATAAGTTTTTTGCCTACAAGTTGTCCCTATCGGGAAAGTTATTATATTTATGTAGGCAAAAAAGAGTACAGTATTTCGGCAACTAATTAATATTGTGTGGGTAGAAAACATTTCGGTTTCAAAGCCGCACTTCTTTTAGCTCCAAAACGTTAGGGGCAATACTTAAAGACATGAAATTTACCTTCATCATATTACTTTCACTTTTGACAAACATACTTGTATGCCAAGACAAAACAAATGTAGAAATGGCGGTGTCTAAATTTCTATCTGGTGACATTAAAGAATCCAATATCTATTTTTCCAAAGCAATACAAGTAGACACATTACTATTCGAGAATTATTATTTAAGAGGGGTTAATAAGCTTTATTTAAATGACACTCTTGGTGCAATAGACGACTTTAAAAAAGCTGTTAATCTTAAGAAAAGCATTCATAAAACTTGTAATGACAGTCTAATAAAGTCAATAATAGCTGTTAGACCAAAAGACAAATCTAATCAAATTGACCATCTATATGCATTAGACACTAATCTGCTTAAAATTCAACTAGCAACATGGATCTACCTAAAAGAGAATAATGTCGTTAAGCCATGTAAAATATATAGACAGTTAGTTAAAATTGGAATCAAAAGTGCAAAGACATTAATAAACACAGTATGTATATGTTGTGGCTAAATAAAAAGTACAGCCCCTAACAGCACCTTTGCCTAATGCGGGCGGACAACAAAGCATATGCAAAAGCGGTCGCTTCGCGGGGACAATTATTTTCGCTTTGCAAATGGCTAAAAACATAGTATCTTTGTCAGTAATATTTCGGTAAGAAAATGTTTCAAACCGCAAACTGAAATAAACCGCGAAAACGTTAGTGGCAATAGGGCAGAAAAATCTCTCTGACAAAAAAGACACATGAAGAAATACCTCGTCATAGCATTCCTCTATCTCAGCCTGACAAACTTTGACGACCCCAACGAACACTTGTTTAAAATCCTCCCTAAATTAAAATCAATAACTGAATGGGTCGAAGTAACTGACACGACTGACTCCAAAGTGAAAAAATGGATCCGAACCTATCGTGAGTATTATCCCAACGGACAACTAAAGACTTTTCGTCATGTAGGAAAAGACCTCGACACGTCTTTGATAATTTTTCATCTTAATAAAGATTCGATCATTGACGAAAGTAGGACATTTAATAAATCTGCAAAAAAATGGACAAGACTAGAAAAGTACAGCTATCTCTCCGGCTTTAAGTACCCTGACAAAATCACTTCTAAATATAATTCCTGCAAATATCTTTATGACAAAAACGGATACCTCTTAAGGAGGACACTTTACATTAAAAAAAATATTCCTATCGACGAGTATGATTACATTTACGACTCGTCTGGAACAATTACTCAAGTCTTGAGATATTCTTTTCTAAATTTCAGTTCCGGCAAACCTACCGGACAAAAAAACGATTTTATAACCGTTGACGAATACTCAATCGACCCGACGAGTAAGGCTTTGACAAAAAAGACATTTTTTATTTCAGCGATTGATGAAAAGGTTGATCGGACAATTTACTCCAATAACAAAATCGAATTTCCCACTTTAAAATACAAGGACTTCAATCCAGAAAAAATATTTATAAGCGAAAAAAATGAGCTTATAAAAAGGACAAACAGCTACATGACCTCTATCTACAAATATGAGTACTATAATTAAATCCGCGGACACCGACAATAAACTGTGCGCGCCCTACAGCCACTAACAGCACCTACCAGTAATGAGGGCGGACAACAAAGCTTTTGCAAAAGCGGTCGCTCCGCGAAAGACAATTATTTTCGCTTTGCAAATGGCAACAAACATAGTATATTTATAAGTAATATTTCGATAAGAAAATTTTCAAACTGCACTAGGCAAAGCTCCAAAACGTTAGCGGCAACTTTTAGACAACACACAAAAAGACAATGAAATACGTTTTCTTTTATTTAGCAATCACAGGTTGGACATTTGGACTAATTGTTCATTTGCTGTCTATTGCTGACTATAATGCAGCAGAGAAAGTTCCTTTCATTTGGCTTTTACATGTAGGCATTTTTATTGTTTGGCTTCCAGCAGTTTTAATGTTGACAAAAAACAAAGAGCTAAAAGCATTCCGACAATCAGGTTCTCTAAAACAATTAAATCCAATCGCTGCTTCCAAAATATTTTTTGGACAAACACCGACCTGGCTGACAATAATTGCTGTTGCAGGTTTCTTCTATGCTATAATAAATTTTGTACTCTTTATGACAACGTCTCATATGGGCGTTCCTGACATTAAAAACGGACAATACATCTTACATAATCATGGTAAATTAATTAAGACTCTAATTGAACGAGAATATTATCATTATAAAACAAATGAAGTAAGGTTTTTTTCTGGACACTGGTTATTGTTTTATGGTCTTGCAGCAGCAGTATTATTTCCATTTAACAAACAGACAAAAAAAGCAGCCGCTAACACAACCTAAATCCCATTTGGTCATTCGGCGTTGGCATTTGCAAAAGCGGTCACTTCGCGGGGACAATTATTTTCGCTTTGCAAATGACAACAAACATAGTATCTTTGTCCGTAATATTTCGATAAGAAAAAGTTTCAAAACCCAAACTGAAATTTAGCTCCAAAACGTAGCGGTAATTGTATGGCGACACTTCACGACCACAAAGTGTGAATCATGTAATTTTTTCCCCAAATTATGTAACACTATTTAAAGTTTATAGCTAAAACTTTACGAAATAGTATTTGTTTATAATTTTAAAAATAACAATCATTAAATATTTAGTAACAGCTCTTGCAATAATGTACTTTACTGCAACTGTAAATTCTCAATCCAATTCATCATCTAATAATATAAAAACAAAAAAAATGATACACTGTACACCATTTCTTTTATTCAACGGCAATTGTGCTGAGGCAATGACCTTTTACAAAAATTGCCTTGGCGGAGAATTGACACTCACAAAACTTGGAGAAACACCTATGAAAGCCGATTTTCCAGTAGAAAAACATGGCAGAATTATTAACGCTGAACTAAAAAGTGGAGCAATTGATTTTTCGGCTACAGATTGGATGGCATCACCAACCCTTGAACCAATGCAAGGTAATACGACAGCTATGTATATTACAGGTGGAACTTACGATGAACTGAAAGTACTTTTTGAAAAACTTGCAGTAGGGGCAGATAAGGATAAGCGAACTTTCATTGAGCTTAATAATAAACCATTTGGAAGCTTTGGACAATTCACGGATAAGTACGGCGTTTCTTGAATTTTTGTAGGAGAAAAGAAAAAATAAAAAAGGAAAAAACAACTTCAGTGTTGTAGTAGCTATAGCAAATTAAACTGATTATTAATATATGTATCGTACTTATAAATAAAACAAGAAATGAGAAAATTAATATTGCAAATGAGCATTACGGTTGACGGTTTTGTTGGAGGCAAAAAAGGTGAAATGAATTGGTTAGTACAAAATCAGGATGATAAATTCATAAAACTTTATCAGAAGGACATAATAAATTCAGTTGATACTCTTATTATGGGCAGAAAAATGACAAAAGAATTTACTTCTTATTGGGAAAATATTGTAAACAATGAGCCTAATAACCATAGTTTTGAGTTTGCACAAAAATTAGTTGATATTCCTAAAATTGTTTTTAGTAAAACTATTAAAAATATCGCAGGGGAAAATATTGTGGTGGAAAATGGAGATTTGGTAACCATAATAAAGAAACTAAAAAAGAAAAAAGGTAAAGATATACTTGTGTATGGCGGAGCAAATTTTGTTTCATCTCTTATCAAAAATAATTTGATTGACGAGTTCATTTTTTTTATCCACCGTACTGCAATTGGAAATGGATTAAAAATCTTTACTGACACAACAAAACTAAAGCTCATCAGCAGCAAATCGTATGAGTGCGGAATAGTAGCTAATAAATATAAGCCCAATATTGATTGACATGAGTGCTACCAAATCAATTTAAGAACATAATTGTTTTGAAATCAACAATTCGGTTAACCTCAATACACCGACATATTAAGAAGTGAAGAATTACCCGGAAGAACAACGAACCGCTAACCCGGGGCATTTGCATCAACGGGCAGACGAGGTCATCGTTCATGCAAGTTTTGTCGCGCTGACGCGCATTTAATTTTAATTTGCCTTCACTAAAAACCTTTTGTACTTTTAATAAACTTTTGTCGGGGTAGACAGATTTGTGTTTCAAAACGGCTGAACGAAAGCCCCGAAACCGTTATGGGTAAACATTATTGAAAAGACAAATGAAATTTTTACAAATAGCTATTATACTCTTTTCGACAAATTGTTTTGCTCAACTCAAAATTGACATTGACGTACACACTCGTGTTAAGCAAAATGTTAAAGAAGTAGCTTCTGTTTTAGAGGTTTACAAAAACTACCTAAATAATAGGCCGGATAGCGTTCAAGCTGACAATCCATATTGGTGTACATCAGACAAAAATAAATACCAAGACTTTGATTTTACACGTGGCTTCATTTATGATCCAATTCCAATTGATTACTTAAGAATTGATTACTTAAGTAAATTGTATCGCTTTGTGATTTTAAGTATAGAAAAAGAAGAAGACAGTTATGCTATTAGAACGGCAATTATTGCAAAAGATGTAACACAACCATACATGAAAGAGCAAAACCCTTGGGCAATAATAAGGATTTATGCCATAAAAGAAAACAATAACTGGAAATTAAAAAATGCTTTTGACTTTAAAATAAAAGGCTGGAAAACAATTAGCGAGTCGAATATTACATATCATTTCCCTTCTGATATTCACCTTAAAAAAAATGAAATGCTGAAAAGTAAATTGTTTTGCGATTCGGTTTCTGCATTGTTGCAAATAAAAACTTGGCAACCATTTGATTATTATATTACAAGTTCAGGAGACAAAGAATCGGAGCTTCTCGGTTTTGATTTTGCGTTTTCAGCTTATACAACTGGCATGGCATTTAAACCCAATATTCTAATAGGTGGCACAGGCTCTGCATTTTATCCTCACGAATTTACCCATCATGTTACCGAAGAGAAAAAAATAAAACACAAATTAATAAAAGAAGGACTTGCAACTTGGCTTGGTGGTTCAAACGGCGAAACATTTGAACAAAATTTACATACACTTTCAAATGCAATAAGAAATAACGACACTTTAACAGTTGACAAAGTAATTGACTTAACATGGGGTTGGACTGTTAACGCATTTTATACAACTGGCGGGCTATTTTGCAAGCTAGTTTATGAAAAGAATGGTATAACTGGTTTAAATAGATTGTTTTCTATTCCTGCTAATGACAATGTAAAATTAAAAGAAGAATTAATGAAACTTTTAAATACAAAAAATCTAAACGAAGTTTGGAGAAAAGAATTATTGAAATACTAATTGAAACTTAGAGGAAAAAAATGCCTACCCATAACAGCAGCTAAGCGAAGCAGGCTTTTTATCTTCTAACCGCCTAGACAAAAGCCTGCTTCGCTTAGCTGGACAAACAGATACGGAAAAACTTCAGTTAGGAAGAAAATTTCGGAACATGATTATGCATAATAAAAATCAATTTCCTTCGTGGGCAGACGGAATAAAAGCATTTGAAAATGCTTATGGAGTTTTGGTAAAACATCAAATAACCGTTATGTAAAAGCGGGCACCCAAGCAGTTCGTAAGCTGTGTGATCCTTTGCAGACTGGTAACAGCAGCTACTTGCAATTTTTACGGGTTAATGCTCAAATGCGTAACTTGACGTAGCAAAAACTGCCAATAGCTTTAAGACGACTACTAAAAAAACAAATCTACAATTTTTTTTCACTCCGACCACACAACCAACCGCTCAGGCCGATTGTATAATCACTGACTCCCCAAAAAAATGAAAGAGTATTTTCAACATCGCTTTAACCGCTTCGTGGAAAGTGCAGCAGTAATTTGACTATTCCCAAAAACCAAAACAAATTAAACAGCCCGTAAATGGGGATATTTAATTTCTTTTTTCGGCTACAACATTCAAAGATTTGGCTACATTCCTTATTATGTTGTTACTTACTTTTGCAACAACAAAATAAATCAAAAATGAAAATTACAATCACAGGTTCTTTAGGAAACATCGGTAAGCCACTAACAAAACAGTTAGTGCACAACGGGCACACGGTAACAGTTATTAGCAGCAATTCCGAAAAAAAATCTGACATTGAAAAGCTCGGTGCAAAAGCCGCAATCGGTTCAATGTTTGACGCTGATTTCTTAACAACAACATTCAAAGGTGCGGATATTGTTTACTTAATGGAAACAATGGAAGCCGCAGGGGATGAGTTTGATAAATCAGTTGACTTTATCAGCACCATCACCCAAATCGGCAACAATTATAAAAAAGCGGTAGAACAGTCAGGCGTAAAACAAGTCGTGCATTTAAGCAGTATTGGTGCACACACTAACAAAGGAATTGGCATTCTCCTTTTTCATTTTAATGTAGAAAGTTTGTTAAGACAATTGCCTGCTGATGTTGCTATAAAATTTATCCGACCTGTTAGTTTTTACATCAATATGTTTTCGTTTGTGCAAACCATAAAAAACAAGGGGTCAATCATCTCCAACTATGGTGGTGATAAAAAAGCACCGTGGGTTTCGCCCTTAGATATTGCAGCCGTAATTTCGGAAGAAATTGACAAACCATTTGCAGGTAAAACAGTTCGTTATGTTGCAAGTGATGAGGTTTCGCCAAACGAAATTGCAAAAGTATTGGGAACTGCAATTGGCAAACCTGATTTAGAATGGAAAGTAATTTCTGACGAACAACTTTTATCTAACTGGTTAAACATCGGCTTCAATGAACAAGTTGCAAAAGGTTTCATTGAAGTGCAAGCAGCACAACGCACAGGTGCATTGTATGAAGATTACAATCGCAACAAACCCACATTAGGAAAAATAAAACTCATTGACTTTGCAAAAGACTTTGCAACCGTTTTTAACCAATCAGAATAGAAATATGGCTCCTCCAAAAAAATGGAAAATGGCAATCGTAATTTGGCTTGCCATCTATCCTTTAATAACAGTGGTGTTTATACTCTTTGGCAAATATTTAATGCAAATTGAATTTGTTCCTTTGCGAACTTTACTAATGACTCTTATCTTAGTGCCTATAATGGTGTTTTTTTTAATGCCATTTGTAATGAAATTGCTTGCTGACTGGATGAAAAAATAGTTTGATAACATGAACATAAAAAGAATAAAATCAATTGCCGAGTTTCACAAATTAAAAGGGTTGCCTTCGCCACAGCACCCTTTAATTAGTGTGATAGATTACAGCCAACTTGAATTCTTTAAAGGCGAACCGGTGAATTTCATTTTTGATTTCTACCAAATTTCAATAAAAAAAGGAATTGGAGCAAAGCTGAAATACGGTCAGCAGCAATACGATTTTGATGAAGGAGTAATGTTTTTTATTTCACCTAATCAAGTTTTAAGAATTGAAGAAAATAAAACAGCAGTAGCGTATCGCGGTGGGTGGATGCTCCTCATTCATCCCGATTTTTTGTGGAATACACCTTTGGCAAAAATTATTAAACAATATGAATACTTTGATTATTCAGTAAACGAAGCATTGTTTCTTTCTGAAAAAGAGGAAACAACATTGGATATAATCATAAAAAATATTCAGCACGAGTATAATTCCAATATTGATAAGTTCAGTCAAAGCATTATTATTTCACAAATAGAAACCTTGTTGAACTATTCCGAAAGATTTTATCAACGACAGTTTCTTACAAGAAAAATTTCCAATCATTCTATCTTAAATAGTTTAGAAGAATTATTGAATGATTATTTCCGTAATAACAAAACAATTAAAAGCGGATTGCCAACAGTGCAATTCGTTTCCGAAAAACTAAATGTTTCCTCAACTTATCTAAGCAGCATTCTTAAAACGCTTACAGGGCAAAGCACGCAACAAATCATTCACGAAAAGCTAATTGAAAAAGCAAAAGAAAAATTAACTACTACCGATTTATCGGTAAGCGAAATTGCCTATGAATTAGGTTTTGAACATTCGCAATCATTCAGTAAATTGTTTAAGAATAAAACAAATATTTCGCCTTTGGAGTTTAGGGCATCGTTTAACTAAATACAAAAACACTTTTAACTAACCCATAAATATCCATTCAGTAAAAGCGATTACAAACTCTGCTTTTTGAAAGAATTTATAGAATTATACCTTACAGTTTGGCAATGTAAGCTAGCGTAAATAGCCACCCACAAAAAACACACTCTTATAAATAACAATTTAAAAAATTCAATTTCTTTTTTTATCGGCGGACACGCAAGCGGAAATCAAGCCGTATGCTCGCTACTGACTATAACAGCAAGCAATGTAATTTTTTTTTGTTAACGCTCAAATGCATAAATAGACTTAGAAAAAAATGGATGCCTGATTGCAAATCGTTACTGTTCCCATTAAATTCGCTCATATTCACGAGGCTATTGTGGCTCGTTTTCCCTTTGTAATCAATTATGAAATCTTCAAAAAACAAATTAGTGTGTCTGCTGTCTTTCATGCAAAACGTCATCCTGACAATAAAACAAAATGGAAACGTAAATAAAATAAGCTTCCAATCAGATACCTATAAAAAAATGTGTGCATGCTACCGGGGTATTAATAGCAGCTAAATTCAATTTGGCATTGAGCTTCGGCATTTGCAAATAAAGCCGCTCTGCGAAAGATAATTATTTTCGCTTTAAATAATCTAAAACAGCTTACCTTACCCTTAAAAAAAATAATGTTTAAAAGAGGTTTTATAATTACAATCTTCACTTTAGGGATCATCTGTTTTTTATCTAAACAACCATCCCAATCCTGGGGCTTTTATGGTCACAAACGCATTAACCGCATGGCTGTTTTTACATTGCCGCCCGAAATGGTAACGTTTTATAAAAAACATATTGAATTTATTACCAATCACGCAGTTGATCCCGATAAACGAAGGTACAGTGTAGAAGGCGAAGCGCCAAGGCATTACATTGATATAGATCATTACGGACAACACGCATTTGACAGTGTGCCGAAATTCTGGAAGCAGGCAATTGCAAAATATTCGGAAGATACACTCATGGCTTACGGCATAGTACCATGGCAAATTGAAAAGCATTATTATAAATTATTAAACGCCTTTAAAGAGGAAAACCTTGATAAGATCTTAAATTACAGCGCCGATTTAGGGCATTACATAGCCGACGCACATGTGCCGTTACACACTACCGAAAATTATAACGGGCAGTTAACCGGCCAGAGAGGCATACACGGGTTTTGGGAAAGCAGGATTCCCGAATTAAAGGCGGAAGATTACGATTACTTTGTGGGCCGCGCCCAATATATTGATTCACCTATTAAAACAGCATGGAAAGTAGTGTACGACAGCCACATGGCGGTTGATAGTGTACTTAAGTTTGAAGCGGCATTAAATAAAGCGTTTCCGGAAGATCAAAAATATGCTTTTGAAAACAGGGGCAATGTGATGATGAAAGTATATTCGGTTGACTATACCAACCAATACGATTTAATGATAAAAGGGCAGGTAGAACGCAGAATGCGGGAGAGTATTAGTATGGTTGGGAGTTTATGGTACACAGCCTGGGTAAATGCCGGCAAACCCGACCTACAAAAATTGGGAACAACCACTATAAATGATTCTTTAAAAGTGGCAATGCAAAAAGAGGAGGAACTATACCTGCAGCAAAAAACAAAAAACACTAAAGGACATGATGAGTAAGTGATGCTAATAGAATAGGATGTATTTGAATAATGTAAAATCAGTTAAGCCAAGTACGCCTCTCATACTTTGGTAATAGTGTAGTGGTTGTTTACGAACGGCGCAAACGGCAAGTCTACAGTGCATGAGCGAGGTTACTTGCAGTTGGTGTTTTGTCTTGACTCTTCTTTTCTTTTTTGTCAAGGAAAAAGAACGTAAAGAATAAAATGAATGCCGGCATTTTGTTCTTGTTTTGGTGTGATTGGGATTGTGTCCTCTGTTCAAACAAAGAAGATGATAAAATATAAATACAGACTTTTACATTATTTTACAAGGATGCTTAATAGAAAAAGTGGGTAAAATTAGTTAACTTACGCAAAAATTAAAACATGAAAAAAATCACTTTAACACTGATAATTATTATTTGCTCTTATTTTATAAATGCTCAGCCACCTGCGGGCCATGCCAAACCCGGAGATACGTACGGCGCCAAAATTACGGAAGCAGGTGCCATTAATATTACGGAAGTTCCGGCTATGCTAAAAACCAAAGATACGGTAGCCGTTAAAGTGATAGCTAAAGTAGAAAACTCTTGTTCTAAAAAAGGATGTTGGATGAATTTAGTGATCGATGATAAAAACAAAGCTTTTGTGAAAATGAAAGATTACGGGTTCTTTGTACCGACTGAAATTGCAGGAAAGACAATTGTTTTAGACGGGATAGCATTTACTGAACAAACATCCGTAGCTGAATTAAAACATTACGCGGAAGATGCAAAAAAATCTAAAGCTGAAATTGATGCGATTAAAGAACCTAAAAAGGAAATTCGTTTTTTAGCGAATGGCATCTTAGTAATTAAATAAAATCATTTTAAAAAAACGTAAAAAGGATCGATTGTTCGATCCTTTTTTATGCAGTAGTAGTTTCGGTCGCGTACGGTTCTCATAATGGTAATTATGCAGTAAGTGTGGGGCAAGGAGCATGACTGAACGTTAAGAAAAAGTAATTGTATTTTTTGCGAAAGAGCGAGGCATTAACCGGAATTTATAGCAATTAGCAGGAATGTCAAATATTACTTATAACTAAAAAAAACGCTCACCAACCGGCAAGCGTTTTTGTAAATAGGAAATTCAAAAATTATTTTTTCTTACCCAGCATCATAAATTCACTTACCTCTATGTCTGTTACATAACGTTTCACCCCGTCTTTATCTGTATAGTTGTTGTTTCTTAACTTGCCGTCAATGGCAATTTCAGAACCTTTCTCTAAAAATTTTTCGGCAAACTCTGCATTATTGCCCCAGGCAGTTAGGTTGTGCCAAGTAGTTTCAGTTACTTTTTCTCCTTTTTGGTTTTTATAGGTCTCGTTTGTGGCGATCACTAATTTTGCTACCTTTTTTCCTCCTGCAATTGTTTTTACTTCAGGTGCTGTTCCTAAATTACCAATTAACTGTACGCGGTTTCTTAATGTGTTCATGTTGTTTTGTTTTAAATTAATATTAGTTTTCTGTAAATTATGCGTTTTGATTTTTTTTGAAGCGCTTCATCAAATTGCCGAGACAAAGGTATGGCAGTCATTAAATAGTATTCGGTTGTAAAACATTTGTATATGAATATAGCCGATTGTAAGCGGTTAATTCGGTTAAACTATTGCCTGTAAAGGCTTTAAAATAGCCGAGTTTTAATTGAATTTGTAGGTTATTAGAATAAAAAAGTAAATACTATAGATCAGAACATGTTTATAATTGCCACATTATACAACAACAACAGCATCTTTAAATAACGTTTTTTTAATAGTATAAAAACATTTGGCATGAGTAGGTAACTTCCAAAATGTTAATTAATTAAGAAGTGTCGATAAATGGCATAATTATGGAGTTAGAATGTATATGAGTTAAAGATTATTAATCTTAAATTCATAAAAAGTTAACATGACAAAATATATACTCACGATAAGTTTTTTTATTATGTTATTTTTTAACATAAATGCAAAGCCGATCTTGTATTTTAAAAATTCCCCGCCGTTTGATTCACTTGGTGTAATTGTGGCATTAAAAAACTACAATAAAGCCGACTTTGATAAAGTAAAAACAGCTATTACAAACATGCCTGGGGTTAAATACACTGCTTTTTGCGGTAATCATAATATTTACATGTTTTATATCGATAAAAATATCTATGCTGAAAGAGAAAAGTTTTTACAACAAATGGAAGCGACTGATATAACACTTGAGCCGTTAATTTTTTTGAAGAACGGCAATATCACTGAGTTTTTAAATTTTTGCTCTTTTACCGATCCTAATGATGCTTCAAATAACAAACACTAATCAGGATTATAGTAATTAATGTTTAGATATTTTATAATGCGAAAGATTTACCTCCTTGTTTTTATAACCTGTTATTTTGCAGGCTTATATTCTCAAATAAATTATAGTTTTACTTCCACAACCGGTGCATTTACTTACAATTCTACCCCAACAACTTTGCATGGTACAGGCGTGGATGATGTTATGTCAGCTTCTACGGCAATAGGCTTTACCTTTCAATTCGGGTGCACTAATTATACTACCTTCCAGGCCAGCTCAAACGGATTTATTACGTTAGGTACAACTGCCGCAAGTTCCTCGGCATTTAACAATTTAACTACAAATACCGACCGGCCGGTGATAGCGCCTTTATGGGATGATTTAAAAACCGACCCGACGGGTAACGTCAATTATATAGTAACAGGTATTGTCGGCACGCGTGTGCTAACGGTTGAATGGAAGCAAATGTTATGGAATTATTCCGCAACTGTATGGGGAATTTCATTACAAGCAAAATTATATGAGGGAACCAACAGGATTGAATTTTCGTATTTTCAAAATGGCGGTTCAACTGCTAATTTAAATGCGCCTTCAGCTTCCATAGGATTAGCGGGTATTATATCAGGCGATTTTTATTCTTTAGACGGCACGGGTGTAGCGCCCTTCGCATCACAGGCAATTGAAACAACCTCACTTTCATCTAAACCAACCAATACTCAAATTTACAGATGGGATCCGGTAAGCTGTTCGGGCGCTCCTGCTTCCGGAACCGCGGTAGCAAATCCTAAAGTGGGTTGCACCACGTTTACATCAACCTTATCGTTAAGCGGTGGTACAAAAGGATGCGGTATGACGTATCAATGGTATGTTGCTACCGCAGCCGGCGGCCCATATACTTCTATAGCCGGCGCTTCAGCTGCCACTACAACAGTTTCTGTTCCCGGGGTGCGTTATTATAGATGCGTTTCAATTTGCAGCGGTGTATTATCTGCTACAAGCACAGCTGTTTCAACTTCTATAGGCGTTATAGGTACAGGTATTACTTTACCATACTCTGCAAGCGGGCAAACAACCTGTGGTAATGGTAATAATTATAACTCAGCCAATATTACAAACATTTGTGGAAGCTCCTCTTATTATACCGGAGAAGACGCTTTATATCGGTTTACGGCGGCGGCATCAGGACAGATAACGGTAAATCTGGGATCAACCGGCAGCTCTACAGGTTTGATGCTTTATAACGGTTGCCCTACAGCAGGAGGTACGTGTGTAGTAAATACCCAGAATAATACAGGGCCAAAAATACTGTGTGCTACTCTAACTTCAGGAGTTACTTATTATTTATTATTGGATTCGTATGCTGCGCCCGCCTGTAACCCTTATGATATAAGTATCAATTCACCAAGCGCTTCCTCTACACCAACCTGTAATATGGCTTATACATCAGCCGTAACAACCTTTAGCTTTGAAACTTTTACAGGAACCGTATTGCCTACAACGGATGATATATTATTTAATTCCGTTGTGTTTTTTGGATTCCCTATGTGTTTTGACGGTGTTGCCTTTAATGGAGGATATGTTGCCTCTAATGCCGCTTTTGTTTTTGATGCGCTGCCGTGTTACCCTAATATTTTAACCACTACTTATGCAGCAGCGGGTGTAGGTACAGGATATTCAATAACGGCACCGGCACCCGTTAACGGCACCTCTATACCCCGTAATGCTATACTGGCACCCTGGCATGATATCAATCCCGCATTGGGCGGGGTTATGCAATATACTACCATGGGTAGCGCTCCAAACAGGAGGTGCATTATTTCTTACGAAAACATTCCAATGTATTCTTGCGGTACATCAAGTCCTACGATCTACCATTCGAGCCAGATAAAAATATTTGAAGGTACTAATGCAATTGAGATACATGTTAAGCAGAAAAGAGTATGCCCGGGGCATAACAATGGAGGAGCAGTTATGGGCCTTTTAAATTATGACGGTACAAATTATATCCCTCCTGTTAACGCAACGGCTCATAATGTGAATGCGGCTTTAACTTACACATGGACAATGACTAACCAGGCTTATAAATTTACTACAACCTGTGGCTTATCCCCCGGTAGTTGCCAAAACCTGGCATTACCCATAGGGTTTAATACTTTTTATGGAGAGCGGGTCAATAAAATAAATAATTTGTATTGGCAAACCGCAGTAGAGGATAACCTGCTGTTATTTAAAGTCCAGCATTCAACAGACGGTATAAATTTTAGCGATATAGGTCGTGTTACGCCTAACAATACAGGAAGTAAGTATTCTTTTGTTGATTATAACTCTGTACAAGGAATAATTAACTACTATCGTATTGCAGCTTACGAAAAAAACGGCAAAACATCGTACACATTTATTTATTCGCTTGGTGCCGGTTACGATGACGTTTTAAGCGTTTCCCGTGTTTATCCTAACCCTGCAGGATCAAGCTTTATGATGGTACTGGATTCGAAACAGGCAGGAAAAGCAACTGTAAATATTTACACTGTTTTAGGTAATTTAGTTAAATCAGTTGATAACACTGTAAACGGAGGAGTAACACAATACGAAATTTCGGTAAATGACCTTAGCAATGGCGTGTATTATATAGAAGTACTTAACAGCTTTAATGAAGTTATTTCAAAACAAAAATTTATAAAAAATTAGTTGTAAATAAATGCCTGTATTAGTTTTCACTAATGGGACGATTTCTTTTTAAAGAGGCTGCACATATAAAAGAAGTTGCCAAACTGATAAATAACAAGGTAGCCAACTTCCCCGTCATAGCTTTAAAAGCAGACAACCCGTTAATTGCAGCATCAATTTTGGAAGGGTATTCTTCCGGTTTTATCTGTTTGTTTTTAGCAAGAAATAATTTAAAGTCAATGCTGTTATAATACTCAGCAGATAATTTGCGCCATACCCATTCAAATTCAAAATAATTATATACCGATAGGATCATTGCCGCGATTACCGCCATTAAAAATCCGGCTTTAAGCGCTTCTTTGCCGCCAATAAATCCTCCTTTATCATTACGCGCTAATTTAATGGTGAAAAATATAAAAGGAATAACTGCCAAAGTTCCTATAATGTTAGAAAAATAAAAACCAAACCGGCTTAAAGCGTTTCCGCTTAATACAATACCAAGCTTATAAATAATAATTAAAAAACTATACATTACCCCAAGCATTATAGATCTTTTATTGAACATTATAAAATAAAATTGAAATTAATTTTTATAAAATTGAAATTTAATAATACAAACAGTGCTTGGTGTTAGCCGTTCATGCTTACTAAAAATTCTTCATTGCTTTGTGTTTTATTGATTTGATTCTGTAAAAATTCCATAGCTTCCACAGGGTTCATATCAGCCAAATGTTTACGCAACACCCATAAGCGCGACAGCATTTCTTTGCTTAATAAAAGATCATCTCTCCTGGTAGAAGAGGCTGTTAGATCAATAGCGGGAAAAATACGACGGTTAGAAATTTTACGATCCAACTGCAACTCCATATTACCGGTTCCTTTAAATTCTTCAAAAATTACCTCGTCCATTTTTGAGCCTGTTTCCGTTAATGCTGTAGCGATAATAGTTAACGATCCGCCATTTTCAATTTTACGGGCTGCACCGAAAAACCGTTTTGGTTTTTGTAAGGCGTTCGCTTCAACACCGCCCGATAATACTTTTCCGCTGCTTGGTGCCACTGTATTATAAGCACGTGCCATACGTGTAATACTGTCTAACAAAATTACCACATCGTGCCCGCACTCTACCATCCGTTTTGCTTTTTCCAAAACAATGTTTGCGATCTTTACATGTTTTTCGGCAGGTTCATCAAAGGTCGATGAAACTACTTCCGCCCTTACACTGCGGGCCATATCTGTTACCTCTTCGGGACGTTCATCAATTAATAAAATAATTAAATAAACTTCGGGGTGGTTATAGGCAATAGCGTTTGCAATATCTTTTAATAAAACTGTTTTACCGGTTTTAGGTTGTGCAACAATGAGTCCGCGCTGGCCTTTACCTATTGGGGCAAACATATCAATAATACGCGTGCTTAAGGTTTGTGTAGGGTGGCCGGTTAATTTTAATTTTTCACTCGGGAACAAGGGCGTTAAATAATCAAAAGGAACTCTGTCTCTTATATACGACGGTTCTCTGCCATTAATCTCGTCCACTTTAACTAAAGGAAAAAATTTCTCTCCGTCTTTAGGAGGGCGAATACCGCCCCTCACAACATCTCCTGTTTTTAAACCGAATAATTTAATTTGTGATTGCGATACATAAATATCATCCGGTGAACTTAAGTAGTTATAATCTGAGCTTCTTAAAAAACCGTAACCGTCAGGCATCATTTCTAATACACCTTCACCTATAGCAATTCCGTCAAAATTATAATATACTTTTTCAACTTTAGGTACTTGCTTATTTTCATTATCCTTATTGTCATGGTTTTCCATGCCATCGGGTGTCTGAGGCTTTTCTTCAGCTTCTATATTAATGGCAAAATCATTGTTTACAACCGGTTTATGTTCAGTGGTTTCTGTATTAACGGTAGTATGCTGCTTTGGTTGTTTTTGCTGTTGTTGAGGTTTATGTTGAGTTGGTACACGCTCTTCTCTTTTTTCAAATTTAGGTTTTTCTTCAACTTCCGTGTCCTTATGTGTTACCTCAAAATTACCGGCCGGCTGAGTTACCGGTGCTTCCACATACTTATCCGTATAAGTAAAATCTCCGTAAGGATTTTTGTCGCCTTTAGAGGCTGTGTCAACTGTTTTATGAATACGAGGTTTTTTTACTTTAGGCTCTGCCTGTTTTTCAGTTTTTATTTCCGGTAAAGAAGTTTCGCTCATTTCTGTAGCAACAACTAATTCTTTTTTCGGAAACATATCCGTTAGCGTAGCTGCCAAATCAGGATTTACGGACTGCGCATCCATAATTTTCAAAACCATATCCGGTTTTGCCAATCCTTTTGTGTCTATACCAAATTGTTTACAAATGTCTTTTAGCTGAGGCAAAGCTCTGCTCGTTAAATCTAATGCTTCAAACATAGTTATGCTTAATAAGGGAAGTGATGATTAAAAAGAATGTATTTTAATAACGTTTTTGTGAATTTTTTGTACTACAGGAAAAATGTAGCCATCTTTATGACGGTGCAAGTATAAGCATTAATTTTATATTACAAAATAAATAATAAAGTATTTTTACCTATATAATTCAGTAAAATTTAACACGTGTTTTGTTAAATAAATACATTTGTGCCATGAGCAAATTTTTAATAATTGGATTAGGAAATATTGGTGATGAATATGCTCATACAAGGCATAACATAGGTTTTGAGATCGTTGATTTTATAGCGAAAGAACATGATCTTAAATTTAAACCGGACAGGTTAGCCGACGTAGCCGAATTAAAATATAAAGGGAAGCAATTGGTTTTAATAAAGCCGGCAACTTATATGAACTTAAGCGGCAAGGCTATGAATTATTGGATGCAGGCTGAAAAAATTGCTACTGAACATTGTTTGGTATTAGTAGATGAACTGGCGCTTCCGTTCGGGAAAATTCGTTTGGGGCCTAAAGGGAGTGCAGGCGGCCATAACGGCTTAAAAAACATACAGGAAGTTTTAGGTACAGCTGAGTATCCCCGCCTGAGATTTGGGATCAGTAATGAATTTGGTAAAGGCGCGCAGGTAAATTACGTGCTCGGTAAATGGAGTGATGAAGAAAAGCAAACATTGCAAGATAGAGTGAAGATTGCCGCAGATGCCGTAAAAGCCTTTGCCTTTATAGGGTTAGCAAGATGTATGAACGAATTTAATACGAAATGACCTCCCGCAGATTTCGCTGATTATCACAGAATATTACTTAATTAGTTTCATTTACTTATCTGAAGAATCAATGAATTTTTTAAATTATTCCTGAAAATTTAATTTCCCGCTATCTGCGACATCAGCGGGAAATTAAATTCCATATCTTGCAAGAGGTGCCGCGTCCAGCTCGCAAAACTCCTTGTTTAAAAATTTATAATAACCCGTTATTCCTATCATAGCAGCATTGTCGGTACAGTACTCAAATTTGGGAATATAGGTTTGCCAACCGTATTTTTTGCCAAGCCATTGTAATTGTTCCCGTAAGCAGGAGTTAGCGGATACGCCTCCTGCAATAGCTATGTGCTTAATGCCTGTTTCTTTTGAAACCGCCGATAGATTTTTTAATAAGTAATTTACTAAATGCGCCTGGTAAGAAGCGCAAATATCATTTAAATTTTCTTTTATAAAATCCGGGTTCTGAGCTGTTTGCTCTTGTATAAAATACAGGAAAGCGGTTTTAATTCCGCTAAAGCTGTAGTTGTTGCTGCTTAATTTTGGAGTAGGAAATTTATATTTTGTTGCATCGCCTGTTTTAGCATAAGCATCAATTAAAGGCCCTCCCGGGTATGGTAATCCCAGTATCTTGGCTGCTTTATCAAAGGCTTCGCCAACAGCGTCGTCTTCAGTTTCTGCCAGTAATTCAAATTCCAAATGTAAGTTTACCCTAACTATCTGCGTATGTCCTCCACTAACCGTTAAACATAAAAAAGGAAAGGTTGGAACAAGCAGTTGGCAGTCATCAGTCATCAGTTTATTGCTTACTGCCAACTGCTTATTGCTTTTTGTTTGTTCTTCCACTAAAAAATGCGCTAAAATATGTCCCTGCATGTGGTTAACTTCAATAAGCGGAATAGTTAAAGCGAGCGATAATGACTTAGCCACGGATAACCCTACCAATAAACTGCCGCTTAAGCCCGGACCCCTGGTTACCGCTATAGCATTGAGTTGCGACAAATTTACTTTAGCATTTTTTAACGCGGCGTCAATTACCGGGATAATATTTTTTTGATGGTCCCTGCTTGCCAATTCAGGTATAACACCTCCGTATTGCGCGTGTATGCTTTGGTTGGCAGTTACGTTAGAGAGTAAATTATTATTTTTTAAGATCGCGCAGGACGTATCATCGCAGCTGGATTCGATGCTTAAAATAAATATATCCTCAGTATTATTCATTATTTTTATGGTCGATGAAATTGCTTGGTAAAATTACGAGAATATTAGGGAAAACAGCTTTGTTTTTTATAGTATTAATTTCTTTTACGGCAGGCGTTGTTTTTTTAGCCTTACAAACAGAAACCTTTCAAACATGGGCAGCACAAAGGGCTACAGCGTATTTAAGCGGCGAGCTCGGAACCCGTGTTGAAATAGGAAAGCTTAAATTTACATTTGTAAGAGATATAACACTCGAAGATGTTTTTTTAGAAGATAAGCATCATGACACCTTAGTGAGCGGGAAAAGTATTACCGTAAACATCAGGAGGTTCAGCTATAAGCACTATAAGCTTGACCTGGATGAAGCAACACTTAACAGTCTAAAAGTAAAACTAGTAAAGTACAAGGGCGAAGACGATTGGAACTTTCAGTTTTTAGCAGATTATTTTGATTCGGGCCCAAGCACAAAAAAAGATACAACAACCTCTCCCTGGAAAATTACTTATGGAGCACTCGCTCTGAAAAATGTTGATTTCACTTACAGGCTCATGCGCGATACAGACAGGGTTGTACGCAATATGAATTATAATAACATTCATGTTTCTAAGGTATACGGAAAAATTTCGGATATTGATTTTAGAGGCGACAGCATATTTGGGCAAATCACTCATTTAAGCGCCGTTGAACAATGCGGTATTCAATTAAAAAATTTAACTGTAAAAGTTATTGTTGCGCCAACCTTATTGAGCTGCGATAGTTTGTATTTAAGAACAGCCAATAGTTTAGTGAAGGGAAAATTCTCATTTAATTATTCAACATGGTCTGATTATCTTGATTTTATTAATAAAGTGTATATAAAAGGGAAATTAAAAGACAGTACATTTATTAATTTTAAAGATATAGCTTATTTTGCGGAAGAACTGAATGACTTTAATGAAACTGTTTTTTTAAACGGAAAAGTTCGCGGTTATATAAACGATCTTAATGGTACCGCTATGGATGTAAGATACGGTAACCATACACAGTTTAAGGGCGATTTGAGCATTACGGGCTTACCTGATATAGACAAATCATACATTCATTTTGACGCGGAAAAATTATCAACTTCTAAAACAGATCTTGAAAAATTTCCGGTTCCACCGTTTAACACACCTACTTATTTAAAGTTGCCTAAAG
>JANYGK010000110.1 GCA_025362395.1 Bacteroidota bacterium
GTCCTGGCTTCATTCCCTTATAAGCTTTAGAGGTTTGCTGAGTCCACATAAAAAAGCTGTTTGTAGCAGTGCCTGCAAAATCCTTTAAAATGCCATTGCGAAGGCCATTTCCGGAGCCAAGCATAATTACCAACATAAAAATACCCCAAAACACTCCTAACATCGTAAGGAAAGTCCGTAATTTATTTTTACGAATGGTTGCAAAAATTTCCTGCCAACTATCTCTTTCAAATATCAACCCGATTGTTTGATTTTATAAATGAATAATGTATTAGCCGGATTAGCAATAGCATAAAGGAATAAAAGATCGCACCTGCTGATGCAATCTTTAAAAAAAATATTGGAAAAAAACAGGATGCTTTGTTTATTGAACGCGGGCCTGTTGAACAGAAGTTCCAACCAATAACTTGTAAAACCTCCTTTAAGCTTCATGCTCTAAAGATAGTAATTCTTCACTTGTATCTTTCTCGAACAGATGTGTTAAATACCGCTTATCCTATTTTCATAACAGTCTATCTTACCAGGGTAACATGTCCTGTTTTATATTTTACGACACCGCTCATCGCTTTTACCTCCACCTTATAAACATATACGCCTAACGGACAAGTCTGGCCTTTGTATTTACCATCCCAGCCCAGGGCAGTGTTTGCTTCATTAAAAATAATGGTGCCCCAGCGGTCGTAAACAGATAAATTTATTTCAGCGACGCCATAGCTTTTAGGCAAAAAGTAATCATTATTCAAATCTCCGTTTGGCGTAAATGAATTTGGAATAAACACATCGTAGTCCTTGGTGACGGTGATACATACTTCGTCTCTGTTTCGGCATCCGGAACTGCTGTACCCTTCCAGTACATAGCAGGTGTTTTCCTTTGGATATACGGTTATTTCAGGACAGTAGTTACAGATTAGCGCGTCGGCGCCGGGAGATAAGAATCCTACCGACACATTTCCTGTTCCTACCAACACAATTTCTTGGTCGATATTAATAGTGGAATCTTTTCCTGCATCTACTATTGGCAAAGGATTTACCGTTACCTGTAATGTTGCCGTTACCGGGCACAAGCTGTAATTAGATACGGTAACGGTATATACCGTATTCGCCAATGGCTTTATATCTGTTACAGCGCTGTTCGGTTTTGAAACACTTGCGGCCGGACTCCAGTTATAGGTATTCCCTCCAAGCGCGTATATCGTAGTAGACTTCCCGAAACAAATTACCTCATCCGGGCTCACGGTAGGCGTTATTTTGGCCCGCACTGTTATCTCAATGGTTTGTTGAGAAATACAAAGGTTTGGTGATGTGCCGTTAGAGCCTGTAATCGTATACACCGTTATGCCCAAAGGCGAAGCGGTTGTAACCGGTGTATTGACATTGCTTACAGTAGCCGGTGACCAGGTGTAGGAAGTTGAACCCGAAGCATTCAGAATACTTACACTACCTGAACATATAGTGAGTGAATTGGCCGTAATGGCCATGGTCGGTGTCGGAATCACTGTGACGAAGGCAGCAGCTGTACTAATACACCCTAACGAAGAAGCACCGGTAACGATATAACCCATGGATGCGGGAGGATTAGCAGTAACTACAGGCCCTCCGGCTGTATTTAAATATGATGAAGGGCTCCAGGTATAGGTCGCCCCACCCATAGCCATTAATGTAGATGGTACTGAAGAACACATGGTGGCAGATGATACCGAAATGGTAGGATTAACGGTTACCGTTACAACAACCTGCACAGAATGTGTACACGTACTGTTAGCGCCCGTAACACTATAGGTAGTTGTATTGAAGGGTGATGCGACAACCTGTGTCCCCGAGCCGGCGCTTAAGGTCGCTGCCGGGCTCCAGGTGTACGTGGTGGCACCATTTACCGTAAGACTGGCTGTGCCGGCAGGACAGATAATTGCTGACGAGGTATTAGCCGTAAGCGTAGGCGTTATAACAACGGCGATGGTAACGATGGCGGTATTTGTGCAGGTAGTAGCGGCTGTACCAATAACCGTATAGCTTTGTGTGGCATTAGGCGTAGCAATTACCGTACTGCCATTACCATTGTTTAATGTTCCCGCGGGGCTCCACGTATAAGAGCTTGCGCCCACGGTGGTAAGGGTTCCGCTTGCTGTAGAGCAAATACTGAAGTTAGGGGAAATAGTGATAATCGGAAGCGGGATTACCGTAGCGGCCGTTACGGCAATGTTCACGCAACCATTCAGATCCCTGCCGGTAACGGTGTAGCCTGTAGTGATCGTTGGGCTTACCGTGACGTCGGATCCCGTAGCGCTGCTAAGGGTCACCGCAGGGCTCCAGGTGTAAGTACCGGCACCCCCTGCCGTTAATGAAGCCGTGGCTCCGATACATAAAGTGTTGCCGCTAACCGTTACGTTTGGCAGTGGATTTACAAGGACGCTTGCAGTTCCGGTTTGTATGCAGCCGTTCATATCAGTTCCGGTAACAGTGTAAGTGGTTGTTACCGTTGGATTAGCCACAACGGTTGATCCTGTAGCGCTGTTAAGTGTTCCTGCAGGATTCCACATATAGGTAGTGGCACCGCCGGCCACTAAAGGAGCAGTTAGGCCGATACACAATGTATTACCGGTAGCTGCCACATTTGGTAAAGGGTTTACTAAGACGCTTCCGGTGGCCGTTTTCACACAAGTATTTGCATCTGTTCCGGTAACGCTGTAGATGGTGGTAATGGTAGGATTGGCGGATACACTCGCTCCGTTTGCACTGCTTAATGTTGCCGCAGGGCTCCAGGTATAGGTGTTTGCACCGCCCGCTATTAATGGCGCTGTTAAGCCTATGCATATCATGTTGCTCGTAGCCGTAACATTGGGCAAAGGATTTACAAGCACACTCGTTGTCATGGTTTTCATGCAACCGTTTCCATCCGTTCCGGTTACGCTGTAAGAGGTTGTAATAGTTGGGCCGGCCAACACACCCGAACCGTTAGCACTGCTTAAAGTTGCTGCCGGAGTCCAGGTATAAGTGTTTGCTCCACCTGCTGTTAAAGGTGCCGTTAAGCCTATGCATAACGTATTGCTTGTAGCCGTAACATTGGGCAAAGGATTTACAAGCACACTCGTCGTCATGGTTTTCATGCAACCATTTCCATCTGTTCCGGTTACGCTGTAAGAGGTCGTAATATTTGGAGCGGCCGACACACTCGAACTGTTAGCGCTGCTTAAAGTTGCTGCCGGAGCCCAGGTATAAGTGTTTGCTCCACCTGCCGTTAATGGGGCAGATAAACCAACGCACAAGGTATTGCCCGTAACAGTAAGCACCGGTAATGGATTCACTTTCACAACAGATGTGTCTGTGGCAATACAGGTATTCCTGTTTACGGTTACAATATACGTTGTAGTAATCGGTGCCGTAGTGTTATTGACTCCCGTAACTGTTGGATTTGAATTTATAGAAGAGCTTAAATTTGTAGCAGGAGCCCAGTTGTAAGCATAGCCTGTAATAGCATTCTTTCCAAGCGCGGCCTGTTGGCCGGCACACAGTGTCGTATCGCGCGATATGTTTCTTAATGGCAACGTGATTGGCAGCTGCGAGGATGTGCAGGAGCAACGGTTCAAAGCCGTATCCAGCACCGCAATGATATGACAGGCTGCGCCTGACGGAATATTCAGTGTATATGTATAAGCATAGCTGCCGTTATTTGGTATGGCTACGTTAATGGTATTTTGTGTAATTAAAACATCCCCTGCATTGTACATGCCGTTTGCATTCACATCATTGTAATAGCTGATGACTGTATTATTAGAAGGGCTTAACGCTTCACCTGTATTATTAATAGTCAAGGTAATGTAGGCCGTTTCCCCCGAGGGCGGATTGGGAATGGAATACCCGCCGGCATTGGCAAGCGCAAGGTAACTTTTATAAGTAAATATAGGCAGGGTATCTCCGCCGGTAATCACGTTAACCCCGCACAAGCTACCTGTTAAGGTACATAACAAAGCGGAGCTGCTGGTAGTTTTAGCTTCAAAATTTGAGATGTTGCAATTCAAGATACTAGGATTGCCTGTATAGTTGATGTTAAACACAGTACTATCCCCTACTGCAACTCCCAACGGGAGTTTCCAGGTTAAGTGTTGCCGGCTGTTATAAAAGGACAATGTTGGAACCGGATTAGTAGGCGCATTGTTGAGTCCACTGAAAGAGGCGGGAACGTAAGAAACGCCGACAGGTAAAGTTACTTGGACAGAATCCGTATTTCCGAAAGCTAAACCGCCTAAGTTTTTAGAAGCCACATGCAAAATGGAACTGGTACTGCAAGGCGAGATGTAAGTGCTTTTAAGGACGGTATTTGTGAGATAAGGCGGTGATGCACCGGCAATGCCCAATTGTGAGGACAATGAAACCAACTGGCCGGTGGAAGAGCCGCAACCGCTGACGCCAAAAAAGCTAAAACTTGCGAGGCTGCCGGACGTATACCCGCAGGACGTTAGTACTTTGAATTTAATTTTAACAGCGTTATTACCTCCGCTCAAAATACCCGGCATACCGTTTAAGCCAATGCTTGGTGATAGCACTGAAATATGGTATTGATAAATAGTGCCCCCCATATAAATAGGATCGCTTACAGTCACATACGGACCGGCGGCAGGATAAGCCAACTGTGAACTTCCTGAAACGATATTAACACCCGGGGGAACATTTACGCTTACCGTTAAATTGTAAACGCTTCCGAGTTGCACATTTGTTCCTATTACTTCATAGGATGCAGTATCACAAAGATTTACTGTTGTGGGAGGTGTTATTACTGTAGTGATCAGCAAAGGCGTTTGCGGTGTTGCTTTTAATGTTATTTTTTTAGGAACACAAGGATAAGCGCTCAGAGTGGCGGGATAACCCTGGCAATTCCAACCGGCATGAATGACGATGCTATCCTGTACGCAGGAAGTATAACTGCCGTAAAGACGGTAATTTTTGACAGAAGCTCCGGGAAGCGTCCCTAACTGATAAATACCTCCTATAGGGGTAATGGTGGCATTAGTGGCAAGGTCTACTACGGTGTTGATGGTTATGCCCGATATGCCGGGAGCCGAGATCCAGGTGTTTAACGCAGAAGGCGTGGCAATATCCGACAGGGAAATATCCCACACAACAACGTTTGTGTTAGCATTGATGTTTGGAAGCGCCGACTGCAAAAAGATCGAAGGCCCGCTGTAGGTTATCTGATCCTGGTTGGAAACATTGGATATATTGGCGGCATAGGATTGGTCTAAATAAGCGCTTGGCTTAAACGTCCAGTTATAGCCTATATTTTCAGCTACGTTTTGTACCGCCGAACAGGTAGGCTCTAGTGTTGCCGTAAACACCCCGTAAAACCCGTCATCGCTCGGTGTGATAGATGGCGTAGTAGCGCTTGTATAAAAAGCTGCTACCGGAAATTCCAGTGTACCGGCCAGGGGATTGACCGGTGAAATAGAATACGTAGGAGAACCTGCTCCGGCAAAGGTACCTGCCGTGCGCACTTCGGCAAAGCTGGCAGCAATATACTTATAACCAATAGGCGGAATGAGCTTCAATGTGTCTGCACGCGCCCAGTTTCTATATTCATAAGGAAATAAATTACCACCGGCATAGTTGCTGCAGCATGGCCCGATCGACAAGTAATAATTTTGGGTCACGGCTATTTGGTTGCAATTACTCAGGCTGTAACTATCCGGCCCATAGTTGGTATAATAATAGCCGATAATGGAGAAATTTCCTTCAAAGGTGTTACAGGAAAAAATATTGACCGGGTTTACCGGGTTAGAAATATCGGAAACCACGAAAGTATTGGTAACGGCAGCGGCTACAATAGCACCTCCAATATTAGTGGTGACCCTGTATTGCGGCTCAAACACCAGGGAATCGTTATTAAGAAACACAAAGCCCGGTGTCACGCCGCCGGAGGCGATCAAAGCGGACGAACTTAAATCGTATTTAAACGTCGCCGTCGGCAAAACTGCAGGAACCCCTGCAATATTACAAGTGGCAAACAAAGGAAGACCCGGACCCCTGTATATTTTTAATTTACCGCCCACGGAAGTTAAATAATTTCCATTGGTAATGGTTGAACTTACATAACAATATTGCCAGACAGGATGCGTAATGCTTGTTTTCACTTTTGCATAAAAGCTCGAGGTCAGCGTATCGCCATACATGGCACGTGATCTTTTAATAGTTGAAAAATTTAGCATGCCTATGGCATCAGGTAATCCGTCCTCATTATTATCCGGCCTGCCGTAACTGGTTCTTTTTATGGCATAATCCAGAAAATTCAATCCTTCACAGGTAACAGGGCACACTAGGTTTAAGTTGAAGGTGCTGGTGATCAGCTGCATTTCACAGGTACAGGAAGCAGACGGCGAGTAAGAAATGCCTACGCCAATACTACCCGGCCCACTAACGCAGGAAGTACAATTACCCGTTAAGTCGATGACGAGCTGTGCCTGTTCCAGGGTGCTGTATAGCGTAGAATTAAAAGGGGCTGATCCTGAAAAAACGGCCGTAATCACATTTCCGACCTGGTTTACCGAGGATGGAATGAACGTAGCGGTTCCTATGCTATTGAAGATCTTAAGAGTATTCGGATTGTACACATAACAAGGTGAAATTGTAAAGGTCACTTTTAAATAAGCGTCTGACAGGGCTTGAGAGCTGTTGTACACGCCATTTAATAAATAATTGAATGTGCCGGTTTGCCCTGATGATATGGTAGAAGCGGAACCGTTATTTACAATATTAAAAATATAATTTTGGCTGTACACCCGTCCCCAAGCTGCCGGAACAACGTAATTATTTAAACAGATGCTTTGATACGTTGCTGAAAAGGCCCAGCCGTTGTAATAGCCGTATCCTGTTTGGCAGCAGCTCTGTGTTCGCCAGCTGATGCGCACCGTATCACCCGGGTTAATGGAAGGTATAGTTAAATCTACTGCTCCTTTGGGACTGGCTGATAAGCACGGTGAGGAATTGCTAGCAGATGTAGTGGTAGCAGCAAGAGGCGAAGGCGCCCCGGCATTTATTTTTATAGTGATGCTCGATACATCTATTTCCGTTTGCTGTGAAGGATCATAATAAGTAGGTCCGGAGGTTTGGTAAATCTTCAGTAAAGTATTGATGGCCTGCCCTGCGCCATTATTTACGATCACAAGTGTTTGCTGACTATAGTTACCTACACCCAGACATGGGTTTGCGGACGACTGCGGTGTAATAACAAGGTTTGGCACAAAATTAGGAAACACGACGTTGGCAGTTGAAATAGATGTTTGGCAGGCCTGGCTTCCGCAACCCCAGGAGGCCGTATAGGATGAGAACACCGAAGAACAGTTAAGGATATTAACCGTTTCGCAAATAGTAATGCTTTCCCCTGTTTCAAAAAGGTTATTTCCATTACCGACAGAGGTGAAATCAGCACCGGTAAGTACATACGTCTCTGTTCCGGCAGCGCCTGTCCATGTTCCCGGCGACGCTGCTGTGATCGCTAATCCGTTCCCGTGAGTATCCGTCAGGTTAAAAGTGCTTAACTCACCTGTTCCTCCATTTGTAACGGTGATACACCTTACGAATGTCCCGCCGATAGAGCCTGTGTACGATTGGTTGGTAACGGTGGTAATGGACACATTTGGCTGTTTCACAAGATATACTTGTGTGGTATGGTTATCAAAGCAAGCTGTGCTATTGGCAGTGTAATTGACTTTGATCTGGTTTTCGGTAGGTTGCCCTAAGCTTAGGTAAGACAAAATATCGCAATTGGCAGCAGCAGAAAACGTCACCACAACAGAGGTATTGGCAGGAATATTTGCCAAGGTGAATGTAGGTGTGTTAAGAGGGGACACAACCGTAGCGGTAGCATTGGTAACAGATCCTATCTGGTAATTTAAGCCTAAAGGCATGGTTAAGTTTACCGTAACGCCTGTTAAATTAAACGCTGAAGGATTGTTAATCGTAAAGGTGTATATTTTTATTTGTCCGCAAACTGTGACACTGCCCGGCACAGTAGAAGAAATGGTAATGTATCCGCCTGTAGAGAATAAATTAAAATTTATAAAAACCAGGCAAATCAGGTATAGTAATTTTTTCATATTCTTGAATCTGATTAAAGGTATAACATTTTAAACGAAATCGTTCGTCACAATTTAGCTTAATATAACGCTATTAAAATTCATATTACCCGGTTTAAAGGCTCTGTAACCGGTTAATTAACGTTTTATTGAAACATCCTTAACGTTTTATTTTATTCCGGTATAAACCATAAAATCAGATAGGCGCCGGTTTTAGAATAAATACCTAAACAGTACCTAATGAGAAGCATTGTTTGTGTAAGCTGCTTAATAAGCAGTGATCAGTTTTCTCTTAAAGCGGTTATCGGTTCTACTTTTGCTGCTTTAATAGCCGGGAACAACCCCGCTAATGCTCCGGCAGCAACAATTAATAAAACAGCCGATATGGCAATATTTACATCCACATCCGGATTTTTAAAAAAATCACCTTCCAGTTTAAAATATTTTATGATCTCTACCACAATTATTCCGAGCATTAACCCGGCATAACCCGCTACTGAAGTAATAAAAACAGACTCCTGTATAATTAAGGACACGATAGAAAAAGGGGAAGCGCCCAATGCTTTTCGTACACCAATTTCTTTAGTACGTTCTTTCACAACAATCATCATAATATTGCTTATCCCTACCACTCCTGCTAATAAAGTTAAAATACCAATCACATAAATAAAAAGTTTAATGCCGTCCAACATACCCATAATGCGCTTGTATTCCGCATTATTATTTCTTACCCCAACAGCATTCATATCACTGGGATTAAAATGATATTTTTTTGCCAGGTTATTACGGATTTCATTTACCATTTGTTCGCTTCTTTCCAAACTTGCCGCACCTGTGGTAGCCCATATTACACCAACATTATCTTTGCCGTTATAAATACGTTGCGCCGTCAGTAAAGGGATATAAATGCGCTCGTTATCCCCTTTACCGGGATCATTAAACACGCCAACTACTTTATACTTAGTGCCTGATACATCAATAAATTTCCCGATAGGATCTTCCCCTTTAAATAATAATTTCTCTACAGGCTCGCCTAATACACACACTTTCCTGAATTCATTAAAATCGAGTTCATTAATAAAACGCCCTTTAATTAATTTAGCTTTTTCCAATAAATTATGATCGGGTGCGCAGGAACGCACTAAAAAACCGGAGTGCTCATTTTTATACGAAAGCATTTTATTCTCTCTCCAGCCATAGGTTGCAGAGGCATGATCTACATCTTTTGTTTTATTTTTAATGTCATAAAAATCTTCATTTTTCAACTGTATATTTCTACCGGGCTTATACCCTTCATAAGCCATACTCGTTTGCCCGCCGTCAATCCATATACTGTTAGCTGCATCGTTCCCGAATTGTGATTGCGCCCCGTTCCTTAAACCTTGGCCTGCCGCCAATAAAATGATCAGGATAAAAATTCCCCATGCTACGCTAAACGCCGTAAGTATAGTACGAAGCTTGTTCTTTTTAATAGTTCCTAATATTTCCTGCCACTTATCGAGGTCGAACATTTTTTGAATTACACTTTTAATTATAAATTAACTAAATAATAAGTCCGTCTTTTAACCGAATCGTCCTGTCTGTTAACGCGGCAATATCATTTTCGTGCGTTACTATTACAATGGTTTTTCCTTGCTTATTAATATCTTTAAAAATATCCATTACTTCAATAGAGGTTTGCGAATCGAGCGCCCCTGTTGGTTCATCGGCAAAAATAACTTTTGGATTACCGATCAACGCGCGCGCAATGGCTACACGCTGTTTTTGCCCTCCGCTCATTTCGCTCGGTAAATGGTGAGCCCATTCTTTTAAGCCAACTTTTTCTAAATATTCCATAGCCTTTATATTACGTTCTTTCCGCGATACTTTTTGGTAGTATAAGGGCAATGCCACATTTTCCATCGCATTTTTAAACGATAACAAATTAAATGACTGAAATACAAATCCCAAAAACCGGTTACGTAGTTGGGCGGCTTTGGTCTGCGAAAGATCTTTGATCAAGGTATCATTAAGCGTATAGGTGCCCGAATCGTAATTATCTAAAATTCCTAAAATGTTTAAGAGAGTTGACTTACCCGAACCCGATGATCCCATAATTGATACAAACTCGCCTTCACGAATATGCATATCAATGCCTTTTAATACATCAAAAGATGTGTCGTTCAGATAATAGGATTTACGAATCTGTTCAAGTTTTATCACGGTTAAAAGTAGGTATATAATGTTAAATAAAGACACCGCTTATATCTGAAAACATGCGCTTATGGAGTATTAGAAGTAAAACCACAAAATAAAAATTGGGGAACCCTTGCAAATACAAGAGAACCGTTAACCTCTGTCCTTTTGTTTGGCGAAAAAATTACTGTTGATGCTCATTAAAATATAAAGCAAAATAATTAAAGGAATTCCTACAAACTGAAACGCGCACAATAACACTGCACTTAATGCTAAAAACACATACCGCGTGCGGTTTCCGGACCACGAAAATGTTCTGAATTTAAGCGCAAATAAGGGGATTTCAGTGATCAGTAAAATACTTAATACAATTGAAATTAAAACTAGAAAAAAAGGATTATAAATAACGTCTTGAATAAGAGAAGAATTTGTATGAGCCAAAATTAAAGGGAACGAGCAGATTAAAATAGCGTTTGCCGGTGTCGGCAATCCTATAAATGAAGTTGTTTGGCGTGTATCGTTATTAAACTTTGCCAACCGAATAGCAGAAAAAACAACGATTATAAAAGGCAAATAATTGATAAAGCCGTCGTGCTCAAAGTTTGCGCTATCAGGTATGGCCGGAAAATGTGAGGACAGATCTATAAAAGAATTAAGAGCGTGCTTTATAAGGCTTACATGCAATAATTTGTAAATCATTACGCCCGGCACCACACCAAAAGTTACCATGTCTGCCAGACTGTCAAGATCCTTACCAATAGGGGAAGTTACACGTAACAACCTTGCGGCAAAACCGTCAAAAAAATCAAATACAGCTGCTAAGCCAACCAAATAAGCAGCGTATATTAAATTACCTTCAAAAGCTTGCACAATAGCCAAACAGCCGCACAGTAAATTACAGCAGGTAATAGCATTGGGTATATGTTTTTTTAGATTCATTTACGGCGTAAATATATATAATTTAAATCGTTTGTATATTTACAAAAGATGTTATTTAATTCCCTGATATTTTTAATTTTTCTCCCCTGCGTTTTTGTAATCTATTGGTTATTAAAACCAACTTGGAGAAATTTATTTTTATTGATAGCCTCTTACTATTTCTACTTTTCCTATAATCCTTTGTTTTTATTACTATTAATAGGCACTTCAGCACTGGACTATTATATTGCAAAACTCATATCACAATCGCAAAACCAAAAAACAAGAAAAACATTTCTATTATGCAGCTTAATAGCTAACATTGGCGTACTGTTTATATTCAAATACTTTATCTTTTTTTATAACACAGGGCTTTCCCTTTTCTCGGGCAATCCCCATTTCCTTTCTAATATTATTATACCCGCCGGCCTGTCATTTTATACGTTTCAATCGATAAGCTATACCATGGATGTTTACAGGAATAAATATAAAGCGGACGATACATTAACCGATTTCCTTCTTTACGTATCTTTCTTTCCACACATGGTTGCAGGCCCTATTGTAAGGTACAATTCCTTAATGCCACAGTTAAAAATTGTGCAATACTTTAAAGCCATCGATTGGGGTGCTTTTGTGAAACTAACGGTTTGGGGGTATTTTAAAAAAATGGTCATTGCCGATAATTTATCTTCCATTGTAACGCCCGTATTTAATGACGTTGATCATTACTCGGGTTCTACTCTTTTAGTTGCGGGCTTTTTATTTGTAGTTCAGGTATATGCCGATTTTAGCGGTTATTCGGACATAGCAACCGGGGTCGCTAAATTATTCGGTATCAACTTAAGCTTAAACTGGCGAAGGCCTTTATTTTCAAAATCATTGCATGAATTCTGGACACGCAACCATATCAGCATTACTACCTGGTTTAGAGATTATCTATACATTGGTTTAGGAGGTAATCGCGTAAGTTACCAACGTTGGTTGTTGAATATTTTTTTAGTGTTTTTGATAAGCGGCCTGTGGCATGGGGCTAATTTTACTTTTTTAGTATGGGGATCTATGCATGGTTTATTTTTTATTATAGAAACACTTATATTTAGGAAGTTTCCGAACTTAAAAGCGCCTAAATTTATAGGTTGGCTGTATTTAATGAGCTTTCATACACTCTCCTTAATAGCATTCAGGGCTTTATCCATGCATGACCTAGGACATATTTATCTGAAAATTTTCACAGAATTCAATCCCGAAAACTTACTTACCGAACTAACCCAAATAACAAGCCTGTTTTTTATAACGGTCTGTGGCTTACTTACCGTTTTACTCTTTTTAAAAGAAGCGAATGAAGAATACACAATTCTTAACCGCATAAAAGGATTTGAGAACATTTACAAACCCGCTTTTTTCATTTTGATCCTAGTGAGTATTTTTTTACTGGGAAATTTTAATGCCAACCGGTTTATCTATTTTCAATTTTGATTAAGAAGATTCTATTATATGCATTAGTGGCCGTTACGCTTGGGTACGGCTTACAATGGCTCATAGCTGAGGGTTTACGCAAAAACAAAAAAGGAGTTTATGAAAAATACAATCGGTTATTTTTAGAAAAAAATACATACAATGCTTTAATACTGGGATCATCAAGGGCAGAAATGCATGTAGATGTTTCCTTACTCGATTCGTTAACCTGCCTTAATACATTTAATGCAGGCGTTTCGGGCGCTACAACCCGTATGGCATACACGGTATTAAAATCGTATTTAGTAAACAGTGAAATGCCAAAGGTTATTTTCTTTGAATGCGATTTTCATATCAGTCATTTAAAAACGGATACCATTTTTAATTTTTCCCGCTACTTCCCGTATTTATCAAACCCTGTTTTATATGACGGCTTTAAAGAAATAGATCCGCGTTTTTGCCAATTTAAATACAACCCTTTTTACAGCTTACCTTATTCCGGCATTCATGCTATAAGCCCTGCTTTGTACGGGTGGCTTGGAAAATCGGGCAATTACGATGATTTTTATAAAAACGGATTTTTCAAAAACACAGTCATCGATACTTACGACCATTTTAATACAAAAACGTATTACGGCTACATTAATAAAGAAACACGACAGTATTTAGATTCCATCATACTTTTTTGCAAAACCAACGCATGTAAACTGATATTTACCATGTCGCCCGCTTACAAAAATGCTCAAAAAGAAGTGTTGAATAAAGACCGCATCATTGAACACTATAAAAATATTGCCTTTATAAATCATGTTCCGATCCTTGATTACAGTAGTGACACAGCCATTATAGGTCATAAAGAATATTTTGAAGATAATTATCACATGCTTTACCGGGGAGCCAGGATCTACACAAAAAAAATAGCCTCCGATTTTAACAATATTGCCCGCTAAATTGCGTTGTTAATCTAATTAATATAGGAAATTTTTCCGTAATTTTAACTGATTATCACTTAATATGAAGCGTTTATTACCTGTATTGCTATTTCTTATTTCATGCCCGGGTTTTGCACAAATAGCAAAATACAGCAATGAGTTTTTAAGTGTTGGCGTAGGCGCGCGCGCGTTAGCTATGGCAAATGCAAATGTGGCTTCCGTAAACGATGTTACCGCAGGCTACTGGAATCCGTCGGGCTTATTATTACAAAAAAGTAATGTACAGGTTGGTTTAATGCATGCCGAATATTTCGCCGGTATTGCAAAGTATGATTTTATAGGAGTTTCCAAGCGCATTGACAGTAACAGCGTAGCAGGCATAACTTTTCTTCGTTTCGGGGTTGATAATATCCCTAATACAACCGAATTGATTGATGCGAACGGTAATATTGATTACTCCCGCATAAAATCATTTAACGCGGTAGATGCTGCCGTGTTATTATCGTATGCGAGAAATATCCCCAAGTTGAAAGGCGTGAAAATAGGAGCTAATGCTAAAATTATCCGGCGCACACTCGGTGAGTTTGGCAGCGCATGGGGCTTTGGTATTGATGTAGGCGCTATGTATGATTATAAAAAATGGCGCTTTGCCGCTATGGCACGCGATATTACAGGTACGTTTACTGCTTGGAGCTACACACTATCCGATAATGTAAAAAACACTTTTGCTTTAACAGGTAACGAAATTCCTACAAATTCATTAGAAGTAACCGTTCCTAAATTAATATTGGGAGTAGCCCGTACGTGGTTTGTATGGGGCAATAAAATTTCTTTAGGAGGTGAATTAAACTTCATCAATACATTCGACGGAAAGCGGAATACGGTTATTAAAACAAATGCGTGGAGTATGGAACCCGCGTTTGGCGTAGAAGTCGGCTACAAAGGTATTATTTATTTACGCGGCGGAATTGGCAATGTGCAACAAATGAAAAATGTATTGGGAAATGATGTGACAACTGTTCAGCCGAATATTGGTGTGGGCATTAAGTATAAAGTATTTGCATTGGATTACGCGATGACGAATATCGGAAATGTATCAACCACACTTTACTCTCACATCTTTACCGTAAAAATTGATATTAATAAAAAATTGATTAAATGATAAAACGTTTATTCATTTTATGCTTTCTTGCAGTAACTGTTTTAAACTTACAGGCACAGAAATATGGAAATGAATGGATAAATTATAATCAGAAACATTACCGTATTAACATTCCTAAAACGGGCTTATACCGCATTGACTCCACAACACTTGCCAATTCAGGCATCCCGGTAAGTTTTATCAATCCTAAAAATTTTCAGCTTTTTATAAAAGGTGCCGAACAGTATATAACCATTGCGGGTGAAAGCGATAATGTGTTTAACGCGGGTGATTATATTGAATTTTACGCGGAAAAAAATGACGGACGTTTTGATTCTCTTGCCTATACAGGCCTTACAAGGTTACCAAATCCGTACATTTCCCTATTTAATGATACTAATTATGCTTTTCTAACATGGAATGCTTCTTTAACCAACAGGCGTACCATACCTGAAACTGATATAAGCTTTAGCGGTTATACACCTGCTGATTATTATTACAGTGAAATAATACATACCTCCACAAATGCTTATGCCTTGGCCAAGGTATTTATTGATGTGGTGTCTGACCCCCGGTATTTAGCCGCTGAGGGATATGGATTTGGAATTGCACAGGGGCAGGCAAGTCAAACTCCTACAACATATGCAGGCATCTATCCATCTTCGTCATTACCCGTTTATATAAAAGCGGCCTATTCTGGCAATTCGGAAAATTACCTGGCCGCAGGATACGACCACGAACTAAAACTTGAATATTACGATAATACAGGAAATCTTGTAATGCTGCATGATACCACTTTCTTTGGCTTTCAGCAAGTTAATATTGAAAAGCAGGTTTCATCCACTCAATTCCAAAACAGTTCTTTTGTAAAAGCGACAAGCGTAAATAATCCATTGTTCAGCGGCATTAATAACTCTACGGTATTACATTATTTGTATTTAAAATACCCGCAAACTCCTAATTTTGGCGCTACAGCGGAACATAGCATGTACATTGACAATAGTGTTTCTGCTTCCAAAACATTTCTTGATCTTCAAAATGTAGCCGTAACGGGACCGGCCGTTTTTTATGATCTTACGAACCATAAATATATCTCTACAGTTGTAACCGGCAGCAATGTTAAAGCATTGATCCCAAACTCCGCTACGCAAAAAAAATGTTTTTTAACCACAACAGGAAATATCAACAGTGTTACATCGCTTGCTGCAGTAAATCAATCCGGTTATTTTGTTAACTACAGAAGCAGTAACCCTGATTCGGCTTATTTAATTGTTTCACATAAAGGGTTACAGCAATCTGCCAATGATTATAAGGCTTACAGACAAACTATCGACGGCGGGTCTCATAACGTAGTTCTTGCATATATTGACGAATTATATGATCAGTTCGCCTATGGTAATAAAAAAAATCCATTAGCCATTAAAAACTTTTGCAGCTATTTGAGTGATAGTTTGCCGACTCCGCCTAAATATTTATTGTTACTCGGCAAATCCTTAAAAAATGAAGAGGTGAGGTTTAACGCTACTTATTGGAATGCCTCTGATCTGCCGACTATGGGAATTCCGGCTTCAGATAACCTGATAACATCCGGCATACACGGCTCCGCTTCATCCGCACCTTTTATTCCGGTTGGGCGTATTTCAGGTAAAACAAATCAACAGGTAATTAATTACCTTAATAAGGTAAAAACGCATGAAGCAGACCTGAAAAAAACTGAACCGGATGATTGGCATAAGCATGTGATTCACTTTGCGGGAGGAACGGATCTTAATCAACAACAATTATTTCAAAATTATTTACAAAGTTATTCTGTAACTATTTGCGATACACTTTACGGGGGAAAAGTATTTAATTTTAAAAAAACTACTACGGCCCCTATTCAAATTACAATCAGTGATTCCGTAAAAAGATTGATAGATTACGGTGCATCCATTATTACATTCTTCGGGCATGGCTCGGTAAGCGGTTTCGATCAGGCAATTGACGACCCTAATGCATATAACAATAGCGGTAAATATCCGTTGTTCATTGCCAACTCCTGTTATTCGGGAGATATACATACTATGGGCAGCAATAGTACTAGCGAAAATTTTACGATGATACAGGATAAAGGGAGCATTGGCTTTATCGCTTCATCCTCAACCGGTATTGTATATCCTTTAAACATATATTCATCACAGCTATACAGGTCGCTGGCGTACGAAAGATACTACAGTGGTATTGGTGATGCCGTAAAAAATACCTGTACTAAAAATGCGATGATCGGCGATCGGCTTACCGAAATTACTTCACTGGAAATGACACTTGAGGGCGATCCCTCGGTTAAACTGAACGCCTTTACAAAGCCCGATTATCAAATCAATAATTCAAGCGTTTATTTTGATACACAAAGCTACGTGGATTCTATAGGCATTAACGTGGTTATTAAAAACCTCGGAAAAGCGATCAAAGATACATTTGTGGTGAGGGTAGAAAGGTATTTTGCAACAGGTGATTCAAGTACTTATTTTCGCAAAATTAAAGCGCCGTACAATCTTGATACTTTACACTTTAATATTATAAAAGATTTTGATAACGGTATCGGGTTAAACAGCTTTAGGGTATACATTGATTCCTACAACGAAATTTCTGAACTGTCTGAAAACAATAACTCTACTACAGGCACTGTAGATCTTTTTATTCCGGGAGGTGATGTTGTGCCTGTTTATCCATATAAATATGCTGTTATTCCTAAAGTGTCGCAACTTACATTAAAAGCTTCCACGGCCGATCCTTTTGCTCCGGCAACAAATTACCGCATTCAACTTGATACGAACGACCGGTTTATAAATCCTATCAATTCAACATTGGTAAACACTGCGGGCGATGTGGTTGAATGGACCGTAAATTTACCTTTGGCAGACAGTACCGTTTATTTTTGGCGGATCTCAAAAGACTCTACACTTCTCACCGATTCTTATAAATGGAGAGAAAGCTCATTCCAGGTAATACAAAATACATCGGGGTGGGGACAGTCGCATTTTCACCAGTTTAAAAATGACACGTATCAATTTGTAAAATACAAAAAGCCTCAGCGTAAATTTGATTTTGAAAACGACGTATCTTCCATCATGTGCAGAACCGGTTTTTTATCGGCAATAGGCTGGGACCAGATCATCTATTCTATAAACAGCTCGCAAATGGCTGTGTGGAGCTGCGCGCAAGACGGCTGGACAATCGTTATTTTTGATTCAACAAGTGCCCAACCACGGCAAAGTGTTTCCGCAAATGCCCCCAACCCGGGCCCGGGGCCTTACGGTAATTGCCATTGCGACGGTACAAGACCCCTGTTTGCTTTTGATTTCGGCACCACAAATTATTGTGGTTTCGCCAATACATGGCAAACTGATTTGCTGACCTTACTTAACAACTTACCGGTTAATACAAAAGTACTGGCCTATTCCACTCAGGATCATCAGGCATCAACCTATTCTAACGCTTTGTACACTGCCTTCGAAAGTATTGGAAGTGCAAATATACGAACGGTTGCCGACAGCCTTAGCATTGCCATTTTCGGAAAAAAAGGAAACAGTATCGGGCAGGCTCATGAGGTAGTGGCAACGCGTCACAATGATATTGTTATTTTAAACGATTCTATAAAAACCAATTGGAGCAGCGGTTATATTGCTTCAGAAATTATAGGCCCCTCGGCAAAATGGAACAGCCTGCATTGGAAACAAGTACCTTTAGAGCTGCCGAACAGGGATACTGTAATTTTAAAAGTAGTTGGTATTAAAGTAAACGGAACCAGGGATACGATTGCTTCTTTCACATCCAATATAACGGATGTATATAATTTTGATACGTACGCCGACGCAGTGGTATATCCATATATACAATTAGTGGCCTTAATGAGAGATGATATATATAAAACACCGGCTCAGTTAAAAAGGTGGCAGGTACTATATGACGAAGCTCCCGAATGTGCCATTAACCCCAAAAAAGGCTTTGCAATAACCAATGATTCGTTACAACAGGGCGAAAAATTAATAGTAAATATACCGATAGAAAATATTAGCGTAAAGCCTTTTACCGACAGTTTAATTATAACATATTGGGTAGAAGATAAAGACCGTATCAAACATTTTTTACCTCAAAAATTGAAACCAAAACCTTTTGTGCCCGGGCAGGTAATAATAGATACTATTGGTTTTGACAGTTACCAATACCCGGGACAGAATTATTTATGGATCGATGTAAATCCTCCCGCGCATATCAGATACCAAAAAGAACAATACCATTTTAATAATATTGCCCGCATTCCTTTTAAGGTAAACAGCGATCATATAAATCCTTTACTGGATGTAACGTTTGACGGTACACATATTTTGAATGATGACATTGTTTCTTCCAAACCCCATATCCTGGTAACACTAAAAGACGAAAACCGCTACCTGGCTTTAAATGATACTTCTGACTTTGCCGTGTTTATAAAATATCCTGACCAAGCTTCCGAAAAAAGAATTTTCTTCGGTAACGCGTTACAATTTACACCGGCTCAACTTCCCAACAATTCTTGTAAAATTGAATGGAAACCTGAGTTTGCCATAGACGGAAAGTATAAGCTCATTGTGCAGGCAAAAGACCGAACCAGCAATGTATCGGGTGACAATGATTACACGATAAATTTTGAAATCATAACCAAGCAAACCATTACGCAAGTTTTAAATTACCCAAACCCGTTCAGCACTTCCACACGTTTTGTGTTTACACTGACCGGCAGTGAAACGCCTGATATTTTTATAATACAGGTAATAACCATTACAGGTAAAGTAGTAAGGGAAATTACAAAAAATGAGCTCGGCAATATTCACATAGGGCGCAACATTACAGATTACGCCTGGGATGGGCGAGACCAGTATGGGGATAAGCTTGCTAACGGGGTATACCTTTACCGCGTAATTACACGCTCTAATGGCAGCCTAATTGAAAAAAGAGAAACAGAGGCAGATTCTTACTTTAAAAAAGGAATAGGAAAACTCGTGATTATGAGGTGATTATTTATTTTACAATTAAATGGTCAAGCATTTTATCCTTTACCACAAAGGTTCTCATCATTTCAGAAGCCTCTTTTAAAACATCCTGTTCTACCGTATTTTTTAATCCCATTATTGCCATTGCTTTTTCTTCCGCTTTAAGCTTTGTCACATTTTCTGTTACAAAAATAGCATCGCTTAATTGTTTCATTTTCAATACAGAATCTTTTAACTTGCGGAGTTCATTAATTACAAAGCCTAAAGCAAAAAACGAATCCTTGTCAAACTCAATAACGACAGCATTTTTTAATTTAGTCTCTACCTTATTAAATCGGGAATTAAGAACTTCTTTCGTAAAATAATTCAGCACATATTTTTTTCTCTTCCCTGATTTTTTAAGTTGAATTAATCCACGGAAAGCTTGCGCATACATGCTTAGCCACCTTAACTTACGGCGTATCTCATGCACCTGATCCTCAACTTTAGTAAAAGTATAATCCACTTTTAAACTAAAATACAGGATCGCATCAATTTCTCCAACGAGGGCAAACTTTAACTCGTCACTATATTCCTTGTTATACTTTACTTCAAATTCTCCTAATTTAGTATCAAAAGATTGCATTTTATTTTTAAACCAATCTTTAGCTAACAAGCGCTGATTTAATTTTTCGATATAATTATTAGTATTAACCGTAAAATATTTTACAATTTCTTTAGAAACCTTTTTAGTGTTTTTGAACTCACTTTCTAAAATAGAATAGTCATCGATTTGACCTAAAACGTCTTCCAGTTTTTTAAATCGCTTATTCCATTTACCAAATAATTTTTCATCAAAAGCTTTGTCGTGTATACGTGTCAGAGCCTCTAACATAAAGAGTATTGTTCTGGCGTCGTTTTTATACAACCATAACGCTGGATTTCTTTGTTTAGAAGCCTTGGCTAATAAAGTTTGGAGTTGGGTACTGTAAAATAAAAATGGGTTAAAGTCAGTCTTAGTCATAATTTAAATTTTAATTCCTATAATACAAATATCATCTACCTGTTCTAAGTCGCCCTTCCATAATTCAATGGAATTATAAAGTTTCTGCTTAATTTGTTCGAGCGGTAAATGAGTGTTAGACAAAAGCAGTTCTTCTATTTGTTTATACTTAAATTTTTTGCCTTTAGGGCCGCCGAACTGGTCGGCATACCCGTCGGTTAGTGTAATAACAACATCGCCTTTCTCAAGCTCAAACGTATGTTCCTCAAACAGCTGAGTAGTATTATGTCCTACTCCTACAGGCATTTTATTGGTTTTTGAAATTATTAATTCATTATTCCTGATAATATAAAAATTATTATTAGCGTTAGAATAGGTTAGGATTTTGTTATTAAGATCAAAACTGCATAAGCAGCAGTCCATCCCATCCTTTGTTTCTAAAATACTATCTTCCGGGTTCAGTGCTTTAATAATTTCTTTTCGAAGTTGGTTTAAAACTGCTGCCGGACTTGATATTTTTTTTTCATTAACGATCTCATTTAAAAAATTAATTCCCATCATACTCATCATAGCTCCCGGAACTCCATGCCCGGTGCAATCTGCGGTCATTATCATAAATCGCTCTTCATGATTTAAGGCCCAATAAAAGTCGCCGCTTACAATGTCTTTCGGTTTAAATAAAATAAAGTAATCTGTAGTATGTCGTTTAAAATAATTATCGCTCGTTAAAATGCTTTGTTGTATGCGCTTGGCATAATTAATACTATCCGTTATTTCTTTGTTTTTTTCTTCAACCAACTCTTTCTGATGATTCACTTCTTTATTAAACGCTTCCAAGTTTTGATTTGTTTTTTGTTTTAAGCGGTTATTCCTGTACAAAATAACCAATACAAAGCCAAGCGAAATAAGGCCTATTGAAGAGGCTGCCAGGTATATTTTTTTCTTTTGGTTTTCCGCATCATTCAATTTTTGTTTTTCTCCAAGTAGTTCAATCTCTTTTTGCTTCTTTTCATTTTCATATTTTGCTTCGGCATTTTTAACCTGTTGTATACTTTCATTATTTAAGGTGCTGTCGCGATAAATTTTATATTCTTTAAAATACTTAAGGCTGTTTTTATAATCACCCGTTTTTTCGTAAATATTACTCAGGTATTCCGTTGCAAGCTCTAACGCCGGTATATCGCCTGTTTTTTTTGTATATTCAATGGCTTTACCAATCACTTTAAAAGCTTCTTCATACATTCCGTTAAAATCTAAAGCATTGCCAAGCTGAATGCACGCGTGTGATAACGTATAATCATCGTTCATCTTGTTTGCAAAATATACCGCATTCCTCGCCGCATCAAGGCATTTCTCTTTATTATTTGCGGCAAAGTAAATTTCAGAAAGAGAAATATAATTATTGGCTAAGCCACTTATATTATCATGTTTTAAATTATAATCAAGGCATAAATTCACATAATACATAGCACTGTCGGGCTTATTTAAGCTTGTATAAATACCTGCTACATTACTGTAAGCTGCTATTGGTAACTTATTGGGATATGTTTTTTGTAAATACTCCGCCCCTAACAGGTAATATGACAATGCTTTTTTAAGTTCACCGGTTGTGCCATAAAGATTTCCTAAGGAATTATAAATGGCCGCGTACATACCAAGCTGATTATATTTTTTAGCATACTTCAATCCTTCATGATAAAGGTCGAGGGCTTTGGGAACCCGGGCCATATCAGCATAAATTGCTCCCATCGTATTGCATATACGCGAGTATTTCTCCTCATAATGCAGCTTTTTTGCCAGCTCATAACTTTGTATCGAATAATCAATTCCTTTTTTAAGATTTGTATACGCGATATTCCAAGCTATCTTGTCTAACAAAATTACTTTATTTGTATCTTGTTTAGCTGTTTTTAAAACCAGCAGACACGAATCCATATTGATGTTTTGTGAAAACGAGAGTTTCCAAAAAAACATGCAGTAAAGCAAAAGCCAATACTTTAAAATATTAAAGATCATTATTTAAAACTAACGGTTTTTTTGAAATAAACATAAACTTATTAAACTTAAATTTTATAATTATCTTTGCTTGCTATGGAAAAAAAAGTCCGATTACGTTTTGCTCCCAGTCCAACGGGAGGCTTGCACATGGGGGGTGTACGCACCGCTTTATTCAGTTATTTATTTGCTAAAAAACACGGTGGCGATTTTGTGCTGCGCATAGAGGATACCGATCAAACGCGCTACGTGGAAGGTGCCGAAGATTACATTATCAGGTCACTGAAATGGTGCGGTATTGAACCTAATGAAGGCGTAGGTTTTGGCGACGGGCCGTATGCTCCGTATCGCCAAAGTGAAAGAAAAGAACAGGGCATTTATAAAAAATATGCCGATCAATTAATTGCTTCCGGTAACGCGTACCATGCATTCGATACTTCCGAAGAATTGGATGAAATGCGTAAACGCTTGGAGGCCGCTAAGGTAATAGCTCCACAGTATAACGCAGTGACGCGGCAGAACATGAAAAATTCATTAACGCTGCCTGAAGATGAACTAACAAAATTAATTGCCGGAGGAGCACCTTACGTTATTCGCTTAAAAGTGCCGCGTAATGAAGAAATCCGTTTTCATGATATTATCCGGGGCTGGGTTACCGTTAATTCTTCGCAGGTGGATGATAAAGTATTATTAAAAAGTGACGGCATGCCAACCTATCATTTGGCGCACATTGTGGATGACATTGAAATGAAAATTACACACGCCGTGCGTGGTGAAGAATGGCTGCCAAGCGCACCGTCACATATTTTAATATACCGTTATTTAGGACTGGAAGATCAAATGCCGCAATTGGCGCATCTTCCGTTGATATTAAAACCGGACGGGAACGGAAAATTATCTAAACGCGATAAATCAGGATTGCCGATGTTCCCTCTAAACTGGCATGATCCGCGTGATAAAACGGATTATATAGGTTATAAAGAATCAGGCTTTATGCCGGACGCATTTATTAATATGCTGGCACTTTTAGGTTGGAACCCGGGCGAAAACAGGGAAATTATGAGCAAGCAGGAACTGATAGAAAATTTTTCTTTTGAACGTGTTAATAAATCGGGCGCTAAATTTGATCCCGAAAAAACCAAATGGTTCAACCAACAATATTTGCGTATGCAAACCGATGAACAATTAGCGGAGGCTGTAGCTCCTTTACTGGAATCAAAAGGCATAAAAAAAGACCGGGCATTTATCATTGAATTTTGCAGGCTTATAAAAGAGAAGGCACATTTTGTGAATGAATTTTATGAGTTAGGATCTTATTTTTTTGTGGCTCCCGCGATGTTTGATGAAAAAGTAATGGCGAAAAAGTGGAACGACACTTCTAAAGACATGTTTACAAAATTGATCGCTAAGCTTGAGTCACTTCCGGTATGGGATGCACACACCTTACATGACGCTTTTCAGGCAGCACAAACAGATATAGGGAAATTAGATATGCAATTGTTACGGGTACTTACAACAGGTGTTGCAGGCGGCGCGCAACTGTTCGATCTTTTAGCATTACTGGGAAAAGAAGAGTCGTTAAACAGGTTAAAAAATTCTTTGGAAAAATTATGATGGAATTATACTCCGACGATTATTTTATGAACGAAGCTTTGAAGGAAGCCCGGAAAGCCTTTCAGGCTCATGAAGTTCCTGTTGGTGCAGTTGTAGTAGCTAATAATAAAATAATTGCGAGGGCGCATAATTATACCGAACGCTTAAATGATGTAACAGCACATGCGGAAATGCAGGCTATTACTTCTGCAGCAAATTACATTGGCGGAAAATATTTAAATGATTGTACTTTATATGTAACCCTTGAGCCTTGCATTATGTGCGCCGGTGCTTTACACTGGACACACATCACAAAAATAGTATATGGCGCAAGTGATGAAAAAAGAGGTTACACGCAGATTGGCCGAAATGTATTACATCCTAAAACCCTTGTTAGTAAAGGTATTTTAGGACATGAGTGTTCCGTCCTATTAAAAGATTTTTTTCAAACAAAACGAAAAATCTAACCGCAAAAAATTCAGAATTAAAGCAAAAAAAATTGTATAGTAATTTACATATAATAAACCTCTGCGGACTTTGCAATACTACTTTGCAAGCTTGCGATTAAACCATATAACTTAATGAATTTAGATCTTAAAAATAAACAAGCCATTGTTTGCGGAAGCACACAGGGCATAGGAAAAGCAATTGCCATGGAACTGGCAAATATGGGGGCTGCCGTAACATTGGTAGCACGTAATGAAGAAGCGTTAAAAGCTACAAAGCAGGAACTAAGTTGCGATGCAGGACAATTACATGCGTATTTATGCGTTGATTTTTCGAAGCCTGAAGAATTAAAACAAATTGTAGAGGCTTATTTACAACGCCAACCCGGTGTACATATTTTAGTAAATAACACCGGTGGCCCTCCTTCCGGGCCTATTGCCTCCGCCAAAACGGAAGAGTTTTTATCTGCCTTTAATAACCATTTAATTTGTAATCATATATTAGCACAAGCCTGTATTGAACACATGAAAAACGCTAAATACGGCCGTATTATCAATATCATTTCAACCTCCGTAAAAGCACCGTTACCAAACCTTGGCGTATCAAATACCATAAGGGCAGCTGTAGCTAATTGGAGCAAGACCTTAGCCAATGAGTTGGGTAAATTTAATATAACGGTTAACAACGTACTGCCGGGCGCAACAGCAACAGGCAGGTTAAAAACAATTATCGAAAATAAAGCAACAAAAACCGGTCATGCGCAAGAAGAAGTAACTAACGAAATGCTCGCAGAAATTCCGATGGGTCGTTTTGCGGAAGCCTCTGAAATAGCTAATGCCGTAGCGTTTCTGGCATCCCCGGCAGCGTCGTACATTAACGGCATTAATTTACCGGTTGACGGCGGAAGAACTTCAAATCTGTAGCTCTATCACTTTAATTCATAAGCATAAGCAATTGATTTTATTTGTTTATTTTTACTATTAAAAGTTTTACCTGCAATTAAAAGTCCATCGCTGTTATATTCATTTTTGAAAGTGGACGCTACTTTGTTTTTATAATACATAATTGTTTCAATAATATTATTTTTAGCGTCGAACTTACTTTCTGAACGATACGTTTCTTTCCCCTTATTAAAAAATATATATTTTAAGGGTACGCCTGTTTCGGTGTTATAAAAAACATAATATGTAGGCTGATCCTTTTTAAGATCAAAATATTTATAAGCAATGAGCTTGTTGTTTTTATTAAAATACTGAACCACTTTTGTTGACCGGTTCTTTATGTTTTCAATAATTATTTTTAATCTATTTCCTAAACTGTCCGTATCATACTTCACACATGTGTACACGCTGTCTTTACTTATTTTCCTGTTAACACCTATAGGGTTACAATCAAATACTGTTTTTCTGTAAACTTTATTTTTATTGTTATAATAAGTGATTTTCTTTAACTGTTTATCCGGTTCATATTCGTAAACCTCTTTTGTTTTTAAATTAGGAACCGTATGCTTATAGCTTAAGCCTTCGTGAAGTAAAATCAGTGAACTGTCATACACATAAATATCCTTATACTTTAAGATCATATCCTTATCAAATAAGATATAAGAAGTAATTTTATCGCAGGCATTGTAATCAAAACCTGAAGTTTTAAATACACTATTATTTTTAAAGTAACTCACTTTCTTTTTGAGTTTCTTTCCCGGAGTCATATACTCTATGAGAAATCCCTTACTTTTAGTACTATTCTTCTTTTTCTCCTCAAGATAAGTGACCAATCTTCCCTCGGTATCATAATTATATATATATCTTTTAGACCTTCCGTGTTCAGCAACAACAAGTTCTTTATAGTTGAAATTATATTGAAATATATTTTGAGCGTTTGCTTCATCATAATACACAATCCAATTCGGATTAATTTGCCCACTAAAAAATTGGGCGCTATTATTTTTAAATAAAAAAAGCTGTAAAGCAAGCAATACTAATTTGGTGTAATATTTTATCATAAAAAATTGTTTTGATACTATAATACGCAAATGTTAAAAAGTAACAAATAAGGTAAAATGTGAGCAATAGCGTATTTACAAGCCCCATAAATTTGGTATAATCTCCGCTTTTTAATATTATATTTGTTTCTATTTTATTATAGAATACAACGCAATTTATGAAGATAATTATACCAATGGCGGGCAAAGGAAAGCGCATGAGGCCTCATACCTTAACTGTTCCTAAACCTTTAATTAACATTGCAGGAAAACCAATAGTACAAAGGCTTGTAGAAGATATTACAAAAGTATGCGGCGAAAAAGTGGAAGAAATAGCTTTTATTATAGGTCCTGATTTTGGGAAGGAAGTAGAAGAAAACCTGATTAAAATAGCTAATGAACAGGGCGCTAAGGGCATTATTTTTTACCAGGAAAAAGCGCTTGGAACTGCTCATGCTATTATGTGCGCTAAAGATTCTATCAGCGGCAAAACTGTGGTGGCTTTCGCGGATACTTTATTTAAGGCCGATTTTATAATGGACACCAATCAGGAAGGTGTAATATGGGTTCAGGGAATTGAAGACCCGAGCCAGTTTGGCGTAGTAAAATTAAATGATGCCGGTGTGATTACTGATTTTGTAGAGAAACCTGCAACCTTTGTAAGCAACCTTGCCATAATAGGGATTTACTATTTTAAAGACGGTGATAATCTAAAAAAAGAATTACAGTATTTATTGGATAATAACATTACAGAAAAAGGAGAATTTCAATTGACCAATGCTTTAGAAAATATGAGGCAAAAGGGCATTGCTTTTACTCCCGGTAAAGTAACCGAGTGGTTGGACTGTGGAAATAAAGACGCAACCGTTTATACAAACCAACGGGTATTGGAATTTGACAAAGGAAAAGCAAGCCTGAAAGGAAAAAATATTGTAACAGAAAACAGCCTTATCATTGAGCCCTGTTTTATCGGCGATAACGTGGTTATTAAAAATTCGATTGTTGGCCCTCATGCTTCTATTGGCGCAGGGTGTAACATTAAAGATGTGATTTTAAAAAACAGTGTGATACAAGCTAACACAAAATTGAACTGCATAAATATTTCCAATAGTATGATTGGTGAAGGAGCGGATGTTAAAGGAAAAGCATTGGATATTAGCATGAGTGACTATACAGCCATCTCTATTTAATTTTTTGGACGGCTTGTAAAACAACAAAATTGAAACAAAATAAGTATATAATTTTTAATTTATTCCTGTGCTTAACGGTACTTGGCTTTTCCTGCAAATCATCGAAACAGGGCAGTAAAACGGCTTCAACCGATCCCAAAAAAGATAAAGGATTATCCACGGAAGCCCAAACAAAATTTGCTTACGACTTTATAAATGGTTGTAAAGAGCGTATGAAGGGAAATGTTGAGATCGCTGAAAATTTATTTAAAGAATGCCTAAAGATAAATCCTTCTTCCGCACCAACCAAATACGAACTGGGAAATATTTACCGTTTTAGCGCGCAGTATGATCTTGCTCTTAAATACGGTAAGGAATGCGCTGCTGCCGATCAAAAAAATGAATGGTACCAGCTTTTATATTTGGAATGCCTGCACAGCAAACGTCTTTATGCACAGGCGGCCGATGTGTACAGCCGCTTAATTAAAAATTTTCCGGAAAGACCTGATTTTTATGAAGGCCTTGCAGCCGAATATATGTATGGCGGCTTGTATGAAAAATCGTATAAAGCCTATGATGAGCTGGAAAAAAAATTCGGGCCGAGTGAAACATTCAGTTTAAATAAAATTAAATTACTCAAACAAATAAAAAAAACAAAAGAAGCAGAGGACGAATTAAAAAAACTGATCTCCTTTAATCCTTCTGAACCCCGTTATTATACCTACCTGGCAGAGTTTTACCAGGAAAACCGTCAAAACGATAAAGCCCTTGAAACTTATAAAAAAGCTTTAAAAGTTGATTCATTAAACCCGATGGTTCATTTGGCATTGGCAGATTATTATAAATCATTAAACGACAAAGAAAATTTTTTCAGGGAAATGAAAATTGCTTTCGAAAATCCGGATTTGGAAGTAGATACTAAATATAAAATTTTGGGTTCTTACTATGAACTGTCAGAAAAAAACGAAGAATTTAAAAACCGGGCTTACGAACTTACCGCCATCATGCTAAAAGTTCATCCTATGTCTGCCGAATCACATAGCATTTACGCCGAGTTTTTATACAGGGATAAAAAACAAAAAGAGGCGCGTGATGAATATGCAGTAGCGGTGAAATATGATAAGAGCCGGTTCGAATCATGGAACCGGTTAATGTATCTTGATTCAGAAATTGGAGATTACAAATCTTTGGAAACCCACAGTAGCGAGGCCATTGAACTATTTCCAAACCAGGTATCGTCTTATTTTTTTAACGGCTATTCAAACATACAGATCAAAAATTACGAAAAAGCAGTTGAATCGTTAAGAGACGGCGTTGAGTTTGTATATTCCAATAATCCTTTATTAATCGATTTTTATTCCAATTTAGGAACTGCTTATAATTATTTAAAAGAATATGATAAATCAGACAAAGCATTTGATGATGCTTTAAAAGTGGACCCGGATAATACCGGTATCTTAAATAATTACGCTTATTTTTTATCTCTTCGGAAAAAAAACCTTGATAAAGCTGAAAAATATTCACGACGAAGTAATGAATTATCGCCTAACAATCCTGTATTTATGGACACCTATGGTTGGATACTTTACCGACAGGAAAAATACATACAGGCCGAAGAATGGCTTGCCGGCGCTGTAAAATCTGCCGGAAAAAGAACGGCTATTTTAGAACATTACGGAGATGTTTTATATAAGCTTGGCAGAAAAGAAGAAGCTTTAAATTATTGGAAACAAACGAAAGAAGCAGGACAGGGCTCAGAATTTTTAGATAGAAAGATCAGCGACAAAAAATTATATGAATAGTTTGTTGAAGCAACCAACCATTACTAATGAACATAAAAAAACAATACATCCTTATTTCTCTCAGTATTTTTTTATTAGCACTAATTGTTATTTCGTGTAAAACAAAAAAACATACACAGCAAAATGCAACACCAACTCAAACCGAAGACACCATACAAGGGAAGTGCAGGTTAATGTTTAAAACTTCTAAAACATTAACAAAAAACTTAAAACAAAAAGAATTGGTATATAAATGGATCAATGCTAAAGCCGATGTGCAAACGCTTATTGACGGCGAGGATCAGAATTTGGACATTCGTGTAAGAGGAAGAAAAGACAGTGCGATTTGGATACAGATACAAGCTATAGGGTTAATAGATGTTGCCAAATTGCTGATTACGCGTGATACTGTAAAAATGGTGGTGTATATTAAAAAACAATATTTTGTCGGTGACTTTAATTATATAAATCAACTGCTTAACGCGGATCTGGATTTTGACCTTTTACAGGCGGCATTATTCGGAAACAGTGCCGATTTTGATGATGATGACTCTAAATTAAAACCAACCGCCGACAGAGCTAATTGCCGTTATTTACTGAGTACTGAGCGCAAACGCAAGCTTAAGCGTATTACTTCCGGCCAGGATTCGTTAAAGCGCTCTTTACAAACAATGACACTTGACCCGGAAACATACAAAATCATTAATAATGATTTTACGGATGTTACCACCAACCGGAAATTCAGCGCTACATATTCAAAATTTACAGCCATTGATTCTGTTTTTGCACCGCACCATGTTGATATTGATATTAGCGCGGAGAAGAAAATTAACCTTAAAATTAACTATGTTCGCATAGAAATTAATCAGCCGCAAAAAATGCCGTTGAACATACCGAAAAATTATGACCGACTTCCAATTAAAAAAGAAAAAAAATAATCTTATTTATTTAGGGCTATGTTTCTTTTTTATGGGTTTAAACGCTTCAACGTTTACGGCACAAACTAAAACTGTATCACAAAAAGATCTTCAAGGCAAAAAAAACAAACTGAATGATGACATCAAACAGCTTAATAATCAACTAAGCCAGACCAAGGCAAATAAAAAATCTCAGATCAATACAATCGTTGTGATCAATACTAAAATAAAGGTCCGAGAAGAGCTTATCAGCACTATAAACAGCGAGCTTGCAAGGATCAATACAAGTATTAAAAAAAATACCGGTGAGGTAAATTCACTTAAGCAAAATTTAGAAAAGCTGAAAGGCGAATACGCCAAGATGATCTACTTTGCGCAGCGGAACCGGGATTCTTATACTAAACTTATGTTTTTATTTGCTTCCGGCGATTTTAACCAAGCATACATCCGGCTTAAATATTTTCAGCAGTATACAGCGTTTCGTAAAAAACAAGCCAAAGAAATTGTGTCTACACAGCTCGTATTGGTTGATAAGTTAAAAGAGTTGGAAGGGCAGCGTCATGAAAAAAATGTATTGTTAGGAAATGAAAAAGACGAGAAAACACAATTAGACGGTGAAAAGCAACAACAGGAAATAGTATTAAGTGAATTACAACAACAGGAAAAAGAATTAAAAGAAGAGCTTGAAAAGAAAAAAAGTGATGCCGAAAATTTACAGATCGCCATTAAAAAATTAATTGAAGCGGAGATAAAACGGAAGGTAGAGGAATCGGCCAAAATAGCTGCTGAAAAGGCCGCCAAAGCGGAAAAAGCAGAGAAAAATAAACTTAACAAAACAAAAACCAATAAAACAAAAACTGATACCAAAGTGTCCGATACAAAACCTACCGCGCCTGAGCTTACAGAAGAAGCGGAGGCCGTTGGAGCAGATTTCGCAAGCAGTCGGGGCAAGCTTCCGTGGCCTGTTACAAAGGGTGTAATATGTCAGCCTTATGGCGAATATGAGCATCCCGCCATTAAAGGTTTTATGATGAATAACCAAGGCATTGATATTTGCGCCAATAAAGGCATGCAGGCCAGATCTATATTTGCGGGTGAAATAACCAGTATTGCTTTTTCGCCGACAGGCGGTAAACTAATTATCATACGCCATGGCGAATACCTGACGGTTTATGGTAACCTTGGTGAAGTATTCGTAAAACAAGGTGATAAAGTGGGCATTAAGCAAAATATTGGTATTATACTGGACGATGAAGGAAAAACAAGTATGAATTTCCAGATCTGGAAAGGCATGAAAACAATGGATCCCGGGGGATGGTTGTTTAACGCAAGGTAATTTTAATTAATTCACCAATCCGGTTTCCTGATCGTTTCGAAAAGCACGCTTATCAATTTCTTTACCGGCCTCATCATAATAAATCCAAATACTGTCACGCATATCCTGCTTAAACCAACCCTTGTAATGCGCTTTTCCGTTAGGATAATATACAATTGATTCGCCATTACGTTTTCCTTTATCGTAATAACAATCGCTCCACTTAATGCCGTTATCATAAAACGCCATCCATTGTCCGTGGCGTTTACCAAACCTGAAAAATCCGGTAAATTTAATAATCCCATTAGGGTATTTATCCACATAGTCGCCTGTATAATCCGCGTCAGGCGGTGTAATGGCGTATTGCGTATTTGGATTAACAGTTTCCGGTTTAGCTGTTGCCGCATTTACCGAATCTTCTTTTAAACGCTGCTCATTCTCTGTTTGGTTACTCTTACAGTCAGTCATTAATAAACTGATAACTACTAAAGAAATACCGGTGTAAATTATTTTGATCATAATACTTTATTTTTTTCTTTCAATAGAATAATTTACAAGCTGTATTAAGCTTTGTTTGGAAGGACTTTCGGCAACACCGCTAAGTATTGATAAGGCTTTTTCTTTATATTGATGCATCACGCCTTCCGCGTATTTAATACCGCCCTTTTCATATACAAAGCTTATTACTTCTGCCACTTTTTTAGGATCGTTATTATGATTTTTAACGATGTTAATGATCTTACGTTTTTCTAACCACGTACAATTATTCAACGCGTAAATCAACGGTAAGGTCATCTTTTTTTCTTTAATATCAATGCCTGTAGGCTTGCCGATACTTGTATCATCGCCAAAATCAAACAGATCATCTTTTATTTGGAATGCGATGCCTGTATTGATCCCAAAGTCTTTAAACTGACTAATAAGAGCATCGTCTTTGCTAACCGATGCTACACCTGCCGCGCAACATGCCGCAATTAAAGTAGCCGTTTTTTTAGTAATAATCTCAAAATATACTGCTTCAGAAATATCGAGCTTACGTGCTCTTTCTATTTGTAATAATTCACCTTCGCTCATTTCGCGAACCGCATTATTCGCAATTTTCAATAAATGAAAATCGTCATTATCCAAGGCAAGTGAAAGACCATTGGTTAATAAAAAATCTCCTACTAAAACAGAAATTTTATTTTTCCATAAAGCATTTACACTAAAAAAACCACGTCGCTCATTACTGTCATCCACGACATCATCATGTACCAAAGAAGCTGTATGTAATAATTCAATTAATGAAGCAGCCCTGTAAGTGCTTTCGTTAAACTCGCCGGCACATTTAGCGCTTAAAAAAACAAACATGGGGCGAATTTGCTTGCCTTTACGCTTTACAATGTAAGTGGTAATCTTATCTAATAACGGCACATTACTTTTCATAGATTGTTTGAATTTAATTTCAAACTCATCCATGTGCTTGCTAATAGGCGCCTTTATTTGATCAACAATATCCACTAAAAAAGTATCGTAAATATAGGATTAAATGAAGAAGTAAAAAAGCTTTAATTGTGCGGGTTTGTTACTTAAAAACAGGCTGAGCGGTTTTATTTTTATTAACGAGTTGGCCGCAAGCCGCGTCTATATCTTTACCCCTGCTCTTGCGTACATTTACAATAATACCTTTACTTTCCAGGTGCTTTACAAATGCTTCTAAACGCTCAGGCGTAGTTTGTTTAAATTCGCCGTCATCAATAGGATTGTATTCTATAATATTTACTTTGGCAGTGGTTTTTTTGCAAAAATCAGCCAGCTCTCTTGCATCTTGTATCCCATCGTTAAAGTCTTTAAACACAATGTACTCAAAGGTGACACGCGATCCCGTTTTTTCGTAAAAATAATTCAGTGCTTCTTCTAAATTATGTAATGTATTAGTTTCATTAATGGGCATGATGTGATTTCTTTTTTCATCATTAGCCGCATGCAATGATAAGGCTAAATTAAATTTTACTTTATCATCGCCCAATTTCATGATCATTTTAGCAATGCCCGCTGTACTAACCGTAATGCGGCTCGGACTCATATTTAAGCCGTCAGGTGCTATGATCCTGTCAACAGAGCGAAGTGTTTCAGCATAATTCAACAAGGGCTCGCCCATGCCCATATAAACAATATTGGTAAGCGCCTGGTTATATTTTGTTTCCGCTAAATTTTTTACCAAGGCCACCTGGTCATATATTTCATCGGCATTTAAATTACGTAAGCGCTTTAATTTACCGGTAGCACAAAACTTACAGGTTAAGCTGCAGCCCACCTGCGATGAGATGCAGGCCGTCATGCGCGTTTTAGTGGGGATCAATACGCTTTCCACAACGTTACCGTCTGATAGTTTCATGGCGCATTTAATGGTTCGGTCGCTGCTTATTTGTATGTCACTAACGGCAACAGCGTTGATCACAAAGGTTTCTTTTAACCAGTCCCTTAAAGGTTTTGAAAGGTTTGACATATCATCAAAATTATGCGCGGTTTTTTTCCAAAGCCATTCATAAATTTGTTTCGCACGAAACTTTGCTTCACCTTTCTCTTTTAGGATATCTGTGAGTTCCGCTTCGCTTAAGGCGCGGATGTCTTTTTTAAGGTGCATGTCCGCAAAGTTATCTATAAATACGCAGTTTGATTTCCGGTTTATCTAAATAATAGTTATTAAATTTGAAAATGCGTTTTATACAAGCCACACGTATCTTTTCAGGTAAAGAATTTTTTAAAGACAATAGTGTCCTTATCATCAATGATAACGGTACTGTTAAAGACCTTGTATCTGCCGATGCCGTTGAAAAAAGCAACATTGAACACATAGAAGGAATTATTACGCCCGGTTTTATAAATACACACTGCCATTTAGAATTAAGCCATTTAAAAGACAAAATAAAACGCCATACAGGCATTGTTGATTTCGGCTTATCCGTTATAAAATACCGTAATGACATTCCCGCTGAAATGCAGCAGGAATACATGCTGCAAGCTGATAAAGAAATGCTGCAACAAGGAATAGTAGCTGTAGGCGATATTAGTAATACAATACTATCATTGCCTGTAAAAAAACAATCAACATTATATTATCACACATTTGTAGAGCTTATAGGCTTAAACCCGGAAAGGGCCGAGCTTGTTTTTGATGCAGGCAAAGAAATAATAAACGCGTTCGAAGAAAATGATTTATCTGCTTCTTTAGCACCACACGCCTCTTACAGCAGCTCATTAGAACTTATTAAAAAAATTACGGATAGCTGTTATTTAAAAAACAAACCTACAAGCATCCATAACCAAGAAAGTAAAGCAGAGAACGATTTTTTTAAAACCAAGACCGGTAATTATTTAAGTCTTTACGAAGCATTAGGCTTACCGATCAGTTATTTTAAACCCACCGGCAAAAGCAGTCTGCAAAGCGTTTTACCGGCCTTTAATAAAGAAGTTCGCGTGTTGTTAGTGCATAATACATTTACCGATGCGGATGATATTAAAACAGCTCAAAACGAAATGAAGCATGTGTATTGGTGCCTGTGCCCTAAGGCTAATTTATATATAGAAAACACCTTACCTGATGTTACCCTTTTAAGTAAAAGCAAGTGTGTATTAACGCTTGGTACCGACAGCCTGGCGAGCAATTCTAACGTATCGGTAATGGATGAAATAAATTGCTTACAATTACACCGACCCGATCTTTCACTTGAACTTTTATTGCAAGCCGCTACCTATAACGGAGCTGAATTTTTAGGAATTGAAAACAAATTCGGCTTATTAAAAAAAGGAAATACCCCCGGAATAAATGTAATAGATATTACTAAAAAAGGAAATTATTCCGTTAAAAAATTAGCCCAGGCTAACCGTAGAGGTTAAGGTAAATAAAGAAAACCGGTCATTGATTTTTTTAAAATCTACTTTTAATTTATTACCGCTTTTCATTCCTATAGTAATAAAGCCAAGGCCTGCGCCACCCTTATCACTCATGGTATTGTTTTCTAAATGCTCTAAATAATAGGCCTTTAAAGCTTTTTCATCGTCGAAGGAATTAATAATATCAATTTGTTTTTCTAAAGCGGAAATAGAAGTATTAGCCACTAAATTGGCCGAAACCACGTTCATCTTAACGCCGTTTTTAGTAAGGATAAAGAAGTTATGCTGATGGCCCTGATTGTTTTTTTGGCCGTGGATAAGCATATTTTGAAGGGTTTCTACACTTATAAAAAATATTTTTTTAAGCGGGCCTTTCGGAATTTCAAGCTCGGTTACTTTTGCTTCAACCGTTTCTTCTAAATTTGATATAACGCTTTGAGACAGTTCGCCATGATGAGACAGAAGAACAGTTTGTTCGCGGCTGTAAGCATTAAGCAAATGCTCGAATTGTTCTTTTACAAACTCTTTTTCGTTATTTAAATCTGCGCTCAATATATTATTTAAATAAACCGTTTACCTCTGCGTCAATCATTCTTAATACTTTACCTAAATCCTCTTTACTTTCCGAAAAATTAATTTCGTCAATATCCACTATCAGTAATTTTCCGCCTTCATAAGTTGTAATCCATGCTTCATAGCGTTCGTTCAACCTCTTTAAATAATCCAAACGGATAGAGTTTTCATAATCTCTTCCGCGTTTTTGGATTTGTTTTACTAAAGTAGGCACCGAAGCTCTTAAATAAATTATAAGATCAGGCGCTTTTACCAAACTATCCATTAATTTAAATAAATTGAAATAGTTTTCATAATCACGCGTGGTCATTAAACCCATTGCATGCAAATTTGGTGCAAATATATATGCATCCTCATAAATTGTTCTATCCTGAACCACTTTTTGCTTTCCTTTTCTTATCTCCTGAACTTGTCCGAAGCGAGAATTTAAGAAATATACCTGTAAATTGAATGACCAACGCTGCATATCATCATAAAAATCATTCAAATAAGGGTTATCATCGGCATCCTCATAATGAGGGGTCCATTTATAATGTTTAGCTAATAATGATGTTAATGTTGTTTTTCCTGAACCGATATTTCCGGCAATTGCTATGTGCATAAATCTCTTTCTAAAAAATTATCAGTTTATAATATACTAAGATACAGCTTTCCGGTGTTATACAAAATTTTTTTACTTTTTTTTTTGAAATGTTAAAATTTCAACTATTTTACAGTATTCAATAAAATGTATGGATTGTATTTTGTAAGTATCAATTTAGTGTCGTTAAACGCCTCTTCCATTTTTTGTTTATGTGAAGCATTCAAAAAAATCGGCAGTTTTGTTGAGTCTGCAGCCCATTGTGAAGGTAAAACAATATGCGTTTTTTTAATGCCGTCGCCCCTGTAAACCCATGTAGGAATGTAGTTAGCTGTTTTATAAGATGTTTTATGGTTGGTAAAGTTTTTTTGTATGGTTACTTTCAATATAACCCCCGCATCTGTATACCTCCAGTATTGATTGGATAAAAAATTACCCAATGAGTAGGCAATAAATACGGTATCTTTTGTGATGTCGGAATACATTGTTTTTGTAGGTCCTATCATATGGGGATGCGCGCCAATAACAAGGCTTGCCCCGGCATTAATGGCAAACTTAACAGCATCTTTTTGAGATTGTGTAGGTTCCGTTACGTTTTCTATACCCATGTGGTAAAATACTAATACAATATCCGCTCCCTTTTGTTTGGCTGATCTAACAGCATCGGTAATACCCGCAGAGTCTATCACATTAAGCATATATTTATGATCGGGTGCAGGGTAAGCACCGTTAGTGCCATAAGTGTAATTAAGAATCGCTAAACGAATGCCTTTAATAGTAAGTATTCGTATGGAATCGTGATCTCTTTGATCGAGATATGTGCCGGCATAACCCAACTTATTTTTTTTAATGATGTCAATGGTCCTTAACAAACCTACCTCTCGCGTATCCATACTATGGTTATTAGCAGTAACTAAAAAATCAAAGCCCGCTTCTTTAATGGCTTTACAATAGGCATCGGGCGAGTTAAAAGCCGGGTAACCCGCGTATGGCTGACTTGTGCCTGCAAAGGTTGTCTCTAAATTCCCTATTGTAATGTCCGCATCCTGTAAATAGGGCTTTACATATTCAAAGCTTGGCGTAAAATCATATTCACCCGAGCTTAATTTCGCATTATTGGTTTGAGGCAAATGGCACATCAGGTCGCCTGTTAAGTTAACGGTAATCTCCGCTGTAGAATCTTTAGGTTGTGGAATATAGGTAATTGGTAATTTTGAATGCATCGGCCGGGCTACTGTAACTGCAGTATCTACAGAAAAAAGAGGGGTTATTTTTGTGGCTCCTGTTTTTTGAGGCGATTTACAGGTAGTGATAGATACGATTACCGGGCAGAAAAAAGAAAGTATTTGTAAAAATTTAAGCATGGTTATGTTTAAGGTCATTTAAATAAGCATCACACACAAAGCGAATGGTTTCCGATAAAGGCTCAAATTCAACATGTAACGTTTCTTTAATGCGTTTGTTGCTGAAGGTGTTTTTTTCTAAGCCCGCGTTTACAGTGGCACGGGTTATTACCTGCTGCTTCCCTGTTATTTTATACCTCAGTCTATCGAGCCACATCGCTACTGTTAACAGTACTTTCCCGGCTTCTATATAAGGCTCTTTTTTGCCGAATGCTCTTTGGATGGACGATAGCAGTTCTTTAAACGTATAGTTGTTTGCAATAAGCACAAAGCGCTTATTAAATTGTTTTGTTTCCGTTAATTGTATCATACAATCTGCCACATCGAGAGCACAAACAGCAGCGCTTGAACCGTTAGTATAAAAAGGAGACCCATTATAACAGGTGCTGATCAATTTCCCGGAGCTTTGATTCCAGAACCCGGGTCCGATAACCAATCCGGGGTTAACGATCACAGCATCTAAACCTTCTTCAATTCCCCTCCACACCTCTCTTTCGCCATTATATTTACTAATAGCGTAATCGCTGACCCGGGGAGATGATTTCCAGTAAACCGTTTCATTAATGTTTTTTGTAATGTCCGGGTTTTGTAAAGTAGCGATGGAACTTACATGACAAAGCGCTTTAATGTTTTTCTCTAAGCAGGCGTTAACCACATTAGCTGTGCCAATGGCATTAACCGCATGCATTTGCTGTTTATCTTTTTCATTAAATGACACATAACCGGCACAATGGTAAACAGTATCAATTCCTTCCAATGCTTCCAGTAAGGAATAAATGTCAGTTACATCGGCATTGACCCATTTTATTTTATGAAATAATTCTTCGGCATTAGCTACATAGTAAGAGAATAGTTTTTTTGTTTTTAAAACATCGCTGTCGGCTCTTTTAATAGCTGTTACAGGCTTATTTAACTGTAGTAGCTTTAAGGCTACATGCGCGCCAATTATTCCTGTAGCCCCCGTTATTAAGTTCATAAACGCTTTTTTACTAAACAAATGTAATGCTTTGTGCTAAAAAAAATAACGAAAACTGCATGAAACAACCTAAAATAAAACCGGCATACACTTGCCGCGACGTATGTGAGTTTAAAAACAGACGCGAAAACCCAATAATACCGGCCAATATGATGCATAATGAAAGTGCTGCAAATAAAGGCAGTTGCAAGAAATAACTTAATGCCAGCAACACTCCTATCATGCCGCCTATACCTACCATGTGCGCGCTTATTTGCCACCATAAATGAATAATAGCCGTCAATAAAATACAGATGCCTGCGCCTAATATAAATAGTTTTACTGCCGGCCAAACGCCAAGGTCATATACCATATAAAACAAGCCGAAATAGCATAGAGCCGTCATAAATAAGGGAAAGATCCGTTCTTTTCTGTTCTCTAATTTTAAAGAGGTTATATAGTTTAATTTATATAGAATAAGCATGTTTAATACCGGTAATAAAAAGGTAAATGCAAAAACAGTGAGCGTAATAATACACTTTAATTTTAAAGGCGTAAAAGCATAATAAATACTGTTGGTTAATCCGAAAAATATCAGTAAACACCCGTAAGTAGCTATTAATAAAGGATGAAACAAATAAGAAATAAAATTAGCAAAGGACTTCATATATTAATCTTTTTTTAGACGTGTGGATTCTTGTTCGTTACTGTGTTTTTCATTGACGCGTATGCTCATTTTTCCGAATTTATAATTCAAAGTTAACCTAAATCTTCGTGTATCATCTCTCGAGTTAAAAGTATAATTTTGATTATCGAATTTATAAGTTGTCCGGCTGATATCAGATATCCTCTATACTGTTTTGAGAAAGAAGGTGATAAGACATAAAAACCACCATAAGCGCCGGGTACTGTTTGTTCCAAGGGGAAGGGCTTTACACACAAACAAAAAGGAAATATGTAAAATTAATCTAATTTTTGGGTTCCCCTGATAATATAGATAGTATATTTTAAAATCTATTCCTATTTTTGAAACCTATATGTTTACTCTACTGGTAAAAGAAATACGCAGTTTTTTAAGTTCTCTCATAGGCTACATTGCCATTGGTGTTTTTATAACCGGCATTGGTACTTTTATGTGGTTGGTTCCTACAGAAAGCGCGGGGTCTAATGTGTTGGACAATGGCTTTGCAAACATCGATTCTTTATTTATACTGGCACCGTGGGTGTATCTTTTTTTAATACCCGCTATTACTATGCGTAGCTTTTCGGAAGAAAAGAAAACAGGAACCATTGAATTACTACTGACACGCCCTTTAACCGAAATGCAAATTGTTATGGCCAAATACTTGGCAGGCGTTATTTTAGTGATCGTTTCTTTGTTACCTACACTTATTTATTTTTATTCGATTTATCAATTAGGTTACCCGAAAGGAAATATTGATACAGGCGGCATGTGGGGATCTTATATTGGCTTACTGTTTTTAGGAGCCGGTTTTGTAGCTGTAGGAACATTTGCATCGGCAGTTTCAGAGAATCAGGTCATTGCCTTTATTATGGCGCTGCTATTATGTTTTATAACTTACATTGGTTTCGAATTTGTTTCTTCATCCGGTATTTTCGGTAAGTATGATGCGCTGGTAAAAGGCTTAGGTATGAATGAGCATTACCTTAGTATGAGCCGCGGGGTAATTGATACAAGGGATGTGGTTTATTTTTTTAGTATGATCGCTTTATTTAATTTATTATCAAAATTAGTTTTACAAAGCAGAAAATGGTAAAGAATAAAACTAACTCTACACAAAAAAGAAAAGACGTGGCCATGCTCATCGTAGTAGCTGCCATTTTAATATTAATTAATTTTGTAGGTTATTTTTTATTTAAACGTTTCGACCTTACTTCAGAAAAACGCTACACCCTTTCGGAATCGACCAAAAAACTGTTGAAAGAAATTGATGACGTCGTTTATGTAAAAGTGTATTTACAGGGAAATTTTAATCCGAGCTTTACACGTTTACGCAATGAAACAAAGGAATTACTGGATGAATACAGGGCTTATTCGGGCGATAAAATTGAATACGAATTTATAAACCCTTTAGAAAATCCGAATAAAGAAGAGGTTGACAATATAGAAAAACAGTTATTTCAAAAAGGAATCATCCCCGAACAGATCATTGACAGGAGTTCACAAAAAGTATCAGAAACCTACATCTGGCCCGGCGCCATTGTATCTTACAGAGGTAAGGAAAGTGTTTGGCAGATTTATAAAAGACAGGTTGCCCTGCAAAATCAACAGGAGCAAAATATAAATAATTCGATACAGGAATTAGAATACGGCTTATCAAACAGCATACGGAAAACAAAAACAATCAGAAAAGCCGAAGTTGTTTTTTTAGAAGGCCATGGCGAGTTGGACACTATATATTGTGCGGATTTCATGACTGCTTTATCTGAATATTATAAAGTAAGCCGTGTGGCGATGAACGATAAATTGTATGCTTTAAAAGGTGCAGATGCTATTGTGATTGCACAGCCTGATTCTGTTTTTACGGATAAAGAAAAATTTCTGATTGATCAATTCATTATGCATGGCGGTAAAGCGCTATGGTTGATAGACCCTGTATACGTGAACCGTGATACGTTAAATACGCAAGGGTACACACTTGGTTTTAAAAATGAATTGAACTTAGACGATATTTTATTTAAATACGGCGTAAGGTTAAATCCCGTACTAGTGCAAGACCTGCAATGTGCACGGGTTCCTATTAACATGGGGTTCAAAAAGGGACAACCCGATTTTCAGCCTTTTCCATGGGTATATTATCCTTTAATTTTACCGGTTTCAAGTCATCCCATCGTAAAAAATCTGGACCTGATTCGCACTGAATTTATTGGCACGCTTGATACTGTTTTTGCAAGAGGAATTAAGAAAACAATATTGCTGCAAACCTCTAAATATACCAAAACACAGGCAACCCCTACACGCGTAAATGTCGGTATGATCCGTTATCAACCCAATGAAAAACAATACATTAATTCATTCCAAAACTTTGCCTGTTTGCTGGAAGGCAGCTTTGAATCTGTTTTTAAAAACAGGATCCCAACCGCATTTATGGAAGATAAAGCATTTGATGTAATGGGCAACAGTAAACCTACACGTATGATTGTAGTGGCCGACGGCGATATTGCTAAAAACGAATATCAAAGAAGTACCGGTAAGGTTTACCCGGTTGGTTTTGATTCATACATGAACGAACAATTTGCCAACCGCACTTTTTTACTAAATTGTATGAATTATTTACTGGATGACGAGGGTTTGCTGCAACTGCGCTCACGTGAAGTGAAATTAAGGTTGTTGGATAAAAAGAAAATAGCCTTACAACCTACAAAATGGAAATTAATAAACGTTGGCTTGCCTTTATTAATTATTTTACTTTTTGGGTTAATTCAGTTTTACATTCGCAAGAAAAAATACACCAACTAATTGCAAAATAGATTTTGTATTTTGTAAATACATTCAATTTCCTTCAATTAAGAATATAACAGCACATGAAAAAAAGTTCCGTCATTACCATTTTAATTTTATTGGTTTTAGTTATCGCAGCTATTTTTGTTTATAAAAGCAAAGGTAAAAATTCTACTATGGATAAAGAAGCCGGCAATTTTGGCTTAAAAGATACCGCTTCGGTAGATAAAATATTTCTGGCTGATAAAGACGGCAGATCAATTTTACTGGAGAAAAAACCGACAGGCTGGCTATTGAACGGAAAATATACGGTAAGGCCCGACGCTATTGAATTATTGCTTTACACTGTAAGAATGGTAGAGGTTAAATCGCCTGTATCTAAAAGCAGCAGAGATAATGTCATTAAAATAATGGCCGGTAAATCCACTAAAATTGAGATGTACAGTAAAGGCACAAAAATTAAACAATATTATGTGGGGCATTCTACACAGGATCATACCGGTACTTTTATGTTACTGACAAACCCCGAAACTGATGAAAATTATAAAGAACCTTTTATTACCCATATCCCCGGGTTTGAAGGCTTTTTAACTACGCGTTATTTTACGGATGAAATAGACTGGCGAGACCGTTTAATGATAAACTACAGGCCGCCGCAAATAAAACAAATTAAATTAGAGCTTCATGAAATACCTGATTCATCGTTTGTAATTGACCTGTTCAGCATGCAACGCTTTGGTTTAAAAACAATGAAAGGCCAACAGCTTTCTTTTGATGAAGAGAAAATAAAACAATACATTGCTTATTTTCAAAATGTAAACTGTGAAGTAGTGCTTGATAAAAAATCCAAGTTGGCAGATTCTCTCAACACTGCCATCCCTTTTGCAACTCTTACCATTACTGATAGAAACAACAACTTAAATGTTTCCCGATTTTATCATAAACTTTCAATTCCCTCCCAAAATAAAAATTACGGGATTGATTATAAATATGATCCTGACAGGTTATATGCGAAATACAATAACGGTGCGGATTATGGAGTAGCGCAGTACTTTGTATTCGGGAAAATGCTACAAACTTACCTGTATTTCCTTCCCCGAAAATAATGTTAAAAAGTAGTTTATAAATACACACTTTTTAACCGTTATTCACGAAAGCATATCGTTAAATTTGGTAGTTAGTAAATTTTGCGCATGCAATACGCTCTATATTTATTAGCATTTTAATTAATTATAACTCTAAGTAAAAATTATATGAATTTTGTAGTATCCTCTTCCACACTTTTAAAACATTTAAAATCTATCAGCGGTGTATTAAATTCAAGCAACACCATTCCTATTTTGGATTGTTTTTTATTTGAATTAAATAATGGAGAATTAACTTTATATGCCAGTGATATGGAAACTACCATTACGACCAGCATTAAAGTAGATTCTACAGAAAATGGAAATCTTGCCATTCCCGCGAAAACATTATTGGAAGCGCTGAGTAATTTACCGGAGCAACCAATCTCTTTTATTATTGATTCAAAAAAATACAGCGCTAAATTAAAAACAGAAACCGGTGACTATACCTTAACAGGGCATAATGGCGATGAATACCCTAAATTACCTAAAGTAGAAGCTCCTACCTCCGTTATTATTAAAAGTGATGTATTGGGTAATGCTATTAACAAAACCATTTTTGCCACAGGCAATGATGATTTAAGGCCTGTTATGAGCGGGGTATTTTGCCAGTTCAATGATGAGAATTCTATTTTTGTTGCTACGGATGCCCATAAGCTTGTGCGTTATACGCGTAACGATGCTAAGGCAGGCGCTTCCGCTGCTTTTATTATGCCTAAAAAACCACTGAACGTACTTAAAAGTTTACTGGCCGGTATTGATGATGCCGTTAAAGTTGAGTTTAATAAAACAAACGCTTACTTTAGCTTTGGTAATATTAATTTAGTGTGTCGTTTAATAGACGGAAAATATCCTAATTACGAAGCGGTAATCCCAAAACAAAATCCTAATAAATTAACGGTTGACAGAACCTCTTTTTTAGGTGCTATACGCCGTGTAAGTGTATTTGCAAATAAGGCAACGCATCAAATTCGTTTAAAAATTGTTGGAAGCCGGCTAACTATTTCCGCCGAGGATTTAGATTTTGCTAATGAGGGTCATGAAACATTAATGTGTACGTATGTTGGTGAAGATATGGAAATAGGATTTAACTCTAAATTTGTACTGGAAATGCTTACTAATTTAGAAAGCGACGAAGTAACGATTGAAATGAGCGCTCCTAACCGTGCAGGAATTATTGTTCCTACACAAAAAGCAAATCCTGCTGAAGATGTATTAATGTTGGTAATGCCTGTAATGCTCAATAATTAATCAAATTACATATTAAAAATAAGGCTTCGCTGAACTTAGCGAAGCCTTATTTTATGGCTGATACTTAGAATGGTCGGTTTTACAGGAATCATTTTCCCTGTTATCATCTTCATCATTATACGTTATATTATAACCATAAATAGCTTTTAATGCGGCTCTTGCCTGACCAACTTCTTTTCCATTTTTTATACATTGGTTTGCAATGGATTCTAATGCTTCAACGTCTTCCCAATTTATCTTGTCCATGATTTCAAAAATTATTTACCTATACAAAGGTACATCATATAGAAAAAAATAAATAAGCATTATTCGTTTTTTAAAACTTCTTAACGTAGCAATTATATTTTATTAAGAAATGCTGTGAAATAAAAAAGGACACTTAATTCCTTAAGCGCCCTTTTTAATAAACGGTTACCAATTAATTTACCGCCTTACCCATAAAATTTACTAAAATCAATTCTTCAAGCGTATAGCGTTTTCCGTTAATGAGCGCTGTAACCCATGCATCGTTTTGTCCTTTGGCTATAATTTTTTGCCTTGCGGCTTCCGCTTCATTAAGCGTAGTAAATTTAAACTGGGTGAAACGTGTAATACCATCCGGGTAATTAATTATTTCCGGTTCTCCGAATTCTTTTAAACGGTCGTATTTATAATTTTCAGGGTGTTTATACGCAGCTATCTGCACCTTAAATACAAGGCCTTCTGCACAGGTTGTGCCGCCCAGCTCCAATAGTTTTTTATAATTTTCGGCAATGTTAAGCGACTTGCCTTTTAATAAGGTAAAATCAGGAGCAATGCCACCATTGCAAGGCGTTAAGTTCATTTTTACAGTATCGGGCTTAGCTGTATTCGCATCAAGAATATTATTTAATGTAGCATCATTTTTAAAATCCTCTACATTAGTTGATGAACCTAATAAACTGTCTAAAATTGACTTAACCGATTTTTGGGTTTTCTTATTCGCATAACCCGGTGAATACACATAAAAATCTTTTTTTATCTCTACAAACTTTTGTAATTTCTCAACATCAATTTCCTCTTCAATAGCCTCATAACCCGGCACGCTTACTATGATACGTATTTTATATCCATTGCCGGGAGATAATGCCATAAGGTATTTTCCTGTTTTTGCATTAGCATAATAAGGTCCTATCGACTCATTAGTTACTTTTTTATTGACCTCAATTTTTGCCTCTGTCGGTTTATCATCCGCAAAAACATTTCCTTTTAAAAGTGCCAAAATAGGCTTCTCGCCTAAAATGCCTGGTTCAACGGTGTAAATATCCTGCTTCCCTTTACCGCCTGCCCCTCCCCTGTTAGAAGAAAAATAACCCCTGTCGCCCTTTGCATTAATTACATAAAAACGATCGTCTTCTGTAGTATTTAAAGGTATACCCATACTCAAAGGCTCAATCCAATCATTTTCTTCTTTTATAGAATACATAATATCGTAGCCGCCAATACTTTTATGCCCTTCGGAACTAAAAAACAAAGTAATACCGTCGGGATGGATAAAAGGCGCGTCTTCATTGTATTGCGTATTAATTTTTGGGCCTAAATTTTTTGCAGGTCCCCAATCGCCATTTACTTTTTCAGATATATACAGGTCTCTGCCTCCTAAGCCGCCCGGCCTTTCAGAAGCAAAAAAGAGAAATCTGCCGTCTGATGAAATAGAGCAACTGCCTTCCCATTCGATTGTATTTATATTTTTATTTAACTTCACAGGTTTACTCCATTCCGTGCCGTTTAAAGAACTTGTATACAAATCGCCCGCATCATTGTTACTAATAAAGGAAAATAATGTTTGCCCGTCCGGAGACAACGCAACCGCCGCATCATTGGCTTTAGTATTTAAGGATGCTATTCCTGTAGGTTCTGACCATATAGAATCATTTACCCTTGTGCTTATAAAAATATCTTCATGGTAAGAACCTGATTCAGCATCAGGCTTCATTGCATCACTTAATAAGCCGCCGGTACTTTTTTTACCTGAATATGTAAAAATCATAATGGATTCATCAGCCGAAATAACAGGCACACCTTCCACTTCGGGTGTATTAATGGGTAAACCTATGTTTTTAATATCGGCAATTACCTTGCGGTTGATCAAATCTTTCCCGTTGTTGCAATTAGCTATCCCAAGCTTTGCATCTTCCATCATTGTTTTATCTTCCTCTTTAATTTTAGTCGATTGCTTCGCGTTTAAATATTCGTTATAAGAAGCCAGTGCATCATCAAACCGGTAATTAATATGATACGCTTTTCCTAAGTAGTAATTAATTTCAGAAGACTTATCTATTTTTTTCAGGTCTTCAAAAATTTCAACGGATCTTGCTTTCTTTTCAGGATAGTTGATGGCTGATACGCCTAATCTGAATTTGTAATCCAAGTTCTTCGGGTTCTGCGCATACAGCTTGTCGTATGCGTCGTAAGCATCTTTAAAATCTTTATTGTCATAGTAAAATGCAGCATCTTCTTTCAACTCCCTGACTTGCGAATATGTATAGCCCGAAACAAGAAATACGATAAAAAATAATAAAAATTTTAATTTTTGCATATTGATCAATTTATCAATTCAAAAAATGAATTGGGTGTATTAATCAAATTTGATACTTTTATACGCATTTTTACAAGAAAACGTAAATGATTATGAACACACAAGGGTTAAAAGCAAAAAAGATCCGGATTATCTTATCCGGATCTTTTTAATTTAATGATAGCAGGTGATTATTTTATACCCGCGGGTTTAGTGCCCGGTGCTTTTGGTGTTGTACTTCCGGGTGTTTTAGTAGTACCTCCGGTTGAACCGGGTATAACGGCTGCAGGCATTGTTTCCAGTTTTTTCTTTACCAGGATTAAAATATCATCTCCCGGTTCAGTATATAAAATGTTTCCTGAACTTGTATCCAATACATATTTATAGCTGTTTTCTTTTGCAACTGCTTCAATCGCTTTTTTAGCTTTATCATAAATAGGTTTAGATAATTCTCCGTATTTACGTTGGTAGTCGGTTTGTGCCTGAGCTTTAAAATCTTCAATGCGTTTATTCAGGTCTTGTAATTCTCCTTCTTTAGCATTTTTTACAATTGGAGAATATTTATCCTGATTATCCATATAATCTTTATACTTAGCCTGTAATTCAGTTTCCATTGTGGCCACTTGAGTTTCCAATTCTTTCAAATATTTTTGTGCAACATCCTGTGCGGTTTTGCTTTCAGGCATCGTTGTTATTAAAGAATCTAAACTGATGTGCGCAATTTTTTGAGCCTGTACAAAGGTTACAGATCCTAATGTTAAAGCAACTATTGCAATTGATTTTACTAAGTTTTTCATTTTTTTGTTGTTTGTATTTATATGTTATTGGTTATTGAAGTTATATTAACTATTTTTTATTATATCCCATAAAGGTAAGTACATCTTCGCTTTTATCATACTTACTGTTTGAATAAAGTAAAGAAACCTGACCTGCTTTATCAAAAATAAATGCTAAACCTCCTCTTTCCGCTACTTGTTTAACGGCACTGTATACTTTATCCTGTATAGGTTTTACAAGCTCCATGCGTTTTTTAAATAATTCTCCGTCCACGCCAAAACGTGATTTTTGAAGTTCTTTTACTTCTTTCTCTTTATTGATAATTTCATTCTCCCGTTTCTTCTTCATATCGTCTGTTAATAGTACAGACTCTGCCTGGTAAATTTTATAAAGCTTATCGATCTCTCCGTATTTAACTTCAATTTCTTTTTGCCAGTCAACCGATGTTTTATCAATTTCAGCCTGTGCCGCTTTATATTCAGGAATGTGTGATAAAATGTAATCACTGTCTACAAAGCCTATTTTTTGCGCTAAAGAAAAGGTAACTGTCGTTAAGATTACGATGATGGTTAAAACTGCTTTTTTCATGTGTATGATATTATTTAGTGTTTTTATATTTAATCATAACGTGTGCCAATTTACACATATTTTATTTATTTACGATTTTTAGTTTAAAGCTCTCCTAACTGCGCACCCAGTGTAAAGTGGAACTGGCCTTTACCATTTCCTGAACTCGGATTACCCGGTATATTATCAAAGCCCCACCCATAATCCAAGCCCAATAAACCAAACATAGGCAGAAATACGCGTAACCCAAATCCGGCACTTCGTTTAACCTGGAACGGATTAAAATCTTTATATTTTGCCCATGTATTACCTGCTTCGGCAAACCCCAAAATAAATATGGTTGCCTGCGGGTTCAATGATATGGGATAACGCAATTCCATAGTATACCTTGCACATACAGGATCTCCGTTGATACTTGATACAGAGTTATCTGTGTAACCTCTTAAACCGATGATTTCACGGGCCACAAAATTTTGATACCCGCTTAATCCGCTTCCTCCCATGTAATACCTTTCAAACGGGGAAATACCTACTTTGCGATTGTATTGCCCTAAAATACCGTAGCCTATTTTTGTACGCAACACCAAATTACGCGCTTCTTTTCCTTCGCCTTTAGGCCTGTAATTGGTTAACTGGGTAAACCATTCCGCAGTAAATTTATATTTCTGATATTCAATAAATTTAAACCGTTGTGCATCGGTTGCTGTGGCGTAATTTTTACCGTTAAATAAGGAGTATGGAGGTGTAAATTGTGCCAAGAAAGAAAAGTTAGATCCATTTTTAGGAAAAGTAGGCGCATCTATACTATTACGGGTTATATTAATTCTTCCGTTAAAATCATTTGAATAGCCTTGGCCAAAAGTAAATACACCGTAATATTTATTTAATTCATAATAATTATAGCTCAGTTCGGTAAACAGTGAAAAGAAATCATCCGGTTTCTTTAGCCGCTTACCAAAGCCTACAGAGGCTCCCGTAATAGATAATGTACTGCGGTTAGGATTTAAGATTCTATTGCCTTCCGAATCTTTTGTATATTTTTTTTCACCTGTTTGGTTAAAAACAGAGTGAAAAACAGAAGTTGTTAATGAGTTAGGTTTTTTACCGCCTAACCATGGTTCTGTAAATGAAAGGTTGTATGATTGATAATACACACCGTTAGTTTGTGCCCTTATGCTGAATTTTTGTCCGTCGCCTGTCGGCAAAGGGCTCCAAGAGGAAGGCTTGAAAATATTTCGCATTGAGAAGTTGTTGAATGTAAGACCCAACGTACCTACTACACGGCCACCGCCCCAACCGCCCGAAAGCTCCACTTGGTCAGATGGTTTTTCTTCTACCCTGTATTCAATATCTACTGTACCGTCTGCGGGATTAGGTGTTGGGGTAACGCCCAACTTTTCAGGATCGAAATAGCCTAACTGGCTAAGCTCTCGCTGCGTCCTTATAATATCAGACCGGCGGAATAATTGGCCGGGCCTTGTTCTGATTTCCCTGTAAATAACATGATCGTTTGTTTTGGCATTACCTAATACCGTTACTTTATTAATGGTTGCCTGTTTGCCTTCGTACATGTGTATTTCAAGGTCAATGGTATCGCTGTGTACATTTACTTCCTGCGGTGTTACATTAAAAAATAAATAGCCGTCGTCCATATAAAGCGAAGAAATATCATACCCGTTAGGGTTCATAAATAATTTCTGTTCTAATAAACTCTGATCGAAAATATCGCCTTTTTTAATATTTAAAATAGTGTCTAACTGCCCGCTCCTGTACTTAGAGTTCCCTAACCATTTTATATCGCCGAAATAGTACCTGTTTCCTTCTTCAATATATACATCAATATTTACACGGTTTTTCTTCACAAAATAAGCTGTGTCTTTTCTTATACGCGCATCCCGATACCCTTTACTGTTGTATTTTGCTAATACGCTCGGGAGATCTTTTTCTAAATTTTCCTCTAGATATTTGCCTGAGTTAAACGGGTTGTATAAACGAAAAGGTTTACTATCCTTCATTTTACGTCTTAACTGCCAACTTTTAACAATAGTATTTCCATGAAAAGTAAGATTTTGGATCCTTACTTTTTTTCCTTTTTTTACATTGATATAAACCGTTACGTGAGGTGTTTTTGAAGTTTTGTCGGGCTCTGTCGTAATTGTAACTACCGTATTGTAAAACCCTTTATTTACATAAAAATCTTTTACAATATTTTTTATGTAACCCAATGTATAATCTGTTACTACTTTTTCTCTTACCAACCTGATTTTTGCCCTGATATCATCGGCATCATTTTTTTTAACGCTGCCGGTAAATGAGAACTTGGATAAACGTGGTTTTTCAACCACCACTACTTTTAAAAACGCGTCTTTGCCGATTGTTTTTACTAAATAAATTTTAATGTTTTCAAAAAGACTTTGCTTCCATAAGCTTTTAATGGCTTCCGAAATTTTATCGCCCGGTATTTGAATTTTATCACCGGCGGTTAAACCCGTTAATAAACGTACAATATTTTTATCGGTATATTGTGAACACTCCACTTCAATAGGTGCCAATATATATTCTTTCGGCTTTGCCCAATCAAGAGAGTCTGCCTTACTGCTTGATTCCAGCAATATCTGTGAAAAACTGACATGACTCAGAACCAACAAAAAACATAAAATGGGGAGCTTAATAAATTTCATTTATTTTGGTTGAGTTAATTGCTCGCTTGTTTTGCCGAAGCGCCTTTCACGATTTTGGTAGTTTAATATAGCCGTAAACAAGTCATCTTTTCTAAACTCGGGCCATAGTTTTTCAGTGAAATAAAACTCTGCATAGGCCAATTGCCATAACAAAAAATTACTGATGCGATGCTCTCCGCTGGTGCGAATCATCAATTCAGGATCAGGAATACCTTTAGTACATAATTCGTTTTCAATTAATTTTTCTGAAATATCTTTCACTGCAAGTGTTCCGTTCTTTACATTTTCCGCAATATGTTTTACGGCTTCCGTTAATTCCCACTTTGCAGAATAGCTTAATGCCAATATTAATTTTAATCCTGTATTTTTAGAGGTCATTTCAATAGACTCGTTCAGCTCCTGTAAACACGCGGGAGGGAGGCTGTTTAAATTTCCGATGGCCTGCAATGATACATTTTTTTTATTAAGCTGAGGCGTTTCCATACTTATTGTAGAAACCAGTAATTCCATTAAGGCATCTACTTCTTCCTTAGGCCTGTTCCAATTTTCGGTACTAAAAGCATACAATGTAATATACTTTACTCCGGCTTCGCCGGCGCCTTCTACTACATCTCTTACCGAATTAACCCCTTCATAATGGCCAAATATGCGGTTTTCACCCTGCTGCTTTGCCCAACGCCCGTTTCCGTCCATTATAATGGCAATATGCTGCGGCACATTTTGCTTATCTATCAGTTGTAGTTGGCTCATTTTATAAAGAACGACGAATTTACACTTTTAGCCGAAATACTACAAATTATAGGGTCATTTCCTCTTAAATAGTGTTAATAGAATGGCGTCTTCGGTTAAATTAACAAAATGGTGTAACGTGGAATTTTTGATTTTAGTATGCAGTCTATTTTTTATAGATCAAAGCTACTGCATACGCATTTACACCTTCCCCTTTGCCAACATAGCCAAGGCCTTCGTTAGTAGTTGCTTTTATAGAAATATCGTTTGTCCCGATCTTCATTATTGGTGCCAATATGTTTTGCATGGCTTCAATATGAGGATTAACTTTTGGCGCTTCAAGGCTTAAAGTAGCATCAACATTACCAATTCCGTAACCATTTTTATCTAACAACTCAACCACTTCTTTTAAAAGCAATTTACTGTCGGCTCCTTTATATTTAGGGTTTGTATTGGGAAAGTGATACCCGATGTCTCTGAGGTTCGAAGCCCCAAGCAGCGCATCACATATAGCATGCAGCAAAACATCGGCATCACTGTGACCAACACACCCTTTATCAAATTCTAATTTAATTCCGCCCAACCATAGCTCTCTGCCTTCACCTAAGGGATGCACATCGTAACCAAACCCGACTCTTATATTTATGTTGCTCATTACATTTTATAATTAATCTGTTTCATTAAACTGAAAATAAAGAATTCCTGTCCATGCATCCAATCCCAATTGTTCTTTCCAATTATCTTTTAAATCAATGATCCAGCCATACAGTTTCAGAAATCTTTCGTCAGTTGTTTTAAATAATTGATCTGCCGTTATTTTAAAGTTTTTTAAATTTTCTATATCTTCTCCCAGCCATTGATAGTCTTCACGTGCATACGCATTAGTACGTTCAAGGCCTCCGGTATCTAAATAATTTCCTTCTTTATCTGTGTGGAGCGCATAAACTTCTCCGTTTTCAAGCAGAATTTCTTCGGCATCAATCGCATCTAAAAATTCTTTTGTTTTTAGTACTTCCAATCTAAACTCCTCACGACCTTTTATTTGATCGGATAATATTAAAAAATCTAACAAATCATACAACCCTTTTTTTCCTTTATTGAAATTTGCTTTAATACCAACTGCTTTATCATACAGGTCAGAGTCTGTTACCCTGTTTTCGTAAGCCGCCAAAACCCTGAATGCATAAGGGATTTTGTAGGGGTACTCTCCCATACTTATGTGCTTATTGTTTTTAAGTCCGTAAATATAACTTCTGTTTGCCATGCATTAAGTTTGGATTTATTATAGAGCCGGGTTAACACCGGCCGACTTTTTATTTGTTTTTCATGTATTCTTCAAAGGAAATTTGTTTCATAAACTCCGGTGAATAAATATAGGTGTAGATCATGTTCGACCATTCCTTATGAGTTTTACCGTTATGTAAAATTGCTGAATCAAACGGTTTACTGAAATGAATTTTAATCGTGTCCTTTCTTGCCCTGAACATTTCATCAGGCAAAAACAACATTTCAATATTTACTTTAATACCGATCCATTTACGGAAATTAGCGAACTTGTAAAAGAATTTTGAATTTTCGCCTTCAATAAAAACAGGCTGTATCATTCGGTTATGATCAATTGCCTGAGTAACAAAACTTTTTTTCCATTCTAAGTCTCTTACCAATCCGGCTTGTTTTCTTGATACTAAGCCCGCAGGGAAAAACAACACAGCGGTTTCAGACATAAATACGTCTTCCATACTCCTTAAGGAGCGCGTAGAGGAGTTTCCTACTTTATTTACGGCAACAAATATTTCGCCGTAGTTTTTAATATTGCCTAAAATATCATTCACAAAGAAACGAACATCCGATCTTATTTCTCCAACCGATTTAATGAGCGCCATTCCGTCGAGCCCTCCCAATGGATGGTTTGCAGCAATAATAACAGTTCCTGTTTTTGGAATAAGGTCGGCATGTTTTGACTCAACATGGGCACCTAATAATTTAAGGCCTTTAGAATTAAACTCTAATCCGCGCTCATTTTTTAAAGCCTCCATAGCCGCGTTAATATCATCCTCATGAAGCTTTTTTTTGAGCCAGTTAACAGCAAAGCGGGGAAGCCATTTATATAGTTTATAGGCTTTTTCCTTTAAAACCTTCTCTATATCAATAAATTTTGCTTGTTCCATAATTAAGGTCGTCAAAGATACTATAATTGTTAATATCTCAAGTCACTAAAAACCGGAAAAAAAAACAACATCTAAATTTTAATTTTATCACTTTCGCCTATTTAGGGGACTTGTGGGAGTAGTTGAAATTATATGAGTAACAATTAAGTAACAAATTCACTTTAAAAGGACCTAAACACAACCTACGGATTGATTAGAGTTATTCTGTATTTATCTAATGTTTTATCAGCCTTTTATACTCAAAAATATTTCAAAGGATTGCATGACAAGTATAGATGAAATAAACTAAAATAAAATTCAGTTTCTTTTAGTGAAATAAAAAAACCCGCTTTGTAAAAACAAAGCGGGTTTTTAATAATTCGTTTTGCCTATCTGTTTAAAATAATTCGTTTTGTGGTTTGCGAATTATCTGAAATTATTTTCACAAAATAAATACCATTGTTTATGCTATCCGTTTTTAAAGCTAAGTTTTTAGTAGTAGCAATTTCTCTTAATACTAATTGACCTAAAGCATCAGTTAATTCAACTTGATATGTTTCGTTGTTGAAACTTAAAAATTCAATATTAATAACTGAAGATGCAGGATTTGGATATACAATAAATGTACCTTCAAGAGGCTGTGTCAGCATTGAAATACCGGTACATAAACTAACATCTTGCATAATGGTAGTTGAGTTAGTGCATCCGTTTGCATCTATTCCGCTTACCGTATAAGTAGTTTGAGTTGTTGGTGTAACTGCAATAACAGGAGTTGTTTCTGTTGTACTCCAAGTATAGGTGGTTGCTCCGGTTACTGATAAAGTAGCAGTTTGTCCTATGCAAATTAGGGTGTTACTTGTGCCGGCTGTTACAACAGGCAATGCTTTTACGGTTACCGAACTTACTGCTGTATTGTTACAACCATTAGCATCTATGCCCGTAACGGTGTAGCTCGCATTTGCTGTTGGCATTACTACACCTGCTCCGCTTGAATAAGTGTATGTACTTGCACCGCTTGGTATCATTGTAAATGATTGCCCTGCGCAAATAACGCCTGAGTTTACAGAAATTACAGGTAATGTATTTACAGTTACAGAACTTGTTGCTGTATTAGCACTCACACAACCAGCAGCACTTGTACCCTTAACGGTATACGTTGAATTGGATAGAGGACTAACCGTTGTTGCACCACCTTGCACGGTGTATGTACTTGCTCCGGTTGGTATCATTATGAATGATTGCCCTGTACAAATAGCCCCGGAGTTTACACTAACGGTTGGATTCGCATTTACCGTTACAGTAGATGTGCTTGTTGCTCCTGCACTACAACCTGTTAAATTACCATTAACACTATAAGTTGTGTTAACAGTTGGTGTTACTATAATAGTAGGCGTATTAGCACCTGTGTTCCACGTATAAGTAGTAACACCGCTTGCTGTTAATGTAGCAGAGTTTCCCGCACACACGCTTACCGAATTTAAAGCGATGCTTGGTGCCGTGCCCACAGTAATTGTTGCAATTGTTGGTGTACCTACACAACCCGCACTACTTGTACCATTTACAGTATAGCTAGTGTTTGATGCCGGGCTTGCGCTTAATACCGGTGTGTTTACACCCGTATTCCAAGTATAAGTTGCTGCCCCACTTGCCGTTAAGCTGCCTGTAGATCCTGCACAAATGGTTGTTGAAGCAACTGCTATAGTTGGTAAAGCATTTACGGTAACAGAACCGGTTGCAAAATTATCACAACCATTTACATCGGTACCATATACATTATAAGTTGTTGAACCGGTTGGTGTAACAATAGCTGAACCACTACTATAGGTGTATGTACTTGCACCGCTTGGCGACATAGTAAACGATTGACCGTTACAAATTGCGCCGGAGTTAACTACTACATTTGGTAAAGCATTTACGGTAATTGTTTTTACAGATGTATTGGTACAGCCCGTTAATGCTGCCGTTCCTGTAACCGTATATGCTGTTGTAGTTGTTGGAAAAAATGCTGTTGCATTTGTAACACCACTTGTCCAGGTATAAGTACTAGCACCTGTACCGGTTAGGGTAGTTGAGTTCCCATTACAAATAACAGAATTAGTAACCGTTGCATTTACTGCCGGAGGAATTAAAGCAGTTGTATATCCATTAACAACGCTACCAGGTGCTATCCAATTTGAAGTTGTTCCTGCTAAAGCAAAATTTGTAAGGGTTGCTGTATTTGAATTACCGGATGCATCTGACACATTTATTTCTGTTGAATTATTTGCTGCATCAAAACCTTGATTAAAATGATAGTTAGCAACTAAAAGAGCTGATATGACCGGAATTTCACAATCTTTATAGGTATTAATTTCACATTGCGTTCTGGCTACATTCCAAACTCTAACTTCATCAATAGTACCATTAAAATATTCTCCATAATTAGTAGAACCTATCCTCACGTTTGTTGCCGGTACAATATGTGCGGAGCCGGGTGTATCCGAACCTTTTAAAATACCATCAATAAAAATAAATCGGGTTGTTCCATCAAAGGTTGCTGCAATATGATGCCAATTTCCATCTATCAAATTTATTGGTGATGAAGAAACTACAAGATCCGGTCCCCACCAATAGTTTACAATGTTCCCGCTTGCATCTAATCTTAACGCATTTACAGCTCCACCGGTACCATAATTACCCCAGCCAACAATACCTAAATTACCCAATGTATTAGGTTTAATTTTAGCTTCAATAGTATAAGCAGAATTTCCAACAGGAATAGCTGATGGAGTTATAATATCCGCATAATCATCAACACCATCAAAATTAATAGCGGCTGCTACTGTGCACGTATTTACCGTAACACTTGAAACTACATTTATGGAAGACACACAACCATTAGCATCTGTTCCACTAACACTATATGTGGCATTTGATGTTGGCATTACTACATTCGTTCCGCTTGAATACGTATACGTTGATGCCCCGCTCGGAACCATGGTAAATGATTGTCCCGAACAAATTGCTCCTGAGTTTACTGAAATTATTGGCAATGCATTAACCGTTACACTGCTAACCGCCGTATTAGCACTCACACAACCTAGCGTACTTGTACCCTTAACTGTATAAGTAGTATTAGATAAAGGACTAACTGTTGTAGCGCCGCCCTGCACAGTGTATATACTAGCGCCTGTTGGAATAATAGTGAACGAATTACCACTACAAATTGTACCCGAGTTTACTGAAACTGTTGGCGTTGTATTTACTGTTACAGAACTTGTTGCTGTATTAGCACTCACACAACCTAACGTACTAGTACCTTTTACGGTATAGCTTGTTGTTGATAAGGGACTAACTGTTGTTGCACCACCTTGCACGGTGTATGTACCGGCGCCGGTTGGAATAATAGTGAATGAATTACCACTACAAATTGTACCCGAGTTTACGGCAACTGTTGGTGTTGTATTTACTGTTACAGAACTTGTTGCTGTATTAGCACTCACGCAACCCGCAGCACTTGTACCTTTAACGGTATATGTTGAATTGGATAAAGGACTAACCGTTGTTGCACCGCCTTGCACAGTGTATGTACTAGCACCACTTGGAATAATAGTGAACGAATTACCACTACAAATTGTACCCGAGTTTACGGCAACTGTTGGTAAAGCATTTACTGTAATTGTTTTTACAGCAGTATTGGTGCAACCAAAAGCAGCTGTACCTGTTACTGTGTATGCTACAGTTGTAGTAGGAAAAAATGTTATGGCGTTTGTAACACCACCTGTCCATGTATACGTAGTAGCACCTGTGCCGGTTAGCGTAGTTGAGCCGCCATTACAAATCACTGAATTTGTAACCGTTGCGTTTACTGCCGGTGCTGCTAAAGGAGTTGTAAATCCGCTTACAACAGCGCCCGGTGCAAGCCAATTAGAAGCATTACCTGTTAAAGCAAAATTAGTAAGCGCACCGTTATTAGCATTACCGGAAACATCGGTTAATGATGTGATACTTGTGTTGACAGAAGAAGCAACACCTTGATTAAAATGGTAATTAGCTAATAAGTTTGTTGCGGTAGTTGGTATTTCACAATTCATAAATGTATTGATTTCGCAGGTTGTGCGAGCTACATCCCATATACGAACTTCATCCATAGAACCTTGAAAAAAATTTGAACTACTTGGTCCGTATTGGCCTATAGCGATGGCATCATTCGTATATCCCGAATTTGAGATTCCTGAGTTTACAAGTACCCCGTTTTTATATAAACCGGATACCGAAGTAGCAGAGTTAAAGGTAACGGCTACATGCACCCATTGATTGAGAGGGAAAACCAAAGGATCTTGGATTACCGATCCTCCATTATTAAATGTACTTAATTGCCCGCCTGAAAGCCAAAAGGCAGCTGAACCTGAACTAATAATATTACCGGAACTTGATGCATTGGCATATATCCACGCCTCTTTGGTGTATGATGAGTTTGGAGAAATAACAGTTCCAATAGATACATAATCATCTACCCCATCTAAATTAAGTGCTGCACCAACGGCACAGGTTGTAATAACTTGCACAGGCGTTGATTTAGCAACCAGTGTGCCATCACCCAATTGTCCGCCACCATTACTACCCCAAGCCCAAATAGTACCATCGGTTTTTATGGCAACACCATTAAACGATCCCGCAGAAGGATAAATCCAATTTGTAGATACACCAATTTGTGTTGGCACATTTCTATTTACCGTTGTACCATCTCCTAATTGGCTCAAATTATTATATCCAAATCCCCAGAGTGTGCCGTCTGTTTTTGTAGCCAAACTATGTCTGTAAAAGGCAGCAACGGCTTTCCAATTTGTAGCCACACCAATTTGTGTTGGTGCAGCGTTTTGAGCTACTGCTCCCGAACCTAAAGCTCCTTCGATATTATATCCCCACGACCATAGAGTACCACCTGTTTTTACAGCAACAGAATGAGCCTGACCACAAGCTACAACCGACCAGTTAGTAGCTGTACCAATTTGTATTGGAGTTGCTCTCATTAACGTTGTTCCATCTCCTAACTGTCTAATACTATTAGCACCAAAGCCCCATAAAGTGCCGTTACTTTGTATAGCCATTGTAAAATCCGAACCTCCAGAGGCCGATTGCCAATTGGTGGCAACGCCTATTTGTGTAAACACGTTTTTATCGACAGCAGTACCATCGCCTAATTGTGAGTTACTATTTAAGCCGCAAGCCCAAAGGGTACCGTCTGTTTTAATAGCAATGCTGTGATTTTCGCCTGCATTTACAAACAACCAGTTATTTGCTACACCTATTTGTGTAGGAACCGATTTATTAACCGTTGTTCCATCGCCTAATTGCCCATTAGTATTTTGACCCCAAGTCCAAAGTGTGCCATCTGTTTTAATAGCCAAAGAATGGCCACTTCCACAGGCAATACTTTTCCAATTTGTAGCCGTACTTGTTTGTACTGCGGTTGATCTATTAGTCGTAGTTCCATCGCCCAATTGCCCAATACTATTAAACCCCCAACCCCATAGGGTGCCATTTGTTTTAATTCCGAAAGAGTAACCACCACCCGTGGCTAGTGTTTGCCAGCATTGGGCAGTTGTTGTAATAGCCGTTGCTATTATAAAATAAGAGAGTAATAGTAGTTTTTTCATACGTAAATATTAAAAGTTTAAATAGTTTATTATGCCAAAAGTGAATCAATTAAACTCCTTAAAAAAAAATATGGTACGAACAACAGAAATATGTATGCGAACTACCATCCATTTTTAAATACATAATTACTCTTTATAAAGTTAAACTTCACTTATTGTTAAGTATATTAGGTGTGTTATAAATAGTGCTTGCAAGAAAACGTCATCTGCGTCGTTCCTTTTTTGTCTTGAAACCGGTGATTTAGATGAAGTAAACCCCTATTTTCAAGACTTTGAAAACGCCCTGCATCTTACATTTTTTTGCAAGCACTCAAAATAATGAGTTTTATTGCAAACGCTAAGTACTGTATGTTTAAAAATTGTATTGTTTTAATTGTAGAAGATGAGTTGCTTATAGCAGAGCATATTTTACGAACCCTTAAACTGGCGGGTTATGCAAATGTAAATACAGCACACACCGTAGATGAAGCTTTAGTAAACATTGAGCTGCTAAAACCACATATTGTACTAACCGATATTATGTTAGGTACAACTAAAACAGGTGTTGATTTAGGCCAACTGTTATATAACATCTATAAAATACCATTTATATACATTACCTCGCACTCAAGCTCCGAAATGCTTACTAAAGCAAAGCATACGCACCCAAACGCTTATTTAGTAAAACCATTTAAAAAAGAAGATTTATTAATAGCCATTGAGTTGGCTTTATTTAGTGCTGAAATACAAACTAAAACAACAAGCGAAAAAAGTTTAGTAATTAAAGATGGGCACGCCATGGCACAAATACCCATTGATGATATAACCTATTTAGAAGCCGAAGGGAATTACACCTTATTATACACAAGTAATGGTAAAAAAAAATTGGTTAGAACAGTAATTACTGAGCTTTACCAACAGTTAGCGACCGATGGATTTTTAAAAATTCACCGTTCGTATGTGGTAAATAAAAAAGCGGTAACAACCTATAAGGCTGCGCAAATTTATATTAATGATATTATACTTCCTGTTGGTCGCACTTTTAAAGAAAAAATAGATGAAGAGTTTAAAAACTAGTTTTGCCTAAATTATGCAGTTGGCATACATATTTAAGTAGTTGACACCATTTTATTGTTGATGCACCAAACATTAGGTTGCTTGCACTTAATTTAAAACCCCGGTAAAGTAAAGCAAACTTAATTGCTCATTAATGAAAGTATTAAAAATTTATATTCTATTAGTAATTGGCATTGCATTCGCAGGTGAATCACTCCTTGCACAACGCCGACAAATAGATTCGTTATGCGCTCTTATTAAAACAGGCAAAGAAGATACAGTACAAGTAAAACATTACCTCAAATTGTATTTTCAGTATTTTCCAATGAATAAATACGATACCTGTCTTATCTATTTAAATAAGGGACTGTTTCTGGCAAAAAAAATTACTGTAGGAAAAGAGCATGGATGGAAAAAAGGGATAGCTCATTGTTATAATAACATAGGAGTTATTAATTGGCGAAAAGGAAACTATCAACTTGCTTTAACCAACTACTTGGCGGCAAAGAAAGAGTATGCATACATTCACTACAATCCGGGATTAGTATTAACTAATAATAATATCGGGCTTATTTGTGATGAACAGGGAAAATATGCAGATGCCTTAATCTATTATTTTTTAGCGTTAAAAGTGGCAGAGCAAATAAACAATAAGTATAATATGACGATGTGTAATAATAATTTAGGTAATGCGTATCATTGGTTAAAAAATGATTCGTTAGCACTAATCCATCTAAATACATCTTTAAAACTGGCTAAAGAACTTGATTCGAAAGTAGACATTAGCTTAGCATATAATAACATTGGCTTAGTGTATGATGGGCAACTTAATTTCACAAAAGCCTTAAAAAACTATTTTGCAGCTTTAAAAATAAACACTGAAGAAAGCAATGAATCGGGCATGGCAATGAATTATAACAACATTGGCATCGTTTACTATCGCCAACACAATAATAAAGAAGCATTAAAAATGTATTTAATGTCATTAAACATAGAAGAGAAACTTAATGACAAAAAGGGATTGGTAGGTTCATACAGAAACCTTGGTGATTTATATAGAGAGGCAATTAATTTGAAACAAGCTGATTTTTATGTAAATAAAAGTATTTTTTCGGCAAAAGAAATTGGCAGAAAATACGATATAGTAAAGGGTTATGAAAGCTTAATAAAAATAGATAGCACAAAAGGAGATTACAAAGCCGCTTATCGTCATCATTTGTTATTTGATGCGTATAACGACAGTATATTTAACGAAGAAGCTCAAAAAAAAGGCATACAAGCTACGATGCAATATGCGTTTGATAAAAAAGAAACTGCTTTAAAATTTGAAGCAGATAAATCGTTATTGGAATTTGAAATTCAAAATAAACTTAATACACAAAAGCAATTTTTTTTAATAATTGGTTTTATTGGCTTTGCACTTTTAACGGGCGTACTTTTATTTTTTGGAAAAAGAGCTTATCACGCCAATAAAAAATACTCGGAAGTATTAGCCAAAGAAAACGAAACTAAAGAGTTACTTATGCAAGAAGTACATCACCGTATTAATAACAGTTTGCAAATGATATCCTCATTATTATCTATACAAGCAGATACAGCCATTAATAGAGAAACACAATCCTATTTAATAAAAACAGAAACGCGTATACATACTATGTCGGCTATGCACCAACTATTGCAGGAAGCCAACACCGGTTTAGAGGTAGATATTAATTTATATTTACATAAAGTGATTAATTTTTATAAACAGGTTTTAGAAAATTACCCAGACATAACACTTGATGTGCAAATACCTTCCAATATATTAAACTCTAAAACTGCATTGCCATTGGCTTTAATAGTAAACGAATTATTAACTAATGCTATTAAATATGCTTTCCCTAATAAAGTCGGGGTGATTAAAATTTTGCTTACGAAAACAGAAAGAACTTTGTATCAATGGCAATTAAGTATAAGCGATAATGGCACAGGCCTGCCAACAGATAAAACTCCTTTAAATGAAAGTAGCCTAGGCTTAGAGCTTGTAACCATTATGACTAAACAACTTGGCGGGAAACTAAACACGTTTAATAATAACGGTGCTAATTTTGTAATAACATTCAATGGTTTAACCTTATAAGTTGAATTTCCAAAAAAAGTCCTCGCCTTATTTAAGTATGAAGTTTTTTAGACACACAGACTATTAACAACATAGGCGACTAGGTTCATTAAAAAAAATCGAACTAAAATAGTACTACGCTATTAGATTATAGGCATAATGAGGTTGAAATAGTATTATATTATCAACACCGGCAATCCTCTCAATTATTATTCACGTGATTGAGTAAACAACATCTAAATTTTTAAATCCCGGTTAAATGCTTGATAAATATGGCAGTTGCACGCATTTGTTTTTTAAAACGGAGGGTAAATACAGGCTTAATAATTATTAACAGTATTTTGATTTTTCAACAAAAGTGGTAAAAAAGGGTTAAAAGTGGTAAAAAGTGGTGAAATTTTGATATTTTTGACGCTATTCAAACCAAACCCACTAATGACAAGCCTTATAGGAGAATTTGATTGCAAGGTTGATGCTAAAGGGCGTTTCATGTTTCCTGTTAACCTAAGGAAACAACTGGAAGAAGTGTTTGAAAAAGGCTTTGTTATAAACCGAAACCTTCATCAAAAATGTTTAGTGCTGTACCCGATACATGAATGGAACAAACTAAACAAAAAATTAAGCAAGCTCAATCGACTCATAAAAGCCAATGATGTTTTTGTAAGAAAGTTTACGGGAGGCGCAACATCAGCAGAAGCTGATAACACAGGCCGCGTATTATTACCGAAAGCTTTGGTAGACTATGCCGACATTAAAACTGACATTAAAATATTAGGCAGTAATAACGTCATTGAGATATGGGATAAAAAAATGTATGATCATTTTTTAACGCAGGATGTAGATATAGAAAAATTAGCAGAAGATGTGTTAGGCAACTTAGATTTTAATGCCGGAGATGATGAGTAATACTTATCATACCCCCGTTCTTTTACAACCTTGTATTGAAAGCCTCAACTTAAAACCCGACGGCCTGTATGTAGACCTTACGTTTGGCGGTGGCGGGCATTCTAAAGAAATTTTAAAACATCTTTCGGATAAAGGAAAATTATTTTCGTTTGACCAGGATGAAGACGCTAAGGTCAATGTACCTGATGATAAACGATTGACCTTTGTACCGCATAATTTCAGGTACATCAGCAATTATTTAAAGCTTTACGGTGTAACTAAAGTAGACGGCATTTTAGGAGACCTCGGTGTTTCCTCTCACCAGTTTGATACAGGTAAACGTGGCTTTTCCATTAGGTTTGAAGCGGAGTTGGATATGCGGATGAATCAAAAAAGTGATCTTACCGCAAAAAAGATCATCAACACCTATGATGTTAAAAAGCTGACGCAGATGTTCAGGGAATACGGAGAGGTTGATAATGCTTATAAGTTAGCCAACATTATTTTTGACGCAAGAACCAACGGAAGTATTGAAACAACTGATCAGCTGAAAGAAGTTATAAAAAACTGTATTCCTAAATTTGAAGAGAACCGCTACCTGGCAAAGGTTTACCAAGCCATACGTATTGAAGTGAACCAGGAAATGGAAGCGTTAAAGGAATGCCTGGCACAATGTGTTGATCTGTTGAAACCCGGAGCGCATTTGGTAGTAATGAGTTACCATAGTTTGGAAGACCGGTTAGTAAAGAACTTAATTAAAACCGGAAATATAGAAGGTAAGGAGGAGAAGGATTTAGTATTTGGAAATGTAACACGGTATTTTAAAGCGTTAACATCAAAACCCATTATACCAAGCGCGGAAGAAATTGCAGAGAATCCGAGAGCGAGAAGCGCAAAGTTAAGAGTAGCAATGAAGTTATAAGAAGAAAGTTTTTTGATTTAAGTTGTCAGAAAAATTTCGTCAAGTAATAAATAACTAAAGAGTGGCAAACAAATTTAGAGACATATCCGAAAAAGAAGAACTGCAGGAGCTGGAAGAACTGGTAGAGATGGAAAAGCCCGCTCCCGTTACTAAACCTTTTAAACCCGGTAAGAAAGGGGTGCTTGCGAAAGGATTATCTAAAATATTCGGTGGCGCTTTTTTGAGTGATGACAGGGCAACACAGCATATTCCCTTTATACTGTTTCTTGCTTTTATAGCCATATTGTATATAGCAAACGGGTATTATGCCGATGATAAAATAAGAGAAGTAAACAAAGTAAGTAATCAAATTAAAGAATTAAGAACAGAATTCATATCAACGAAATCGGATCTCATGTTTATAAGCAAACAAAGCCAGGTAGCAGCGGCGGTAGATACATTAGGATTAAAAGAACCGGTGGTTGCACCAATGAAAATAGAAATGGACAGTGTTAGGTCGGTGGCCACGGAAAGTAAGGAGTAAGGCCGTTAGAAACAGACAGAACAAAAAGTAAGTAGTAAACAGTTAGAGGATAAGCCGTAAAACAATATAATAACTCAGTGTGATCAGCGAGAGATCCGCGGGAACAAATGGAGAATAAAAAAGACATATTATCAAGAACGTATTTAGTGTACATATTTTTATGTGTGTTCGCTCTTGCAATTTTGTATAAGATCTGTATTATTCAATTTAAAGAAGGCGATGAATGGAAAGCTAAAGCAGAAGCCTTTAATACCAAGGTTTTTGAAATAGAAGCGGTACGCGGAAATATTTTTGATGTTAATATGAATTTATTGGCAACTTCTCTTCCTTATTATGAAGTGGCAGTTGATATAAATGCTCCTTCCATAGATAAAAAATTATTTGACGGTAAAATCGATTCTTTGGGCTTTATGTTATCTGAGCTTTTTAAAGATAAAACATCAAAGCAATATAACAAAATATTAAGAAAGGCAAGGAAAAGCGGAGACCGTTATGTTGTATTAAAACGCAATGTATCTTATAAGGATCTACTCGTTCTTAAAACGTTCCCGATTTTTAAAAGAGGAAAACGCGGCGGGCTTGTAACTCTGCAAACCAATAAACGCGAGTTGCCTTTCCAAATGCTTGCTGCCAGAACCATTGGCATGTCGAGGCCGGGAATAAAACCCGTAGGATTGGAAGGCGCTTTTGATACTACGTTAATGGGTGTAAGCGGACAACGTTTAATGCAAAAAATTGCGGGTGACGTGTGGCGCCCTATTAACGATGAGAATGAAGTAGAGCCAAAAGACGGCAGCGATCTCATTACTACCATTGATATTAATATACAAGATGTTGCTGAGAACGCTTTAGAAAAAACGTTAATCAAAAACAATGCGTCGCATGGTTGCGCTATTTTAATGGAAGTGAAAACAGGCGCTATTAAAGCGATTGCAAACCTTACACGTAACGGAAAAGATTCGAGTTCTTACTCGTATTCAGAAAACTTAAATTATGCCGTATTAAATGCTACAGAGCCGGGATCAACCTTTAAGTTGGCTTCATTAATGGCGGTTATTGATGAATACAATGTAAGCCTTGATGAAAAAGTACCTGTAGGTAACGGTGAAGTAACGTATTACAATAAAACGATCAAAGATGCACATGCTCCGGCAGAGCCTGTTTTGACTCTTCAAAGAGTTTTCGAAACCTCTTCTAATGTGGGTGTCGCAAAAACGATTATGAAATATTTTTCGAAAGATCCTCAAAAATATGTGGACAAAATTAACTCGTTTCATTTGAATCAAAAATTAGGCTTATCAATTCCGGGTGAGGCTTCTCCGTTAATTAAAAATACCAAAGGGCCGGATTGGTCGGGGGTTACACTGGCTCAAATGAGCTATGGTTATGAAACTTTATTAACGCCCTTGCAAATACTGGCATTTTACAATGCGGTTGCCAACGACGGAAGAATGGTAAAACCCCGTTTTGAAAAAGAGATCATAAAGAACGGAAAGTCTGTTAAAACATTTACAACCGAAGTATTGGTAGAGCAAATTGCAAAAAAAGAAACCATCAAAAAAGCCAAGATCATGATGGAAGGTGTAGTATTAAACGGTAGCGGGAAAGGTCTTAACATTACTGCCTTTAAAGTTGGCGGAAAAACGGGAACGGCGCAAATTGCCAAAGCAGGCAAAAAAGGATATGGTGTTGCCGGAGACCGTAATTACCAAGCATCGTTCGTAGGTTATTTCCCGGCCGATAAGCCATTGTACACTTGCATCGTTGTAATTTATAATCCAAGTAAAGGCGCTTATTACGGAGGTTTAATTGCAGGGCCTGTATTTAAAGAGATCGCGGAAAAGGTGTATTCAAGCAGCCTTGATTTTATGGAGCCGATTAATAATAAACAAAATTTATTGACTAAAGCACCGGCTAGCATCAAATCTAAAAACGATGAAATGCTGATTGCATCCAATGCGTTACAATTGCCTGTTAAATCAAATGCCACAGAAGGAAATTATGTTTCAAGAAATACAATCGATTCTACTTCTGTTGCACTGGTGTCAAACAATTTAGAAAGTCAATTGAAAAAGGGAATTGTTCCGAATTTAAACGGCCTATCAGCTAAGGATGCTTTGTTTTTATTAGAGAATTCAGGCTTTCATGTGAAGCTATACGGCATGGGATCGGTGAGGAAACAATCGATTGAAGCAGGACAAAAATTTAACAGGGGCGATAAGATCACGTTGATACTATCGTAAAGAACAAAAGGGATTCAAGAGATTTAAAAGATTAGAAGATATAGTATTAAGATAAAAGTATTAAGTATTAAAAATGAAGTTGCTAAGCGACATATTATACAAAACAAGACTTGAAGAAGTTATAGGTTCTACGAATGTAGCGATCTCGTCTGTAGTATTTGATTCGAGACAGGTTAAAAAAGATTCGTTATTTATTGCTACTAAAGGCGCAGCTGTTGACGGACACCAATTTATTGATAAAGCCATTGAAAGTGGCGCTGTTTCTATTGTATGTGAAGAATTACCTGAAATACAAAAAGAGAATATTACCTATGTTAAAGTTATTAATTCATCGGAGGCGTTAGGTTACATTGCCTGTAATTATTTTGATAACCCGTCTGAAAAATTAAAATTGATTGGCATTACGGGAACTAACGGTAAAACCACTACTGTTACCCTGTTATTTAATTTATTTCGCGGCCTTGGATATAATGTCGGCTTATTATCGACTGTTGAAAACAAAATAAATAATATAGTAATCCCTTCTACACATACAACCCCCGATGCCCTAACGCTTAATGAACTGCTTGCCGCAATGGTTGAACAAGGCTGCCAATACGCCTTTATGGAAGTAAGTTCACACGCCATAGTTCAACACCGTATTACCGGAATTAAATTTACCGGAGCGGCGTTTTCAAATATCACACACGACCATTTAGATTACCATAAAACTTTTGATGAATACATTAAAGCAAAAAAACTATTTTTTGACAATTTACAGGACGATGCTTTTGCATTGACCAATAAAGATGACAGGAATGGCATGGTAATGCTGCAAAATACCAAAGCAAAAAAATACTCTTACGGATTAAAGTCTGTTGCGGATTTTAAATGCCGTGTGATTGAGAACCATTTGAATGGTTTGTTATTAAATATTGATAATCAAGAGGTTTGGGTAAAACTGATCGGCTCCTTTAACGCGTATAACGTTTTAGTAGTGTACGCTGTATCTCAATTATTAAAACAGGATAAAGTACAGGTATTAACCACACTGAGCAATTTAAATTCGGTGGAAGGACGGTTTCAATATATTAAATCAAAAACAGGTATTGTTGCCATTATTGATTATGCACACACACCCGATGCATTAAAAAATGTGTTGGAAACGATTAAGGATATCAGGACAGGCAATGAACAGGTAATTACCATTGCAGGTTGCGGTGGTGACCGTGATGCAGCGAAACGCCCTATTATGGCCCAAATAGCCTGTGAGTACAGCGACAAAGTTATTTTAACAAGTGATAATCCGCGAAGCGAAAATCCTGAAACTATTTTAGATCAAATGCAATCAGGGGTTGACCCCGTGAACGCTAAAAAGACGTTACGCATCAGTGACCGGAAAGAAGCTATTAAAACTGCCGCGGCTTTTGCTAAAGAAAGTGATATTATATTAATTGCCGGCAAAGGACACGAAAAATACCAGGAAATAAATGGCGTAAAACATCCTTTTGATGATTTTGAAATAGTAAAAGAAACCTTTAAAACACTAGATATATAATATGTTCTATTACCTATTCCACTACTTAGATCAACACTTTAATTTTCCGGGTGCAGGTGTGTTTCAATACATCTCTTTTAGAGCGGCGTTGGCCTTGTTAAGCTCATTGATCATAACCATGGTATTCGGTAAACGTATTATCAATTTTATTAAACGTAAACAAATAGGAGAAACGGTTAGGGAACTTGGTTTACAGGGGCAAAATGAAAAAACAGGTACACCGACTATGGGTGGACTAATTATTTTGGCAGCAATTATTATTCCGACTTTGCTTTTTGCCAGGATCCATAATATTTATATCCTGATCATGTTAATTTCCACAGTGTGGCTTGGATGCATTGGTTTTATTGATGATTACATTAAAGTATTCAAGAAAAATAAAGAAGGTTTATCCGGAAAATTCAAAGTAGTGGGACAAATAGGTATTGGCTTACTGGTTGGAGCTGTATTTTATTTTCACCCCGATGTAGTGATTAAGGAAAGGCTAACGCCAAATCAACAAAGCTATTATGAAAGTATGAATTTTAATGATGTTACAGGGAGTCAAAAAGATCTTACCATTCCAAAATATGCCCGCAAACCTATTAAAACTATTAAGACAACGATTCCTTTCGTAAAAAATAATGAATTTGATTACACTAAAATATTATCCTTCATGGGCGATAACGCCGTTAAATATGGTTGGCTGATATTTATTCCCATTGTTATTTTAATTGTAACGGCTGTATCAAACGGGGCAAATATTACAGACGGTATAGATGGGCTTGCTGCCGGAACAAGCGCTATTATTGGCACAACATTAGGAATATTAGCGTATGTAAGCGGTAATACTGTTTTTGCCGATTACTTAAACATTATGTACATACCAAATACCGGTGAGCTCGTTGTATTTATGGCTGCCTTTGTGGGAGCATGCGTCGGTTTTTTATGGTACAATGCGTTTCCGGCCCAGGTATTTATGGGTGATACAGGAAGCCTGGCAATTGGCGGCATCATTGCCGTATACGCCATCGCTATTCGTAAAGAATTGTTGATCCCGATTTTATGCGGTGTGTTTTTAGTGGAAAACGTATCGGTAATCTTACAAGTATATTATTTTAAATATCAAAAAAGAAAACACGGTATTGAATTCGCCAAAGCCAACCGCTTATTTAAAATGGCGCCTCTTCACCATCATTATCAGAAATCAGGGTTTCATGAATCAAAAATAGTCATGCGCTTTTTCATTATAGGAATTATGTTGGCAGCACTCACTATTATAACATTAAAATTAAGATAGAGGAAATTGAATAAGCGAATTGTCATATTAGGTAGCGGCGAAAGCGGGGTCGGCAGTGCAATATTAGCACAGTCGAAGGGGTTTACCGTGTTTGTATCTGACAAAAGTTTAATTAAAGAAAAATATAAAGCAGAATTAATCAGCAATAATATTCCTTTTGAAGAAGGCCAACATACAGAAGCATTAATATTAAACGCATCGGAAATTATTAAGAGCCCGGGCATTCCCGATAAAGCAGAGTTGGTGAAAAAAGCAAAAGAAAAAAATATCCCGGTAATCTCTGAAATTGAATTTGCCGGCAGATATACCAATGCTAAAACCATTTGCATTACCGGCAGTAACGGTAAAACAACCACTACCCTGCTGACGTATCACATTTTAAAAAAAGCAGGTTATAATGTGGGTTTAGGCGGTAACATTGGTAAGAGCTTTGCCTATCAAGTAGCAACAGAGAATTTTGATTATTACGTATTAGAGCTGAGCAGCTTCCAGTTAGATGGCATGTTTGAGTTTAAAGCAGACATTGCTATTCTCTTAAATATTACGCCCGATCATTTAGACCGTTACGATTACAAATTTGAGAACTATGTAGCGTCTAAATTTCGTGTCACACAAAACCAAACTAAGGAAGATTACTTTGTGTATTGTGCAGATGATACTGTGATGAATGAATACATAAACCTAAACCCGGTGAACGCACAACCTGTTCCTTTCAGTATTAAAAAGACGATAGTAGGCGACGGTGCTTTTTTAGAAGAAAATAAAATAACCCTTAATTATAATAATAACCCTAAACCTTTAACCATGACCATTGAACAATTAGCGCTCGCCGGTAAACATAATGTTTACAACTCCATGGCTGCTTCTTTAGCAGCAAGTATAGTAAATATACGCAAAGACATTATCCGCGAAAGCTTAGAAGATTTTGTAAATGTAGAACACCGTTTAGAATTTGTTGCCTCTATTAACGGCATCGAGTTTATTAACGATTCAAAAGCAACTAATATCAACTCGACCTGGTATGCTTTGGAAAGTATGCAAAAGCCAACCGTATTAATACTCGGCGGACAAGATAAAGGAAACAACTACGATGAGTTGGTTGACCTGGTAAAAGAAAAAGTAAAAGCCATTGTTTGTTTAGGTGTTGATAATGCTAAGATCATTAAAGCGTTTAAGGGATCTGTAGAAACCATTATGGAAGCAGGTTCTGCAGCGGAAGCAGTTGCCATGACCTATAAATTAGCCACTAAGGGTGACGCGGTATTATTATCGCCTGCTTGTGCAAGTTTTGATATGTTTGAAAACTATGAAGACAGAGGCGTGCAATTTAAAATAGCCGTAAGAGCATTATAAATAAATTTTTAACCGTACTATAAAACATGACATGAAAGAGATTATTAAACAAAAAACATTCAACAGTTTAACTTCTTTTAAAAGAGATACAGAACACAGCATGGAAGTAGTGGCTGTAATAAATGATGTAACCTACATAAACGATTCTAAATCTACAAGTCCTCGATTAGCCGCTGAAAGCATTAATTCCATTGATGCCGAGCTGATACTGATTATTGGAGGAGACGACAGTAAGAATGATTATTCGTGGTTCACATTTACCAACTACTACAACATTCGCACAGTGGTTTATTACGGCAGACGTATTGCGGAAATAAAAAATGTATTTAAGCAACACGTGATGCTAATAGTAGTTGATAATTTAGAGAGTGCGGTAGAGGTCTCAAAAACCAAAGCGTTGCCAAACCAAGCTGTATTGTTTACTCCGGCGTGTTCAAGCAACGATGCGTTTGACAATTATAAGAACAGGGGGAATACGTTTAAAGAGCTTGTGTTGAAAGAACAGGCTGAAGAGACGAAAGGGAGTTAAGAGAAAAGAGATGAAGGTATTAAGATCAAAGAAAATACCTCATCATTCTCAGCAAAATCTCAGTGTCTTTGCGGTTAATTAAAAATAAAAACAAATGAAACAATTTGCTTATTTAAAAGGAGACAGGGTTATCTGGACCATCGTGTTCCTGTTATCGCTGCTATCTATACTCGTTGTATACAGTTCGGTGGTAACCCTTGCCAATAAGTATAAACAGGGTAATGCGGAAACATATTTAATAAAACATTCCATCACTATTATAGGAGGAATTTTTATCATGTATTTTATTCATAAGTTGCGCTATACTATTTTTTCGCGTGTCGGACAAATTGGTATCTTTTTAGTGGTTCCTTTATTATTGTTTACGTTATTAAAAGGCGTAAGTGCCGGTGAAGCAAGCCGATGGGTTGAAATTCCGGGGTTAGGGTTAACCTTTCAATCATCTGATGTTGCTAAAATTATATTATTGATTTTTGTTGCGCGTACCATTACTGTAAAACAAGGACAGCTCAATGATCTCAAATCTGTTTTAAAATACATTATACTTCCCGTAGGCCTTATTTGTGCGTTAATTTTACCGGCTAACTTTTCCACCGCAGCCTTATTATTTGTGTGTTGCCTGTTTACTATGTTTGTTGGAGGCATACATATAAAGATTATTATGAAAATTTTAGGTATGTGCATTATTGCCTCCTTTGCATTTTTATTGATTGTATGGTATGCGCCCGAAGCTATTCCGGGAGGCAGGGGCCCAACCTGGAAAGCGCGTCTGGAAAATTTCCGTACAGGCGATTCAAAAAGCAATTACCAAAGTGAGCAGGCAAAAATTGCTATTGCCACAGGCGGCGTTATCGGCAAAGGGCCGGGTAACAGCACACAGCGTGCTTTTTTACCGCAGGCATCTTCCGATTTTATTTATGCCATTATCATAGAAGAGTACGGTTTGTTTACAGGCTTCGTCATGCTCTTTCTATACATGATTTTATTATTTAGAGGAATACGGATTTTAAGAGATTCAGAAAAAACATTCGGCGGCTTAATGGCTGTAGCCTTAAGTTTTAGTTTAGTTTTCCAAGCATTAATCAATATGGCCGTAGCAGTAAATTTATTTCCCGTAACCGGGCAACCCTTACCATTAGTAAGTATGGGAGGAACCTCCATCTGGTTTACATGTATAGCTATTGGCATTATATTAAGCGTAAGCAGAGCAAATGAATTAAAAGAGGTAATAACTGAATAGTATGAAATTATTAAAAATCATATTAAGCGGCGGCGGCACGGGAGGCCATATATTCCCGGCAGTTGCCATTGCCAATGAACTGAAAAAATTAGTGCCGCATGCAGAAATCTTATTTGTAGGCGCTTTAGGCAAAATGGAAATGGAAAAAGTGCCTAATGCCGGCTATACCATCATAGGGATTCCAATTGCGGGGATCCAACGAAGACTAACAATGGCACATTTAAAATTGCCTTTCTTAATTATTCGCAGCTTATTAAAGACACACAAGATCATTAAAGATTTTAAACCCGATGTAGTAGTTGGCACCGGGGGTTACGCTTCAGGCCCTTTGTTAAGGGCGGCCGTCAATAAAGGGATCCCGGCTTTGTTACAAGAACAAAATTCATACGCGGGACTTACCAATAAAATATTATCTAAAAAGGCGAGTAAAATTTGTGTGGCTTATGAAGGGATGGAAAAGTTTTTTCCTAAAGATAAAATATTATTAACCGGTAATCCGGTAAGGCAGGACATTTACGATACTAAACAGAAAAGAACGGAAGCGTTAGAATTTTTTAAACTTAGCGCTAACAAAAAAACAATTTTAGTAATTGGCGGAAGCTTAGGGGCACGCACCATAAACGAAGCTCTTGGTAACAGTCTTCAAAAATTGGTTGATCAGAATATTCAACTCATTTGGCAAACCGGCAAAACATATTACCAAACCGCGCTTGAACAAGCCAAATCATTTTCAAATGATGCCGTTTATCCTTTAGAATTTATTTCGAGGATGGATCTGGCTTACGCGGCAGCAGACATTGTGATTTCACGGGCCGGCGCGAGCTCTGTATCTGAATTATGTAATATAGGCATGCCGAGTATTTTAGTGCCGTCGCCTAATGTAGCGGAAGATCATCAAACAAAAAACGCCATGGCTTTGGTAAATAAAAACGCGGCTATTTTAATAAAAGACAATGAAGCAAATTCTACATTAATTCAAACAGCTGTTGCTTTATTAAATAACAAGGCGCATCAGGTAACACTTACTAATAATATAAGCCAAATGGCTTTTCATAATTCGGCAAATGTTATTGCCCTGGAAGTATTAAAATTAGCCCACTACCCCATCACTTAAATGAATATCCTTAATTATAAATTATATTATTTCCTTGGGATCGGCGGTATTGGTATGAGCGCCCTTGCCAGGTATTTTAACCATTACGGAAAAACTGTTTATGGTTACGATAAAACTAAAACGGTTCTGTGTTCTGAATTAGAAAATGAAGGCATCACCATTCATTATAATGAAAATGAAGATTTCGTAAAAGAATTATTTTCTAAATATAACAAGGAAGATGTTTTAGTGATCTATACGCCTGCTGTTCCTAAAGAGCATGCAGAGTTTGAGTATTGCGTGATCAACAAATTTAATCTACAAAAGCGGGCGTGGGTGTTGGGAGAAATTACCCGGCAGTTTAAAACGATTGCTATTGCAGGTACACACGGAAAAACAACCACAACAACACTTGTTACACATATTTTAAAAACGGCGGGCATTAACTGTTTTGCCTTTTTAGGAGGCATTTCGCAGAACTATAAAACCAATTTATTGTTGGGAGATGCGTCTGACCCTAACGCTTATGTAGTGGTAGAGGCAGATGAATACGATCGTTCTTTTTTAACCTTGAGTCCTTACATCACAGTAATAACGAGCGTTGACGCGGATCACTTGGATATTTACGGAAGCCATGAAAACATGCTCGATACCTACAATCAATTTGCCGGCCGGGTAAAAAAAGACGGCTTTTTGATTGTTAAAAAAAATGTTGATAACGATTTGAGACTCAACAGCAAACGTCTTATCTACTCACTAAATTTAGATACTGAATATTGTGCCGAGGATATACACATTGACAAAGGTGAATTTTGTTATAATATAAAAAGTCCGATTGAAGCTGTAAACCGCGTGACTATTGGTTTACCCGGTTTACATAATGTTGAGAATTCGATTGCCGCAACTGCTGTTGCACAACAATTAGGTATTAAAGGGGATATTATTAATACAGCCCTTCGTTCTTTTAAAGGTGTGAAAAGAAGGTTTGATTACCATGTGAAATCAAAGTCGCTTGTGTACATAGATGATTATGCCCATCATCCGGAAGAATTAAAAGCAGCCATTGGTTCTGCAAAACAATTGTACCCGGATAAAAAAGTGACCGGCATCTTTCAACCTCATTTGTTTTCGCGCACACGCGATTTTGCAGACGGTTTCGCTGAGAGTTTGGATCTTTTGGATGAATGTATCTTATTAGAGATCTATCCTGCTCGCGAAAAACCGATGGAAGGCATTAATTCGCAAATGCTGTTGGATAAAATGAAGTTGAAAAATAAATTTTTAGTGAAGAAAGAAAATATTATCGACTTCCTTAAAACACACCACTGTGAAGTAGTCATGACCTTAGGAGCCGGAGATATTGATTCATTGATTGCCCCGATAGAAAAACTGTTGAAAGGAAAGCTTGAAGAGAAGGATTTGAAATAGGAACATTGCATAATGTCTGTTGTCCAATGTAGCAAGTCTGTGTTTTATAAAAACATTGCAAACACAGGCTTACATACAACAGACAGTGGACAAGGGACAAGGGACATGTAAAAATGAAAAAACTGAACATACGAAAAATAATAGGAGTCGTTCTTTGGATTATTGGATTATCAGGATTGCTGACATCACTGGCTTTTGTGAATAAGAAAGAAAAAACGGTCATTGCAGACAATTTAACCGTTACTATTTTAAACACGGAAGAAAACAGCTTTATTGACGAGCAGGACGTAAAGAATTTTTTTAAAGCACGGAAAGATTCCATCGTTAAAGCACAGTTGGGAAACATAGAAGTTACCGACCTTGAAAAAGCGTTGAATTCACACCCGGCTATTGAAAACGCCGAAGTAGCTGTTGATATTAACGGAGATGTAACCATGAATGTAACACAACGCACACCGGTTGTAAGAGTATTTAATACGGATGGTGAAAGTTATTATATTGACAACATGTCTAAATTAATGCCTTTGAGTGATACATATACGGCGCGCGTATTAATTGCTACGGGTTTTATTAAAGAGCCGTTCGCGAGCCGTTATAGCATACCGGTAAATGATATTATTAAAAACGACGCCTTGAGCAAAGTAAGTGTATTGGACGATATTTATACATTGTCGACCTACATTGCAAAAGATTCGGTTTTAGCAAGCCTGATACATCAAATAAATGTAACGAATGATAAAGAAATTGAATTATACCCTTCTATAGGAGGACATATTATCATTTTCGGAGAGGTGAAAGACGTGAAAGAGAAATTTGAGAAGTTGAAATTATTTTACACGGAAGGATTAAATAAAACAGACGGGTGGCATAAATATTCTACCATTAATATAAAATACAAGAACCAAGTGGTTTGCACTAAAAAATAAATTATGGACAATAAACCAAACAGAAACATACCTGAAAATGCTGAACTGGTAGTAGGTTTAGATATTGGCACAACGAAAATTGCAGCTATTGTCGGCTACAAAAATGAGCACGGTAAAATAGAAATCCTGAGCATCGGTAAAGCAGAATCGTTAGGCGTGCAACGCGGTGTAGTGGCCAATATTGAGCAAACCATTGAGTCTATTAAAACAGCTATTAAAATTGCTTCCGACAAAGCAAATATTGATATTGAGGAAGTTATTGTTGGGATTGCCGGGCAACATATTAAAAGCATGCAGCACCGCGGTATGGTAACGCGTCGTTCGTTAGAAGACGAAGTGAGTCAGAACGATGTAGATCAGTTGATTGATAACATGCACCGTTTGGTAATGAGCCCGGGTGAAGAAATTATTCACGTCATTCCCCAAGAATATATTATTGATAATGAAGGCGGCATTCGCAATCCTATAGGACATTCAGGAATTCGCCTGGAAGGAAATTTTCACATTATCACCGGGCATGTATCGGCCGTTAAAAATATTTTTAAATGTGTGGACCGTGCTAAATTAAAAACGATCGATCTTCACCTTGAACCGTTAGCGAGTGCTGATGCCGTACTAAGTGATGAAGAAAAAGAAGCAGGTGTTGTATTGGTTGATATTGGAGGAGGTACAACGGATGTAGCTATTTTCTACGACGGTATTATTCGCCATACGGCTGTTATTCCTTTTGGCGGTAACATTATTACAGACGATATTAAAGAAGGCTGCGGCATTATTAAAACACAGGCCGAGCAATTAAAAATGCGTTTCGGTTCGGCACTGGCGCAGGAAAACCAATTGAATGAGGTGATCTCTATACCCGGATTAAGAGGACGTCCTCATAAAGAAATTTCCGTAAACACGCTGGCACAAATTATCCAAGCGCGCATGGAAGAAATTTTAGAGTTCGTGTTATTTGAAATAAAAAATTCGGGTTTTGAACGTAAGCTTGCAGGAGGCATTGTAGTAACAGGTGGCGGCTCGCAGTTAAAACATTTGCCTCAGCTGGTCATGTTAACCACAGGCATGGATTGCCGCATAGGTACACCGAACGAACATTTAGCGGGCGCCGACGATGAATTGAAAAACCCAATGTATGCAACAGGTGTGGGTTTGGTAATGAAAGGAATTGAAAAATATGAGAGAGAGGCAAAACGCGGATTAAACTCATCAAAACCGGAAGCAGAAAAAGTATTGGTTGCAACAACTCCTGAAACTAAAAAGAAAGAAGAGAAAAAAGTAATAGGACATTCTACAAAAAAAGTTGGCAACTTCTTTGATTCTCTTATTATAAAAGCGAAAGACTGGATGAGTGACGACGTGGAGTAAGAACAATGTATGTTGTCCAATGTCCGATGTATCTAAGACTGAATATAATTAGAACGAATAAATAGAACACTTTTTTTTAACACAGACTTACATACAGCAGACAAAAGACAATAGACAATTCAACAACAAAAGAACAACGTACCAAATGGACAACACAACAAATCATAACAACACAAATCAATTAACACTAAATACCATGATGCAATTTGAATTACCACAAGACGAAAGCTCAATTATAAAAGTAATTGGCGTGGGCGGCGGCGGAAGCAATGCCGTTAACCATATGTTCCGTTTAGGAATAAAAGGCGTCGACTTCATCATCTGCAATACCGATAAACAAGCATTGGAAAAAAGCCCGGTGCCTCATAAAATACAGTTAGGTAATTCGTTAACTAAAGGCTTAGGAGCCGGCGCCCGTCCTGAAGTGGGCCGTGATTCTGCCTTAGAAAGCATTGACGAAATAAAAGCGCTGCTTACTTCTAATACTGAAATGGTATTTATTACTGCCGGTTTAGGCGGTGGCACAGGAACCGGAGCTGCTCCCGTAATTGCCTCTATTGCTAAAGAGCTTGGCATTTTAACGGTTGGTATCGTAACCATTCCTTTTTCTTTTGAAGGGAAAAAACGCCGCGAGCAAGCTGAAAGAGGTTTGGAAGAAATGAAAAAATACGTAGATACGTTAATTGTTATCGGTAACGATAAATTACGCGAGATTTACGGAAGCTTAAAAATGACGGAAGCATTTGCCCATGCGGATAACGTATTAACGAGCGCGGCAAAAAGTATTGCGGAAATTATAAGCTTACACATGCATGTGAACGTTGATTTTAATGATGTGAAAACAGTGATGCAAAACAGCGGTGTGGCTATTATGGGCTCTGCCATTGCAAGCGGCGAAAAACGTGCCTTACGTGCGGTTGAAGCAGCATTGGTTTCTCCCTTATTAAATGATAATGATATTAGCGGTGCACGCCACGTATTATTAAACATAATGAGCGGAAGCGATGATATTGAAATGGATGAATTCGGTGACATCACCGATTACATACAGGAAGCAGCAGGTGGCACGGCAGAATTAATTACAGGTTACGGCACCGATCCTTCTTTAGGAGATAATGTATCGGTTACTATTATCGCTACAGGGTTTAATTCTAAAATGAATTCAGGTTACGAAGCGCCTGTTTTCCAGGAACGTAAAATTGTAAAATTGGATGAGCCTGCAGTGATTAAACAAGAGCCTTTACAAACCTCTATTATTGACGAGGTACAAACTAACGAGCCTTTTGTATTTACTAAAAATGAAGAACAAGCCACTCCGGTTAATAAAGTAGAAGAGCCGGTTAAAGAAGAAGTAAAAACGATCGAGGATAAAGCAGAAGATACAAAACCGGAAATAAAAGTATTTCAGTTAGAAGAAGAAATATTTTCGGTAGAGACTTCACATACTATTACCAACGATCATACATCTATTACAGAAACCACTAAACAGGAATTTGTGATCAACGATATTACTTCGGAAGAGGATGTGAAACTGGAAGATAAAGTTGCTACAACAAACCGTGAAGAGCAAATTCGTTTAGCTCAGGAACGTATCAAAAAATTAAAAGAGCTGACCCTTAAAATGAAGACTCCGGAAGGCTTAGCGCATTTAGAAAAAGAATCGGCCTGGCAACGCAAACAAATTAATTTAGAGAACAATAACTCTACGCCTTCAAAAGATTCGCAAGTGTCGCGTTATACGTTGGGTAAAGACGAAAACAACAATACGGAGATTCGTCCCAATAATTCGTTTTTACATGATAACGTAGATTAATTATTAATGTATTGAAATATAAAAACCTTTGCAGAGATGCGAGGGTTTTTTGTTTTTGAAAGCAATTTATTTATACTGGCATATCGTATTAAATAATGTTAGGTCGCTCCTACGGAGCTTCATTAAAAAATCATAATGCTTTCTATAAACAGGCCACTCCTACGGAGTTTTATCATTATTATTTGAAACAATAACATAAATCAATTAGCTTTATAAATAGTCGCCTAGGGGACGGACTGTTTACAGAAAAAACAAACACATCACAAATTATAAGCTCCTTAGGAGCGACCTAATATATTATACAAATCCATCTTTAACACATTTAAATTATATTATGTTTTTGAAACCATAACATAAATGAATAATTGTATAGTTCTATAGGGACGGCCTGTTTATAACAATACAATTGCTGACGTAAATAAGCTCTTTAGGAGCGACCTTATTGCAGGTTTAAATACAGTCAAATTACATCTATCTTGATTTATACACACAACCTAAACCTTATAATAAAAACTAGGTCGCTCCTACGGAGCTTAATTAAAAAACCATAACGCTCTCTATAAACAGGTCACTCCTACGGAGTTCTATAATAGGTTTAACCGGCAGAAGCAGTTAACGTATTTTCATATGTTATATTTACTTATCTAAACTTCATTATTTGAAACAATAACATAAACGAATAATTATATAGTCCTATAGGGACAGCCTGTTTCTAGAAACCTAACGCATCACAAATTATAAGCTCCATAGGAGCGACCTAACATAGTATACAATGCATCCCTCACACATTTCAATTATATTCTGTTTTTGAAACAATAACATAAACGAATAATTTGATTAGCTTTATATAGTCCCGTAGGTGCGTACTGTTTATAGAAAAAATAATGCGCCAACAATTATAAGCTCCATAGGAGCGACCTAACATATTATACAATGCATCCCTCACACATTTCAATTATATTATGTTTTTAAACAATACATAAACGAATAATTTGATTAGCTTTATATAGTCCCTTAGGGACGACCTGTTTCTAGAAAAAACAATGCGTCAATAATTATAAGCTCCACAGGAGCGACCTAACATGCCTAATACCTATACACAAATCTATATCCAAATTGTATTTGCCGTTAAAGGAAGAGAAAATCTTGTATCAAAAAAAAACCGCGAAGAGCTTCATAAATATATCGCAGGAATTATTCAAAACCGGGAACAAAAGCTTCTCTCCGTTTTTTGTATGCCGGATCATATACATGTGTTAATCGGGCTTAAACCATCCTGTTCTATCTCTGATCTTGTAAGGGATATTAAAGCAGGATCATCCAATTTCATCAATCAACAAAAATGGATAAAGGGTAAGTTTAGCTGGCAAGAAGGTTTCGGTGCATTCTCTTATTCTAAAAGTCAGATTGATGCTGTTATTAATTACATTTTAAGCCAGGAAGAGCATCACCACAAAACTTCTTTTAAAGAAGAGTATATCGATTTCCTTAATAAATTTGAAATTGAATACGATGATAAATATCTCTTTCAGTGGGTTGAGTAACCTATCTTTTTATCAAAAAATTCATTCATAATTCTGTAACTTAATAAACCATCATAAGATACAACCAAGTTAACACAACATAGAACCGAATCATAACAATATGGGACCAAATTATGCAGGTGAGGAACCAAATTACACAAGCGCACTATTTATCCCCAACCTATGGGTTTCCCATCTTATTAGACCTATTTATTTGCTTCGACGGGAAATAATCTTATTTTAGTAGTTCTAAATGCAAACCGACCCGGTACTAAATACAAACGATTACACACGAAAAGGCCATTACCTTGAAGTGATCAATCGTTTTGCAACCCTGCTTTTAAATGCCACTACTATAGATGACATTGTTTGGTCGGTGGCAAAAAATGCCATTGCCCGGTTAGGTTATGTAGATTGCGTTATTTATTTATTGGACGAAAAAGAAGGGCTCTTAATTCAACGTGCCGCACACGGACCAAAAAATCCAATAGACCTTGACATTTTAAATCCTATTAAAATTAAAATAGGCGAAGGCATTGCAGGTGCCGTTGCTTTAAACCAAAAAGGAGAAATTATTGCCGACACGAGCATCGATCCGCGTTATATTTTTGATAATAATATGGCCCTTTCAGAAATAGCAGTTCCGCTCATTTATCAAAATAAACTAATAGGGGTAATTGATTCTGAACATCCGGAAAGGGATTTTTATCCGCCGGAAGACCTTGAGATCCTTACAACCATTGCCTCCATGACAGCCACCAAATTAGTGCAGGCAAAAAATGATGAAAAAATATTAGAATATCAGAACAACCTGGAATACCTGGTGCAATTAAAAACAGAAGAGCTTAATAAAACCCTGACCGAACTCAAGGCGCAATCGCTCGAAATAAAAGACAGTATTAATTACGCCAAGCGCATTCAAAAAGCCATATTAAGGCACCCGGCTTATATAAAAGAAATTTTCCCGGAAAGTTTTTTCCTGTATAAACCGAAAGATATTATTGGCGGTGATTTTTACTTAGCGGAGATCATAGACGATAAAATTATATTGGTAACGGCCGATTGTACCGGTCATGGCGTACCCGGAGCCATTATTAGCGTAGTATGCGGTAATGCCTTAAAGCGCGCGTTTCGGAAAGTAGGTGTAAACGATGCCGCAAAAGTATTGGAGCAAACAAGAGCGTATGTCATTAATACCTTTGAAGGAAGTGATGAAGATATTAAAGACGGAATGGATATAGCCTTGTGCATTATTGATCCTAAAACATACACTTTAAATTATGCAGGGGCTAATATTTGCGGGCATTATATACATGATAATCAATTGTTCGAAATCAAAGCCGATAAGCAGCCCGTAGGAAATTATATAAATACCTTACCCTTTACAAACCATACAGTGCAGCTCACTCAAGGCGATGCTGTGTATTTGTTCAGCGATGGCTTAGGAGATCAGTTCGGCGGCCCTAACGGAAAAAAATTTAAAGACAAACAGTTAAAAGAATTAATAAAATCTACTCAACAACTTTCACTGCTAACTCAGGGTGAGCTCATAAACCAAAATTTTGAAGAGTGGAAAGGAGATCTCGCACAAGTAGACGATGTATGTGTGATTGGCGTTAAGCTTGTTTAATATCCGCATTTTAGTTTATACACGTCATTGCGATCCGACGGAGGAGGAGAAGCAATCTCACACACAGTGTTCTAATTCCTTTATTTTCTTTTTGCTTGACCAAAAAGAAACAGTGATTTTATTTTTCAACATCATGCTTTTTGTATCATCTGTTATGTTTGCATTAAACACTCCTACATAATAAGTAAAAATTACTTTCATTCATTGCCGTAGTTTCTTGCGAGTTTTCGGGAGCCGGTTTTGCAATACTACCCCTTTGCCTATTGTAATAGTTTTTTCTTTGTTACCGGAACCGGCATTATTACAAGCTGAAAAACACATACTTACTAAGTGTAAGACTAAGGATCATCTATAAAAATAAACATTAATTCATATCATCTATTACTCCGCTAAAAATATTTTAGTAGCTTTAACTACCTAAACTAAACACTATGTGGAACGAAGACAATAACCAATTAAAACGCAGCTTTCAATTCAGTAACTTTATTGAAGCTTTTGGCTTTATGACCAAAGTAGCATTGGCGGCCGAAAAAATGAACCACCACCCTACCTGGAGTAATTCATATAATAAAGTGGAGATAATATTATATACTCATGATGCCGGCGATATAGCCACAGACAAAGACCGAAAGCTTGCAAACGAAATTGATAAGATCTTCAGCGGCGGCAACACCGTTTTTAAAGGATAATAACATCGCAATGTAATTTAGTGTTGCCAAGGTTTAAACATGCACATCCTGAAATCAGGGCTTTTAAGATGAAATTGTTTATTATTTGCGGGAACAGGGCTAAGAAGTAAAATACCATGCTCATATGATCCATAGAACCTTCAAGGTTTACCGATGCACCTATTTTTTTACGTCCGGCAACACGCACCTCCGGTCTAAAATAAAATTACCCGGTTACAAATAAAATTATTTGGTTCGAGATAAAATTATATGGTTCGGCATAACTTATTTTAGTTCGGTAACACACGCCTCTCGTTACAAATAAAATTACCCGATTACAAATAAAATTGTTTGGTTCGAGATAAAATTATATGGTTTGATATAACTTTTTTCGTTTGGTAACACACGCCTCTCGTTACAAATAATATTACCCGATTACAAATAAAATTGTTTGGTTCGAGATAAAATTATATGGTTCGGCATAATTTCTTTTCGTTCGGTAACACACGCCTCTCGTTACAAATAAAATTACCCGATTACAAATAAAATTGTTTGGTTCGAGATAAAATTATATGGTTCGGTATAACTTTTTTTCGTTTGGTAACACACGCCCCTCGTTACAAATAATATTACACGGTTACAAATAAAATTGTTTGATTCGACATAAAATTATATGGTTCGGTATAACTTTTTTTCGTTTGGTAACACACGCCCCTCGTTACAAATAAAATTATTAGTTCATCAACCCTCACTTTGTATGAAATAAATTATTTTGTTCCGGGGCTGTATTTTTTTGATCCCAAAAGATTTTCCGGCTTGAAACATCAACCGACGGTCCTTAATACAATCATTAGGCTTGTTAAATAACTTTTTATGACCGATAAATTTGTGTCTCAAAATCTTTTACCTATTCCATTAAATTTTCAGAAAAACTGAAAGCTCCTTAAGGTTGAAATTAATCTTCATTAAAAATCTGTAAACTAAAATATTTTACGTAATTTTATTAATACAACACTAACCTTTATTTAATAACACCTCTACATTCCACTATGGTATATAAAAAATTAATAGGGCTTTACTTATGTACTATGCCAATAGTAGCAACGGCACAAGGCTATCAGGTAAACTTACAGGGACAAAAACAGCAAGGCATGGGTGGCGCGGGAACCGCTTGTATGCAGGATGCCTCCGCTTTATTTTTTAACCCGGGCGGCGCTTCCTTTGTAGATGAGAACTCCATTAACCTGGGTGTAACGCCTACTATTGCCAAAGGTTTGTTTATGGATGCCAATACGCACCAAACGTACAAAACAAACGATCCCGTAAGTACACCCTTTGCAGCTTACGGCCTGTTTGCTTTAAAGGATAGTAATAATTTAAAAATAGGAATGGCTGTGTACACGCCATTTGGCAGTACAGTGCAATGGGAAGATAAGTGGGCAGGCCGTTTTGCCTTAACACATTTACAATTGCAGGCCATCTTTTTTCAGCCTACTATCAGCTTCCGCATAAATTCGAAATGGGGCGTAGGTGCAGGCTTTATTTACAGTAGCGGTAAGGTAAATTTACAAAAAGACCTTCCTCTGCTTGGTGTAGACGGTAATTACGGGCATGCCGAGCTAAGCGGAAAAGCAAACGGCTTCGGCTTTAATGCCGGCGTCTATTATAAACCAACGTCTAAATTATCGATTGGTTTAACGTACCGTTCAAAAGTAAATATGTCGGTTAAAAACGGGCAGGCTAGTTTTAATGTTCCTGCAAGCGTTAAGGATAATTTCCCTGACGGGTCTTTTACGGCATCACTGCCTTTGCCAAGTATTGCTACCATAGGCTTTGCTTATAAGCCAACTAATAAATTAGATCTTGCTTTGGATATGAACTATGTAGGTTGGAAGGCATACGATACCTTATCATTCGATTATAAAAACAATACCACGACGTTGATCGATACAAAATCGGCCAGAAAATATAAAAACACATTTGCGTTTCGTGCAGGTGCACAATATAAAATTACAACACGTTTTGCCGCACGTATAGGTTTAGCATACGGCTTAACCCCTGTGCCAAACGGTTATGTAACACCCGAAACACCGGATGCTAACCGCGTCAACTATACCGCAGGCTTAGGCTATATGTTCAGCAAACATTTAAGGGTAGATGCTTCCTTTTTATTTACACACTTAAAACGGACAGATACAAATATCGAAACAAACGTATCGGGCACTTACAAAACAAATGTTTGCGCGCCGGGCATAGCCGTTTCTTATAATTTTTAATACAAGCAACTCATATATTGATAAGCTCATGAAACTGAAAAAAAACACATACTATATCGTATCATTTATAAGCGCACTACTTATAGTAGCAGCGTGTAAACCAAAATTTGATGCCCCCGCTCCGGGTAAAGGAGATATTGATCCGTCGCGCTATGTAGCCGTAGGCTCCACGGAAACATCCGGCTTTGCTGACGGCGCTTTATATTATGAAGGACAACAAAATTCGTTTGCGGCTATTTTAGCGGAACAATTAAAAGCAATAGGCGGTACCGACTTTAAAACACCTTATGTATCACAAAGCTCTTCGGGTATTTCAGTGATACGGGGTAATACGGTAACTGCGGGCGCTAAATTTGTATTAGGGAATTCAACCGATTGCAAGCAGGTAACATCATTAGCTCCTGTGCAATTATCGTCAACCGATAATTTTAATGTGTTTTCAAACAACATATATGCGGGTTCAGGTCCTTTTAATAATATGGGAGTACCGGGCACTAAAAGTTTCCAGGTGGCCTATAATGGTTACGGCAGTGTGGCCAATGCAGGAACAGGCTATTACAACCCCTATTTTGAACGGATAGCTTCCAATAAAAATACAGCCTCAATTTTATCGGACGCTTTAGATCAAAACCCTACTTTTTTTACGTTATCTATAGGAATGCATGATGTGTTAGGTTATGCCTTAGCGGGCGGCGCTTACGACAGCATTACCACACAGGCACGCTTCGATGCGGCTATTGACAATATGGTAAACCGGCTTACTGCCAACGGGGCTAAAGGCGCAATCAGTAATATTCCTGACCTTACTAAATTTCCTTTTTTTACAACTATTCCGTATAACGGTTTAGCGCTTGATGCCGTATTAACGGGTTCATTAAATGGTTTGTATAACCCGCTCGGTTTTAACAATGCTTTCCAGGTGGGAAACAACGGTTTTGTGATCAAAGATGCGGCAGCAAACCTTGGATTAAGACAAATTCAACAGGGCGAATTGTTGTTGCTTAATCTTCCCTTAGATTCTGTAAAGTGTTTAAACCTGGGGTCACTTATTTCTATCCCAAACCGATACGTATTAACAACGAACGAAATACAAGCCATTAAAAATGCCATTGCAGGTTATAACATTAAACTGCAAGCTGTTGCACAGGCTAAAGGCTTAGCGTATGTGGATGTAAGTACTTTTTTTAATTCCATTAATTCAGGCATTGTATATAACGGGGTAAGCGTTAATGCCGAGTTTGTAAAAGGAGGTAACTTCTCGCTGGACGGCATACAGCTTAATCCTATCGGGAACGCCTTATTGGCTAATGAGTTTATTAAAGCCATAAACAAAACGTATCATTCTACTATTTTAGAAGTAAATGCCATAAAATACCGTGGGACTATTTTTCCATAACTAAAAAATTCTTAACTTTAAATTAACCAATAAACTAAAATCACCATGAATAAAATTTACTCAACATTATTTGCTGCAATGCTTACTATTGCAGCAGGCGCCCAAACACTGTGCAGCGGTGCAGGGCGCTACGCTACTAGTGTTTACACAACGTACACAGTAACTTCTAATATTACTTACGGCTCTAATTACCCGCTTACAAGCACAACAACACAATCCGTTCTTACACTTGATTTTTATGAACCCGCAGCTGATACGGCACAGGCAAGGCCTTTAATTATATGGGCTCACGGCGGAAGCTTTATCACCGGTTCAAAAAATGACCAGGATGTATCTGAATTATCTGCGCGTTTTGCTAAAAGAGGATTTGCCTGTGCTTCCATTGACTACCGTTTAGGTTTTTCACCGTTTGATTCTACGGGTGTTATTCCGGCATTATTAAGAGCAGTTCAGGATATGAAAGCTGCCGTGCGTTTTTTCTATAAAGACAAATCAACGATCAATAAATACAAAATCGATACCAATAACATATTTATCGGCGGAAGCTCGGCAGGAGCCATTACGGCATTGCATGTTGCATACCTTAATAAAACCTGTGAAATAAATCCGTACATTAATCAAACTACATTAGCCGCATCAGGCGGTATTGACGGCGGCAGCGGAAACCAATGTTACTCAAGCAGAGTAAAAGGCGTAATTAACCTATGCGGTGCGTTAGGAAAGTACTGGTGGCTGGAAGCAGGAGATGTACCGTTATGTTCTATGCATGGTACTATAGACGGTACTGTAAAATACGGACAGGGCATTGCAAACCCCGGCATTCCTATTATGTATTTAGACGGTAGCCGTATGATAGCGGCCGGGACGGCTGTATCAGGCGTAAGTCATAAATTTTATACTTGGTATGGTGCAAACCATGTACCGTACGCGGGAACAGGTGCTCCACAAGTAGCGTATATGGATACTACGGAAAGATTTGTAAGAGATTATTTAGTAGGACGTTTGGGCTGTACGAACCCTCCTTTAATGACACCTAACACACCTTATGGTGCGGTAACAGCTTACTCTTACACTCCTTGCACGGCAAATGTGGCCATGGCTTGCAATGTAAGCGTAAGAGAGATTCAAAATAATTCTCTTTTAGAGGAAGTGTATCCTAACCCTTCAAACGAAACCGTAAATGTGGTATTTAAAAATTCTACAACTGTTCATACTATAACCTTAACAGACATGACCGGTAAAGTGATTCAAACAGAAACCACTAAAGATGCGGTGTTTGTGATCCGGAAAAATAATATGGGGCAGGGAATTTATTTCTTAAAAGTTACCAATGAGCAAGGAGAATATTCTGTTCAAAAAATTATCTTCTATTAATTATAACTCACACTAAATAAAAAAACCGAAGCGTTATACTTCGGTTTTTTTTATGGCATACAATGTCAAAAAGTTACTAACGATAGAGTTCCTCTCAAAGTACCACAATGTTCTTAATACAATTTTCGTAAAGGCAGACAAAAATCACTCGAACCTGCATAAACTTATATAGGAACTTTAGTGTCACTTCGAGTGCCGATATAGGAGAAGTCTCGAGAAGCGTTCATATAAATAAAAGAGAAATAATAAAGTGCTTGTCCTTAGAGTGCCGACGAAGGAGGTGTATCGAGAAGCGTTCATAATAAACAAAAGAGAAAATAATAAAATGCTTG
>JANYGK010000031.1 GCA_025362395.1 Bacteroidota bacterium
AGGAAGAACCCGATCGCCAGTAACCTCCGTAAGCCGTGTCCCATGAATACCTGAAAGTTGCCCGGCTCGTTTGCCAATCGGGAGTAGTCATATTTTTATAATACGTATTTGATGAAAGTGTAAACGAGTCAAAATTCTCAACGTTTACCTGCGCTTGTGACTGTAGCGAAACAGTAATGCCAAACAGTAAGGCAAATTTTTTAATAATTTTTTTGTTCATGGTGTATTGTTTTATGGATGTTAGGTTTATAGTTTATTATTTTTCTTATTATATTGTAACGCAATGCCGGCTTCATAATTTCTTAATGGCATAGGCCTATTAGTTATAATCGTATAGTTTTTATTAAATAGATTATTAATTCCGGCAAAAAAATTGACAACCCCGTAGTTAAATGAATAAGTATAAGATACCTTTAAATTGGCTATGTAGTAAGGGTTTAACCAACTTGTATTATCGGTTGATGTAAAGCGGTAACCGGTATAGCTTTGACTGAACAATAAAGTAACATTTTTGTAAGTCCCAATAAATGTTGATTGTCCGCTGTAACGCGGTGTAAATATTAATTGCCTGCCGGTAGCGTTATCATTTTCATTAGTGCTTTGTTGGTTGGTTGATAATACATACGATGTATTTAAGATCAGTTTTAACTTAAGTTTTTTCTTTACATAAGCCAGCTCTGTTTTTGTTTCTGTTCCCCTGCTGTAAACTTTGGCAATGTTACGCGGACTAAAAAAGTTTGACGCCGTTGGTAACCAGATGATCCAGTTGGTAGTATGCCTGTTAAAATAAGTTCCTTCAAATGAAACCGATAGTGCATTTCTTATTTTTTTAAATTCTATTCCTCCGTCTGCCTCGTAGCTGTTTTCCGGTTTAAGATTTGCGTTGCCGCCCTGCGGCCAGTATAAATCATTTAAGGTTGGCTGGCGGTACGATTTGTTGGCGTTAACTTTTAAAGCTATTTGTTTGAATAGTTGATAATGAATGCCGGTGTTGCCGGTAAAGGGAATAAGGGTACGATCTGTAAATTCTTTTCGCACTGCTAAATTATAATTCAGTTTCGAGTGTAGTAAACTTACTTGGTAAGCGGCAAATAACGCTAATTTGTGCTGCAGGTGCTCTATCACCGAATCTCGTTCTTCTTTCCCCAAGGTATTTAATTGTACCGGTAATTTACTTTGATATTGCGTATAATTTACGCCGAAATTAAATTTATGGTTGCGAAGCGTAAAGGTATTATCGCTTTCGCTGATAAAGGTGTTAACCGTGCTTTTGCTGAAGATGTTGCTTAAACTGTCAGTGTAATTTAATTTATCATTAAGGTAAGCAAACCTTACGGTTGCATTTAATTTCCGGCGGTTGTAATTCCAATCCGCATTCAGCTTTAAGGTTTTATCTTCCTGACTTTGCTTGCTTATGGCCGCGGTATACGACGGTAAATTCCGGTTGGCGGTATTATACCACAACCTTGTATTTATTTTTTGATACGGCGACACTAAAACGGACAGTTCCTGCATGACCCCTTTCATCACATAATCGGCATGTGTTGTTTTTTTATTTGGGTTTTCTTTATCGGTAGTGTCTTTATAAGAATAATTGTTGTTTGAAGTTGTATAATAAATGCGGGTGCTTGATGCTGTTTTTTTATAGCTTAATAAAACGGAAGCCGCTATTTTTTTTGTATTAAAGCTGCCACTGCTTAACTGTATTTTTGTTTTGATGCCTTGGTCAAACTTTAAATTATTTTGCAGGTGAATGCTTCCGCCAATGGCACCGCTGCCCCATAAGGCGCTCCCGCCACCGTATTCTATATTTACATTATCAAAAAAAAGTGTGGGAATAATGCTGAGGTCTGTTTGCCCGAGCATAGCGTTTTGTATATTTAACCCGTTCCATAATATGGCGGTATGGTTAGCATTGCCACCGCGGAGGCTTGTGGTAGCTATGTTTCCGTTGCCGTATGCTTTTATGTGGATGGTGGATTGTGCAGCCAACATATCGGCCAAGGAGCTTGTGCTGTATCGTGACAATACCATGCTGTCCAGTTCTATATTTTTTTTAGAAGGTTGCAAGGCTATTTGTTTATTCTGTTCAATCACTACTTCATTTAACTTGTAACCGGCAGTGTCTTTTGTTTGGGCATGTAGTGTAAAAGAGCATACTATAGATACATATAAAAGCCACGCGCGTTTAGGCGTGTGTAGTAGCGTATATGATCTATTTTTTATCATGGGTGTACTCTTAAAACTTCGGGAAATTAAAAACCGGCACGAAATGATCGTGTCCTGTTTTTGTTTGCTTTTGTTTCCCCGAAAGCCTTCAAAATTGCATATTGGCAGGTCTTCTGACTCGTCTTTGGTTTTTAACCTTCCCGCTCTAAATGAACAGTGGCATGTTTTAAAAACACATTTATTAAGACTTACAGCAGCGGGCACTGTTCATGAATTACACATGATTCCCTTTTAATTTCCGGTACTTGCGTTCCGTAAAAACCAAATTGCGGCACAAATGTAATAAAATTAGTGTAAGTTATGTCTGTTCGATTAAAAAATGTGCCTCTTTTCATTTTTGTAACGAAAACACTTTTTGGTTCTTTTTTTAAAACGCTTCTCAATACGCTCCTTGTGTCGCAATCGAATTGAAAATAACATGTTGGCTTAAGTTCAGGTGTTAAGTGTTTATCAGTTCGTTCCCGCAAGCTTGCTGGATTGCCTATTCCTGCAATAAATTGTCGGTTCGAGTGATTTTCGCCTGCCTCTTGCGAAAATTGTATCGAGAACACGTGTTAGTTCTGCTTTTATTTTTTTTGGAACGCTTCTCGATACGCTCCTTCGTCGCACTCGAAGTGACAATAACGTGCTGTCTTAAACTTTTGTGTTAAGTGTTTGTAAGTTCGTCCGCAAGCTTGCAGGATCGCCTATTCCTGTAATAAATTGTCGGTTCGAGTGATTTTCGTCTGCCTCTTGCGAAAATTGTATCGAGAACACGTGTTGTTTCTGCTTTATTTTTTTTGTTCCGCTTTTCGATACACTACTTCGTCGCACTCGAATTGACACCTATTTTATAATTCCTTTTTTATAAAATCTTTTTTTGAGAGTTTAGGTAAAAGTTCGAACTGATTATTTATTAACGCTTCTTTTTTCTTTACGCTCCATTTTTTAATTTGTGTTTCCCAGTTAAATGCTAGATTGTAATCATTAAATATTTCGTGCCATACTAAAACAACAGGCTTGCGATTAAATGTATAAGCTTCTTTATTAGTTCCTGAATTGTGCTCTCCCAATCGTTTTTCTAAGTTATTTGTAACGCCTGTATAATAAGTGCCGTCTTTACATTTTAAAATATACAGGTAAATGAGTTTATACATTATAAGATAAAGTTAGACTATTATTTAAAAATTTGCAGTTAGAGTTAAGTTTGTCAGTTAAAGCGTTTTTTGCATGTCTTAAACTTCTGTGTTAAGTGTTTATCAGTTCGTTCCCGCAAGCTTGCTGGATTGCCTATTCCTGCAATAAATTGTCGGTTCGAGTGATTGTCGTCTGCCTCTTGCGAAAATTGTATCGAGAACACGTGTTAGTTCTGCTTTTATTTTTTTTGGAACGCTTCTCGATACGCTCCTTCGTCGCACTCGAAGTGACAATAACGTGCTGTCTTAAACTTTTGTGTTAAGTGTTTGTCAGTTCGTTCCCGCAAGCTTGCGGCATCGCCTGCCTCCATGGATTATAATTTTTTATTATAAAAAAAAGTGTATCAAATAATGATACACTTTCATTTTAGTTTTTAAATGAAAAATTAGTAATTATATCCTCCTGTTCCTGAGAGCATTGTCCAGCTTGCATTTTCAGGATGTTCTTCAGGTTTAATACTGATAACGGGAACTTTTGCATGGTGTATGATTTGTAGTGAAAACGGACCTAAAAAGAACCCGCTCACTTCTGCATCTTGATCTGTCATAATTGATATCAGATCACCTTTAACTTCATCACAGTAATTAACAATGGCAACCGCCCGGTTTTTTATATTTTCAATCAGTTTAACAGAATAAGATAAGCCCTTATCTTTCGCGGCATCTTCTACCTGCTTCAACATTATTTCCATCGGCCCTTTCTCATTCGTTTCGTTAGTTGCTAATACACCTACAATGCTTACATGTGCTCCAAAACATTTTGCAAGGTCTAACGTTAACACCACTTTTTGGCGTGAATGCGGAGAGTTGTCGATTGGTAAAATAATATTTTTATATCCTAATTTAGTAGCATGCTCGCTCATGGTAATAACGGGGCAAGGGCTTTTTGTAATTACTTTTAGCGCATTGCTTCCAATAGTAAGGTCTTCCCATGCGCTGTAACCATGAGTTCCCATCACAATAATTCCGGCTTTTATTTCTTTGGCAAATTTTACAATTTCCGATGTCGGGTTACCCGTATTAACTACAGTGGTCACACTAACACCATATTCCGATCTTATGCCTTCCGCTAGTTCTTCTAACTTTTCCTGAACAGCCGTCGATCCTTTTTCAATGCTTTCAATCGTAACATTGGGCGTAAATACATTAAACTGTTCCCAATGCTTTGTTATAATATGCACTAAATAAATTTCGCCTTTTGTACACTTGGCTAATGATGCCGCGTGCTTTATGGCTAAAAGCGAAGTGTCTGAAAAATCAGTTGTAACAAGGATCTTTTTTGTGTCTAATGTTATCATAAGTATAAATTTTAGTTTTGTGTTTTGTTTGTATGGTTTAGTGCGCCTAAATTTAATAAATTAATACTATAAAAGCATGCCTGCAATAGTAGCCGATAAGTAGGAGGCCAATGTCCCGCTTATCAATGCCCTGATTCCGAGTTTAGCTAAATCAGCCCTTCTTTCGGGTACCAAGGAACCAATACCACCAATTTGCATGCCAACAGAGCTGAAATTTGCAAATCCGCAAATAGCGAAACTTGTAATAATTAATCCTTTATCACTTAGCGGGGTAGCCAGTTTGTGCGTTAATGTATCAAAAGCCACAAATTCGTTAATGGTTAGTTTTTGGCCCATAATAATTGCCACCTGTTGTACATCGGCATCAGGCACACCCATACACCATGCTAAAGGATAAAATAATTTTCCGAAAATAAAATCCAATGACAGTCCCGGGTATATTTTACCCAAGCCATAATTAATAAAAGCAATCAAGGCTATAAAGCCTATTAACATGGCAATTACGTTAATGGCAATTTTCATTCCGTCGCCCGCGCCGTGTGATATGGCATCAATTAAATTAGTATGCTCTTTTTTTACTTCAAGCTTTACATCGCCCTTAGTAAGAGAAACCTCTGTTTCAGGATAAATAATTTTAGAAATAACAATGGCTGCGGGTGCCGCCATTAAACTGGCAGTTAGTAAATATTCTGCCTTAGCTCCCATATTTACATATACAATTAAAATACCGCCTGCTATACAAGCCATACTACCGGCCATGGACGAGAGCAATTCACTTTTTGTCATCGTGGATAAATAGGGCCTTATCATTACCTGTGCTTCTACCTGGCCTACAAAGGCACTGGCTACATTGCTTAATGCTTCAGCGCCGCTTGCCCTCATAACAAAGTTCATTACCTTGGCAATTAAAGCCACTACGCGCTGCATAATGCCAACGTGGTATAGTATGGCTACTAATACACACACTAAAATAATAGTAGAGGTTACACTAAAAGCGAATACAAAACTGTGCGGTGCCGCAAAATTTTTAGAGGTTCCGTCGTGCGCATCCACCATAATACCGCCATACACAAAGCCTGCACCCTGAGCCGCAAATTGTTCAATTTTTCCCATGCCTTTTCCAAGCATGGCAAAAAAACGGGTAATGGGAGTTACCTTTAAAACTAATAAGGCAATAATTAATTGCAAAACAATTCCGCTGAAAACTAAACGGTAGTTAATCGCTTTCTTATTATTAGAAAGCAAAAAAGCGATGCCGAATATCACTACTATTCCTATTAATCCCGTAAACCTGCCCATATTTATTTTTAATCCGGAACAAGGTATAAAAATGATTTACAATTTAAAAATGTTACTAAATATATTTCCGGTATTATAATGTTTAAAGAAGAAATTATGAGGGCGAATTTCAGTATTGTAATACTAGGATTAACGATTTTTTTAACCGGGAATTTATTAAGCCGAACAGAGATCAGTTTACAAAAAGCATTTGATAAACATTACATTACGGCTAAGGCTGTCTGTACAGGAGGACTTGAGCTGACTTACACCATATCTAATTTATCAAAAGATTCCTTATTTATAAATGTGCCTGCCGGTTGGCGGTTTAATTCGGCCGCGGGTAAAAATGATTACCAGGATATTTTAATGACACGGCAGGAAATTTTGGTATTAAAACCTAAAGAAACAAAAAACTTTAATATAATGGGCTATTGTTGCGAAGCCTCAAAAGCAGGGCCTGTAGTGGGAGTTACTTACACCTTGGGGAAATTAGCTGATAGTAGTTTAGTGTATTTAGCGCAGTATTTAAATGCTCACCCCATCGATCAAAACACGCAACAGTATGCAGTTTGGGCAATTAGTGATCATAAAGAAACAGCCAACATTACAAATAAAAACGATTCCTTGGCCGGCTTGCTTCGTAATTTTGTTTCCGGTATTAAAGCCGAACCAATACCTTGGTATACATTACTAAAAAGAGCAAATGTAACACGTAACGGCAATGTATACGATTATCCCTTAAGGTTTAATGCAAACGTTACGTATTCGGTGGCACAAACCTGTTACTCCTATTGCTATATCATTGATAAAAATGGCCGCCCTGTTTCTGAGGTCTTTGGTAAATGGTTGCAACCCGAAAGCCACCAATATAAAGCAAGCTTTAATGTGGCCGGTTTAAAAAAAGGAGAATACACCTTAGTATTAGAAAATAAAAAAGAATCTATTTTTGAAAAAAGGTTCATTATTTAAATTTATAGAGTTGATTATCATATATTTAACGCTAAATGAATAATCCTTTATTTTTTAATATAAACATTCGTATAATTCAATTTAATTTTTACTTTTGCAGGAAAATAAAGTATTAAATTATGTATTGGACATTAGAATTAGCATCGTGGTTAGAAGATGCGCCTTGGCCGGCAACTAAGGATGAATTAATTGATTTTGCAATTCGTTCCGGTGCACCAATGGAAGTTATAGAAAATTTACAGGAAATGGAAGATGAGGGTGAAGCCTATGAAACCATTGAAGAAATTTGGCCCGATTACCCGACCAAAGACGATTTCTTCTTTAATGAAGATGAATATTAATAAAAAATCCCCTGTTAAATTAGCAGGGGATTTTTTTTGAGTATTGATTATAAATTAATCCTGAGTGCCGGGAGAACCTTTTCCGGAAGCCCTCTTTTCTTTTTGGTTAGTATTATATTTTTCAATTTGTTCAGGAGTCAACAACGCCTTAACATTTTGTTGAAACTCTTTTCTAACAGGGCTTAATTCCACACTTTCTTGGTTCCTATCCTGTGAATCCTTATATTTTACTTTTATTTCTTCCACCTTTTTTACTTTAGCTAAAGCAAGGTCATATACTTTTGTTTTCTGGTCAGCTGTTAATACAACGATGGTATTCAATTCATCCGTTTGTTTTTGTGCGCGTTGTTCAGGAGTAAGGGATGCTCTTTCCGCTTTTTTTGCAGGGGTGGTAGCTGTTACATCCTGAGCGTTTACAACGGTTAAGCTGAATAAACAAGCTGCTATTAAAATTACTTTTTTCATGGTTATCGTTTTAAATTGTTAAAATTGTTTTTTTTAGATTAATTAAATAAGTGGAAGTTTAATCGCTTCTTATATAATTAATACTGAACTTTGGGTATCATACCTCTAATACCCATGTCAACAGGGAATTCGCCTGCCTCAGGCTGATAATAGCCATCTGCTGTTGAATCTACCCATTCAAAACTTTTATTGGTTGATAAGGATACCGTAACAATAATATCCTGTGTTTCAGAACCGGTAACTGTTAACAGTTGCCCGATGCCGGAATTATCAGCAAATACCGCCGTTACTACACAGCTTCCGGCAGGTATAGGGGAATTATTGAAATTAGGATTTACAACAGTGGTCACCCCTGAAGCAGCCTGCCCGTCTGAATTATAATATCCAAAACCCGAAATATTTGTTTCAAAGCCCCAGTACCCTTGTGCATGAGCTGTATTAGGACCTCCTACAGAAGAAGAAGGTACAAAGTCCCTGTCTTTAATTTTATATTTTTCAACATAGGTTTGAAATCCTAAAAAAGAAGCTACCGTTCCTTTACCAATATGATTTCCCGGAAGAGCATTCGCTTTATAAGGAATATCATAATTCTCGTAAGATAAAGACAAACGCAACCATTTATAAGTACCCGCGGTTACTTGACTGATCGGTACAGAAAAAAATGTTACCCCTTCTCTTACCACAACAGATTGTCCGAAATCAATGGCATTAACGCCACCCTTTGTAGTTTCCGGGGCCCTGTATAATACTTTACCTCCCCCTAATGCTGTTAAGTCTGTTTGTGCAAGTTCAACATAATGCGCTGCCATGCGGTTAAATACAGGCGAACAAGCGCTGTGTCCTGAAGGAATAGTAGAAGCAGTTCCAACATTGTTTAACCGTGTCTGAGTCGAATCAAATTTAAATTTAAAGATCAACCGAGGGCCTGTACCTGTTGCCGTCCAGTTTGTATCAGGATAAATTTTAGCAGAAGCCCCGGTTGTAGTCGTTGTTGAAGGCGTTGGATCGGGCGTTGGATCCGTTTTCTTTTTACATGAACATATAAGGATTGAAATAAAAAGTAAGGAAATAAATGGTTTCATTTGAATTAATTTTAAACGAATGTACAAAACTATTTACGGAGAAATACAGTACAGCTGTTTATTATAAAGTCTTGCATCTGATTAATAAGCACTCTATAACCAAAAAACCTTATTAATTTTGTAATAAGATCTTTTGGTGTAACTATAAACAGGTTTAAACTATTTACCTCAACAGAGTAACATGTCCAATGTATTGGTGGTTTTTACCGATTACGTCTTTTATTTTCACTTTCCATACATACACATCCTGTTGCACTTCGTTTGATTTGCCTGTTTTTTTTCCGTTCCATCCTTTGGCAATATCGTTGCTGTAAAAAATCATTTCTCCCCAGCGATCGTAGATCCACATATCGTAAGTGGCAATCCCTATTCCGCTTCCCGTAAAGAGGTCATTTACATTATCGGAATTGGCAGGAGTAAAA
>JANYGK010000040.1 GCA_025362395.1 Bacteroidota bacterium
CTCTTATTCATGGGCTCCTAGCGGCGGAACAGGTGCAACTGCAAGTGGATTAACTCAAGGCAATTATACAGTAACTATTACAGATGCCAACAGCTGTACCAAAACAGCCTTTGCTACTATAACACAACCAACAGCAATTGCTGCATCAATAACTTCTACTAATACAAGTTGTGGATCCAATACAGGAGTAGCAGCCGTAGTTGCTTCAGGCGGAACAGGAACATTTACTTATTCATGGTCACCAAGCGGTGGTGCAGGAGCAACCGAAAGTTCATTAGGAGTTGGCACCTACACGTGTTTAATAAGTGATGCTAATTTATGTTCTCTGACTACAACGGTAACCGTCATTACATCAGGTGCACCAACCGTAACCGTAACTTCACAAACGAATGTTATCTGTAATGCCCTTTGCACCGGTACAGCATCTGTATCAGTAAGCGGTGGCGTTACTCCTTATACCTATGTATGGTCTACCGGTAATACTACAACAGGTGCAACAGGACTTTGTGCAGGTCTTCAAACCTGTACTATTACAGGTAGTAATGGTTGCGCGGTTATTGTTTCAACAACAATTACTCAACCGGCTGCTTTATCGGCAACGGCAACGTCTTCATCTATTCTTTGTAACGGAGGATCTGCTACCGTAACAGTTACTGTTACAGGAGGAACCGCTGCTTATACAGGTGTTGGAACCTTTACATCCATAGCGGGAACAAATACCTATACTATAACGGATGCAAATGCATGTACTACAACAACAAGCGTTACTATTACACAACCGGCTGTGATAGTAAGTTCACAAACCGTTACTTTATGTTCCGGTCAGTCTTTAGTTGTCGGCTCAAATACCTATACTGCAGCAGGCACATTTACGGATGTTTTAACGGCGCAAAATACCTGTGACAGTACGGTTACAACACATCTTATCATAAATACAACGCCAGCATTAACTGTAAATTCCCCTACTATTTGCGCCGGAGCAACCGGCTCACTTACAGCCGGCGGAGCAAATACCTACACATGGAGTACAGGTTCTAACTCCACTACAATTAATGATAATCCAACAGCAACAGCGGTATACACAGTTACAGGCACCTCTTTACAAGGATGTTCGGCAATTGCTTTAACAGCTACAATAACAGTAGGTTCAGCGCCTGCTATAACGGTTAATTCAGCAAGTGTTTGTGCAGGCAGCTCTGCGATATTAACTGCAAGCGGTGTTACAACCTTTACATGGAGTTCGGGGCAAAATACCAATATCATAACTGTTACACCTACAACTAATACGGTATACACTGTTACCGGTAACCTTACAGGCTGCAGCGTTAGCGCAACGGCTAATTCTATCGTAACGGTTAAGGCACTGCCTACTGTTACTGCGGTAACCAATAAAACGCTTATTTGCGCAGGTCAATCGGCTACTTTAACGGCTACCGGAACCGCTGCAACTTATACCTGGAGCACTTCACAAACCGGAACTACAATTGTTGTCAGTCCTTCTGCACAAACAACCTACACTTTATCCGGAACAGGAAGTAACGGATGTTCCAATACGGCTACCGTAACTCAAAATGTAAGTCTTTGTACCGGCATAGAAGTAAATAATACCGAGGACAGGGTTATTAAAGTATATCCTAATCCAACGACCGGCAAGTTTGTTATAGAATTATATACTGACGGCAAAGTAATTGTAACCGACGCATTGGGTCAGGTTGTTATTAATGAAACCTTAATTGCAGGCAAACATGACCTTGATATTAATAACAAGGGCGCCGGTATTTACTTTATAAAAGTGATGCAAAACAATACACAACAAACTATTAAGATCATTAAAAATTAAGTTTAAACGCATCTATAAAAATCCTCATCATTTTGGTGGGGATTTTTTTATGGTCAATTAAAAACTCTACACTAATAGTTCCGTTAAAACACTATGGCAAAAAACGATCCCGTAAATTCAGCTCCTTCAAATTCATTTCGTAATTATTATATAATCATTGCCGTTCTGAGTTTCATTATATATGCCAATACATTAAAACATGGATTTGTACTGGATGATACAGCTGTTATAGAAAATAACCGGTTTGTAAACGCCGGAGTAAAAGGCATACCCGATATTATGACAACCTTTTACTGGGAAGGTTATTGGAATTCTAATGCAGGGCTATACAGGCCGTTATCATTAGTGGCCTTTGCTTTAGAATATGAAATAAGCCCGGGAAATCCTGCTATTCATCACGCATTCAATGTTCTTTATTATGTGCTTACTTGCTGTTTGTTATTTGAGTTTTTATCAAGGATATTTAAAAAACCGGATCCTCGCTTTTTCCTGTTTGCCGTTTTACTATTCATTGTGCATCCAATTCATACAGAAGTTGTGGCAAACATAAAGAGCAGGGATGAATTATTTTCATTACTGTTTTTTCTTTTGTGTTGCAGGCAACTCTATATTTCAAAATCATCAACCGGAACTAAGATTATATTAAGTTCACTCTTTTTTCTGCTTGCCTTATTATCCAAAGAAGGAGCAATAGTATTTCTTCCTATCATATTCCTTATTGATTACCTTAAAGAAAAAAATATCCTTATTCTTTTAAAACAAAGGATAGTATTAATTATCACAACTCTTGTTTGGTTTGCATGGCACAGATATATAATTACAAGCTCTGATTCTCCAAAAATAACCTACACATATTCAGACAATTCCCTTCTTGCATCCTCGTCCCTACTCGAACAAAAAGCAACCGCATTGGGCATGTTCGCAAGGTATAGCGTCAAAGCGATTTATCCTTACACCCTTTCTTATGATTATTCTTTTAATGAGATCCCGATAATCAGTTTCGCTTCTTTGCCTGCAATTGCCGGGTTGCTTTTTTTAGGCGCAT
>JANYGK010000046.1 GCA_025362395.1 Bacteroidota bacterium
ACAACGGCTGCAATTGTTTCAACATTATTTACAACTGTCGGGCAACCCCACAGCCCTGCAACAGCAGGGAATGGCGGCTTAATACGCGGATTACCGCGTTTGCCTTCTAACGATTCGAGCAATGCCGTCTCTTCACCGCAAATATATGCCCCTCCGCCAACTTGTACATAACAATCGTGAGAGAAACCGGTACCTAAAATATTTTTTCCTAACCAACCTGCCGCATAAGCTTCCGCAATGGCCGCTTCAACAATACGCGCCACATAAAAATATTCGCCGCGAATGTAGATGTAAGATGTTTTTGCGCCTAATGCATAAGAAGATGTGATCATCCCTTCAATTAATGCATGAGGAATTTTCTCCATTAAGTAACGGTCTTTAAAGGTTCCCGGCTCCGACTCATCCGCATTGCAAACCAAATAACGTTCAACGCCTTCCGGTTTTGCCAAAAAGCTCCATTTCATTCCCGTTGGAAAACCCGCACCGCCACGGCCGCGTAAGCCCGATTTTTTAACCTCATCCGTTACTTGGTCAGGCTGCATGGTTTGCAATGCTTTTTCTACCGAAGCATAACCACCATGTGCACGGTATACTTCTAATGTATGTATACCCGGTACTTTATCGTTGTGTATTAATAATTTTCTTCCCATTTTTAATGGTTATAGTGTGTTTTTATAATCCAAATCCGTATAACTTCTTAATCTACCTTCTGCTCTGTAATTCTCTAAAATTGTATCTACTTTTTCGTAGGTTAAATTTTCATGGAAGCTTGCACCGCATTGCAGCATTGGTGCGGTTCCGCAAGATCCTAAACATTCCGCTACCTTTAATGAAAACATGCCGTCCTTTGTAGTTTCTCCAACGTGTATGTTTAATTTTTTCTCAATGTATTTCACAATATCTTCCGCTCCGTTTAACCAGCAAGAGCTTGTTTGGCAAACTTCCAATACACATTTGCCCATTGGCTTTAAGTTGTACATGGTGTAAAACGATGCAACTTCAAATACCTCAACCGGGCGAATCTTTAAAACAGAAGCAACATAATCCATCGTTTCAGGACTTAACCAACCGCCAAATTCCGCTTGCGCAATATGCAATACAGGCAATAAAGCAGATTTAATTTTTTCAGTCGGATAATGCGAAATGATGGTTTGCACTGTTTTCATAGCTTCTTCGCTGAAAACTGTTTCAGCGCGTTTGGCTTTATCAAAGGGTTGTGCTCCGTGAACTTGTGAACTCATTTATTTAAATTCTAATTTCTAAATTAAAAACTTTACTGTTATGCGTCTAATTCTCCTGCAATCACATTCATACTACTCATGGTTAAAATCGCATCGCTTAACATAATTCCTTTTACCATTTCAGAATATGCCTGATAATAAATAAAACATGGTCTGCGGAAATGCAAGCGGAACGGTGTTCTTCCACCATCACTGATCAAATAAAACCCTAATTCTCCGTTACCTCCTTCAACACAATGATATATTTCGCCTACAGGAATATCTGTTTCGCCCATCACAATTTTAAAATGATAAATCAAGGCCTCCATGTTATTATAAACCTGTTCTTTCGGTGGAAGGAAAAAGTCAGGAAGATCAGCATGCATCGGCCCTTCCGGCATTTTTTTAATAGCCTGTTCAATAATACTTAAGGATTGCCACATTTCATGTTGGCGAACCATAAAACGATCGTACGTATCGCCTTGCGTTCCTACAGGAATTGTAAATGTAAAATCTTCGTAAGAAGAATACGGGTTCATAACACGCACATCATAATCAACCCCGGCTGCACGTAAGTTAGGGCCTGTAAAGCTGTATGCTAATGCTCTTTCGGCACTAATAGGTCCGCAATTAATGGTACGGTCCATAAATATTTTATTACGCTCCAATAAGTTTGCAAACTCTTGTAAGCCCTTAGGAAATTCTTTCAAGAACGCGTCAATTTTATTCCAGGTCGATTTTTTCCATTCGCTGTCAAAACCGCCAATACGACCAATGTTTGTTGTCAGACGTGCCCCGCAGATCTCTTCAAAAATTTCATAGATTTTTTCTCTCCATTGAAAAATGTATAAGAAGCCTGTCATGGCACCGGTATCAACACCAATAACGGAATTGCAAATAATATGATCGGCAATACGCGATAATTCCATGATGATGACACGGTGATATTCTGCACGCTTAGGAATTTTTGCTCCCAATAATTTTTCTACTGTCATGTACCAACCCATATTGTTGATTGGCGAAGAGCAATAATTTAATCGATCGGTAATGGGTGTAATTTGTGCGTAAGGTCTTCGTTCAGCAAGCTTTTCGAAGGCACGGTGAATATAACCGATAGTTGGGGTGGCTTCATGAATAATTTCTCCATCCATTTTAAGGACATTCTGAAAAATACCGTGTGTAGCAGGATGTGTAGGCCCAAGGTTAAGAGTAGAATATTCTTTCTCTTCAAAAACCTCTTTGTTTACAGTATTATTAGTTTCTTGTTTACTCATTTTATGATTTGAGATTTGAGACCTGAGATGTGAGAAAGCTTCTCATATCTCAGATCTGATTTCTAATTCTTATCTTCCAAACATGCTGTTATCCTTATCTGTGCGCTCCTGATCTTCTAAAGGATATTCTTTTCGTAGAGGGAAAATATCCATTTCATCCATATTTAAAATGCGTTTCAAGTTTGGATGCCCTTTAAATCTCACACCAAAAAAGTCATAGGTTTCACGTTCCATCCAGTTAGCTGCAGGCCATAAATCAGTTGCTGTAGGAACTTCCGGCTTATTAATATCCATAAATGTTTTTAAGCGGATACGTAAATTTTTAGGCATGTTATGCAAATGGTAAACAACTGCTAACTGCTTTTCATCAGCTGTTTGCATTCCTGTAAGGTCTGTCAGAAAATGAAAATTTAATGCTTCGTCTTCTTTCAAAAATTTAAGCACATCATGTATCACATCCGTCTTAATAGTAAACACAGGGAAATCATAAAGCTGTTCCGCTGAGACGATGTTCTCTGCAAAATTCACTTTTAGTTTTTCATTTACTTGATTTAATAAATCACTCATTCTTTTGATTTGAGATTTAAGATTTGAGATTTGAGATTGCTCTTATTTCTAAAATCTGATTTCTAACTTCTTAATTTATTCGATTCCGTAACTGTTTAATAATTTTTTGTATTCAGGCGATTCTCTTCTTCTAAACGATTCTTTTGAAGCTAGCTCCTGTATCTTCATTACACCTTCTAAAATCTGCTCAGGTCGAGGCGGACAGCCCGGCACGTATACATCTACCGGGATAATTTTATCAATGCCCTGTAACACGCTGTATGTGTCAAAAATGCCGCCGCTGCTGGCGCAAGCGCCTACAGATAATACCCAACGCGGTTCAGCCATTTGCTCATAAACCTGGCGTAAAATCGGACCCATTTTTTTTGCGATGGTTCCCATTACCATCAACATATCTGCCTGGCGAGGAGAAAAACTCAAACGCTCAGAACCAAAACGTCCAAGATCATAATGAGAGGCCATAGTTGCCATAAATTCAATACCGCAGCAAGACGTTGCAAACGGTAAAGGCCATAATGAATTTTTACGGGCCAAGCCGATCACATCTTCTAATTTCGTTGCAAAAAACCCGGGACCTTCAAGTCCTTCCGGACTTTTAGCCATTTCAAGTTTTGTGCGTTTTATAATTTCTTTTCCCATTTTTTTCAATGTTTTAATTAGTGAATTTTCAGATGATGAGCTAATTCATTAATTAATTTACTCTTCCCACTTTAATGCTTTTTTAGAAAGCATATAGTAGAACCCAACTAATAATAAAATAATAAATGTAAAAACCTCTATAACTCCAAACATTCCAAGCTCTTTAAAGTTTACAGCCCATGGGTACATGAAAATAACTTCTATATCGAATAGCACAAAAATAATAGCCACTAAAAAGTATTTAATTGCAAAAGGCATCCGCGCATTTCCTTCCGATTCGATCCCGCATTCAAATGAATCAAGCTTGATTTTTGTTTTACGTTTCGGGCCCAACCAATGCGATGCAACCATGGTTGTTACTACAAATCCAAGGGCTACAATAAACATTAAAAGAATGGGTAAATAATCTAACGGAGATGAAGCTGTGCTCATATTTTACAAATAATTAATGATTGTAAGATTAACCATTTTTAGGTAAAACATCAAATAATCAATCTATTTTTTGGTATTTAGAATCGTTACAAATAAAGCTTTAAAAGTCTAATTTTATACAAATTAATAAGAAATCAAAAAAGAAATTTGACCAATT
>JANYGK010000047.1 GCA_025362395.1 Bacteroidota bacterium
GCGACTCTTTCGAATCGCTTTTTTGTATACCTTATTTCTTTTTTGGGGGCAATTGCTGACGTTGTTTTGACATTTCTTCTAACTTTGCCTGAAACGTCGATTTCTTTTCAGGTTTTTTCATATTAGCGAGTAATTTCTCTCTTATTTTACCATCATCAATCATTTTACGCATTAACCAGGTTTGCAAAAATGTAATAACATTGGCTAAAAAATAATACCAGCTTAAGCCCGCGCTGTAGCTGTTCATTACCGCTAAAAAAATAACCGGCATTAAGTACATCATGTATTTCATGCCGGGCATTTGTGTTTGCTGCGGCTGTAATAAAGCACTGTTCATCCATGTGTAAATAATGGTTGACACAAACATTAATATCGCAAATAAACTGATGTGATCTCCGTAACCCCAAACATTAAAGCCGAAGTGATAAACCGAATCATAAGTGGATAAATCATCTGTCCATAAAAAGCCTTTTTGCCTCAGCTCAATGGACGCAGGTATAAAGGCAAATAAGGCAATTAAAATAGGAAATTGCAACAACATAGGCAAACAGCCCGAAAGCGGGTTAGCGCCTGCTCTGCGGTATAATGACATGGTTTCCTGTTGCTTTTTCATTGGGTCAGGATCCTTTTCGTATTTAGCGTTTATCTCGTCGATTTCCGGTTTTAAAACACGCATTTTTGCGCCGCTCATATAGGTTTTATAAGCTATAGGGAATAAAATTGTTTTTAAAATCAGGGTCAGTATTAAAATAATTAACCCACTGTTTAATCCTGATAAGCCGTTGAACAAAGGAATTACCATCCATTTATTAATGTAGCTGAAAACGCTCCAACCTGTAGGAACAAGCTTTTGCATATCATGATCTAAGTTTTTTAATGTTTTGTATTGAGTAGGCCCAAAATAAAACTGCATTCCAAAAGTTTCTGAACCATTATGTTTGTAAGGAATACTCAGCTCGCTTGTAATCGTTTTTACAATGTCAGTAGACTGTGGGTTTTCAGAGGTTTTTACAAAGCTTCCCTCTTTTAAAAAGTAATCTTTTTTAGCAATTAATGTAGAATTAAAAAAGTGTTGTTTAAATGACACCCATTTAATATCAGATTCCGTAAATATTTTTTCTTCGCTTTTACGGGCATTTATATTGTCAACGCCTGCTTTTGCTTCATTGTAATAAGCTGTAGCAACCTCACGTTCTTTAGAAATATGTTTTTCCTGTGTTGGCATAGCCTGCGACCAATGCAAGGTTACGTGATTATCTTTGGCCGGAATAATTGTTTGCATGCCTACAAAATTTACATCATAGTCAACTCTATAATCTTTAGGTTTTAAGGTGTAGATATATTCAATATAACTTCCGGGCTTAGACGTTAATAATTTTAAGTTGATTGATTTCGTTCCGTTCGAATTATCCGTTACAGCAGGCGTATTTGCCGCAAAATAAAAGCTGTCTGTTACCAGTTTTAAATTACTGTAGGCATCAAATTGCAGGTATTGAAAAGTTGAATCTTTATCGAATAAAATAAGCGGTTCTGTTTTACCGTAGCGCTTGTAATCTTTTAATTCAACTTTTTCAATTTCACCACCTTTATTAGAAATATAAACTTTAATATTTTCATTTTCTAAAACAAATGTCTCTTGCTTACCTGTAGCGGAAATCCCAAAATCTTTATACTGTTCGTAAGAGGCAACTTGATTAAGAGAATCTTTATTTGTTATTAAAACTATATCGGTTTCAGCCTGTATAGCCTGTTTCAGGGCAACAGGCTTTTCTTTTTCTTTTAACTGTTGTTCTTTTGTGGCGAGCTCAACTGAATCTTTTATATGTTTATTCCTTTCGTTTTGCCTTGCAATTTGTTCTTTGTCGGGCCCGTTTAATGCGAGCCACGAAATTAATATAACAGCTATAAGGCCTAAACCTAGGAGGGACTTCTTATCCATTTGGGAGGTAAATTTTAGGCTGCAAATATAAGAGATTTTATTAACGGTAATCCGTCAAAAAATGATAATAAATAACGAAGTCGGCGAAGGTTAGGAAAGCGCGGTGCGAATGGTGGAAGCAATGTCATTAAACTCCTCTTTGCTCAGCTTAAGTTTTTCATTTTTAAAATTCATATCGCTTTCCGAATTAATAGGAATTAAATGAATATGTGCATGCGGTACTTCCAGTCCGATAACACAAACGCCCACTCTGCTGCAGGGAACAGCCTTTTTTATACCTGCCGCTACTTCTTTTGCAAAAGCGGCAAGACCTAAATAAGTATCATTATCCAAGTCAAAAATATAATCTACTTCTTTTTTTGGAATAACTAAAGTATGCCCTTTTTTAAGTGGTGAAATATCCAAAAATGCTATAAATCCATCATTTTCAGCGACTTTGTAGCAAGGAATTTCTCCGGCAATAATTTTTGAAAATATGCTTGGCATACCCTACTAAATGCTGATTTCCATAATTTGAAAAGGGATAATACCCGCAGGAACCGTAACATCAACCTTATCTCCTACTTTTTTGCCAACCAATCCTTTTCCTATAGGTGAATCAATGGAAATTTTACCTGCTTTAAGATCCGCTTCATTTTCTGCAACGATGGTATATTTCATCTCCGCGTTATTTTTAAGATTCTTAATTTTTACGGTAGTTAAAATACTTACTTTACTTATATCTAATTGAGAACTGTCAACGATACGCGCGTTTGCTACAATTTCTTCCAGTTTAGCTATTTTTATTTCCAATAAACCCTGTGCATCCTTAGCGGCATCATATTCCGCATTTTCAGATAAGTCGCCTTTATCGCGGGCTTCAGCTATTTGCCTGATCACACTTTTACGTTCTACGGTTCTTAATTCGTGCAGTTCGTCTTTCAATTTTTTTAATCCTTCTTCGGTGTAATATGCGATTGTTCCCATGGTTTGTGTTTTTATTAAAATAAAAGAATCCCGTCCCGATAGTTATCGGGACGGGATTCATCATAAATGAATGAAGTATTCAAATATACTAATTATAAATTAACTCGTACTCCAAATGTGTGAACGCCTCCAAAAGGGTTTGTAAACCGGTAAGCGTAATCAATACCGAAAGTTGATTTTTTCTCTCCGAAAGGAATCTCAACAGTAGCGCCGCAGGTTGGACCTGTAAAGGCAGTTGTACGATATCCTTCACCTTTAAAAATACCTTTTTCCAAGGTCATCCCGGCACGTACCATCAACATATTTTTCCATCCGTATTCAACACCAACCAACAGGTTATCTTTTGTAAATGAATTGGATGTAAAGTTACCGGCTATAGTAACACGGTGCGTTTTTAATCGTCCTGTTGTATCCTTTATTAAATAAAAATCATAAGCTCCGCCAATATTTAATAAGGCCGGTAAATCAAATGCTGCCGATTTGCTATCCTGAGTTAACAAATAGCTGTCTCCATAAGCGTTAGTAACAGACCTTTGTACTGATAAACCATCACCTTTGTATTGCATTTTAGGGCCAACGTTTTTTAAACCTACACCTAAATGAATTTGATCGTATTTACCGGTGTGGTATTGAATGCCTGCATCAACTGATACTCCCTGGGCTTTAACGTTATCAATACCTTCAGATATAACTCTTACGGTAACTCCTCCATAAATGTTATCAGAAAACCCTTTCGCATACGATAACGCGATATTCGTAAAGCGGGGCGTAAAAGTACCCAAACCTCCTTCAGGCTGATCCTCAGTAGTTCTTTGTATTTTCCCCGCATTAATTGAGGTAATTCCTAAACCTATTGCACCGGTTTCTCCTACTTTTTGAGAAAAACCAAAGGCATTAACATTAATACCGGTACCTCCTAACCATGAGGAACGCATAAACATCAGCTCGGTTTTTTTAGTAAACGCCAAACCTGCTATGTTGTTATATTGTGATTCTAAGCCCTTGCAACTTGCCGTATTTGAATTAGCCCAACCTGCAGAACGCCCGTAGGGATTAATTAATAACTGCGAAGCACCTGCTTGTCCTGCACGTTCAGGGTTACCCGCCTTAGCTAGTGTGCTTACTGCCAGGAAACCGCCTGTTAATGCAAAACTTAATGATATATTTAAAAATGACTTCATGCTCTATTTTTTAATGCGATTATATGATTAGTAATTTTGTAAATCTAAAGGCCTCATTACACCGAACCATTTAAGAATTTTTTCGCCGACACCCGGAACATTAACGTAAATAATATATAATCCGCTTGCTATTACAATACCATCTTGGTTTTTTAGATCCCAATCCTGATAAGAAAGTCTTTTAGAGTGAACAAAGTCGCTGGAAGTCAAAGTAAGATCTTCCTGTCCGCTTACATCCCTGTCAAAAGTTCTGATCAGTGTACCATTTAACGTAAATATTTTGATTTTACATTTATTAGGCAAATTAGTAATCTTGATTTTCGTGTCTACACGGCTTTTTTCATAAGTTGAATAAGCGTAATAAGGATTTGGAACCACGTTTATGAGATCCAAGGCGTTTTTAGCACTTGCAGCATTATTAATTTCCGAAAAAATATCGGCTGTATTAAATTTATAATACCCGAAGTTATTATTTATCGGTACAGCCACCATGTCAGTTGTAAGTTCTACATTACCTGCTGCAAGAGGTGTGACGCCAATTAAAGGAGTTTCTACAATACCTGATACAGAGCCAATACCCGCTGTATAATACATGCCGCTTAAACCCGGTTTATAGGATCTTTTAACCCTTAAACGAACTTTTGCATCACAGGTCATATCCGTAGGATTTGAAAAGTTATAGCGCTTATCCGCTAAGGCAGGCATATTTACCCACATCGCATCAGACCAAATGTTATTAAGCAATTTTGTATTATTGTTTTGAAAAGCTAATTTATAAACACCCACCATATCCAGATAGTTGGAATAATCACCGGCTCCAATTAATTTTCCGTTAACCGCAGGGGCAGCAGTAACACTTGTATATCTTGCGGTGCTTCTTGCATGCCCGAATACATAGATGTAATGTCTTCCTCCAAAGGAATAGGGATAACCGTTCGTTCCATATATCTCCGAAGTAGGGTTCCACATCATGTCCCTGCCATTGTTATACTCTTGTTTTGAATCTTCTCCAAAAGCAATATTCAGTCTTTCTCCTGTTTCTACATTCACTGCATAACCCGGGAACCATCCGCAACCATAGTTCAATGTATCCAATAAAGCCTCACCTTCATTACAACCGGCACTGCCCGTAGGAATACCCTGTTTATCGACAGATTTATTTTTTCTCGGTTCCAATTTTTTGGCTCCTGTAGGGTTTGCCGTGATCTCATCACATTCTTCCAATACTAAACAACGTGTCCATTTACTCTTATCCTTTGTAAATACAATGTTTACGCTTGCTAATGCCCTAATATCATAAGGTTTTTGTATTAATGCACTTGTTTGTGAACCACCTACAGGAGCTGAACCGGAAATCATTCCGACATAAGCAGGTCCTGCCAAAACTGCACCTATACCGCCCGCAACAGTTCGTGAAGCGGCAGATAAAACATAAGGAGCCCAGGTACCTCCTAAAATTGCTTCAAACTCCTGGTTAGGGTCTAAAAATCCTGCGACTGAAGTTGTTGTATTAGTCGGTAAGCTTTGATAGTCATTCTGATAGGGATCTCCTGATGCAATAGTTCCAAGATACTGCCCGGATCTAATCCAATTATTGGCGTTTGTACCGTCAACATCCGGAACTCCGGTTAACCATCTCTCAGAAGGATTTGAAAACTCAATGGTTCCTTCTATCAAATCTCCTTTTTGCACAAATCGATCTGTATAAGGTGATGCCGGGTTGGTAACGTTGCCCGGATCTCTCGACTGGCCTATGTTCACCGATAATCCTATTTCGTGAAAATAAAATTCTTCAGCCACTTTTATAGACTTACATGGCACATATTCTTTTTGAGTCGTTAAATCTTTTAATACCCATGTAGCACTATCAGATGTTATTTGCCCGTAAGAAGTGCTTGATAAAGGAATTTTGCTTGTAATATTATAAGAACAAGCATATTTTAAAGCTGTATCTGAATTAAATTTATAATTTTTCTTAATAAATACTACAGCAAAGTTTGAATTTGGAACATTTAAAGGATCTACAACCTTAACTGTAACAGGTCCTCTTCCATTTTCATACGTTAAAGAAGCTTCTCGCGCTCCGTTATTAAAAATTCGGTCAATCGTTTCCTGTGTAAGGTCTACATTATTCCCGCCATTTCCCTGGCCTTCTACTCTTGTAATTTTAGGCCCGTATCCATAAGCTGAATTAGAAACCGTTCCGCCTTTTTCAGGATCAGGAATATGCGGTGTTCCGTATGCTTTTTTAGATTTACGTCCTTCTAAATAAGGCCTTTTTTGACCTTCTGATGACCCAACATTAAAAGTTGACCAAGGCGTATCTTCTTTGTATTGCCCATACTGATTATATCCATACGCCACGGTCATAAAATAATATTCTTTGTTATTAACCACTTTTTTATCGCTGGTTAATGAAAACTGGTCGCTTGCAAACCTGAAAGTAGATTGTAACCCGTTATCTGTACCTTCTACTTTTACTTTAGGAATATCTCCACCTGTAGTGGCGTCAAATTCAAAGTTCACTAAGCGTTTTATACCATTGGTAATATCACACTGAAAAACAAGTTTCGCTTTTGAAGGATCAATCAAATCTTCCTGGGTAGTTGAAATATTTCTTAATTGATACACTTTAAATCCTTCAAACCTGTAAAAGTTATCATTGGTATAATGGGCAGGATTTACGATGATTGAAACATCTTTTTCAATATATTGATTTAAATAATTATTTGAAGCCTGTTTATTAGAAAAATAAAGGATCAGCTCATTGTTTAATTCCTGAATGGTCATATCAGGGGCTTCAGGCCCACTTAATACTTTAAAGCAGTTGTCAAATAAAGCCTGTGCTTTATCATCCGCAATTTTTAATAATGGAATTGAAGCGGACGCATCCGTAGACGTTGTTCTTGCCCATGGCAAACCAAAAGTAATATAATTAACAGCGCCTGGCTTTAAGCTGAAAGGGCCTGAAGACTGCATAAAACGTCTGTCATTTGGTGTATTACCCGCAGTTGCCTCCGTCCATGTTGCTCCGCCGCAAGGCCCTGACGTATACGTATCTGCCGGGTAAACATACTTTGTAGGTATAGCACCTCCGTAAGCATTACCCCCGCAAGTAAAAGGCGTTCCGTCTCTCCAAAAACCGGTCATGTATTGGTAATATTGCGTCGCATTTTGCGGATCGGTTTGTTGAATGGGCACCCCCGCAAAACTATTATTGAAGTAATTAAAAATAGTCATTCCCATTTGCTCTCCTAATTCATCTATGTGACCATCATGATTATCATCAACACCATTTCCTACATCAGCAAGCGGCCCCTGAAAAAAGTCGCAACCTAATGCAGGCACGTAAGCTCCGTAACCGTTAACACCACCTACTGTTTCATCAAAGTTATCGGCATTGTATATATATCCCAATCCTCTTTGCACATCACACCCAATATAATCATCAGCATAGTAACCCATATCAGCATCTGTCCATACAGTCATATACGTCTGTTTTAACTCAAATGCCGAGCGGTTAATGATTTGGTAGTTATAAAAAGTCATATTGTTAATTTCATCCGTCGTTTTAAAAGCAAAGGCCTGAGCCCTTACTTCCATACCGATAGATTTACCGCCTGTTGCCTGGTGCACACCTCCGTTATCATTATACACCCACCATAAGGTTTCATCACCAAACACCCTCGCTTTACAAACTTGGGCATTATCTTTACCGGCATTGTTAAAAACATCGTAGTAAGGATAATCACCTGCTTCAGGCGTATAAACTCCGTCACCGTCATGATCTACGAAAGGAGCCAGACTTTGATCCTGATTTAATGAGATGTCACCATTACCGGGCCAGTCTTTAATGGGTTGGGTAACAGGGCCTGCCGACAATACCATATTATCAACTTCCAGCCTGGTAATTCTGAATATTTTATCGTATTTGTTACAAACATCCAACGTTGTCGATGCATCAACAGTACTTAAAGGGCCTGTCCAAAAATCGATACCTGCCTGACGATACGTTTGAGCTCCAATTTTCAATTGTCCGCCCACATCTAAACCGCCAAACCAAACGTTACCGGCAAAGTTAGATGATACGCCTTTACTTCTGTCATCCACTTTTGGTACATAATACCAAGCATTTGCATTTCCAAACAAATCCCACCACATATCGCCGCCCGAAAAAATAATGGTTCTTACATTATTAACCGTTAATTCCGCTGCAGATTGAGGTGCAGAACAACCTGCCATTACTCGTTCGGTGCTTGAGTTTCTGTAAACAGAACCTGCTTTTTCTCTTGCATTTGCGGTTACAGCCGTAAAAGCTATAGCTGAAAGAAAAAGATATTTTTTAAATGTATTCATGGTTTCCATAACTAATTTCGTTTAAATTAAAAGTCTAATAATACGCCAATTCTGATTGTACGAGGACGGGCATAATGAGAAGGGTTATTGAGGTAAATACTGTATTGATCGGTAAAGGCCGTAGGGTTTGCATTAGCTTGGGTAAACGCTTTACCTTGAGCGGAAGCTAAATACCCGTCATCATCAGGGTTTCCGGTATAATTATATACTCCTAAAATATTTCTTGTATTTAATAAGTTCAATACCTGTAAGTATATATTGAGGTTTGCCGTTTTTTTACCGTCACCGTCTTTTTTACCCCAAGTTAATTCAATATTTTTATCAACTCTCAAATCACTTCTAAACTGCCAAGGTTTATTTGAACCGTTTAAAGAACCCGCTATAGAAGATTTACCGTTAATAGGCACAGCGGCAACATAACGTGTATACGGAGTTCCTGAACCAATATGGAAAATTAAGTTAGCTCCCATATTTTGGAAAACCTGTACTGTTTGGCTTGCTCCTTTTTTCTTACGGTTAAATTGAGGGCCTTTGTAATCTTTTCCTTCTCCAAAACGGTAATCTAAATTAACGGTAATGTTATGGCGTTGATCATAATCTAAAGGTAAAGTAACACGTAAATTAGGCTGACCCGAACTTGCCAAATTTGCTCCTGAAGCGGCATTAGATCCTGAACCGTCTGCAAACTGTAATGTATAGTTGGCTGTTAAGGAAATGCCGTTTGTTCTGCGTAGATCAAATTCAGCGCTTAACCCTTTAACTGTTCCAAAGTCACGATTCACATAAGTGTAATAGGTTTTAGGGTATGCCTGATTAATAGTTTGTGTTGTAATCTGGTCTCTTAATTCTTTATAATAAGCAGTAATTTTAATGGCTGCATTTTTTTTCTCGTTTAAAATTTGGTTATACCCCAACTCATAATCAACGGTTCTTGTCGGCTTTAAATTAGAGTTTGATAAAAACGGATTTGCGGAGGTATAGTTAAAGAAGTAATAATCTTTAGGATCAAAACGGAAATCAACCTCTGAAGGACGTTGTGTTAAGATATCATAGTGAGCAAAGAAATTGGCTACATCAGAAATAGGGAAAGAGAACGCCACACGGGGCATCACATTAATTTGCGGTTTGTAATCCTTAAACGCGTTGACACTAAACGGGTTTTTGGAAGCAAACGAAGGGTCTTTTAATAAAGGAGTAATCCTACCGTCGGTTGTTAACGTGTTAGGGTCACTTACTTCTTTACCTTCCGAATTATACCATTGATCCCCATTTCTGTAACCGACAATATCGGTGTTTTCTGCACCGTGCACATATACTACATAATCATTTTTAATATTATCAGGCTTATTAGGCGATTTTTCTCCTGCTGTATAAGCTTCCTGAAATAAATACTTATCCTTCAATACTTTTTGATTCGCATCGAAACGATCCACACGAACACCTACGTTGAATTTAATATCCCTGAAATCAAATTTATCCTGAATATAACCGGCAACATAAATTGGTTTAAATGCTCCTACATGGAACGTATTATTCCCGTTAGCATCTTTCGCATTTAAAAATTTATCGATAGAGGTCTTGTTATTATCTTTATTACCTAAGTAGTCATAACCATGATAATCAACTAAAGCGTTCCCGTTTAATAAAAGATCGCTGGCGCTGAACATGCTTAATTTTAATTCGTCAGGGTTTAAAGCATCTGTATTAATGATTCTTTGATCTGTAATAGTAGTACCTGCTAATTCCCTTAATGATTTATCGATCTGTGTCTGATCAGCCGGATTGTAAGTCCATCTTGAAAAATAAGTAGGAGGGGCAGTAGGGTCGCTGTTAGGTACTTTGTAAGCCGGGCCCTGAGACTTCTCTAAATGGTTATTTACCAATTGTCTCATTCTTTCCCATAAACCGATTGGAGAAACAGAATAATCGCTTTGATTTCTTTGATCGTATTCAACCCCAAACACAATAGCGTGGTTTTTAATATCGGCCGAAAAACTGGATGTAAACCGTAACTGTGTATTATTTACAATTGAATACCCATTATACTGACGGCCTGTTGGAAAATATAAAGAGAAGATACCATTAGGCCTGTCACCGTTTACTTGCCCGTTAGATGTTTGTATTGAATTGATAGTTGGTCGGGTTCCAAAATAATCGAATATCTGTGAGGTATAGTTTGCTGAAGTAGAGTTTAATTCACTTCTTTCAAATGTGATCGGGCCTCTTACGTTTACCTGCTTTTGTAAGTACACGCTATCCGGGTTACCTGCAAAACTCAAACGGTTTGTATCCACATTGTAATTGAACTTACCAATGTAACCATAATTAAAAACTTTATCTTTATGAGTATCATCCTGAGTTTTATATTTTGCCTGCTCATAACTTGCTAAAAAGGTAAAGTACGCGTTTGATATAACAGACTGGCTTTTCTCTTTTTCAGCTCCTGATTGCGGTGCTCCAAACTTTTGGTTGATACGGGCGTAGGTTCTCCAGGTTGTATTAATTTGTTGAGGATTATTTTGCGGATTAAATAAAGAATAGTCATAAATATAACCGTGACCATTTGAATAATCGAGCGCGCCACCCAGCGTTAAGTTTGTGTTGGGAGTCAATTTAAAATCTAACTTACCGTTCAATGTGATAGCTCTGCTTGCAACATTTTGACGAACTTTGGTTGTTTCCATATCATTTTTGGTAACATACAATAATGAAGGTAAAAATCCTGTGCCTGTTGGCGACAATGTTAAAGGCTTTTGCTCTAAATCTTTTAATTTGTCATCTTTTAATTTATATAACGGCACGTATGAGGGAGAAGGATCTTTTTCATAAGTTCCTTGTCCTGAAAGAAAGAAACCGATAACCGGTTTTTTAGCTCCTGTTGAATCTCTTTTCTGATACACCGGCCCGCCCACTGAAAAACCCAAAGAGTTATATCCGTATTTATCGGTTAACTGAGAAGAAATCAACTCTACTCCTCCGAAAAATTTACTTTGAGGGCCCCTTGTTGTAATGGAAATTACACCCGCTGTCGCATCACCGTATTGTGCAGGTAAACCGCCTGTAATAACTGCAATTTGCTCAACACCTTGCTGAGGAACACCGTTACCCCCAATTACTTTTACTCCATCCACAAAATAAGTAGTATTATTTGAACGCCCACCGCGTATGTTCAATGCAGAACCTTCATCGGCCTGAAACACACCCGCTGTTTGCGCCGCTACCGAATTAATATTTTTAGTTGCCATGTGTTGATACTCTTCGCGCGTAACCGTTCCACCAGACTTCATATCACCGTCAATTAAAGGCTCCTGGAAATCAGTTACCACTACCTCGTCTAATCTAACTCCTTCACCGTTTGCCAACTTAATTTTAATATATGCCGTTTGAGCCTCCCCAACTATTACCCCTTTTAGTTCAGCTGCCTGATATCCTACATAAACTCCTTTCACGTCGTATTTACCCGGTGTTAGCGGCTTAATCATAGCGTAACCATCCATATCGGTAGTTGCCACACCCACTTGTACACCACCCTGATAGGCCACTACGTTAGCAAACGGAATAGATTCTCCGTTAGCGGCGTCCAGTAATTGTACCTTGATGGCACCCCCGGTGTTTTGGGCCATTGCAGAGGTTCCGGCTATTAAAAGTGTTATGATGGAAAAGTAAAAATTTCTTAACATATTGATAGTTTTTAATTACGTTTTTTTTATACGAGCGGATAAATATATAAATGATAGGTAAATAGTGCAAGTTTTTCTGTTAATAATTTGTAATATTCTGATTATGTGGTGGTTATTTTAAGCCTTTTAGCGCATACATTCAACTGCTTAACAAGAATTAACACAATATTACAAATTATAGAAATGTATTGAATAAGTGTTCTCGCAACTGGGGTGTTTAAGTTTATAACCGGTTAGTTTCAGGAAATAAGTGGTTAATTTCCTTTTTGAGAACCGCGTTACCGGTAAATAAATTTACTGAAATTAATACTGTTTTACCTTAGATGTTTTTTCTGTAGGTTGCTTTACACGCTTCCCTTTGCCTTTTTTATGGAACATGCGCTGAAAAAACGGTTCACGTGTATGGTCACGATTTCGGGCAGCCGTTTTTTTACTGCGTTTCATTCGGTTGCGCACTTCTTTAGTTTGTATACGTTTATGATAATCCCTGACTTTTTTTTCCTCCGCACGTTTATTTCTACGGTCTTCTTTCCATTGTTTCCTGTCTTCCTTACGTAATTTACGTTTGCTTTTTAAAGACTGATCTTTTTTTGGAGGATCGCCACCGCCGCTTTCCTGCCCCAAGCAAGGATTTTGAAGACTATAGAAAAATAAAAGACAAAAAAATAGTTTCAGATACATATTAAATTATTTTTATATTGTATAACGTTCAGCGACCTTACTTAATTAGAATACCGGACAACTTCCACACCAAATTTCTTTAAAAATTCAACACCTTCATCGGTAGGTATTTTTTTATATTCAGCATAACTGTGTTTATAAAATACCTTTTTAATACCTGTTGTAAATATAACCCTTGCACATGCTATGCATGGCGATAATGTTACATATAATGTAGTGCCTTCAATGGCCATATTGTTTTTAACGGCGTATAATATGGCGTTTTGCTCGGCATGTAAAGCCAAGGAGCAACTTCCTTTGCTGTCGCGCGCGCAACCTACACCGGGCCACTCAATATCGCAATTATGCGTACCTGCCGGGGGCCCGTTATATCCTAATGATACGATGCGTGTATCTTTCGTTAAAACCGCGCCCACCTGCGCTTTTACACAGTGTGAACGCAAAGCCAGCTTTTCCGCCAACTCCATATATATTTCATCAAAACTAGGCTTGCTCATGCTACGAAAGTAATTATATAATGCAAAAAGGCAAAGAAAACACATTGGTTTTGCTTTGCCTTAATTTATTTAAGTGGTTATATTATTTAGAAACTAATGTTTTACCTAAGCGCTTACGTTCGCCTTCATCCAAATAAATTTTACGTAAACGGATAAAGGTAGGCGTAATTTCAACGTATTCATCGCCCTGAATGTATTCCATTGCTTCTTCTAAGCTGAAGTTAATTTTAGGTACAATCCGCATCTTATCATCAGTACCTGATGCACGCATATTGGTTAATTGCTTTTCTGTACAAATGTTTACTACTAAATCATCAGGACGAATGTGTTCACCGATTACCATACCGGGGTAAATTTCGTCACCTGCTTCTACGAAGAATTTACCGCGATCCTGTAATCGGTGAACACATTCGTCCTGATGATTTAGTAGTAAACATTTGTACAGAAAAGCAATTAACCAATATGCGTGCATCAGGTACTG
>JANYGK010000060.1 GCA_025362395.1 Bacteroidota bacterium
ATTAGCGGTAACGGGAGTTCATTTAATTATTTCAGGAAGCGTAGAAGGTATTAATGCCACTGAGTTTGAAGCAATCACAAAAGACGCGGAAAAAAATTGTATTATTTCTAAAGTATTGAGCGTTCCTATTACGTCTGAAGCTAAATTTATTTAATAATTTTATTCTTAATTAGAATCCTCATCGTTTAGCGATGAGGATTTTTTATGTTATATACTTTATTACATCTTCCCGTTTCCAAAACGTTGCTCCTGGATCCTGTCATATTCTTTTTCATAATCCGGATGTTCTGTTTTCATTAACCTATCCCAAAACCGCAGATACAGGCCATAGTTACCTTTAAATTTACTGTGGTGTAAATTATGATAGATCGATGTATTAATAACCTTGAATAGAAACATAACGAAACCGTTTCGGCATGATCTCATAACCCAGATGGCCGTACACGTTAATAATGAAAGAAGACAGCATGAATAAAGCGATACCCAACGGGTGTATCGGTATAAGAAAAGCAATAATAAAAATAATCAGTCCTTCCGTAATACCTTCAAGTAAATGAAATGAATAGGAGGCCCACGGAGATGGATTGGAACTTTTATGATGCAGCAAATGGGTGAGGGCAAATAATTTCGGGTGATGTAACGTCCTGTGCATCCAATAAAAATAAGCATCATGTATAAGCAGCGCCAACACTACGCTTATACTGATGTACCATAGCGGGTAATCATTAATATGATCATAAATAAGACTATGCTTCCGTATTGGTGTGAAGAAAAGAATTGAAGCAATGGCAACAAAAATGGCGGTGCTTTGTAAGGACTGTATAATCTCTCTTTTAAAATCAGAACGTGTGGCAAATCTCTGTTGGATCTTTAACTTTTGCATTCTTTTCGGGAGCAAAATATAAAAAAACAGGAACGGTATACCTGCTACAATAAAGTAGCGGGCTAGCGTTGAACCTAATATCAACAAAATGGATGTTATAACACGATCAAGCATGCATTTTCTAGTTTAGCTCATAGGTTAAGCTGCCAATCTTATCCAGTTCGTTCATCAGCTCAGTGCTAACTGCTATCTTCTTAGACTTAGAAAATAATTTGACACTCATGTTCTCGATCGGGTCTTCCACAAAAAACTCCACGCTGCATTTACCTTGCGAGGTATTAAAAATAGCTTCAATGTTTGCAATCAATTCATCATTAATGGCATTCACATCTAATTTTAATTTCATGGTAGAGAAAATATTTTCTTTCACATTTTCCAGTAATTCAATTTTTTGAACTTTAATTTCTAAACTGCCCGGTTGTCCGTAACGCTCTTGTACCTTAGCTTTTACGTATACAAACAATGAGTTTACCATGAATTTATTATATTCTACGAAATCTTTTCCGAATAACATGAGTTCTAAAGCTCCATGGTAATCTTCTAAAATTAATTTACCGAAAGCATTCCCTGTTTTACTGGTACGCTGTTCTGAGCCCGTAATAACGCCGCCAAAGGTGACGTCTTTTCCTTTAAATGGTTCAAGGCCTGCTTTTAATTGCGCGCAATTGGCATTGCATTTATGTTCAATGATTAATTTATACGGATCTAAGGGATGCCCCGAAATAAAAAAACCTACGACTTCTTTTTCTCTTGCCAGTTCTTCCAGCTTGCCCCAAGCCTCTATTTTATTGGGTAATTGGGGTTCTGTAATTTCAATTTCATCGTCACCGCCAAATAAGCTTGCCTGTGACGTATCATTTCCCAGACTCATTTGGTTACTGTATTTGATCATCCGGTCAGTTAATGTAGAGCCGTCATTAAGATCAGGAACAAAGAACATGGCGCGGTGCAATCCTTCAAAGCTATCAAAGCCTCCCGCCAGTGCTAAGCCTTCCAATGATTTTTTATTAACGCTTTTACTGTCCAATCGTTTCGCCAGATCAAACACAGACGTATAATTTCCGTTCGCGTTTCTTTCTTCAATAATATTATGAACGGTATTCTCCCCTACTCCTTTAATGGAATTCATACCGAAACGAATGTCTGTACCGCCCGGTATTACAGCGAATTTAGCGAATCCTTCATTAATATCCGGCCCTAAAACTTTTACACCCATACGCTTACACTCTTCCATGAAGAAAGAAATTTTTTCTATACTGCCGGAGTGGTTTAAAACAGATGCCATAAACTCCGAAGGATAATGCGCTTTTATATAAGCCGTTTGAAAGGCGACATAAGCATAGCATGTAGAGTGTGATTTATTAAAGGCATAACTTGCAAAGGCTTCCCAATCTTTCCAAACTTTTTCGGCAACAACGGGATCATGATTATTAGTTTTACAGTTATCAATGAACTTGCCTTTCATTTTATCCAGCGTAGCCCTGTCTTTTTTTCCCATGGCTTTACGCAACGTATCGGCATCACCTTTTGTAAAGTTGGCGAGCTTTTGAGACAAACGCATTACCTGTTCCTGGTAAACTGTAATACCGTAAGTTTCTCCGAGGTATTCGTCCATACCTTCCAAATCGAACGTTACAGGTTCTTTGCCGTGTTTTCGATTAATGTAATTAGGAATGTATGCAATTGGCCCCGGTCTGTACAAGGCATTCATCGCGATCAAATCATTAAATGAATCGGGTTTCAGATCTTTCAATGATTTTTGCATCCCGGCACTTTCATACTGGAACACACCGTTTGTTTCACCACTTTGAAATAATTCGTATGTTTTTTTATCATCTAAAGGAATCGCATCAATGTCAATGTCTACCCCGTGATTTTGTTTTACAAACCGTAAGGCATCTTTAATAATGGTTAACGTCCTTAAACCAAGAAAGTCCATTTTAAGTAAGCCGGCGTTTTCCGCCACCGAGTTATCGAACTGGGTCACAAGCATGTCGCTATCCTTAGCCTTAGTAACAGGTACAAACTTCACCATATCGTCGGGTGTAATAATAACACCGCAGGCATGAATACCGGTGTTACGCAGGCAGCCTTCCAATTCATAGGCCTGCTTTAATACATCTGCTTCGGGTGTTTTTTCTTCCGATAGTCTTCTAAACGCATGTGACTGTTCAACGACTTCACGTTTATCCCTGATTTTATCTAAATATTTTTCATCAATACCTCCCGGTTTTAACAGTGATTTTAATTCAGCCTCTAAACTATCGGGGAATGATTTTGCCAAACGGTCTGCGTCCTGCAGCGGAAGGTCCATAACCCTTGCTGTATCACGAATTGCAGACTTACCTCCCATGGTACCATACGTAATAATTTGTGCTACCTGGTTGGCCCCGTATTTTTCAATAACATATTTTATAACGGAATCACGGCCTTCATCATCAAAGTCAATATCAATATCGGGCATGCTGATACGATCCGGGTTTAAGAAACGTTCAAAGAGGAGATCGAATTTGATAGGGTCTACATTAGTGATCCATAAACAATAGGCAATAGCAGAACCCGCCGCCGATCCACGGCCGGGACCAACAGCCACACCCATTTCACGTGCTTTGGAAATAAAATCAGCAACAATTAAAAAGTATCCCGGGTAACCCATTCTTTCAATGGTGGTCAACTCAAAATCAATTCGTTCTTTTGTTTCAGGAACCATATCAGGATAACGCTTGTGTGCGCCCTGCCATGTTAAATGCGACATATAAATAAACTGTTCTGCGATAATGCGCATCTCAGCTTTTTGAATTTCAACAGCTTCTTCCGATAATTTTTTATCTGCCCAGCCCTGTTCTTTTAAAGCAACAATGCGTTGGTGTGAGGCTTTAATTTCTTCTTCATTACTTTCAATAAATGAAAGAGCGATCTCGAACTTAGGTAATAAAATATCACGGCCTAATTTAAATTGCTCAATCTTAGAAACGATCTCACTTGTAACTTCAATGGCTTCCGGCATGTCGGCAAACACTTCTACCATTTCTTTCGGAGATTTAAAATAGAACTCCTTATTCTGCATACCATATCTGAAGCCTCTTCCGCGACCTACAGGCGTTGCTTTCTTTTCTCCGTCCTTCACACATAATAAAATATCATGCGCATCGAAACCCGTTTTATTTAAATAATAATTACTGTTTGCCGCAAAATATTTTACGTTATATTTAGCGGCAAATTTTAATAATACCGTGTTAACGTGATTTTCTTCAGGCAAATTATGCCTGTTCAGCTCTACATAAAAATCATCGCCGAATAATTCTTTATACCACAAAAATGATTCTTCCGCCTGCTCCTCGCCCACATTTAAAATAAGGGAAGGAATTTCCGCAGATAAAGAACCGGTTGTCGCGATTAATCCTTCTTTATATTGTAATAATAAATTTTTATCAATACGCGGCACGTAATAAGCCCCGTCAATTAAACCGACAGAGCTAAGCTTGGATAAATTTTGATACCCTGCCCTGTTTTTAGCAATAAGCACCTGCGTGTAACCGTTATCCTGCTTGGTTTTATCTTTATGATCTTTACAAATAAATAATTCGCAACCGATGATGCATTTTAATTCCGTTTTTTTCTCTCCCTGTTTTTCTCCTTTATCAACGGATTCGTTATAGGATTTAACACCTTTATTATGCTTATCAATAGCCTGCCAGAATAAAAAAGCACCGTACATATTACCGTGATCTGTTAACGCAACAGCCGGCATATTGTATTCAATGGCTTTTTTTACAAGGTCCGCTACATCGCTTGTAGATTGAAGAACAGAAAACTGCGTATGATTATGAAGGTGCGAGAAAGCGTTAGCCAATGTTATGTTGACGGCAGTTTCCGGTACTTTAATAACTGCCGGCTGCTTACTACCTGCTGTTTTACGTTCTTTCCAGGCTTGCTCGTGTTTATATAATTGGGTGAGATCAGGTGCCTGATAAGTGATCAAAGGCAAATCGGCAACCGTTAGTTCGGCAACTTTTGTAATGCCGCATTTAATGATCTCGAAAAATACTTTACCTGTAGCCAATACGTCGAATGCCGCATTGTGGGCTTCCGCGAACGTATCATTAAATAATTTAGAATAAAGCTCTGCTAAGGTCGGCCATTTAAATTTACCGCCTCTGCCTCCGGGAATCGCGCAGAATTCAGTAGTCTGATCATTTTTGGTATCAATAAAAGGTTTACCGGCTAATGTATTTTCTAAACCGCAACGCAGTAGTTCAGCACCAACAATGTTATTATCAAATTCAATGTTATGCCCGCATAAGTATGTAGATTGCTTTACGGCATCCGCAAATTCTTGTAAAACTACTTTTAAATCCTGCCCTTCTTCCATAGCACGTTCATTGGTAATACCATGTATTTGAACCGCATTAAAGGGAATCGTATATCCTTCCGGTTTAACAATAATGGAATTGCTGCTGATCAGCTTACCGTGTGCATCGTGCAATTGCCAGGCAACCTGCACCATCCGCGGCCAGTTATCAAAATCGGTTAGAGGGGCATTGTAATTGCGCGGTAAACCGGTGGTTTCTGTATCAAATATTAGGAACATAGTATGAGTGCTGAGGGATTAGTATGAGTGCTTAGTGATACTGCGCTATTTATTCTTTAAAACATTTTTAATCTCGATAAGTTCATTTTTTATATCTGTTAAAAGCTGATTATCCATGGCTGTTTGTGCAGACTTAGAATCGTTAGCCGAAGTATTTGTATACCCGTGTTTTTCACGAATTACTTTTTCTCTTTGAACTAGAATTTCTGTTTTAAATTTCTCTGCATAATTAAT
>JANYGK010000078.1 GCA_025362395.1 Bacteroidota bacterium
TGAATATGAAAATGAAAATGAATTTGCCAAAGGAGATATTGTATACCGTGTGCAACTAGGAGCATATAAGAATCGCATCTCTAAAGGGATCTTTAAAAATGCCGGTAGCAATATATTAGAAATGAAGAGTGATGATGAATACTATCATTACAGTACCAAAGGATTTAAAACGATACAAGGGGCTGCAAACTTAAGAGCCGACCTCGTACTTGAAGGCTACGGAGATGCGTTTATTACAGCTTACAAAGACGGTAAACGAATTCCGCTAAGTGCTACAAAAGCAACTGTAGAAAGTAAAGAGAAAGAGAACTTAAATGACAATGTTAAATTCAGTTCGGTAGATAAATCACAGATCATGTTTAAAGTACAGTTAGGCGCTTTAAGAAAAGCCGGCGGTAACGACATGGAAGATAAGAGCAAAGATATTAAGGATGTTGAAAAACAAGGTACAGGCTCAGGGATGATCCGTTACACTTCAGGCTCATACAGCGATTATTCGAAAGCAGATGCCTATCGTAAAGAATTAAACGATAAAGGTTTTGCCGAAGCATTTGTGATAGCCGTATTCAAAGGCGATGTCATCTCTATACAGGAAGCCTTGGAGTTGTTAAAATAAACATCTGATTAAATTATTTTCGAATAACGGGTTTAATGTTTCAGCCTGCATTATATCGGTATCATTTACCGAATATCGATTCATTAATTTACCGCTCATCCAAAATATAAGACTCAAAGTAAATAAGTAGTAACTTTATACATTATTAAATTTAAATGAAATATTACTTTTTTGCGCTTATCCTTTTCTTCTCCCTTATTGTACAAGCCCAGATGCCGGGCATGAGCGGCGGCATGGGAAATATGAAAAACATGAAGGATCCGAAACTTGGCCGTATTTACGGAAAAGTACTGGATGCCAATACAGGCCGGCCGGTCGAATATGCTTCTATACAAGTATTATGGTTTAATAAGGACAGTTTATTAGGCGGTTCTTTAGTTAAAGAAAACGGTGACTTTGCCGTAGATGGTTTACCTTCTTTCGGACAGGTAAGGGTTCGGATAAAATTTATCGGCTATAAAGATTATTTACAAAAAGTATTTATTGTACCACCCGATAAAGTTGACCAGGACCTTGGTAATATTAAATTAGCCGTTGATGATAAATTATTAAGTGAAGTAGATATAATTGCCGAAAAAAGCGCGGTAGTTTTGTCTATTGATAAACGAACCTATAACGTAGAAAAAGACCTTTCCGTTAAGGGAGGTACTGCCGTAGACGTTATGAAAAACATACCGGGCCTAACCGTTGATGCCGATGGCAATGTGCAGTTAAGGAACCAAAGCCCCATGATTTATGTAGACGGAAGGCCTACCACGTTAACGCTTCAGCAAATTCCTGCTGACCAGATAGACCGTGTAGAAATTATCACAAACCCTTCCGTTAAATTTGACGCAAGCACAACGGGCGGTGTATTAAATGTGATCATGAAAAAAAACAGCAAGCCCGGGTATAACGGCATGGTCATGGCTTACGTAGGAACAGGCGACAGATATGGCGGAATGACCAACCTGAATTTAAAAGAAGGAAAATGGAATGTATCCATGATGTACTCCTATAACCAGGCGGTAAATAAAACCAAAGGATATACAAGACGCACTCAATTAGACAGCGGTGTAACAACCGGTAATTTTAACCAGGATAATTATACACGCATGACAAACCTGTTTAATTTCGGCAGGCTGGGCGTTGATTATAATATTGATAACAGGAATACAATTTCGTTTAACGGAATGATTGTGGGCGGGCAATTTAAAACCAATGACGAACAAACTTATAGCGCTGATTATTATCAACCTGCATTTTCAATATATGGCACACGGAAAAATGAACAGCAAGCGACATTCAAAAATTACAACGGACAAATTCTTTACAAAAAAACATATCCTAAAGTAGGTAAGGAATTAACGGTAGATGCAAATTATAATTACACCGATTCAAAAAACGGTTATTTATTTACTACAGTTACAACGCTTGCCAATCCTTTAGTACAACTACCGGTGACCTATCAAAAAAACGACGGGTACAGCAATGCGGGACAGGGCGTTTTACAATTAGATTATGTTAACCCCATAAGCGAAACAAAAAAATTTGAGGCAGGGTTCAAATCGTATTATAAAAAATCGTTAAGTACCAATGGTACTTATTCCGCCACAGGTTCAAGCGACTTGTATACCCGCGACAGTATTATGAGTAACCGTTACGTTATTGATGATGCAATAAACGCGGCATATATAAACTACAGCGCTAAAACATTTTGGGACATTGGCTACCAAACAGGTTTACGTTTCGAGCAATCGTATTACCGGGGAACCATCGCTGACAAGAACCTGAAATTTTCATACAGCTACCCGTCGTCAGGCGACAATATTTTAAAGTCATTATTTCCGGCCATTTACTTTTCTAAAAAATTAAAAAAGAACCAAGAGTTACAACTTAATTTCAGTCGTAAAATTAACAGGCCTAATTTTTTTCAGTTAATGCCCGTAGTAATGTTTGCCGATAAACAAAATTACCGGATAGGTAATCCACAATTGAAACCTGAATTTAAAAACATTGCCGAAGTTAATTATAATAAAATATTATCAAAGGGAAGCTTTCTTTCTTCAGGCTACTTTCGTTATGAAGAGCAGCCGATTACTGATGTAGCTTACCCGTCGCAGGCTGACCCTACAGTGTTGGTTAATACAAGTATTAACGGGGACAACAGCATAAGATACGGCTTAGAGAACACGTTTAAATATAATTTTTTTAAAAACCTCGACTGGACCATTAATGCAAATGTATATTACATTTATATTAAAGGTATTGTAGTGCCGGGCCAACCGGTAGTTAAGGCAGAAGGGTATGCCTACAATGCTAAAACAACTATTTCTTATAAATTACCGAAACAGTTTACGTTACAGGTAAACGGAAATTATGAATCACCTAAAATATTACTGCTTGGTGTAGCTAACCAAATCTATTCTATGGACATTTCTTTAAATAAAATGATCGGCACAAAATGGATCTTCAATGCTACGCTGAGTGATGTATTTAATACACGCCGGATGGGAACACATTATGAAACCCCTTATTACATACAGGATCTTTCAAGAAGAAGGGAATCCCGGTATTTTCGCTTCACGGTTACCTACTTATTCGGAAAAATGGATGCCTCCATATTTAAACGCGGCAAACAGATGAAAGGATTGGGCGGCCAGGAAGGTAACCAGGACGGACTTGATTTTAAATAAGGTTTGATCCATACAATTAATATTTATTAGCTATCTTAACATCACTATTTTTTAATATACAACCCTATGAATTATTTAAAAGCTTTATTACCGGCCGTATTAGTCATAATTTCGGCGAGCACATTTGCTCAAACAAAAAAACCGGTTGCTAAAACTTCGGTTGCAATAACGAACGATGCAAAATCGGTACCTTCTTTAAATTTTGAATACGCGTTAAATGATCCGTTCAAAGCCAGGATCTATACTTTAAAAAACGGTTTAAAAGTATATATGACGGTTTATAAAAACGCACCGCGTATACAAACGTATATTGCCGTAAAAGCCGGAAGTAAAAATGACCCCTCAAATGCCACGGGTTTGGCACATTACCTGGAACACATGGTATTTAAAGGAACTGATAAATTTGGGACGAAAGATTTTGCAAAAGAATCTGCTGAGATAAATAAAATAGAAAACCTGTATGAGGTATACCGTAATACAAAAGAAGACGGGCTGAGAAAAAAGATATATCATGACATTGACAGTATTTCGGGAGTTGCGGCCAAGTATGCCATTGCAAACGAATACGATAAAATGCTGGCGGGTATTGGCGGGCAAGGAACAAACGCCTACACTTCTTTTGACCAAACGGTATACGTAAACGATATCCCGGCTAACCAAATTGAAAGCTTTTTAAAAATAGAAGCGGAACGCTACAGAAAACCGGTACTTCGTTTATTTCACACAGAGCTTGAAGCGGTGTATGAAGAAAAAAACAGGGGGCTTGACAGCGATAACAGCAAACTTTGGGAAGCGGTGTTTGCGGGCTTATTCCAAAACCATACTTATGGAACACAAACCACCATTGGAACGATCGACCATTTAAAAAATCCTTCGATGCGTGAAATCATGAAATATTTTAATGCTAATTATGTACCTAACAATATGGCCATTTGTTTAAGCGGTGATTTTGACCCGGATGCAACTATTAAAATGATCGATAAATATTTTGGTTCTATGCCTTCGAAACCTGTTGAAACTTATACGTTTGAGAAAGAAGCGCCTATTACTAAAAAAGTTGTAAAAGAGATTATAGGACCTGATGCGGCAAACCTTGCTCTGGCATGGCGTTTTGGAGGCTCAGGAACAAAGGATGCAGATATGATAACACTTATTAATTTATTATTGAGTAACGGACGCGCGGGACTTTTAGACCTGAACCTTAACCAACAACAAAAGGTATTAAACAGCGGCGGCTATGCTTATGTGTTAAAAGATTACAGCACCCATATTTTATTCGGCGAACCAAAAGAAGGTCAAAAATTAGAAGATGTTGAACAATTAGTGCTATCACAGCTTGAGCTATTAAAAAGCGGTAATTTCCCTGATTGGTTAATGAGTGCTGTAATTACCGACTTAAAATTACAAAAAACTAAAGAGCTTGAAAGCAACCAATCACGCGCGTCGGCTTTTGTAGATGCTTTTGTAAACGATACTAAATGGCAACAACAAGTTAATACGATAGAGCGTTTATCTAAAATTACCAAACAGGAAATCATGGACTTTGTGAATGCAAATTATAATGCCGTTAATTATGTGGTAGTATATAAACGTGTTGGTGAGGATACTAATATTCAAAAAGTAGAAAAGCCTTCTATTACACCTGTGGAGGTGAACAAAGATGATCAGTCACCGTTTGTAAAAAACATTTTATCGAATGTACCGTCTGATATACAACCTAAGTTTATTGATTATGATAAAGACATTGTGAAAACAACCATGAATGGTAATGTTCGTTTACTTTATAATCAAAATACAGAGAACCAGTTATTCGAACTGTACTATGTATTTGATATGGGAACCAATAATGATAAATCGTTGCCTGTAGCTATTGATTATATCCCTTATTTAGGAACTTCCAAAATGAGCCCCGCGGAAGTGCAGCAGGAATTTTATAAATTAGGTTGCTCCTTTAATGTGTTTAATTCAGACAATGAAACATGGGTTAGCCTTTCAGGATTAAACGAGAATTTTGATAGAGCCACCGGACTTTTTGAAAGTTTATTAAACGATCCTAAAATTGAGGATACTGCATTAAAGAATTTAATTTCTGACATCTTAAAAAAACGCAGTGATGCTAAACAGGACAAACGTACCATCCTACAAAAAATGATGGTAAGCTATGCTAAATACGGCGCCATAAATCCCGCAACTAATATTTTATCGGAAGAAGAATTAACCAAATTACAGCCTGCACAAATAGCAAGCTTAATTAAATCGTTAACGACGTACGATCATAAAATTTTATACTATGGCCCAAAATTAGTAGGCGATGTAAAAGAGTCTTTAAATAAAAACCACATAGTGTCTGCGGGCGGCTTAAAACCTGTACCCGCGGCGGTTAACTTTGCCCCGCTTAAATTAAACAATACAGTATACGTGGTTGACTATGATATGAAGCAGGCTGAGATCGTAATATTAACCGAAGGTGATATGTACACCGCGGCAAGCGCTCCCATAATAAGTATGTACAATGAATATTTTGGCGGGGGCATGAGTTCTGTAGTATTCCAGGATTTGAGAGAATCGAAAGCATTAGCTTACTCTTGCTATTCTACTTACAGAAGCCCGCGCGATCCTAAATTACCCGCTTATAATTTTTCTTACATCGGGTCGCAGGCTGATAAATTACCGGAAGCATTGGCTGGCATGACAAGCTTGCTGAACAATGTTCCTAAATCTGATATTTCGTTTGGCGCGGCTAAAGAAGCCATTTTACAAAATATAAAAACAGACCGGATAGACAAAGGAAATATTTTATTTAATTATATCAACGCGGAAAAATTTGGTTTAAAAACAGATATCCGTAAAGATATTTACACTAAAGTAAACACGATGAGCTTTAAGGATGTAAAAGCTTTTCAGGATGCCAAAATTAAAAACAAAGCGGCAGCCATTTTAATATTGGGAAAAAAAGATAATCTCAACATTAAAACGCTTGAGAAATATGGTACTATCAAGTATCTGTCTTTAAAAGACGTGTTCGGGTACTAAGTAAAAAACCTCCGCTGATTTAGCGGAGGTTTTTTTATCTATATATACTGTGTCAGCCATTTTCTTGCCTTCTCATCGTCTGAAAAATACCTCATAGGAACTGGCTGCGTTTTTAACTTAAATAATATATTCATGATTAGTTTCGAAAACCAAAGCTTCGAAACCAGCGCTATAGCTGTGTAAGGTATTGGCAATTGCTCCTTAAAAAATTCATGCGTTTCATTATCCTCAACAGACGGGTTATTTAAATAAATAAGTAAAGGAACCGGCTTGTTAGCTGTTATTTTTTTAATTAAAGCAATATTCTCCGTAATGTTTTTAATAGTACGTTTCGGGCTCTTAGAATACGAATATAAAATTCCACCGGTTAACCGGTAATCCGCTATCTCTCCTTTTATAAGCTCTGTGTTATGTGAAATCATTTATTTTTGTTGATCATTATACTCATAACAAAACTAATTAATTTAAAGGATGTTATTGTAGAATAATGTAGGATTATTTACATCGATACTAGATCGCCCCTACGAAGCCTGTTAATTATTTTAATACGGGTTTATAAACAGAGCTGCACCTGTAGAGCACCCGATTAATTTTATTTTTTCTTTACCGGTAGAGGTACTCTGTAATACTCAATGTATCTTTTCTCACCGGTGTTTCCAATGATGTGCCAATGTGTTCATAGCCGATAATATCGGATGTTCCTATGCCGGTATTCATTTGTTTAAATTTTTTATTTTAGTCATCACATTATTTACTATCGCATCGCAGTATACAAGATTGAACTCATAAATATCTTCTGCTGTATACGATTTTTCTATTTCTTTTCTAAGCATTGTCTTTGCTCTGTTAAGCCTTACTTTAACATTTGCTTCACTGATGCTCAATGCTTCTGCGGTTTCCGATAAATTAAGTCCGTTAATTTCTCTTAAAGAAAAAACCATTCTATAATCTACCGGTACTTTTTGCAAGGCATTTTCAATAATAAAGCTTAATTCTCGGTTTATAATCGTTTTGTTTGTATCGGTTTGTCGGGGGCTTGAAAACATGGGAATTGATTTATCATTGATCTTAGTTACAACTTCATTTTTAAAGTTAAATTTTTGTTGTTTTCTAAAACAGTTATTCAACATTATTTTTATGATCCAGGTTTTGAATGAGGCGCGATTTTCAAATTTCGCTAAGTTAGTATAAGCATCCATAAATGTGTCTTGCATCAGGTCTTGCGTATCCTCATGATCATAATTATAAGACCTGCCGACTTTATATAATACCGGGTTATTTCTGCGAATCAAAATTTCAAACAACGCAACTTCCCCGCCAATAATTTTTTGTATGATCTCTGCGTCAGGGTATTGTTCGAACGTATTCTTATTTTCCATATTGTAAATTTATGTGTTTCCGTATTGCTTCTTAATTAAAATTTGTCGGGGCTGCAGGCAAAATCCTGTAAACTGCTTTGCCGCACCCCGATAAATTATGGGTTAAACAATCTTTGAAATTCGTGCCATAGAAAATGCGCCTATTGCCATTACAAGATCACGCACTGCAACGTCCAAATAATTTCCGCCGGCCAATAATGTAAGAGCTATCAGTGTAAGCCACGCTGCTACTATAAACCCGCCTATTGCAGGCCTTGTCAATACAATTAAGCCCGCTATGATCTCAATTAATCCCACAATCATCATAAATGCATGCGGAGCAAACGGTAGCATATGTGCAAGACTCGGATTAATGTAGTTTTCCCAATTGGTCAGCAGATTTGTAAATTTATCAGTGCCCGCAACGATCGGCACTATCCCAAAAGTTAGTTTTAATAAATTGAATGTTGATCTAATCGTTTGACTTGAAGTTGTTGTTTCCATTTCGATTGTTTAGTTGGTTTATACTATTATAGAGTATGCGACAACCTGAAAGGTTACAAAAGATGATTAAGTTTTAAAGATTAATTTCACTTGTTACTTCATTTCAATCCAATAAAAAGCCCGTGACCATAACGATCACGGGCTTTTACTATTAGGGGCTAATTACTTTTATTCTTTTATAATACGACGTACAGTTTGCTTGTTAGCAGATACAATTCTGAGTGTATATATTCCTTTCGCTAAGTTATCAATATACACTGTAGTTGCAGCATCCATTACTTTTTGACTGATCACCATTTTACCGATCGCGTCATATAACTCAATCGTAGAATTACCTGTTAAGCCTGTAGCCAATTTGACGGTTACTGTTTCTTTGGCCGGGTTAGGAAAAACAACTAATTCGCCGTTGCTTAACTCTTCTATTCCTGTACATACCTGCACAGTTTCTACTAGAGTTGCGGAACCCGTGCAGTTGTTAGCGTTTGTGTAGCTGTACATTAATGTAAAAGTTCCGGCTCCTGATATGGAAGGATTAAATATATTGCCGCTTACTCCCTGTCCCGCATATGTTCCACCCGATGGCACGCCTGCCAAGGTTACCGGCGCACTGTTTACGCAAGTCTTATCTGTTGATGATGTTAAGCTTACACTCGGTAAAGGACTTACTGTTACTGTAGCGGTTTGTAAAGCTTGCGTAGCACATCCGCTCATATTACCCGTAACTGTATAAACAGTAGTTGCAGACGGTGATACAGATAAGGAAGCGTTGTTAGAACCGGTGTTCCATGTATATGTTGTGACCCCGCTTGCGGATAATATAGCGGAAGAACCCGCGCATAAGGACGCTGAACTAACTGTAATGACAGGCGCACTTGTAACGGTTACACCGGTTGTATTTGATTTAACACAACCTGCCGCTGAAGTACCGATAACCGTATATGTTGTATTGGAAGCAGGCGATACAGATAAGCTTGAACCTGTAGCACCTGTATTCCATGTGTACGTGGAAGCACCTGAAGCTGTTAAGTTAGCGGTTGAACCCGAACAAATAGTTGCTGAGCTTACATTAACCGAAGGCAATGCGTTAACCGTTACATTAGCCACAACTGTTTTAGCGCAACCTGCTGCATCAGTGCCTGTAACCGAGTAAGTTGTATTGCCTGTAGGTGAAACAGACAGTGCTGCTCCTGTAGCACCTGTGTTCCATAAGTAAGTAGCAGCTCCTGCAGAAGTTAGAGCAGCAGTTGAACCTGAACAAATAGTAGCAGAGTTAACTGTTACATTTGGTGATGTATTTACGGTAACATTAGCAGTTATTGTTTTTACGCAACCCGCAGCGTTAGTGCCTGTAACCGAATAAACCGTAGTTGTTGTTGGAGATACAGATAAAGCAGGGCCTGTAGCGCCGGTGTTCCATAAATAAGTGGAAGCACCTGCCGACGTTAAGGTGGCCGCAGCCCCTGAACAAATAGTTGCTGAGTTAGCCGTAACGTTAGGAATAGCGTTAACCGTTACCGTAGCTGTTTTTATTGCCGTTGCGGCGCAACCCGTTAAATTACCCGAAACAGTGTAAACAGTGGTACCGGTAGGCGTTACATTATATGAAGCTGTATTAGGCCCTGATGTCCATGTATAAGAAGTTACCCCGCTTGCGGATAATACTGCCGATGAGCCTGCGCAAACCGTTGCAGAGGTTAACGAAATAACCGGCGCACTGCCTACAATAATAGAACCTGTGGCTGTTTTAACACAACCCGTTGCCGATGTTCCGGTAACCGTATAGTTTGTATTACCCGTGGGGCTTGCGGTTATATTAGCGCCTGTGGCTCCTGTACTCCATAAGTAAGTGTTTGCACCGCTTGCACTTAATGTACCGGTAGAACCCGTGCATATTGTACTGGAAATAATTGATGTTGGAGGCAGCGCGTTAACCGTTACTGTAGTAGTTTGTGTATTAATACAAGCGTTAGAACCCGTTGCCGTAACCGTATATATAGTTGTAGATGTTGGTGTAACAGTATAACCTGCTGTAGAAGGGCCGCCTGACCACGTATATGTAGATGCCCCGCTTGCCATAATAACTGTGCCACTGCCGGCACATACTACAGCCCCTGTAGCTGCTACCGTAGGTAAGGCCTTAACGGTTATAGTTCCTGTAGCAACATTTGTACAGCTTAAGGCAGATGTACCGATTACCGAATAAACTGTGGTAGAAGCAGGTGAAGCCGTAATGGCTGCGGTGCTTCCTCCTGTGTTCCATAAGTATGCAGAAGCCCCCGACGCCGTAATAGTTGCTGTAGTACCCGAACATACTGTTGAAGAAGCTACAGAAACAGTTGGCAAAGGATTAACTGTAAGCGTTTTAGTATATGGCGTACTTGTTCCACCGGCGTTTGTGGCTGTTAAAGTTATGGTGTAGGTTCCGCTTGCAGCATAAGTTATACTCGGGTTTTGGGAAGCGGATGTTGCCGGGCTTGCCCCGGGCATTGTCCATGACCAACTTGTAGGCGAATTAGCGGACTGATCGGTAAGCGCTACAGTAGTTCCCGGGCATTGTGCCGGTATGCTTGCAATACTTGCTGTTGGTGCAACTGCCGTAGTTGTAGCAGTATTGGTAACATTGATATTATCTAAATATACATAATTGCCCCATGCGCTGCGCGATTCAAATTTAATATACACGCTCGATAAGCCCGCGTAAGGTGCTAAGCTTAAGCTGTCCCTACGCCATTGTGCGTTGGATGTAGGCGTATAGGCTGCTCCTAATGTGCCCGTGCCGGTTGCCAGCTGAGTGCCTCCTTTTGAATATAAACGCGTCCAAGTGCTGCCGCAATCAGAAGAGAGATAAACATTTAATGAATCGGCTGATGTAGTACTGTAAAGTTTATAGGATACATCAAATTTTAATTTTGTGGTAGAGTTTGCTGTAACAAGGCTTATAGCAGGGGAGCGTAATGCATCCAGCTGTCCGGTGATATCAATGGTTGAGCCCGAATAATTATCCATTCTTGCGCAGGCAGTAGTGGTTGGCGCAACAGGAATACCGGTTGCAGTAGCAAACCTTGCCCAGTTGTTGGCTGCGTTTAAAGTATTACTTGCCGTTTGAATCCAACCCGCAGGCGGAAAAGTTGTGGCATCAAACCGTTCAACAAACGGTAACGCAGCACCTGCCGGAGGAGACGTTACGGTAAAGGTAGACGTTTGGCTATTATTAGCAGCATTTGCATCTATACCGCCATTAGGCGTTGTAACCCAAACAGAAAACGTGTGGGCCGCAGTGGTTAATCCCGTAAATGCATTAAGCGTTAATACGGTTGAAGCTGAAGTTGCTAAAGAGCCTGTCCAATTTAAGGTTTGGGTAGCAGCGGCATCCATTTTATATAAAATTTTAGCGGATGTTAACGTAAGGTTTCCGGCATTTGTTAAAGTTACCTGAGGTGTTACACCCGTAGCGCATATCGACGTGCCGTTAACAGGAGATAATATATTTGCAATACCCGCGTCTAAAGAAGTAACAGGGGTACAGCCGTTTGAACTTGCCAATACATTCCATGGAGCAGTAGTAACAACAGCAAGCATCCTTGCACACTGATTTTTTGTAAATATGTTCATCACCGCATCATCCGTGTAATCCATATAGTTCATAAACATATCACCATTTGTATTGGTAACACTTGCGCCTGCTATTCCGTCAGGACGCGTACAGGTATTTGGCTGCCAAGGGTAAGTCGGCGTACCATAATTACATCCCGGAGGGCTTGTTGTTCCACCTGTTTGAGGAGGTGTATCAGGGCAGTTATCAGTATTTCCGCACTGTCCGTTATCGCCCCAGGTATGATTTAAATTAAAACAATGCCCGAATTCGTGAGTTCCTGTACGTCCTTTATTATAAGGAGCGGCAGCCGTGCCCATTGTTCCCGTAGCCGTATAATTTAAAACCAAACCGTAAGTATTACTTAAAGAGGATGTAGGAAATTCACCGTAACCCAATATTCCGCCACCGATGTTACACACCCATATATTCATATAACGGGTTACATCCCAGGCATCATCTCCGCCTTGTGCTGAGCTTTTAACTTTATTATCGGTTGTAAATTGTGCAGTGGTAGTTGATTTATGAACGATACCGGTGGTTGCATTACCGCTCGGGTCTCTTTGTGCCAAACAAAATGTAATAGCAACGCCACCTGCAACACTTCTAAAAGCAGTAGGGGTATTAATCGTATCGGCATTTAACCGTTGAAAATCGTTATTCAATACAGAGAATTGCGATGTTGCCTGAGCATCAGAAATATTTTGAACCGCCGTATTATATAATATGTGTATAACTACAGGGATGGTAATATTTGCGGTTGCAGTTCTTGAAGCAAATTGATTGGTATTCATATACTGATCAATCATCTGATTATATGCAGTAAATTCCGCTTGATAATTCGGACGTGTCTGTTTCAAATATTCATGGTATTGCATTGTTCCACATCTATCAACAGTGTTCTGAGAAAGCCCGTTTAAAAAAAATAAAGCTGAGCTTAATAAGAGTAATATTTTTTTAGTCATAAGTATGTGTTTTTATTATTACTAATTAATGATACTCATCTGATAGTTCAAAATTATTGAGGTAAATTTTCATAATTTTTTATACCCGCGTAACACGTTTGTTAAAATGCTTCGGAATGTCAGTAAATACGATTGTTTCACAATATCACAAGCACCTATTAACTGTTAAATGCATGTTGGAGAAATTTTGGAAATTGTAGGCTTTTTGTAAAACCGGAAATTTAACAAAATGTTTTATGCAGATATTTTTTTAATTGCACTGTAACCTCAACATTATTTCCGAATAATTAAGCACTTTATTAATGTATTCTTAAATAATGATCTTCAATAATTTCGCAGATACAAGTGTTTGCATAACCTTTAATATAAATACTTACGCAGCTTATGAAAAACATTGTTTGAAACATAAGATTTACTAAATAAACAATTAAGCTTTGCTATTCGAAATAGATCCCGAAAATGGTGGGCTTTTTATGAAAATCGGGACCCGGATTTTTTTTCCATGCCGCTACGGTCTTAACAACAATACTTTCGTCGCCTAAAGTAATATTAGTAGCGATTAATAATTTTGAAGCAGGGTTTAAATTTTTCACCAAGTCGTCAAACATACTTTGATTGCGATACGGTGTTTCAATAAAAAACTGGGCCTGTTTAAATTTTACGGTAAGCTGTTCCAGCTCTTTCATGCGCTTTACCCGTTCAATTTTATCAATAGGTAAATAGCCTACAAATGCGAAATTTTGTCCGTTAAACCCACTCGCCATTATAGAAAGCACTATAGAGCTTGGGCCTGTTAAAGGAACCACTTTAATTTGTTTTTGATGCGCAATGCTTATAATTTCAGCTCCGGGATCGGCAATACCCGGACAGCCCGCGTCGCTCATTAATCCCATGTGATTTCCTTTCATTAACGGTTCCAAAAAAGAAATTAATTCTTCACGCTTTACATGTTGGTTGATCAACGAAAATTCGGCCCTGCTTATTTCAGGATAGCCGCACTGTTTCAAAAACGCCCTTGCTTCTTTGGCATTCTCTGCAATAAAATAACTGAGTGTATTAATAATGTCGAAATTTTTTTGAGGAAGTACATCCTTCAAATTGCTTTCGCCCAAACTAACCGGTAATAAATAAAGAGTGCCTGTCATATTAAATTAACTGAAATGAATTTATTTTTATCAATGGACAGAACGCCGTCATCGATCATTTTATTAATAAGTGTTGTGATCCTTTTAGTATTAACCGACGGGAAATGTTTTATTAAATCGTCGAGCTTTAAATTTTGAGTAGAGGCTTCCATCCGGATCTGTTCCTGCAAGCCTTGGTCGGTACTGAGTTGCGTTTTATATTTTTCGATGCATACATCACAATACCCGCAATCTTTATAATCGGTTTCATTAAAATAGGACAGTAATAAACGGCTGCGACAGATATGTGTTTCTGTAACATATTTAACCACGCTGTTAATCCTGTTCAGTGCTTTCTGCTTAAGTATAGGGTAATTTATTAAACTTATGCTATGGTGCTTTAAGTTTAAACGGTTCTGTAAAAAAATTAATTTAGGTAAAGTGGTTTGTGGAATAAAAGACAACACGCCTTGTTTATTCAACGTTTCTAATTGCTGCTGCAAAAGCGATTCTGAATATTTTGTACGGTAGGCCAGGTCTTTTTCTTTAATGTAAACATATTGCTCCCAAAGGCCGCCGTAGCTTCGCAATAAGGTTTTAATTAATGGCTCATAGCTCGGAAATTTTAATTGAAAATTATAAAGACCTTCTTTAGCCATCAGCATCATAACTTTTGGCGGCTCATAGCCGCTGTCTAAAAATGAAAGGTATCCTTCTTTCTCTAAACATTTAATGGAATTAAATAAAGTAATAGGTTTTAGGTTATAATTGCGCGTTACTTCATCCATATTAAAACTTACCGATAACCCTTCTCCGCTTTCTACCGGAATTTGATAGTAATTAAATACTGCCTGGTAAGATTGTTTTATTTCTTCAACCGACGGTGTTTTTTCTTCGAACTGTTGCTTTAAAGATTCAATGTCCTGTAAATTACACAATAAAACCGCAAAAGCCGGCTTCCCGTCTCGCCCGCCCCTGCCCGCTTCCTGGAAGTAAGCTTCAAGGCTTTCGGGCAAGTCCATGTGTACTACAAATCGTACGTTCGGTTTATCAATGCCCATTCCGAAAGCATTGGTGGCAACAATGATCTGTGATTTATTATCGATCCAGTTTTGTTGAATAGAAGCGCGTTCGTTGGCATTAATACCCGCATGATAAAATGAAGAGGAAATAGTTTGCTGCGTTAACCACTTACTTATTTCCTGTGTTTTTTTCCGGTTACGCACATAGATAATCCCTGAGCCGCCTACGTTTTTTATGATCTTTAATAAGCGGTCGTATTTATTTTCTTCTTGCTGAACAATGTACCGGATATTTTCTCTTTCAAATGACTGACGGAAAACACCCGGATTTTTAAAATTTAATTTTTGCTGAATATCTTCTACCACTTCTTTTGTAGCGGAAGCAGTAACAGCAATAATGTTTACAGTAGGAAAATAGTCGCGCAACTCCGCAATTTTTAAATAACTCGGCCTGAAATCATAACCCCATTGAGAGATACAATGGGCTTCGTCTACCGCAATTAATCCTATGGGTAAATAAGACAAGCGCTGACGAAAGGTTTCATTGGCAATACGTTCGGGAGACACATATAAAAACTGAACGTGCCCAAAGGCGGCATTATTAAGAGCAATGTCAATTTCTTTGGCATTCATAACGGATGTAATAGCCACGGCGCTGATCCCTTTATTTTTCAAGTTTTGAACTTGGTCGTTCATTAAAGCAATTAAGGGTGAAACCACTAAACAGGTGCCGCCTATTAAAAGGCCCGGAATTTGAAAGCAAATTGATTTGCCGCCTCCGGTGGGCAAAAGCGCCAACGTATCTTTTTTATTCAATACCGAAAGAATAATATCTTCCTGCAAAGGCCTGTAGGAATTATAGCCCCAATGTTTTTTTAAATGAAAATAAATATCCTGCTTCTCTGTCAATTTGCAATAATGTGTTCTCTAAAATACTTATTTTTTTTAAGACCGGGTATAAAGGTAATTTTGTAAATTGTGGTACAATAAACCTGTACATAATAACAGGGTTACGTTACTTAAAACCTGTTTTGAGCAAATTTAAACAAGCTTTACTTTTATATGTTGTAATAATACTAATTTACAAATACAATCCTTTAATTTATGGACTTTAAAAACCCTATTGATAAAGATAAAACAGCCGAAAACCCGGGCTTACTGCCCTACCCGCATCATGTGGGCGGTATTGTTATTAAACCGGAAGATAACGGTAAAATAAAATCGAGGGCGCTTACCGCCATGCGGGAACAAACAAACATCCAGATGAGCCAAATTCAGAAGCAGGTGGAACTGCTTGCTCAGCAGGCTAATGAACTCAGGGAGCGTGTTGAAATGTCTGAGAAAATTTACACGGCCGATCTTTCATTTGAACCCCTTACAGGGCACATCTATCATCTGTATAAAAAAGAAGGTAATTATAAACTATTGTTAATCGGACCTGATGATTGGTCAAAAATTCCGGAAACGCTTGAATATATAGGCACCGTAAAAATGCTGGCCGACCACACGTGGGATATATTAAGTAAAGCCGGTAATTCCTGAATTAAAAAACTTAAAACCAAAATTTCAGCCTCGACATTAATATGTATATATGAAAAGAACTTCGCCCCTATTTAGTATTACCCCGGTTATTCTTTTAAGTTTAAGTTCATGCATGCTGTTTCAACCCTCCGCTCAAAAGCTTTACAACCGCGCTTTAGTTTCGCATTCGCAGTATGATGCCGTTATAGTGCCCGGTGTTCCTTTTATAGCGCCAAACTGGGATATGACCATGCAAATGCGTGTGTTATGGAGCGTACATTTATACCAAAGAGGTTTTACTAAAAAACTGATCATGAGCGGAAGTTCAGTGTACTCACCTTATGTGGAGGGACAGATCATGAAACTGTATGCGGTGGCGTTAGGTGTACCCGAACAGGATATTATTATTGAAGATAAAGCGCAGCATAGCACCGAAAATATATGGTACAGCTATAAGCTTGCAAAAGCAATGGATTATAAAAATGTAGCGTTAAGCACCGATCCTTTTCAAACACGAATGTTATACCGCTTCGGAAAAAAACGTTTAAAATCGATGCGCTATTTACCGGTGTTATTTGATACTTTGAGAACAATACCGCATACAGACCCTGAAATTAAATATGAAGCATATAAAATCGAAAAATTTACACCTATTACCGAAACCCAAAGCTTTTGGTACCGCTTAAGAGGAACAATGGGTAAGCACATTAATTTTAATGAAAAATAATTTGAAAGCAGCGTCATTATTTTTTAAATTTACTTTCGCAATTCTTTAACGCCTATTTAATAATGAAACCGGTCTTTTTTTTACTCGCAGCTTTCTTATGTTCATCAACTGTTTCTTTTTCGCAATCGGAAGAAGGCTTGGTAAAATGGCTTACTCTTAAAGAGGCGCAGGAGCTTAATAAAAAACAACCAAAGCCTTTTATTATTGATGTGTATACCGACTGGTGCGGCTGGTGTAAGCACATGATAAAAACCACTTACTCTAACCCAAACGTTGCTAATTATGTTAATACTTTTTATTACCCTGTAAAATTTAATGCGGAAACAAAAGATACGGTTGAATATAACGGCAAAATATATAAGCCTACATCGCAAAGCCCCAAAACACCGCATGAGTTGGCTGTTAAATTTTTAGGAACCAGCCTTAGCTATCCTTCCACCATTTTTGTGACTAATAATTTTGAATATAATTTAGTATCGCAAGGGTTTTTAGAGGAAAAGAAAATTGAGCCTTTATTAGTTTACGTGGTAGAAAATATTTTTAAATCGACTGCTTACGAAGATTTTTCAAAACAATTTGAGCATACATTTTATGATACCAATTTTGTAAAAGCACCCGTTAAGCTTTATTCTTATAAAGAAATAGAAAAGCTGCAAAAGAAAAAACCAAAGAAAGTACTGATCAACATATCCGCCGGCTTTTGTAATTCGTGCAAAGTGCAAACGTATACCACGTTTAAAGATACAGCTGTTGCAGGTTACATTAACGCGCATTATTATTTAATGAATTACGATGCCGAAAGCTCGGATACGATTGTATTTAAAGGAGAAAAATGTTATAAAACCCTTGTGAACGGTTATCCGTTTAACACCTTTGCTTTAAAAGTAACCAACAACAGGCTGAGTTTTCCCGCTGTTGCCGTATTGGATGATAAAGAAAATACGCTGGATGCTTTAAATTCTTTTTTGACGCCGGCAACCTTGCTTCCAATTTTAAAATATTATTCGGAAGATAAATTTAAGACTGTTGCCTGGCCCGATTATATAAAGGCTTATAATGAAAAGAAAAAGTAACGAAAGTTAAAACTCAAATTTATACCCGATCCCTTTAATGGTTTTAATATAATTGTCTCCAAGTTTTTCACGCAGCTTACGAACATGAACGTCGATTGTTCTGTCTCCTACTACTACTTCATCTCCCCAAACCTGCTCTAAAATATACTCACGGGTAAATACTTTGCCGGGCTTACTGGCTAATAAAGACAAAAGTTTAAATTCTTTTTTAGGAAAAGAAATCTCCACATCATTTTTGTAAACCATGTATTTTTCCTTATCAATTTTAATTCCCCCTAAATCAACTTCCGTTGGTTTTTGCTGTTCGGGAGAATAGCGTCTTAACAAGGCTTTTATTCTGCTGATAAATACTCTCGGCTTAATAGGCTTGGTTATATAATCGTCGGCCCCAACTTCAAAACCCGCTATTTGGGAATAATCTTCGTTTCTGGCGCTTAAAAAAGCGATCATTACATCTTTAAGAGCGGGTAATTCCCTGATCTCACGGCATGTATCGATACCATCCATTTCGGGCATCATTACATCCAATACAATTAAATTTGGAATTTCTTTTTTGGCAATGGCAATAGCATCTTTTCCGTTTAAGGCAGTGTAAACTCGGAAATCTTCTTTTTTTAAATTGTAACTTAAAAAATCTAAAATATCCTGTTCATCATCTACCAGCAGGATTTTATATATACTATTATTTTCTGTACTCATATCTTTATTGTTGGCACAAAGTTAAATTTAAAGCCCTTGGCTAACGTTAAATTAACATTAAGAAATTGCTTCGTTTAAGTTGTGTTTCACTATTTCTTACACTAAACATATAGGATTAAAAGTACGTATTTAAAGCGGATTTTTCTAAACATTATTTTGAAGAAGGATACTATAACCGGCATAAAAAAAGGTTAATCGATCCTAGTCCTGTTTTTATCTAAGTTCAACACAACCTAACATTTGCTTAGCAAAGGCGTAATATGTATTCCGTTTCTTTACAGTCGAAATTACTATCTTATTATATGATCTTTATTAAAAAAACAATATTCATCGGCCTTTGCACATTATTAATCTCATCCTGTAATTCAAACAAAACCGGGGATAACTCAAGCAATAACACTGATACGATTACCATTAAAGGCTCTGATACAGAATATGAAATGGTGAAGGCCTTGGCAGATGAATACATGAAACTTCATCCCCAAATTACCATAACCGTGGAAGGCGGTGGCTCTAACGCAGGCATAGATGCCTTGATCAATCATCAAGTAGATATCTGCAACGCTTCACACAGCATGGCGAAAAAAGAAATGTCAGCTGCAAAAGAAAATAATATTACCCCTAATCCTATTATTTTTTCTGTTGACGCGGTTGCTATTATTACAAATTACCGCTTGTGTATTGACAGTCTTTCTACAGAGGAGATTTCTCAACTTTTAAGCGGTAAAATTAAAAATTGGAAAGAGCTCAACGGGCCTAATGTTCCTGTTACTATTTATGGCAGAAATAAATCTTCGGGGACACAGGATTATATTAAAGAAAAATTTATAAAAGGAAACTTAAAAGCGTATTCCGTAGAATTAAAAACAAATGATGAAATAGTAGAACATGTAAAAAATGATATTGGCGGGATAGGTTATGTAGGTGTAGGGTTTTTAACGGACAGTACAGGTAAACCAAACGGAAAAATATGGGCCATGCCTATACATATAGATAACCACAGGGCATATTCGCCCTACGAGCCTGAGGCGGTAAAAAACGGCGACTACGTATTAACACGGCCTTTATACCAGTATGTAAAAGGAATACCCGGTGGGGCCATAGAAGATTTTATTTTGTTTGAACTCACTAAAAAAGGTCAGGATATTGTGAACCATTTTGGCTTTTTTCCTATTAACGACAACCAAGTTCAAATAAACAGACTGAAAGGATTGTAGCTTTATTTAATGTTAATTTTACAATTAATTAGCTAAATTCGTGCAAAAAAATAATATGTCGGTAACAATTAAGCAACTTATTGATAAAAACAAGGAAGCATTTGACAAAGGATTTTTTATTGAATCAATCAACCTTAGTTACATTTTAATTAATAAGGCCATTAAACAAATAGTTAAGGAAGAATTAAAGCAGGACGAAATAGATCAGAAAATAAAAACAACTTCACTGATAAGTCATATTAAAAAAGAATTAGTAACGAGTATTACTTTAAAAAGGAAGGTTTCGAAAAAAGTGATTAAAGACATAGAACTCTTTATAAAACTCTATAAAGAAATAGGCAAAGAGCTAAAATTTCAATTTCCGGAAAAAAAAATCTGTGATAGTTCTCAACTGGGAATAAACTGTATTGTAATACTCAATACTAATTTAGTAAAGATCAAAAACAACAAGGTTGAATAAGCTTTGTTAACTTATCAATATATTCGACCAAAAAAACATTCTCCACTTTTAAGGGGCCTATTTAAAAGATAGCATTGATTATATCTAGTCTTTCAAGGTTAAAACGGGATCATTAAAAAAATTTCTCTTTAAAGAGTTAATGATTAACTAATCTAATAGTACCAAGCAGTTCATTTTAAACACGGAGCTTTGCAATGTGAAAATGAACTCTTCAATGATATTAGAACCCTCCATATCGGCTCACGAACATAGTCTGCTGTATGCACAAACTATACAAAACGGATTACTGCCTAAAACAAGGCACTTTGAAAAATCATTTAAAGATCATTTTATTTTATACAAACCACAGGATAAAATAAGCGGAGATTTTTACTGGCTTACAAAAAAAGAAGACACGGTGTTTTTTGCTTTAGCGGATTGCACAGGCCACGGGGTTTCGGGTGCCATGCTATCAGTGTTGGGTATAAGCTTATTAAACTATGTAGTGCAAAAAAACTTTTCGTTGGTTGGTGATTATTTAACCGAGCTTGATAAAAAATGGGTTGAAACATTTAATGGCGAACTCAACGATTCTTATTTTAATAATGATTGGATGGAGATAACATTGTTTTCATACAATACTAAAACAAAGGAGTTTCAGTACGCATGCGCGGGAGGTGAGTTTGCCATATATCAAAATAATACTATAAGTACACACAAAGGCAACAGTTTTCCCGTAGGTGGATGGCAGATAGAAAAGAACAGGGAATTTACCACACACTATGTAACGCTTGAACCCGAGGCTAAATTATATTTTTTCTCTGATGGATTAAAACACCAGTTTGATAATACTAACAAAAAAAAGTTCGGCCGCAAACGCTTGTTAAACGCTATAGAGCATTATCACACCTTTTCTTTAGAGAACCAACATGAGCTGCTCGATTTCATTTTTAATGCATGGAAAGATACCACGTCGCAAACGGATGATGTTACCTTAATAGGAATTGAACTTTAATTGTAAACCAAACGGCATGTTAAGTTAATATTATATAATTGCTCTTTTTAACTACGCCATTTAATGTTAAGGTAACATACGCTTAATAAAAAAATTAATTCCCCTTCGTTTTTTTGCGGTCAGTAAAATCCACTATATGTTTAAAAAAATATCGCTTATTATTACCCTTTTAGTTTTTTCCTACATAACTAATGGGCAAACCGGGAAAATAACCGGAAAAATCGTTGACTCTAAAACTGGTGAAACACTTCCGGGAGCTACTGTATTGCTTGAAGGAACAACAAAAGGCGCGTCAAGTGATTTTGACGGAAATTTTAGTTTAAATAATGTGCCTGTCGGCTCACAGGTTCTTATTGTGAGCTTTATTACGTATGATTCAAAAAGACTAGCAGGAGTAAAAGTTCCGGCAAACGATGTACTCAATTTAAATATTACGCTTGATCAATCGTCTTCTCAAACCTTAGGTGAAGTAATAGTTCAGGCAGAAGTAAATAAAGAAAACAATACTGCCTTAGTGATGCAACAGAAAAATAATGCAAGCATAAGCGACGGTATCAGCGCCGAAACCATTAAGCGCACGCCTGACAGAAATACCAGCGATGTTTTAAAACGTGTAAGCGGCGTTACCATCCAGGACGATAAATTTGTAATTATTCGCGGATTAAATGAACGCTATAACGGATCCTATTTAAACGGTTCGCCCTTGCCAAGTACAGAACCCGATAAAAAAGCATTTGCTTTCGACTTGTTCCCTTCCAATATGTTGGATAATATTATGATCTACAAAACAGCCAGACCTGATATGTCAGGGGAATTTGCCGGAGGTATTGTAGAGATCAATACGAAAAGTATCCCCGAGAAAAATTTTGTTTCTGTTAGCGGAGGCCTAGGTTATAATACCGTTACCACAGGGAAAGCAAAAACAGTGTATGACGGTGGAAAGTATGATAAATTTGGTTTTGATGACGGCTCTAGAAATTTACCTTCACAAGTACCTGCCCAGGCAGATAAAGCGTCGTGGATAGCAAACAAAGATCAGGCGCGTGTGGCTACTTATTTCAACAATGATTGGGGTTACAGCCAATCTAAATTTGCTCCAAACTCCTCCGCGCAAATAGCTGCCGGTTATAATTTTAAATTAAAAGGCAGAGATTTTTTAGGGGTTATCGCCAGCTTGGGATATAACTCTACACAAACCTTGTATACAATGCAACGAACAGAATACAATGGTATCCATGTATACGATACAGATCCAAACGCTGTCGGAAAACAGAATGAAACATTTAATAGAATAAATCAAACACAGGTGTCAACGGGGGCATTGCTTAACCTCGCCTGCAAAATAAATGAAAACAATACAATCAGTTTAAAAAATATGCTCACCGGATACGCAGATAATAAATTTATAAGTGCAAGCAGCATTAATTATAATGATTCCCGCGAATACAAAAGCAGGATCAATTCCAGGTTTTTTACCGCTAACCGTATTACCTCTTCACAACTAAACGGGGATCATCTTTTAGCAAAATCAAAAATTAAAATAGGATGGAATGCCGGTATCAGTACTATTCAGAGAACCGTACCGAATTTAAGAATGACCTCTTATACTAAAAGAGATTCTTTAGATCCAAGTAACCCGTATCCGAAGGATACTGTTTACAAAGCCGACATTGGTAATGGGGGAACAACAGGACCTAATTATGCCGGCTATAGGGTTTACTCTCAATTAAATGAAACCATTCAAAACGCTAAAATGGATATTTCAAGGCCCTTTAAAGTAACGGAAAACTTTAAGATTGAGGCTAAAATAGGCGGGTTTTACCAAGGCAGGTCTCGCCAGTTTAACATCAGGCAGTTTGGGTTAAACCAATATACGGCCCCCGGAATTAATAAAGATGACAGCCTGTTGTATTTACCGGAAAATGAAATATTTTCTGCTCAAAACATGAGTGTAACTCCTCTGGGAACAGGAGGATTTAAATCCACAGAAATTACGCATGATGACGATAATTACCATGCAACCTCAACACTTTTGGGCGGATACGGCATGGTAGAACTTAAATTAAAAGATAAGATCAGGCTTATTGGCGGCCTGAGATATGAAAGTTATACGCAACAAATAAATGTAAAGTATAAAAGTTTAGATTCTATAATTGTAAAAAGTACCATTAATGATTTTTTACCTTCCGTTAATTTAATCTATAATATCAATAAAACCTTGGGTGTTCGATTATCCTATTCTAAAACACTTAACAGGGCTGAGTTCAGGGAACTGGCTGTTACCAATTGGTTTGATCCTGAAACACGATTATCCATTGCGGGTAACCCTGCGTTAGTACGTTGTTATATTCAAAACTTGGATGCGCGTTTTGAAATTTATCCGGGCCGCGGACAACTATTTACCGTATCAGGGTTCTACAAATATTTTAATACACCCATTGAACGTTATATGTTGAAGGCAAATGAAAACCAGATTTATTACCGTAATGCAAACTTTGCAACTGTATACGGAGGAGAGCTTGAATACAGGGTAAACGTTGGCGCCATTCTAAAAAAAGATTCTATACGGTTTTTAAATAACTTAAACCTGTTCTCAAATTTATCGCTTATTAAATCGGAAGTAAATGTAAAAGGCATTAACAGCTCGGTGCCTGATACGCGCACTATGCAAGGGCAGGCACCTTATATTATTAACGCGGGTATATCGTACATCGATATTAAAAACGGATTTAGCATAACAGGAATGGTTAACAGGGTGGGAGATAAAATTTATATTGTAGGAAATGAAATAGATGTTGATCGTTGGGAAAAAGCACGGACTGTGGTTGATTTACAGGCAACCAAATCATTTTTTAAAAACAGGCTGGAGCTTAGAATTAACGTAAAAGATTTGCTGCATAAAGATTACATTATTTATTATAAAAGAGCTGTGACAGAAAAAGGTCCTTACAACCCAACAGTGGATTATGTAAATTTTAAACGAAACTTCGGAAGTACTTACTCTTTTATAGTAAGCTATAAATTTTAACCGCTTAACATTAAAATAACATAAACTTTAGTATAGCGTAAGTTTAAATTAATTAAAAAGAAATATACACCCTTTAATTTTGTAAAAAAATAAAATAAAACCAATGAAAAAACAACTACTTACAGCATTATCAGTGCTAACATTAGGTGTAACCGTAGCCCAAACAGGGTTCTTTACGCCAACTTCATTCCGCGGTGCCTTTGCGCCTGCGCCAACTGCTATGTGGACAAACACATGGACGGAATGGGATCCTCAATTTAAAGTATATCCTGCCCCAACCATGACTGTTACAGGTAACATTACAAGTAATACAACCTGGACAACCGGTCAAACAGTGCTTTTATCCGCAACGTGTTTCGTAAAAAACAATGTAACATTAACTATTCAACCGGGTGTTGTTATCAGAGGCGATAAATCTGTTACAGGTGCCGGTTTATTTATTACTACAGGTTCTAAATTAATCGCTAACGGAACAGTGAGTCAACCAATTGTATTTACATCCGATCAAGCTCCCGGAGGAAGAACGGCAGGTGACTGGGGCGGAGTTATTTTATTGGGTCTTGCAACTAACAACAGCCCTGCAGGAACAGGTACATTAACTAACTCTGCAGGTACAAACTATATTGAAGGATTACCTATATCTGCTGATACGCAATATGGCGGATCACTTGATGCTGACAACTCAGGGTCTTTACAATATGTTCGTATTGAATATGGAGGATACGTTTATCAGCCGAACAAAGAAATTAACGGTTTAACATTTGGTGCTGTCGGTTCAGGTACAACTATCGATAACATCCAAGTGTCTTTTTCAAATGATGACTCTTTTGAGTGGTTTGGCGGCTCAGTAAACTGTAAACACTTAGTGGCTTACCGCGGTTTAGATGATGATTGGGATACAGATAACGGTTATCATGGAAATGTACAGTTTTGTCTTGGTGTTCGTGATCCTCAAATTTCTGATAATCCTTCAGTATCTACTTCAGAAGGTTTTGAATCAGATAACGATCCAAACGGAACAACATCAACTCCTTTAACTTCAGCTATATTTACTAATATTACTGATATTGGTCCATTAAGAGGTGTGCCTACAGCTACCTGTGCGAGCGGGTTTCAAAGAGGTGCGCGTATCCGTCGTAATTCTAACTTAAAAATTTATAATTCTATTTTAATGGATCATAAAACACGCGGTTTATATGTTGACGGTAGCTTATGCGAAGGAAACGCAAACTCGGGTGCTTTAAAATTTATGAATAATATTGTAGCAGGTTACGGTGCAAGAGCAACAGAAACAGGAACTTTTGGCATACTTGTTAGTCCTAACACGTGGATTAAATCTCAACCTAACGATACGTTGCTTTCTTCAGCAGGTATTTTAACAACGCCTTATAACTATACAAGCCCTGATTACAGACCGGCTGCTTTAAGTATAGCTTTAGCGGGCGCAAGCTTTACGGATGGTCCTATCGCAGCTAACACTAATACAGTTGTTGGTCCAAACTCAATTGCAGGTCATAATACTGAATTAAATACTGTAGTCTTATATCCTAACCCAACAGCAGATGTAAGCTCTTTAAGCTTTAATGCTGCTCATAGCACAGAAGTGTCTGTATATGTATCAGACGTTACAGGTAAAATTGTTTTAACCGCGGCTGAAGGCTTAGCAATGAACGCCGGACAGAATACAATTAGTATTAACAGTGCTTCTTTAACAGCAGGAATATATTTTGTTACTATAAAAAGTTCTTTAGGTAACGAAACACTTAAAATGGTTATAAATAAATAACCGAGTTTAAAATACTACTTAAAAACGCTCTCCTTTCGGAGGGCGTTTTTTTAAACAAGACATTATAATTATTAAAAGCAACACATACGGTACCACTACCCTTCATGAATAAAGGCTTTAACATAGTTATCTGTTCTAACTCGGAATCGTCTATAAAAAAAATCATAGACTTTCTGGAAGAAAAATTATACAATGTATCCTATGCTAAAAATGAAGAAGACCTGTTAAAACAGATCAAAAAAAATGATACGCAATTAGTTGTTCTTGAATTAGATCTTAAACATAAAGACGGGATAACCATTACATCAGATATTCGTAATTTAAAAGACATTGAACAGCCTTACATTATTATTTTCTCCAACAAGCAAGACGACTATATACAAATAACCGCTTTTAATTCGGGTGCCGACGATTTTATTACCACACCGATCAAACCTATTTTACTGGAAGCAAGAATTTGTACGCTAAAAAAAAGGCATGCGAATTCACAAACCAACCGGGAAATAATTCATGATCCTTCTAAATTTTTTGTAGACCGGGAACAATATTTGATCGTTACTGAAAACGGTAAAATAAGCCTGCCGCGGAAAGAGTTTGAAATGATTGACCTCATGTTTCAAAACGCACATAAAGTATTTACCCGTCACGATTTTGCAAAACTCATTTGGAACGCCCCTGAAGTAGCCAACAGCAGGACTATTGATATACATATCCGAAATATAAGGCGCATATTAGGGAATGATATTATTAAAACATCCAAAGGAATCGGTTATACCATTAACCGCGATTTTTTATAAATCCTTATATAAAAACATTTCCAAATTTATGTATACTAATTACTTTTAGGGTACGTATCAAATAAAAACTGAAGTGTTTCAGGAATAGTATTACTTTGAACCTTTGGGTTCGATTTCGGATCACTCAACCATTTTAAAATGTTATCCGCAAAATGCTCATCCGCATCCTCTAAAACAGTTACGCCCATTTTTCTTAAAGCAGCCGCATTGCATTGCTGTTCATAATGATTTTTAATGGGAATGCTCATTAATTTTTTACCGAGGTATAAGGCTTCAGCCGGTGTTTCAAAACCTCCGCCCGTAATTAAACCCAAACAATTTAATAAGCTTTGATTAAAAAGCTGTTGGTTCACGGGGTAAAAGGTAATATTATTTTGAACCGTTATTTCTTTAATACCGTCTAAGAACCAATGAAATTGAAGGTGTTTCAAATGTGTAAACGCCTGCAATAAGCAATGTTTTTGGAAAGACGGCAGGTATACTGTTATATGTTTTAAATTTTGAACGGAAGCATTTATAAATTCTTCTTTAATTACCGGTGGCAATACAAACGAATCATACTTTTGAAAATGAAATCCGATATGCTTGGTAGCATGCGCGTAATGTTTTAAGATTGTTTCACCTACTATACTTTTTTTATCGGGTCGCGGCGTATTATCAGATTGAAAACTGGCCTGGTGACCTAATTGAACAGAAGGAACTTTTTGAAGCTTACAGGCTAAGGAGGTTACAAAATCAAAGTCATTAATAACAACATCATATCGCTTCAACGGCAACGCTTTAGCATCTTTGTACATAGATAAAGGCTTGATATTTTTTACAATATCCATGTAATTTAAACCGCCACATTTGCTGTAGTGTAAGCTGCAACCGTCGCTGCGATACCGAACAGGAAAATTAAAATCGAGGTTCGAATTATTACCACTTACAAAAAAATCAACTTCCCCAAATTTTTTAAGGTACGGATATAATTGTGCAGCTCTGCTAATATGGCCGTTGCCTGTGGCTTGTACCGCGTAAAATATTTTCATAAATTAAGATGCTAAAATTTTCTTTACAATATCCTGTTCATCGGGCTTATCAATAGGATAAATCAGGTCTAAATAATTTTTATCGTAACTAAAAATTTCCCATTTACCATTATCATATTCTAACGCTGTTAAGTTCTCTACCCAATCGCCGCTGTTCAAATACGTTACTTTTCCTTTATCGGTTACCACATTTCGTATTTGCGGCATGTGTATATGCCCGCACACTACGTAGTCATAATTTTTTTCAATAGCAATTTCTGCAGCTGTACTTTCAAAATCACTCACAAAGGCTACCGCTTTCTTTACACCGTCTTTTACCTTTTTTGAGAAGCTCATTTTTTCTCTTCCGAATAATTCCAATACCCAATTAATAAACCGATTAATAAGGATTAGCCAGTCGTAGCCTTTGCCTCCAAGTTTCGCTAATAACTTTGCATAGCCTTTAGTAGAGGAATCAAACACATCGCCATGGAAGATCCAGGCTGATTTACCGTCAATATTCAATAACAGTTTATCTACAATCTCAAAATTTCCAAGAATCAAGTCAGTATACTTTCTCAGCATCTCATCGTGGTTGCCGGTAATATAAATAACACGCGTGCCTTTGCTTGCCATTTTCATAATATGCCTGAGCACATCCATGTGTGAGGCCGGAAAATAACTTTTACTGAAATTCCACATATCAATAATATCTCCATTGAGTACTAAAGTTTGCGGGTTAACCGTTTTAAGGTAATGTAATAATTCCTTTGCGTGGCAGCCGTATGTACCTAAGTGTACATCGCTGATAACTAATAGTTGCAATTCACGTTTACTATACATCATTAGTTTTTACAAACTTAGGTGTGATGTATTACTTTAATGTAGCTTATACATTAAGAAAATAAAAAGAATAGCAAATAAATGTGAACTTAATATTACTAACCGATACAAAGAAGAAAATAGAGAGGGAACTATTCTTCTTCGGCAATTTTTTTGATCTCCGTTAAAATAGAACTCCAGCCGCCGCCTGCAATGCTTTCATTATACCTTTTTTCTCCATCGGCTACTTTAGCATAATCGCCTTGTGTAATGGTTAACTCTGTATCATTATTTTTTTCAACCAAACTATAAGTAACCGTCGTATAATTTTCAGGTTTATCGGGTGTAGCCGAGTTAGGATCAATAGTGGTATAAGCCAATAGCTTGTTAGGATGAAAGGCAACCACATGCCCTTTAACTGCTACAAGCTCTACACCCTCAAACACACCTTTCCATAACAGTTCGCTGCCTACCTTCCAATCGCTCACTGTTTCACAACCAAACATGTATTTTTTGGTATGTTGAGGATTAATTAAAACGTCCCACACTTTATGTGCGGGAGCGTTTATAATAAGAATGTTTTTTATAATTAATTCTTTTTCCATAGAAACACTATTAAAAATTTACTTACCGGCTGCTGCTGCACTTTTCGCTTTAGCATCTTCCAGTATTTTCTGACATTTTACATCAGTATCATCCAATAGTTGTTGCGCTTTTTTATCAACTTCTTTTTTAGCTGCCTCAGCTACTTTTTTAGCCGCAATTTTTGCTAAAGGATTTTTTACAGATTCCAACTGTTGATCTGCCGCTGCATAACCATCTGTTTTTATAGCGGCAGAAGCAACCTGAGCATCTGCCTTCAGTTTATCAACCTGCGCCTGCGCATCGGCCAATATTTTTTGTGCCTCTTCATTGGCCTTGTCTTTAACAACCGCTACAACCTGTTCTTTTACAGCATCTGTAGCAGATTTTGTACCATCGCCTTTCATACCGGTTTTAACGGTAGGTTTCATAACAGTTCCGCCAAAGCCTACATTTACATTAACTGTTTTAGGTAAACTGATATTGGTTCCCGCGGCAGCGCCGGCCTGTCCTAATAATCCTGACACCATAGAGGTTGCCTGTGAGCCGAATATTTCTGTAGGCACAATCATTTTCCAGTTATAATCAATAGTTTGATCAAAGCCTGTAGAACCCGTGATGTCAGCATTTATTTTTCCAATCTTTACTTTTACCGGATTTCTTAACGTTACTCTGCCGTCTTTGAATTCGTATTCAGCGTTTACGTTTTCAATTACTAAATTTTTAAGCTGCTCTACTTTCAATGCTTCTCCTAATTTCATAAACGGAGGAAAGCCGCCAACCGATACACTGTTTGTTTTAAAGACACCATTACCTTTTAAAGAATTCATAACGGGCGACATTTTTGTGTCCAAATCGGCCGTAAAATTTTCTAATGTTGCCGTAAACATTCCTTTAGCATATTGGCCGATAGGCGCAATTTTTTGAACCGTATTAAAGGCTCCAAATGTTTTTTGAATATCAAAATTATCTACTTTTAAGTTAAAGTTAATAGTTGGTTTTTTAGGATTAGTCGTTTCATAATAACCGTTCATTAACACATTGCCCCCCAATAATCCCATTTTAAGATCAGACATGCTAACTTTTTGTTTTTTTACGGTAATGTTACCCGCCATATTATCGATCACTAAATTGGTATATAATAATTTAGTGATGCTTGTATTCAATACGAAATCAATATTACCCGGAACCTCTACAACTCCCGTAGCGGCAGTATCAGTTTTTGCAGGCTGAACGGTAGCGGTAGGCGCCCCTGTACCTGTAGAGGAAGCCATTAATTCGTTAAGGTCCATCAAGCTCGATTGCATATTAAAATGCCCTGCAATTAATGAATCTTTAAAAACATACTGCATAAAGTTATCGATCTTACCTTGCAACTTAATATCTGATTTTCCCATGTTAGCATCGAAGGCGGTTAATTCGACAAACCGGTTTGTGAAATTTAATTTCATGGTATTCAATAATACACTGTATGGAAGCGATGCCGTTTTATAAGTCATTTTATCCACCTCTAATGTACCTGCCAATTTAAATTTATCATATTCTTTTTTATCAATGCTGCTCATACGCCCTTCTGCGGCAATATCCGCGTTAATAATACCGCTAAGGTCGTCGCCTTTTTCCTGTGGAATAAACTCTTTAACGGAAGAAAGATTTACCAAAGCTTTTACTTCAGCTTTTACATCGGGATCCGAGATCGGTGTTTTTACATGTGCCCAAAGATTTATAGGGTTACCTGCCATTTCTAAATGAAATTTATTTACATCAATCACCATAGCGTCTAAATAATCTTTTTTATTTTCTACATGTACTTCAATATTAATATTATTGACTGCTTTTGGCAATGATGGATATTTAAACATGGCATCCGCTATACCAAGGTTAATTTCAAACGCGGGATATTTATCGCTTTTTCCGTCGGTGCTCGAATGCATAGTGCCATTAGCCATACCGTCTAACCTAAGCTTCCCTGATGTTTTAATGCTTGCAAAGTCTTTAGAATACACGCTAGGGATCAGTGATAAAATAGATTTAAATTCTGTCTGCTTAGCTGCAAATTTTACGTTCATATCCATATCGGCTTTCGGCATGGCCACATAACCGTCGAACGCTAAAGTCAGGTCATTTAAACTTAATTCATTTTCTTTAAATGTAAATTTCATATTCGGCATATCCATATCAAGGTCTGCCTTAAAGCGCGTTTTCACTTTGGTTAAATAACCAACACCACTCATGTTATACGATGTTTCTGCAATTTCCAACAAATTGCTTAATACAAAAACATCCTGCGTAAAATCGCCGCTCATGCTATAATTTAAATCTTTTAAAACAGCTGACATATTTCCTTTATTATCGGTGTAAGCAATGTTAGCATGTTTGATCTGTAATGATTTTAACTGTAAGGCAAATTTAGTTTTGCTTGTATCAGCAGGTCCTGCAGCTGTTGTATCAGTGCTTGGTTTAGTAATATCATAGCTTGCTCTTCCATCAGCTAACACGGTAGCATTAATAACAGGGCTGTCTAAAATAATAGAATTTACTTGGTACTTATCGCCGCTGATAACGCTTTTAATATTCAGGTCAAACGAAAGCTCTTTTATATAAGCCAATGTGTCTCCTAAAAACGGTTCCACATTTATCACACTCACTTTTTGGATCTTAAAGCGGAAGTCAGGAAATGAACTGATCAGAGAAAGATCGAACTCTCCAAAATCTACTTTTGCATTTAAATTTTTATTGGCTTCGTCCTTGGCAAGCTGAATGAGTTTATCTTTAAAAAGAAAAGGAGCCGCAATTACTAATATTAATAACACAAGAAAGGTAATTCCTGTCCATTTAAAAATTCTTCTGATAAGGCTTTTCTTTTTTTTCGGTTGTGTCGTATTCATAGCTTTTATAATTATAGCTACTAATATAACAATTAAACAGGTACTGCTTTGTTACATACCTAATAAGAAATATTAATTATTGTAAACCCTTTTGCGGAATTTCTTTTCGGAATCTGAGTAAAATTTAGAATTTTTTCATTAAAAAGGGCACTTAAATACTTAGTTTTTAATAATTTAGCGCCAAAATAGTTTAATGATGTGATTCAGACAAAATTAATTATTTCTGCTAAAAAATTCGTAATTCTTTTTTAAAAAGGGTATGTTCTGCAAAGATACCTGAGAACCGATTGCCTGATGAAAGGTTATTAATATGCTAGAAAAAAAATAACCACCGCATTAGTACTGAATTGATTGGCAAGTGTAATTCGCTTTACTAAACTATCATCGTGTTCTTTTTTTACAACTATAGTAGAAACAAATTCTAACTTACAGAAAACATAAAATTATTTGCTCAGGATTTTAAAGTCTGTTCTCCTGTTTAATTGCCTTCCTTCTTCTGTATCGTTACCTGCTACAGGAACAGTTTCACCATAGCCTTTAGCTACGAGCCTGTCGCCCGAAATACCTTTTCCTATTAAATACGTAACAACCGATTGCGAACGTGACTGAGATAGTTTTTGGTTATAATCATCACTTCCTTTACTATCCGTGTGACTGCCTAACTCAATTTTAAGTGTCGGGTTTTCGGTTAATAATTTAATTAAACGATCCAGTTCATTAGCGGATTCAGGGCGGATGGTGGCTTTATCAAAATCAAAGAAAATATTACGCAGTGTAATTGTTTTTCCGATATCGATTTTTTTCAGTTCAATATTTTTTTCCACTTCCTGAAAATTTGCAGATGCAGGTAAGTCAAAATTTTCTGAATGAAATAAATAGCCGTCTTTTTTTACGGCGATACCATAATTTTTACCGGAAGGTAAGGACACTAAATATTTACCCGTTGTACTGTTAGATTTAAATACAGCTATCACTTCATTTTTAGTATTATCAACCAACTCAATCGTTGCTTCTAAAGGCTGCTTGGTTTGTTCATCGCTGATAATCCCTTTAAGGATAGTCATTTTAGGGCCGACTGATTCAATTTTCTCTGCTTTAAATTCGCTTACCGGTGCTGTAACACTTGCCAGTAAATTATCTTCGTTCATTAATAACGGTTGTTTTTCAGGACCAAGGAACGTGATCTTATAAATATCTTTGTCCCCGAAGCCGCCTTGTTTAGAAGACGCAAAGTAACCGTGATGCCCGCTGCCGCTGATTACAAAAAACACATCATCATCAGGCCCGTTAATAGGATAGCCTAAGTTTTCAGGCTCACTCCAGATACCGTTATTATTAACTGATTTAAAAATATCAAACCCGCCCATATTATTATGACCCTTAGAACTGAAATAAATTGTTTTTCCGTCGGGGTGAATAAACACGCCTTCTTCGGCATACTTAGTATTTAATACAGGGCCTGCATTTACAGCCGGGCCCCACTCTCCCTTAATATCTTTATCGGAATAATAAATATCACGATCTCCTAAGCCGCCTTCCCTGTCACTTACAAAATATAAACGCTTTCCGTCGTAAGATAAACTTACTGACGATTCGTGGCCTCTAGAATTAATGTTTTTATTTAAATGTTCGGGCTTTGTCCAACTCGCACCTACTAAATTACTGACGTAAATATCGCCACCGTCTTTTTCTTTAAATTTATAAACAAATAAAATAGTTCCGTCCGATGACAAGCCTGCCGTTGCGTCATGATCCTCACTGTTTACAATAGGACCAAAGTTTTGAGCGAGCGCCCACTCTTTTCCTTTTCTTGAAGATATATAAAGATCTTCAAAATAACCGCCGTTATCCCCGTCTGTTTTACCGCCGGTTGTTGTATTTCTGCAAGCTGTAAAAGCAATCATCGATTCATCGGCTGTAATAAAAGCGCTGTATTCAGGATAATTGGTATTAATGGCTGCTCCTAAATTATCTACAAAAATACGCTGCGGATTTGCCACTTGTTTTTTTCCTGTTTTACATTCTTCTATTTTTTTAGTAATGTCCGCCGTAGGAATTACATTGTCCTTAGCATTAACGGATAACATATTTAACGCAATCTGATAATATTTAATGGCATCATCCCATTTCAAATTGATCTGATCTGCCCACGCCAATAAATAAACACCGTCTTCAGGCACTTTCTGCGGACTAAGTGTATAGGCTTTTTCGAGGTATTTAATAGCGTCGGGCGACTGCGGATTTATATTAAAAGAAATAAAACCCAGCATATAATTTAAGTCTGCATTATTAGGATTAAATTCCTGAGCTTTTAATAAAAAAGGATTTGCCTGTTTAAAATAAATATCGCCGGCATGCCTGTAATCATTTCTGCTCACAGGATAATACGTATGCACATTCACATACTCATCTAAAATAAACTGGTATTCTTTACGGCCTAACACAAACGCGTCTTTCCCTTCCTCTAAAGCTTTTTTTGCTTCCTTTAACAGGTCTTTTTTATCCGGGAAATTAGCTTTTTCAAATTCTACACTTTGTGCCGATGCAGAAGAATATAAAAAGATAACGCAAATTAAAATTTTAAAAAATGAGTTCATAACCTAAAATTAATTGTTTGTAATTGACGAATGATATTTAAGAATTATTGAATGAATTAATCGCATAAGCCGGCTGAGTAGCTTCTTCCTTCAGCAATGCCGAGGTCAGCAGCTTTTTTCCAATCGGCGCAGGCACCGTCTTCATTATGCTGCATTTGCTTAATGATTCCCCGGTTTAAATAAGCCGCGCCGGCTTTCGAATCTGCTTGTATAGCTTTATTTACCCAGTCTTCGGCTGCTTTGTAATCCTTCTTTTTAATATAAGCAGAAGCCATATTATTCATGGCAAGCGAGTAATCTGCTTTTTGGCGAAGCGTGGCATCAAAGTCTGAAATAGCGCCGTTAATATCATTCGCATTTAATTTTGCAGAACCTCTATTGTTCAATGCTAAATAATAATCCGATTTAATAGCTAATGCCTTACTATAGGCTTCTATAGCGCCTGTATTATCTCCTTTATTTCGTTTGCATGAGCCCATGCTGTTATAGGCAAAATATAATTTAGGATCATTGGCAATGGCTTTTTCATAATCGGCAATGGCGCCGGCATCATCACCCAATTGTTTTTTAGAAGATGCCCTGTCATTATAAGCATACGCATAATCAGGCTTTGTAGAGATGGCCCGGTCATATTCAGCAATTGCTTCTTTATAATCACCTCTTTCAAATTTTATTTGTCCTCCTAAATAATAAGCCTTACTATAATCTTCATCCACTAAGGTCACTTTATTTAAATATGCCATACACGAATCTTTTTTCTGTAGAGCATAATAGCTCTGTGCTTTACCATATAAGGCATCTACATATAAGGATTTTATGGATAAAGCCTTATTATAATCTTCGATAGAACCTTCGTAGTTTTTAGATTCGAATTTAGCAAAGCCCCGGTTATAATAGGCCTTATCAAAAGCAGGGTTAAGCTGTATAGCTTTAGAAAAACTTTCTATGGCTTTATTATTGTTTTTTTGGGTTATAAATTCCAATCCTTCATTATAAGCGTTTTGAGCTTCCTGTTCAGGAGTTAGGTTAGTCTTTACTTTTACGGTGTCTTGCGCGTTAATACCAAGACACATTAATCCAAAACTGACAAGTAATATTTTTTTCATAAATCCGTTGTTAACGAATTAAAGATATAAAAATAACCGGATATTCCAATACGGGTTAAAAATTTACATAGTAATCTTTTGTAAATTCTTTGTATTCTTCTGTGTAATTATGTCTGCGATCTTCTTCAATAACTAATGTTTTTTCGGAAAATTCGGTAGGAATAAATTCGAACTGCATTAAATGGCGTTTATCAGTATCCTTATCAGCTCTCGATTTTACTCGCAATAATTTAGAAAGATGTAATCCTTTTTTCTCAGCCAGTAAACGGAATTTTTCAGCTTCTAATTTTGGCAGGATCAAACAAAATTTACCTTTAGGATCGAGGATATGTACCACACCTTCAATCAACTCTTCAAAAGGTAAAACATCTGCATGACGAGCTTGCGAACGTTGTTCATCAGATGATTTAAAGGACTGTTCAAAGTAAGGAGGATTGGAAACAATTAAATTAAATTTTTTACCGGTTGTTTTCGAATAATCTTGGAAAGAAGTTAAGGATACATTTATTTTATGCGCAAATTTACTTCCTGAAATATTTTGCGCGGCCTGCTTTACGGAGTCCTCATCAATATCTATTGCATCAATACACGCTTCTGTTTTTTGAGCAAGCATTAAGGCAATAATACCCGTACCTGTACCTATGTCTAAAATTGTTTTGCTGCCGTTAGGAAAAACCCAAGCACCTAATAACACAGCATCTGTTCCAACCTTCATGGCGCAACGATCCTGATTTATTTGAAATTGCTTAAAAGCAAAACACGTGTTTGACATAAATCATTTTATTGATTTTACCATTAAAGTTAAAATAAATTAGCTTAAATTTATTCATTAAAATAACAAAAAAAGTTAAAGGTGTTAAATCATTCTCTTAACAAATACTGCCAATACTTATAAAAGATTGAAACACATCACCAAAATAACAACCGGAAGTTTGCGAATAATCTTTTTATTTCTTGCTTATAATGCCGCTTCTCAGCAAAACATTGATGCTGTTTTAAAATCTTATCAATATGATAAAGACCTTAGCCACGCCCAAATAAGTTTTTGTATAATAGATGCCGCCACAGGGAAAACTATTAAAGATTATAATTCTGAAATGGCTATGATCCCTGCCAGTACTATGAAAATAGTAACCACATCAGCGGCTTTAGGTATTCTCGGAAAAAATTTCACTTACAAAACCAATTTTTATTTGCCCGGAAAAACCGATACGGTTACAGGAAATTATACAGGAGATATTTTGGTAAAGGGCAGTGGTGATCCTAGCTTTAATTCAGCGTATTTTTATAGCAACGACTCCTTATTTTTCAATCCATTAATTAAAAAGATAAAAAATAAAGGCATTAAAAAAATAAAGGGTACGGTAGTGGTTGATGCTTCTTGTTTTGAAAACAGCATCCCAAGCACTTGGATCTGGGGCGATATCGGTAATTACTTTGGGGCAGGCGCTACCGGCTTATCTTATAAGGATAATAAATTTTCTTTATTTTATTCAAGTGCTGAAACCGGCTCACAAGCAGTTTTACAAAATATAAAACCTGATTATTTTTCGAAGCTTATGGCTATTCAATCGGATGTTAAGTCATACGGCTCAGACGATGATGCCTTTGTGTACGGTGACCCGGATGGATATTCACGGAAAGTATCGGGAACTATACCTCCCAATCAAAAAAATTATGAAGTAGAAGCGCAAATGCCGCAGCCGCCTTTGTATTTCGGGTATAGCTTGTTGAACGAATTAGCCAAAAATAATTTAACGGTTAATAAAGACGCAAAACCCATTGCAGACGACACTCTAAAAGTTACGGTTTTAAGTGCCAATAAATTGCTTTATACGCATACTTCTCCTTCGCTTGAAAAAATAGTGTTTTATACCAACGCCAAAAGCAACAACCATTATGCGGAAAGTTTATTAAAAACAATCAGTACAAAATCAGCCGGTATGAAAGGAACTACAAGCAATGGTATAAAAGCCGCAGAAAACTATTGGAAAGACCGAGGTGTTGATGTTACAGGTTTACACATGGCAGACGGCAGCGGGTTATCGAGAGCCAATACTATTACCACAAAAATACAGGCTACTATTTTATCAAAAATTTACAGGGACAGTTTAATTTATTCAGCTTTTAATAATTCATTACCGGTTGCCGGAAAAAACGGCAGCATGACAAGTTTATGCAAAGGCACTTTTGCGGAAAATAATATGCGTGCAAAAACGGGATACATCAACAGGGCCAGGGGCTACTGCGGTTATGTAAAGACCAGGTCAGGAAAAGAAATAGCATTTTCTGTTCTTTTTAATAATTACGATTGCTCGGCCAAAGAAGCGAAATTAAAAATCGAGAAATTATTGGTAGCGTTGGTAGATCTTTAAAAAAGATTAAAGACTTAAGATAAAAGATTATGTAAACTTAAGTCGATATTCATTTTGCATACTAAATGAAAAAACTAGTTTAAGACCTCGCTTATTGATCTCAGAATAATATCACAAGCCATTTTTATTTCATCTTCTGTAATAACCAATGGTGGCGCTATACGCATAGAATGCGCGTTAAATAAAAACCAATCTACAATCAACCCGTTTTTAATGCAGGTTTCAATAATTTTAAAATTCAAATCAACGTCTTCAAAATCTAAAGACAACATTAAGCCTTTCCCTTTAATGTTTTTTATTGCCGGGTGAACTAATAAAGAACGGATCAAATTTGATTTATGTTCAATGTTTTTTAAGAGCGCTTCGGATTGAATAGTTTGTAAACACGCCAATGATGCGGCACAGCACACGGCATTGCCTCCAAAGGTATTTATGTTACCTAAAACAGGATTATGTGTAAACTCATTCAGTAATGTTTGAGCGCTGATGAAACAGCCTATGGGTAAACCACCGCCCATGCCTTTAGCCAATAATAGGATATCGGGCACAATACCGGTTTGTTCAAAAGCAAAAAATGTCCCGCTGCGCCCGAACCCGTTTTGTATTTCGTCTAAAATAAATAGAGCGCCATGCTCCGAACATTTTTCGCGAATGGCTTTTAAAAAAGCGTTGCTTGCAACAGTGTATCCTGTCTCGCTTTGCACAGGTTCTATAATGACACAAGCTGTTTTAGAACTAATATGTTTGTGAACTTCTTCAATAGAATTATATTCTAAAATTTTTACATCCGGCAATAACGGTCTGAAAGCTTGCTTAAATTCTTCATTGCCCATTACGCTTAATGAGCCGTGAGAGCTGCCATGATAGGCATTTGTAAAGCAAATAATTTCTGTTCGGCCTGTTACGCGTTTTGACAGTTTTAAAGCGCCTTCTGTAGCTTCTGTTCCGGAATTTGTATAAAAAACAGAATTTAAATTTTCGGGTAACAAGTCTGTTAAAGCCTTTGCCAGTTGTATTTGCGGAGACTGCACATATTCACCGTACACCATTAAGTGCATATACGTTTCCGCTTGTTGCTGAATGGCTTTTACGACGTTAGGGTGACAATGTCCGACATTACTGACGGAGATCCCGGAAATAAAATCGATATACGATTTACCGGTCACATCATATAAATAAATACCCTGCGCTTTTACAATTTCCAGATCCATCGGTTTTGGAGAGACCTGCGCTACATGGTTTAAAAATAATTGTCGGTTAGAAATTTGCATCATAAAAAAAGTGCCTGTATCGGATTACAACACAGGCACAAAAATAGTTTTAATTCATTAAAAGAAATCAAAAAAGAACATCACGGCCGCTTGTTCTTTATTAACACCGCTTGCAGAACCCACAATGCTGCCGTTTTTACGAACATCCCCGTTACTTTCAATTTTACCTACAATGCTTCCGTTCAGTCGCACATCGCCGTTTGATTCCACCTTCCCTACTATTGAACCGTTTTTACGGATATCGCCATTCGATTCAATTTTACCTTTTATACTTCCGTCTACGCGAATGTCTCCATTCGATTCAAATTTTCCTTTGATGCTGCCGTTAATACGAACATCGCCGTTTGATTCGACCTTTCCGTAAATAGAACCGTTCTTTCTCAGATCCTGCGCATGAGCTGTTTGTATTATAAAACAAGCTGCAAATGCTACTACCAAATGTTTAAATTTCATGTTTTTAAGTTTAGGTTTTAATATTAAATATAATAAAATTATCTTTCGTATTTAACCTACTTGGTAATACGTTAATTTTAAGTCGGAGATTTTTTTCAATTTTTCTTCGCATTGCTCGCTGTTAGCCTTACGGATAGTAAACCTAATTTTACAATTCGCATCAAATTGCTGCTCGATAATCTTGCAATCCAATTGCTTTAATAATTTCATAACATCATTTAACCGGTAAAAAGGAAAGTGAATACTGTATGAAAATAACATGTGTTTTTCTACACGCGTGGAAACTTTAATAACCTCAGCGGCCGAATTTTTATACGCATGAATTAGTCCGCTGACTCCCAATAATGTTCCGCCAAAATAACGTACGACGACAATTAAAATATTGGTTAAGTCGTTCGATTGAATCTGCCCTAATATTGGCTTTCCCGCTGTGTTTGAAGGCTCTCCGTCATCATTGGCTCTGAAATTTAATTTATCGGCTCCTAACCGGTATGCATAGCAATGATGGTTTGCCGTATGATGCTCTTTTTTTAACCGGGAAAGAATGTCTTTGATCTCTTTTTCGTGTTCAACCGGATAGGAGAATGCTAAAAATTTACTGCCTTTGTCTTTAAAAATTGCTTCTGCGTTTTTTTCGATCGTTATATATGTATCAGAAAATAACATCAAAAAAGAAACGTCAGTAATCCTCCCAAAACAAGAATGGATAATAAGCTGAGACCGATCCCTAACCAGTTTTTACGGGACAATTTTTCTTTAAATACCAATACCGAAATAATTGTGGAAAGCGTAAGAATGCTTAAATTATTTATTGGGAATAATACGGAAGGCTCCATGATCCTTGAATTCAGTGCCTTTATAATAAAGTACATGGTCCCGAAATTAATAACCCCTAAAATAATTCCCGCGGGAATAGCCTTCATCTGGAATTCTTGTTTTTGAATACACAATTGGTATAGTAAAACGATAAATCCGAATACAAAAGCCGTCATGAAAATAGTAGAGAGGAATGCGTCAAAATCAGTTTCATTCAATAAAAAATACTGGGCAAAATTGATGGAAGAATCAATGATACCGCTGCAAATAAAAATAATAAGCGGGAATAACCACCATAATTTTTTTTTTACAATGCCCTCTTCTTTTTTGTGAGATACCAGGTAAACAGCGATCAGTGCCAACACAATACCAATCACTTTTGGAAGCGTTAAGGCATCGCTGTAATATAAAATAGCCACTGAAATAGGAATAACAACTGCCATACGATTTGCCACCTGCGCCACCGAAATACCTGATTTGGCAGTAGTTTCAGCGATCACAAATAAACTGCTTACAAACACGATGCCTAAACCTATACCTAACCAAATCCATTTTTGATCGAAAATAGTTAGCGGTGTTACATCCGAAGAAGTAGTAACAAAACCTAATGAGCCTGCCACTAAATAATTAATAACAATGGCTTGGAACGACTTAATATTATTGATTGAAATAATTTTAAAAGAAATACCAAACAGGGTTGATATAAAAATAGACAGAAAAAGATAAAGCATATTAACGGTTTAAGATCGTATAAAGTAAATCATTTTCAACGTTTTTATGCGCATGATTGTGCAAATTGATGTCGGGGGCTTGAATGCCGTGTTTAAAGGCTTTACCGGGGTTTATAAATACCCTCGCTTCATCCCATAAATGCTCATTCATAAACTTATAAATAGTATTAGTGCCGCCTTCCACAATAATACTTGCTACAGCATTACGGAAACAATAATTCAACACCTCGTTTACTTTATCATTCCAGTTTATTTTTATAAACTCAACATTTTCTTGTAATTCATTTTTAACCGAATTAAAAACAATTGTTTTAGCGTCAGGATTAAATATGTTTAAATTATTAGGAAGATCTGCTTCACGGCTCAACACTAATCTTAACGGATTTTTACCGTTTACCAAACGCGTTGTTAAAAAAGGATCGTCATTTAATAATGTATTATAACCGATCAATATGGCCTGCTCTTCGGAGCGCCATTGATGCACAAGCGCTTTGCTTTCACTGCCCGTGATCCAATTATCTTCACGATTTTCAGGGATCGGCCATTGGCTTATAAAGCCGTCGCCCGTTTGCGCCCATTTTAAAATAATATAAGGACGTTTTTTTTCATGAAACGTAAAAAAACGTTTGTTCAATGCTTTGCATTCCTCTTCTAAAATTCTGTCAACCACTTCAATACCGGCATCTTTCAGTTTTTGAATTCCTTTTCCAGCTACTAAAGGGTTAGGATCCAAACTGCCTACTACTACTTTTTTTATATCCTTACTAATAATAAGATCGGCACAGGGAGGCGTTTTACCGTAATGCGAACAAGGTTCCAAACTCACATACAATGTGCATTGTTTCAGCAACTCATGACCCACCTGCTTAATGGCATTAGGCTCTGCATGCGGACCGCCATACTGTTCATGATAGCCTTCCGCAATAATTTTATCATCCAATACAATCACACAACCTACCATTGGGTTTGGAGCAACTTGACCTAAACCCTTTGCTGCCAGTTCAAGGCAGCGTTTCATGTATGTAATATCCGTATTAATAATCTTAGATTTAATTAATCAAACGTTTCAAAATTGGTTCCGTCAAAGCTTGCAAATACCATTTTAGGAAACGAATCTTGGTGATATACATTTCCTTCTTTATCAATGGCAATAGCACCTGCAAAGCCGTCGTAAGGTTTTAATTCTGCAAACGTTCTGTCAAATGCTGCTTTAATAGACATCCCGTCCGTAACGCGTGTCACAATTTTAGTTGCAACAGAAGCGCTTACTATATCTTCGCCGACGCCTGTGCAACTCACGCCGCAAAAGGCATTAGCATAATTTCCAGCTGTAGTAGCTGAATCAGAAATTCTTCCCGGCATTTCAAACCCTTTACCGCCGGTTGATGTAGCGGCAGCAATGTTTCCTTTAGCGTCTAACGCTACACAGCCTACCGTACCTGTTCCTTGTGCAGCAACTTTTTCTTCATACTCTTTTCTGCGTTGAGGAATTTCCGTGCTGAATTTTTCGAAACCGTTCTTTCTTGCGAAACTTATTGCTCCTTCTCCTCCTAAAACACGGTCATCGTAAGTAAATAATTTTTCTGCTACCCTGATCGGGTTTTTTACGTCTTCAATATTAATAACACCGCTAAACCTTTCAGTAACACTATCCATCATGGAAGCGCTCATTCTTATCTTTCCGTCGCTTTGGATCTGTGAACCGATGCCCGCGTTAAACAATTCATCATTTTCCATTTGCTCTACTGCATATACGATGGTTTCTAAAGCCGTATGGTTTTTTAAGTATTCATACGATTGTTTTACAATGCGTTCCAAAGCATCTTGTTTGGCTTTTTTAGTCTCGTGAGATTGGGATGATTCACTGAAAAATCCGCCGTGTATAATGAGTTTCATATCTTATAAAATTTGAATGTGTATCCTTAAATATGTAATCCCTATGCCGGCAAACGCTATTTAAGTTCCTTATACAATAATAAGCAATGATTTGCTTTTTCCGGAACGTTTTGCTTAAAAAAGTTTACTTTTGTCTATGCTAAAATCAATGACAGGCTTTGGGAAAGCCTCACAAGAGTTCGAGAGTAAAACCGTAAATGTTGAGATCCGTTCTTTAAACAGTAAAAATGTAGATTTAAATTTACGATTATCGTCTGTTTACCGTGATAAGGAACACGAATTAAAAAGTGAGATCGCCAAATTACTGGAACGCGGAAAAATTGATCTGTCGGTGTATGTAGAATCTAAGATCCGTGAAACGCCTGTTGAAGTAAATACCGACTTGGCAAAAGCATATTATGAAAAAATTAAGCAATTGGCCATAGAGCTTAATGAACCTACCACAAATTTACTAGCGCAGGTTTTAAAAATGCCCGATGTATTAAAATCAGAACGTAAAGAACCTAACGAGCAGGATTGGAAAGACATTCACACGGTTATTTTAAAAGCCATAGAAGGTTTAAATACATTCAGGGAAGACGAAGGTAAGTCTATTGAAAAAGATTTTGAAGACCGGTTGAAAGTAATAAGCGATGCTTTGGAAAGCATAAAAGCACACGATGCAAGTCGCATTCAAAATATTAAAGACCGTATTAAAAAGAATTTAGACGAAGTAGTAGGCGCTGATAAAGTGGATAAAAACCGCTTTGAGCAAGAGCTTATTTACTACATTGAAAAGTTGGATATTAACGAAGAAAAAGTGCGTTTAAAAACACATTTGGATTATTTTATAAAAACGATGAAAGAGCCTGCCGGCGGCAGAAAGCTTAACTTTATAGGACAGGAAATAGGACGTGAAATAAATACCATCGGTTCAAAAGCCAATGATGCTGAAATGCAAAAATTAGTGGTGTTGATGAAAGATGAATTAGAAAAAATAAAAGAACAAACCAATAACGTACTGTAATGCGCTTATATAAACTTTCAGGATATTTATCGGTTATATTCGGCATACTGTGTTGTGTGTTCATTATTTTAAGCGTTGTTACAAAACATCCGATTTACCTTGTGCCGGCCCTGGTCAACACATTTTTAGGATTTATTTTTTCGATCATTAATATTTATTTAAACGCAAAGTACGAGATCTCGAAAAAAAATTTCAGCTTAGGTTTCGGAGGATTGGTCCTTTCTTCTATTCCTGTTATCTTTTTAATGGTCATCATTTTTAAACACTAAACATGGGCACAGTAAAACAGTATTTATCGCTTGTAAAATTCAGCCATACTATTTTCGCATTACCATTTGCACTTATAGGCTTTATGCTTTCCATTCACGAAGGCTACACATTTTCATTAAAATTATTTTTACTGGTATTAGCCTGTATGGCCACTGCCCGCAATTCGGCCATGGCGTTTAACCGTTATATTGATCGTAAGTTTGATGCATTGAACCCGCGAACCGCTATTCGAGAGATCCCTGCAGGCATTATAAACCCGGGTAATGCGTTATTTTTTATTATTTTAAATTCAGCCTTATTTATTACAGCCACTTATTTTATTAATAGCATTTGCTTTTACCTTTCACCGGTCGCTTTATTCGTTATTTTATTTTACAGTTACACCAAGCGTTTTACCCCCTTATGCCATTTAGTATTGGGTGTAGGTCTTTCCCTTGCCCCTATTGGCGCTTATTTAGCGGTAACCGGTCATTTTGCATGGCTTCCTTTATTATTTTCTTTCACTGTGTTTTGTTGGGTAAGCGGCTTCGATATTATTTATGCTTTGCAGGATGAAACCTTCGACCGTGAGCATCATCTTAATTCTATTCCCGTATTATTAGGAACTAAAGGGGCTTTGCGCTTTTCGGAAGTATTACACGCCTTTGGCATTGCCTTTGTTATTACGGCAGGCTATTACGGGCATTTCAATTTCTTGTATTGGTTAGGTGTCGTGTTTTTTATTGGTTTAATTATTTATCAGCACAGCATCGTAAAACCAAATGATCTGTCGAGGGTAAATTTAGCCTTTGGCACAACTAACGGCATTGCCAGTGTGGTATTTGCAACCTTTACTATTGCTTCCCTTTTTATTTAATGAAAGCGTTTATCGTAACATACAAACGTTTCTTTAAAGCAGTAACGTTTGTATTGGTTGGTTGTATCCTTGCTTTATTTATTTGCAACCGTTGGATCAATTCTTCCACCTCCTCACAGCTTTACACACAAGCAGAAAACATTCCTCCGCATAAGATCGGGTTGGTGTTAGGCGCTTCTAAAAACACGGTGAGAGGGACGAACAATATGTATTTTACCTACCGCATACAGGCCGCTTATACTTTATTTAAGTTAAAAAAAGTCCGGTATTTATTACTAAGCGGCGACAATCACATTAAAGGTTACGATGAGCCTTCCGACATGCGGGAAGCCTTGATCTTATTGGGTGTGCCGGACTCCTGCATTATTTTGGATTACGCGGGCTTCCGAACTTTAGACAGCGTGGTAAGATGCAAAGAAGTGTTTGGTGAAGATTCTATTACTGTTATTTCGCAGGAGTTTCATAACCAACGCGCTTTGTTTATTGCCAATAAAAATAAGATCAGCGCTATTGGATTTAACGCCAAAGAGGTCAATAAAAATTATTCGTTCAAAACAAAAGTTCGCGAATATTTTGCGCGTGTAAAATGTGTGTTGGATATTTATCTGCTCCATACTTCTCCAAAGTTTTTAGGAGAAAAAATTAAGATCGGGTAATAAAAAATTATCAATAAAAAAGCCGGTTATACTAAAAACCGGCTTTTTTTTATATTTTGAAAATTGCTTAGTGCTGTACTTCTTCTTTAGCCTGACCATGTTCTTCGAGGATAGCATCTTCATGATGCCCGTGACCCGCTCTTAATTTTTCCTGTTGATGAATTAAAATAGGATCAACCCTGGTACGGTTTATAGGTTCGCCGCTATAAACTCCTTCATCTAAGATAATGAAGATACCATAGCTCATAAACGTAATGTATGGGGTTAGGATAATGTATTTTAGAAATCGAACCTCATGACCCAGGTGCATAAAAGATAGAATAATATAACCCGCTTTTAAAATAGTTAAGCCGATGAATAAAAACTTAAGCCATGTAGCGCCCGTCCAACCACGGCCCGGAGCTAATGAACCCATTACTAATTCGAAAATAGTAATAGCAAGCATGATCCAAAATACTCTCCATAATGTTTTTCTTGTTTGCTTTCCTTCTTCCTCACTGTGGTGAGCCATGTGTTCGTATGAAGGATAATCATCGTGAAATTCTGCTGACATAATTAAAGATTTTTAGTGTTTAGTTATAATTTAATAGATGTACTAATTTATTTACAATAGGTAGAAGAAGGTAAAGACGAATACCCAAACCAAATCTACAAAGTGCCAGTATAAACCAACTTTTTCGATCATTTCATAATGGCCTCTTCTTTCGTAAGTGCCTTTTAATACGTTTAGGAAAATAATAAGGTTGATACAAACACCTGAGAATACGTGGAATCCGTGGAATCCTGTAATAAAGAAGAAGTAATTAGCGAATTGGGGCACGCCATATTCGTTAACTGTCATGTTAGCTCCGTAAATTACTTTCTCTACGTATTTACCGCTATCCATATCCCATACGTGACGTAAAGCACCATCAGCAGTACCGTGAATAAAATGGAACCACTCCCAAGCCTGTGAGCCAACAAATGTTGCACCACCAACAATGGTCCAGAACATCCACATGATCACTTTCTTTTTATCATTTCTGTGTCCTGCTTCAACGGCTAATACCATTGTTACAGAAGACATAATCAAAATAAAGGTCATTAAACCCACATAAGCTAAAGGCAAATGTTTTTCAATAAACGGGAAGTGAGTAAACACGTTTTCCGCTTTTGGCCAAACATCAGCATATTTATGACGAATAAAGCCATAAGACACTAATAAACCACCGAATGTTAAGGCATCCGATACCAGGAAAAACCACATCATCATTTTTCCGTAACTAACGCGGAATGGTGACTGGCCGCCACCCCAAGCTTCTTTTGAACTGATTTCTGTACTGTGAGACATAATTAAAATTTTATGTTTTAACTGTTTTTATGAAATAATGGTGCAAGTTTAACGAATATAATAGAGAAATAAAAACAAATACACCCATAAAATATCAAGAAAATGCCAATAAATGGAAGTGAGCTCCAAACCAAGCGTATCTTCCTTGGTATACTTGCCTCTTATGCTATTTATAAGCGTTACAAATAAGGCAATAAGCCCCCCAAACAAGTGAGCAAGATGTAAACCGGTTAGCGCATATAAAAAAGACCCTGCCGCATTGGAATATTTACCGGCAAATACAATGCCTTTAGCCGTTAATTCGTTCCAGCCTGCAAACTGTGCAAAGGTAAAGGCTATTCCTAATGCAAACGTTAATAAAATGCCAATAATAACACCGGGTTTGTTATTTCGTTTTGCCATTTGAAGCGACATAAATAATGTGATGCTGCTTGTAATGATCAAAGCCGTACTCAGAAAAAAAGCATTTGGCAAATTAAACAACAGCCAGTTCCCATTATCTGCCCTTACAACATAGGCGCTTGTCAGGCCCGCAAATAACATCACAATGCTTATTATTCCTATCCATAGTAAAGGTTTTGCCGCTTTACGTTTAGCCGCCGCTAATTCGGCTTTGTACGTAGGACTTGGTTTATATATTTCTTCCATAATATTAGAGTATAAATTTGTGGCCGACCATTAATGCTAACTGTACAACCGGTAAATAAATAAATGAGCCGAACATAAGTTTACGGGCGGCTTCAATAGTGCTTGTTCTGTATAAATTATACGCTTGGTATGAAAACAGAAAACCCATGAAACTAACAATGGCAGCGGAGACCCAACCTGTATAACCAAACACATAAGGTGTTAAGGCTAGTGGAAATAAAGACATGGTATAAATTAAGATTTGGGAGCGGGTTATTTTATCACGCCCGCCTTTAGATGGCAGCATAAAAAAACCGGCACGTTGATAATCATCATGACTTACCCAGGCAATAGCCCAAAAGTGAGGGAACTGCCAGAAAAACTGTATAAAAAATAATAGCAATGCGAAAAAAGTAATATTCCCGAAGCCTTCGGTTGCAGCCACAGCGCCTATTAAGGTTGGAAATGCTCCCGGGAACGCTCCTACAAATACAGAAAAAGGGGTTACTTTTTTTAAAGGTGTATAAACCAAGGCATATAAAATAATAGAAATAAAACCAACAATACCGCTTAACGGATTTGTAAATACCCATAATAAAACCGTACCTGTAACACCGCAAACAGTACAAAAAACAAAGGCTTCCCCTGTTGATAAATTGCCTGTTGGCAGAGGCCTTAACTTTGTACGGTTCATTAATTTATCAAGGTCTTTTTCAATAATTTGGTTGAAGCCGTTTGCAGCTGAAGTAACCAAAAAACCGCCTACGCAAATAGCCATCACATGTTGCCAGGTATACGATTCGGCTACCGTAAAATAGGTTATAATTGCGGAAAACACTACCAATGCCGATAAGGTAAATTTAGTGAGCTTAAAAAGCGATTGAATTTTACTATAGGAAATAGTTTCGGTATTTACAATATGTTGCGCAGTTTGCAAAGCGGTACAAATTTAGGAATAATTGCCGGTTTTTAAATTGATTAAACTATATTTGTTAGTAATAAAACCATTATTAAAATGAAAAAATTAGTTACCATAGCAATAGCAGCAGTTACCATGGCATTTACCACATCGGGTACAAAAAACCTGCACGAGTTTAAAGTAAAAACTCTGGAAGGAAAAGAGTTTAATTTTGCCGACCTGAAAGGCAAAAAAGTATTAATTGTTAACACGGCTTCTGAGTGCGGTTATACACCTCAGTACAAAGACCTTGAAGCGTTATATGAAAAATACAGCTCAAAAAATTTCGTCATCGTTGGTTTTCCATGCAATGATTTTGGCGGACAAGAACCCGGCACAAGTACGGATATTAAAGCATTTTGTACTAAAAATTACGGCGTTACCTTCCCTATGACGGAAAAAATAAGTATTGCTACAAGCCCTGTTTACCAATGGTTAACATCAAAAGCACAGAATGGTGTTTTAGACGCGACCGTAAGATGGAACTTCAATAAATTTTTAATTGATGAAAAAGGAAATTTGGTAAAGTACTTTCCTTCTTCCGTAAAACCAATGGATGCTGAAATCACAAACTGGATCGAAGGAAAATAAGTTTAAATTATCTAAGTAATAAAAAAGGAACCGATGATTACCGGTTCCTTTTTAGTTTTAAATCTTTACTGAAACTCTAATTGGATTTATTTTACTACCTCTACTTTACTAACCCTGTAAGCTGTTTCTCCCTGCCAGAAGAAATTCTTTAATACCTCATCATAATACAATCTCACATGTTTCCCTTGCGAGCGTATTATTTCATTATAAACGGCTGTATCATGCCTCGGCACCGAAAATTTCCAAATGCGGTTAGGCATAATGGTTCCGTCTCCTTCCGAAATACCTCCTAAGTTTAATTCGCCTTCGTAAGTTTTAAATAAATAACCTTTGTGTGATGCTTTAATAACCACTCCTGTTCTGGCGCCATTCGAGTAAGATATACCACATATAAATACAAAAGTTATAAATAAAATAATAATGCTTAAAAAGAAAATGATTAATCTTTTTCTCCATTTACTTTTTCTCGGGCTAACAGCCTGTTCGTTTGAATTATCCATATTACAAATTTAATTATTATTTAATTGCTAATTCCTTGGCTCTTTTTTCCGCATTACTAATGGCTTCTATAATAACATTGCTCAAATTACGCTCCTCAAATATTTTTAAAGCGGCCTCTGTAGTTCCTCCTTTAGAAGTAACGGAAGCAATATATTCATCAGGTGTTTTTTGTCCATTATTAATTAAATGAAAAGAACCAAGCATGGTTTGTTTAGTCAAAATAGATGCCACATGTTCGTCTAACCCCAAATGAATGCCGGCCTCTATTAAGCTTTTCATAAAATAGAAAAAATAAGCCGGGCCGCTGCCGCTTAATGCTGTAACCGCGTTTAGTTGCTGCTCTTCCTTTAAATACAATGTTCTGCCGGTGGTTGACAGTAAATTTTCTACCAACCTAATTTGATCATGCGTTAATTCGGCCGACGGAGTAAACGCTGTCATGCCCATACTTATTTCCACCGGTAAATTAGGCATGGCGCGTACAATAAATTTATGATCCAATTCACTTTGTATAAACGATATTTCGGTGCCGGCCATAATAGACAGTATCACACTGTTTTCATGAGTAACTTTTTTCAACTCTTTGGCCAGTGTTTTAAAATCCTGCGGTTTAACGGCCAGTATAACAATATTGCATTCTTTTATTAAAGCATTATTTACGGTTACTACTTTACCTATATTTAATGAAGACAATACGTTTTGTCGCTCTTCATTTTTTTCAACAAGCAGCAAATTTTCTTTGGTAGTAATTTTATATCTTAAAAAAGAATTAGCATATATGAGACCCATATTACCGCATCCTATAATGGCTATTTTATTCATCCGTTATTTAATTGATATTCGTATTCCTGCTCCTGTATTACCTCTGCGGTGTTTGGCGTATCATTAAGCAAATCATACATAAAATTACGATCGGGTAAAATTTTAGCTTTATGACGCATTATTAATTTCTTTTTACCGATAAAGCTGATCTCCTCAAACTCTTCGGGATTTATGAGTTTAAAAAAATGCTTGTTGTTTTTATATTTCCTGAATTGAGGAAACTGTATACTATCGGGCATATCATGTGTTACAATTATTTCTTATTCTTTTACTTAAGGAAAAAAACTTATGTATAAAAAACGCCCTGCAAATTTGCAAGGCGTTGATCAATTTATTTTATTGTATCTCCTGCGGAATTTGCTGTTGCGGTTGCTTTTCAGGCATGAGCTCCTCCATGGGGACAATAGCCGTTAAGCGCTTCATTAATTCTTTAGAATAAGGTTCTTGTTTAAACTGCTCAGACAGCATAACCAAGCGGCGCATAATTTCTTTTGCCTGACCTATTTCTCTTCCAAATGCCGCACGGTGAACAGGTTTTTGAGCATTGTATACTTTCAGATCATTCTCATAAATATCGAACAACTTAGTAGAAAGCTCAGTTGCTTTTTTCATGTTTCCAAGTTGATAATACCCTGCAATAATCGTGTATATAGTAGCTTCATAACGTACGTTTTCATCAGGAATTTTTTCAAGACACAGATCCAATACTTTTTCCGCTTTTTGTTTTTGGCCTTTATTAATTAAAGCGCCCGCTAATGTAGCCATCTGCATACGCATATTCGATGCCATCCGCGTACAGTTTTCATCAAGGCTGACCCCTTGTTTATCCAAACCGCCCCAAACAAATTTATTAACGATATTATCATACATCACATCTGTATTTACCCTTCCGCCCTGCTGCATTTCCGCTTCCGTATTTTTAATAGGCGTTAAGCGATAGGCTAATCCTTCTAACTGGAAATATTCTTCCATTCCTAAATACGCTTCTGCTCCCGTAGTAACTGCAAAATAAATCGGGCGTTTCCAATTATTATGAGCAATCAGATCAAGCACCATTAAATCGTTTTTAGTTAAGTAAGACCTGGTAATACTCCATTTGATATTTTTTACTAAACGCGCTGTATCCTTTACGGTAATTACTTTTTCGCGCATAACAGCGGCAGAATCTACAGGTACATAAAACGTTTTGCTTGGTAAATAATCCAATGGCTTGCCATAACCTTCGTATTTATTGGCAATGTCATCAGACTCCACAAACTCAATGGCTTTTTTCAAATTCATTGGTCCCGCGCCTTTATCCATAATATACACCACATCACGGGTTCCCTGTACATATTTTTCTGCGGGAATGGTAAACGGCACCGGCGCCGATTCGTAAGCTGCACGGCGCATTTGGTTAATGTACCAGTCTGTTTGTAATAAACTTAAATTTACAACACGTACATCTGTTCTCACACCTTCTACTTCCTGCGCATACCATAAAGGGAATGTATCGTTATCACCATTAGTAAATAAAATAGCATTCGGTGCACAGGAATTTAAATAATTCACGGCGAAATCGCGGCTCATGGTTCTTTTTGAACGGTTGTGGTCATCCCAACCTTCAGCCCCCATAAGGGTAGGAATAATTAATCCTATTCCAATAGCAATAGCGGCGGCACTTTTAGCGCTACTTTTTCTGCTTAACAGGTCAAAAATAAATAATACGCCAAAGCCTATCCAAAATGCAAAGGCATAAAATGAGGCTGCATAGGCATAATCTCGTTCACGGGGCTGGTAAGGATATTGATTTAAATAAAATACAATGGCAAAACCCGTTAATAGAAACAATAAGGATACTACCCAAAAATCGGGCTTATGTTTCCTATATTGAAATATAAATCCTAAAATACCCAATAGGAAAGGCAAGGCGTAAAAAGAATTACTTGCTTTGTTATCAGAAGCTTGGTGAGGGATTAAAGAAGTATCACTGTCTAAAAATACGTCATCTAAGCCTTTAATGCCCGTTTTCCAGTTTCCCTCTAAAGGATTACCGTTTAAGCCTTGTATATCATTTTGGCGGCCAATAAAATTCCACGCAAAATAACGCAGGTACATGTATTTAACCTGGTAATTTACAAAGTAAGTAAGGTTAGCCATGAAGGAAGGAATTTGTACTTCCTCCATTTCACCCGATTGTTCGTTTTGTTTTACTTTTGTTTTATGATGCTTCTGCACATCGCCCCAATAGCGATAGGCCGCTTCATGGTTGCCTTGCTGACTCCACATACGGGGGAAAACAGTTGTATACTCTTCTTCATAAACCGGGATCGATTTTTTACGATCATCCGTTATTTTATATTTTTTAGACTTTTCATCCTTTGCATACACGGGTTCCCCGTCGCCAAAATATTGTTGTGATTTAGTTGGTGCATTATAGTATTGCCCTTTAATTAAGGGCCAGTCTCCATATTGCTCACGGTTTAAATATGACAACATAGTAATTGCATTTTCAGGATCATTTTCATCCATTGGCGTATTGGCCTGTGAACGGATAATTAAAATAAAGAAAGAAGAATAGCCGATGATTAAGGTAGTAAAACTCACCAAAATAACGTTAAGTGTATTACCACTCCTGCTTTTTAGATAATGAATGCCGTACAACATACCGCCTAAAACAAGAACTCGGGTTAACATACCGGATCCTGAATAGGCTGACACCACTGCCAATAAAGCAAAAAGAATTCCTGTATAAAAGCCAAGCTTATACAAAGATTCTTTTTTGTTAATTGTGTAAGCGATTAAACTTCCTAACGAGGTGAACAATAACACAAAATAAATAATGGAGCCAATGTTAAAGTTCATTCCAAATTTGTTTACAAAAAAGATCTCATAATCAGCAGCAAATTTTACAATTTTCGGGATCATAATATTTTGAACCCCACCCAGTAATATCAAAGAAATAATACCCGTATAGATAAATGTTTTCCACTCGAACTTGTATTTTTTAAAATAATAAATAAAACAAATGGCCGGTATAACCAATAAATTCAATAAATGGACGCCGATAGATAAACCCATTAAATAAGCAATAAGCACCAGCCAGCGCATAGCCCCTATAGAATTTAATGAATCTTCCGCTTCCCATTTTAAGATAGCCCAAAATACAAGCGCCGTAAAGAAGGAAGACATAGCATAAACCTCACCCTCAACCGCTGAAAACCAAAAAGAATCAGAAAATGCATAAGCTAATCCACCCACTACACCCGCACCTAATACGGCCCATTGTTTTGGTTGAGTAAATTCCTCATTTGGTTTTAAGATCATTTTGATACTTAAACGCGTAATACTCCAGTATAAAAATAAAATGGTAAAAGAGCTGCATAATGCAGACATAATATTGATCATTTTACCCGCTAATGCAGGATCTCCACCGGCAAGCAATGCAAAAAAACGACCTATCAACAAAAAGAAAGGCGCTCCCGGCGGATGCCCTACTTCTAACTTATAGGCACAGGCAATATACTCACCACAATCCCAAAAACTGGCGGTAGGCTCAATGGTTGCGCAAAACGTAAAAGTAGCAATGGCAAATACCAGCCAGCCAATAATGTTGTTGAGTTGTTTAAATTGCATAAGTTGTTTCTATAATTCGATGAGATGCGAATTTAACTAAAATAAGAAAGCCAAGTAGCCGAATATTTTTTTTTATCATTTTTTTGTAAATCAAGATTAATTAGTATTTTTGTCGCCCAAACTTTTAAATAAGTTTAGATTGTCTGATGGTGTAACTGGCAACACGACTGATTTTGGTTCAGTAGAGTCTAGGTTCGAGCCCTAGTCAGACAACCAACCTTAACGATTATTGGCAACTTATGCCGGTTTCCGAAAACAAAAAAGTCCTAAGAAGTTCTTAGGGCTTTTTTTATGAAGCCAATTTAACGGCTAAATAACAAAATAGGCCTGAGGTTCGTTAATATGCTATAAAATGTAGCAATTAAAAGCTATATTTTTAATTGCACACAAAGAGTATTAGCTTTATATCAAAATATCTTAATGGAAATAGCGAATACAGATTTTCTTTTTTATTCGGGAAAAGACGGCAATACTAATATTGCAATAATTGCTGATAGAGAATATGAAACTATATGGGCATCACAGAAAAATATTGCTGAAATTTTCGGAGTTGAAGCAAATACTATTAATTACCATATATCAGAAATTTATAAAACATCTGAATTACAACAAGATGGAACCACTCGAAAAATTCGAGTAGTTCAAACTGAAGGCAATAGAAAAGTAGAAAGAAATGTTGATTTTTATAACCTTGATATGATAATTGCGATAGGTTATAGAGTTAATTCTTTCCAAGCAACTCAATTTAGAATTTGGGCAACCAAAACCTTAAAAGAATATATAATTAAGGGATTTGTTTTAGATGACGAACGATTAAAACAGGGCAAAGAATTATTCGGTAAAGATTATTTTACGGAATTACTCGAAAGGATTAGAGAAATCAGGGCATCAGAACGGATGTTTTACTTAAAAGTTACAGATCTATATGCTGAAAGTATTGATTATGATGCTCATTCACCAATTACTCAGAGATTTTATGCAACTGTACAAAATAAACTTCACTGGGCTATACACAAGCATACAGCTGCTGAGCTAATTAAATTGAGAGCAAAAGCTAACCAACCAAATATGGGCTTGACTACTTGGAGAAATGTAAATAATGGTGGTAAGATTATAAAAACAGATATTACTATAGCTAAGAATTATTTAAAAAAAGAAGAGCTGGATGGATTGAATCGTTTAGTGTCAATGTATTTAGATTACGCAGAGAATTTCGTTAAAAGAGGAATCGTATTAAAAATGGCAGATTGGGCAGAAAAACTAGATTCGTTCTTACAATTTAATGAATATGAATTAATAAATGACGCAGGGAATGTTAAGCATGAAATAGCTAGCAAACTGGCCGAAAAAGAATACACAAAATTCAGAATTAAACAGGATAAAGAGTTCAAATCAGATTTCGAAAAAACAATGGAAAAAATAAAAAAACTAAAAAATTAATTATTTGATTTATAATTAATAACGAACCAAGACTTTTTTTATGAAGCCAATTTTAACCTCGAACTAATTTTTTCTTTAATTAAGCTTTGAACGGATCGTTTTGTGATCTTACTCTCCAACCAAGAAATAATATCGAAATATAAGAAAGCTCTTTTTTCAAATTTATTTTTTTGTAATGATTTCATTTGTGCTTTCAAAAGTATAAATCTATTTTGCACGTTTTTGATTTCTCTTACTATTAATAAGCCTTTTAAGAAATCGAGAATGTGTTTTTGGTATAAAGACAGATCACCTTTTTTAATGAAGTAACGGTATGTTGATCTGATATAGGTTTCAACCAAGTCATCGTTCCCTAGTTCGAAATGACTGATTAGTGAAAGGATGCGGGCAAAAGAATGCAGGTCTTCACGCAGTGCAATTTCACGCTCGTTGGTAATTTTATTTAACCAAGTTAATGCCGTTCTATAGTTTCCGCTGCCAAAGTATAAACAGGCAATTTTGTAATAGATTAATAATATAGAATGCTTATCAAGCTTTGTTACAAATTTATTGAGCTCGTTCTCTAAAGCAGCCACAATGCGGGTTCCTGACTTAAATTCCCCTAACATAAAATGGCGGTTCATTTCATGAATGTAGATGGCTTTAAATAAATTAAGGTTTAAGTTTTCCGTCAAAATAATTTTCTTTTCCCGCTTAATGGCAACTAAGCGTTTTAAGGTTTCTGTAAACTCTTTGTATTTGTATAACTTGTTTTGCACGGCCAATAAGCTGTTCAGAGCCTTAATATACATTTCGGGCCTTACCGGCTGCATTTCGGGCTGCTCTTCAAATAAATCAACCCATTTATTGGCATACACATATCCTTCTTTAAAATCGCGGATAAAAAAATAAAAGCTTACATACGATTTATACAGGTATAGTTTTTCCTGAAACGACAGTTCTTTGATAGCGTATACCGGCAGGCCGGCGTTAAAAAATGTGGTTACCTTTTCAAGGTCCTGTTTGTTTCTCACAAAGCCCGATTTAGTATAGTACGAATCAAGTTTAATAGAAAGATTAGAGAAAATATTGATATTCTTAATGCTCTCCGTTACCTTTACCGTTTCACTTATAATATGATTTACACGCTCTTCGTTGCCCGCGTCGAGTGTTTTAGAAATAACCAGTTTTTCAATATCTAAAATTTCCAATAAAAAAATAGACTGGTCATTGCTGACCGCCATTTTTTTAGCTTTGTCTATCATTTTCACACACTCTCTATATAAACATTTGCTGTATAATAATCGGGCATAATCTATCAGCTCCATAATTTTAATGCTTCGTAAACTATCGCTGTTACACAATCTCAGGCTTTTAAGCAACTGCATATAGAGATGTATTTTAAGATTTGGCAATTGCTTAGGATATAATGTTTTTTCCTTTTTTAAAATTTTCTCTTCATCATATTCTTTTTGTTTTTCAATAGCATCGAACAGGATAATAAATTTTTTATCGCCTGTATTACCCAAGCGGGAAACATACAATTTAAAAAACCGTTTCTCACCCTTTGATAACGCTTTTATAAGGTTGAATAATTGTTCAGATTTAACGTTAGACATCGTATAATTAAAAAATAAAAATCTATATTTTAAAGGTTATACATCAAAATTATGAAATAATAGTATAGTTTACGCATCATATCATATTTTTATTTTAATTCTTTACTGCCAAACTGCCTGAATATCTTTGTAAGACAAATCCTCATTTAAACAAAATGAAAACAACAGCTGCAATAACAGGCGTATCCGCTTATCTTCCCGACTACATTTTATCCAATAAGGAATTGGAAAAAATGGTGGATACATGCGATGAATGGATCATGAGCCGTTGCGGGGTAAGTGAACGACGTATTTTAAAAGATAAAGATAAAGCCAGCGCATTTATGGCTGCGGAAGCGGCAAAAACACTGTTGACAAAAAAAGGAATTTCACCTTTAGATATTGAACTGATCATTGTGGCCACCGTAACACCCGATCATCAATACCCGGCTACCGCAAATATTGTGAGCGATATGATAGGTGCTACAAATGCCTGGGGATTTGATGTGCAAGCCGCATGCTCCAGTTTTATTTATGCCTTAACCACTGCTTCAAAATTTATTGAAACCGGTACTCATAAAAAAATATTGGTAATAGGCTCCGACAAGATGAGCAGTATTGTTGATTATACCGACCGTCAGACGGCTATTTTATTTGGTGACGGTGCAGGGGCAGTGTTACTGGAACCTACTACGGACGGTACCGGCATATTAGACAGTAAAATGTATTCAGACGGTGCCGGTAAAAAAGCGTTGTTTCAACCGGCAGGCGGGAGCTTAATTCCGTCATCGATTGAATCGGTTACCAACAAACAACATTTTGTGGAAATGGACGGGCAGTCTGTGTTTAAAGTAGCAGTCCTGAAAATGGCCGATGTGGCGGAAGAAATTATGCAACGTAACCATTTAAAAGCGGACGACGTAGCTTTTTTAGTACCGCACCAGGCAAACAAACGTATTATTGAAGCAACAGCAAACCGCATGGGCATTAGCATGGAAAGGGTGATGCTGAACATTCAAAAATACGGCAATACGACGTCAGCCACGTTACCTATTTGCCTAGCAGAATGGGAAAACCAACTTAAAAAAGGTGATAACCTTGTATTAACCACATTTGGCGCAGGTTTTACCTGGGGTGGGCTTTATTTGAAGTGGAGTTATTAATTTTTAATAAACTTTTCGGTTTTTAGAACAGCTCCGTCTTTATCTATAATTTGCAGAAGATAAACATCATTAGGTAAAGCGAAAATCGGTATAGGCATTTGGTATTCATTTACATCGGAGACTATCTGTCCAAATGAGTTAAAAATTCTCAAACTTTTGTATTTAATGTTAGTTAAAACAGATAGCGAATAGTTGCTTGGATTAGGATAAAGAGAAAAATTTAAATGAGCTTCATCAATATTATTAATTGAGGCTATAACTCTATAATAATAAAATGTACTGTCTCCCGAGGCTATACTTGTACCTGCGCTATTCCATACTTTGGATACGCTGCTTTGCTGAAAATTAGTTGCATCAAATGTATTTGAAGGCCTACTGGTATTTATCCAATTTGTACCATTCCATTTTTGATATAATCTATTTAAAAGTCCATTATTAACATTGTAAACAGATGTAGATCTGTTAAAGTCAATCCAATTTGTACCATCCCAATTTTGAGTTATAGAAGAAGTTTCATTATTTGATAAATCATATGTTTTAATAAACTTACCACTATTACTCCAAGAAGATCCATTCCAATTTTGAGCTACACTTAAAGTTCTATTATGATGAGTATCGTAAGTATCATTTGATTGTGATGAATTTTCCCAAGAGCTGACATTCCAAACTTGGCTAATACTGGTTATCTCATCATTATTCGTATTATATGTAAATATATCCTGAAAATAATTTTCCCATGCGCTTCCATTCCAATTTTGGCTTAAATCATTTGTGCATAGATTATTTGTATTATATATATATGATTGTTTATCTACATTTTCCCATTGATTAGAAATCCAATTTTGATCCATATAGCTTGTTAATGAATTGTTTGAGTTATATGTTGATGTACCCAATGAACCGTTTACCCATACATTACTACTCCAATTCTGAACTAATTCATTTAACAGATTATTATTACTATCATAAGTGTAAATCGTTTGGTTACTGTTTTCCCAATTAGTACCATTCCAATATTGAACTATTTGACTTGTAGGATAATTAGAAGCGTTAAATGTGTGAATGTATTTAAAATCATTTACCCACATAGAATTACTCCATGTTGAACGTGTAATACCAATCATATTTCCATTTGAATCGTATGCATAATTTACTACTTTTCCATTTGGCGTTAAAGACCAACTATTAATATTTACATCCCATGACCATGTATAACTACTATCTTGCATACTTACCAGAGATGACAATTTCGTAATTCTATCTTTTAAATTATTTGAATTTATTCTACTGTCTAAGATATACTTAGCTTTTTCCTGTGGTTTTATAACTTCAGTTTTAAAAAATGGTAAAGAGCTTATTTCTTTTACATAAGATCTATTTTGAGCGACTATACTTAACGATAAAGTCAGAATTGTAATAATTAATATTTTTTTCATTTTTATGCTGGTTTTTAAGCAAATATAAAAGATTAATCTTATTACATACGCCTGATTCTTGCCATTTTGTCACATTTATCCCTATTGGTATAACCTTTGCCTGTTATCCCGCGCAAACTATTTATATTTATACAAAATTCATACGCACCATGAGCACTACAGGCAAAATTAATGTACAGACAGAAAACATTTTTCCCATTATTAAAAAATTCCTTTACAGCGACCACGAAATCTTTTTACGTGAGTTGGTAAGTAACGCTACCGATGCTACTCAAAAATTAAAAGCATTGGCCTCCATGGGTGAAGCAAAGGGTGATTTAGGCGATCTTAAAATTGAAGTGGTGTTGGATAAAGCTGCCAAAACACTCACCATTAAAGACAAAGGCCTTGGTATGACTGCTGAGGAAATTGAAAAATATATTACTCAAATAGCCTTTAGCGGCGCGGAAGAATTCGTAAATCAATACAAAGATAAAGTAGATAAAAACGTTGTGATCGGCCATTTCGGCTTGGGTTTTTATTCCGCTTTTATGGTGGCTAAAAAAGTGGAGATCTTTTCTTTGTCATTTAAAGAAGGAAGCAAAGCGGTGCGTTGGGAGTGCGACGGAAGTCCTGATTACACCATTGAAGAAGTAGATACAAAAAAAGAACGCGGTACAAGCATTGTACTGCATATAGCGGATGACAGCGAAGAGTTTTTAGAGGATTCACGCATTCAAACATTATTAACTAAATATTGTAAATTTTTACCGGTAGAAATTGTTTTCGGTACTAAATCGTCATGGGTACCAACCGGTGAAAAAGACGAAAAAGGACATGAGAAAGAAGAAGAGATCCAAGTAGAAAATATCATCAATAATCCTGTACCGTTATGGATTAAAAAACCTGCTGATTTGAAAGAGGAGGATTACAAAGCGTTCTATCGTGAATTGTACCCGATGCAATTTGAAGAGCCTTTATTTCACATTCACATGAATGTGGATTATCCTTTTAACTTGACGGGTGTTTTATATTTCCCTAAATTATCAAACAAATTCGAAGCCCCTAAAGACCGTATTCAATTATACAGCAACCAGGTTTTTGTTACAGATAATGTAGAGAATATTGTTCCTGACTTTTTAACCATGTTAAGAGGTGTGATAGACAGCCCGGACATTCCGTTAAACGTGAGCCGCAGCTATTTACAAGCCGACAGCAATGTTAAAAAAATATCAGCACATATCACTAAAAAAGTAGCAGATAAATTAGAAGACCTCTTTAAAAAAGAACGTACTGATTTTGAAGCAAAATGGGACGATATTAAAATATTTGTACAATACGGAATGATCAGCGATGAAAAGTTTTATGAAAAAGCCGTAAAATTTGCCTTGCTTAAAAACACTGATAATAAAGCATTCACCTTTGAAGAATATAACGCGCACGTAAAACCAAACCAAACAGATAAAGATAATAAAGTAGTGTATTTATATGCCACTAATATTGATGAGCAACATACCTATATTGACGCGGCAAAATCAAGAGGATATGATATATTATTAATGGATTCGCCTTTGGATGCGCATTACATTAATCATCTGGAAAGCAAATTAGACAATGTTCAGTTTGTGCGTGTGGACAGCGATACTGTTGAGAAATTAATTAAGAAAGATGAAGTACAGGTTAGCAAATTAACGGAAGAAGAACAAAATACATTAAAACCAATAGTGGAAGGCGTTGTAGCAAAAGAAAAATATACGGTCATCTTTGAAAGCTTAAGCGAAACAGACTCACCAATGCTCATCACCCGTCCGGAATTTATGCGCCGCATGAAAGATATGCAAGCCATGGGCGGTGGCGGTGGAATGAATTTTTATGGTTCCATGCCCGATATGTATAATTTGGTAGTAAATGCAAACCATCCGCTGATCAGTAAAATATTAGTGGAAAAAGACGCCAAAGTTCAATCGCAATTAGCTAAACAAGCTGCTGATCTGGCAATGTTGTCACAAGGCTTATTGAAAGGAGAAGAACTTACCAAATTTATTAAGCGCAGTGTGGAAATGATCAATTAATAATAATGCGGTAAACATTATCACTTTATATCAGAAAAGCCGAAGATACTTTATGTGTCCTCGGCTTTTTTAGGAGGCTGCGACAGAGCGTATCTTTTCAATGATTAAAATGTATGACTAAAACGTTAATACATTAAAAAACTCCGTTATTGATTTATAACTTTTTACAATCTGTATTCAAAAATAAACGTTTTGTAATATTATAAAAGGATTTATAATTGTTTTTTACGCAAAAATTTATGGATTATTAAATAAATTTGTTAATAACCATCAAATATTTGCTTATTTGTTAAAAACTAAGTACTCAATAAACCTTACCACTTATATATCGATTTCCGATAAAGTACTCAATTTATAGTACCAAATGCTATTTATAACCCACCGGGTTATAAACAAATGGCAGCAAGTCTTCTCACAATAGTATTAAATACGTTAAAATTGTAGAAGGTTTTTGTAATACCAATAGCTTAAATAATTCTAAATCTGAATATGTTTTAAAGCCGTTTCTGATTTTAATAATATAAGCCGGTCAACATCAATTATTATTAGGGGAATTAATACCAATTATTATTTAATAATGAATACTTTTCTAAAGGCCATAATAATTATCTCTGTTATTTCATTATCATTAAATAATGGCTATAGCCAATGTTCGGGTTGTACATCAAATATCACGCCGGGAGTTCCGGGCTATACTGTCACGAGTGGTCAAACTTTATGTTTATCAAGCGGGTTAACATACACAGGATCGCTTGTTTTAAACGGCGGAACAATTTGTAACAGCGGTTCAATTAGTAACATAACCTTTATTTCCGGATCATTTAAAAATTACGGCACCTACAATACAAGTGATTTAAATATCTCTACCGGCGGAACTATTACGATTGAAAATTATACTAATTCAAATTTCAGGGTACGTAACTTTTCTTTTACCGGTGCTTCCGGCCGGCCTTTACTACTTACATCTTACAAGGGGTCCAATACAATGTTTACGAGCATCAAGCAAAATTCAGGAACTGTTGTGATGGATATAGGTAAAAGTGATCCCAATGGTAACCCGATCCAAACATCCACGCTTACGGTAAACGGTTTGTTTACAGTAAAGGGTGACGATTTTACATTAACAATGGAGCAATCCTCAAACGGCAACATAAGTAATATTTTAAGTTTGGAAGGAACGGGTGTAAAGACGGTTAATAATTACGGGACCCTAAACCTAAACAGTGATTTTAACATGGTTTCAACCGGTTCATCCGCATCGATCGTTACACTTAACAACTATTCAGCCATAAGTATGCAAGGTTTAAATGCTAATTATAATGTAGGCCGTGTAATTATTAATAACTATTACTCTACGCCTGATAATGTATTTACGGTAAATGCCTCATTATTATTATCGGCAGGCACGAATACATTAACAAACACAGGTACAATAAATGTTTTGGCGGGTTTTAATGTCGCATCAGGCTATGCCGTAAATTCAGGTACTATCACTAATAATTCTTTCTTAGCGAGCGGGGGTACAGTTACAAATAATAATTATATAAATACAAACACTAATTTTTCTATTCTGAATTCTTCCACTATTGTAAACAATAATAAAACCATTATTGTAGCTAATACATTCAGCAATACTGCCTTGTTTAACGTTGCTTCCCAAAGCATTCTTTACACTAAAAATTATTATAATTCAGGTGGCGCTGCTTTCATAACAGGCCCGGTATCAGGAAGAGATATTGATCAATTTCCAAAACTTGTGATCACTGATTTATCTGATAACAGCGGATACATTAGTAATAATGTATTTATATATGATGCCTCACTAATAAGTAATATTTCAAACTTAGGATACGGGTTTGATACTGTTACCAATTCTGAAAGAATTGCATCGACCGTCTATTTTGCATCTGTCTCTATAGCTCCCGGCAACGGGAATCAGCCGGGAGTTAATTGTAGCGGAATTGCAAATCTTTACGCTATAAACATGAGCAGTAATATTACGGTAACTTGTGGACAAGTAAGGCCGCAAGCGAATGTTGTTAACGTTATCCCTATCAGCCCAAACACTCAAACTGTTACCGTGTCTCTGCCTGCCAATACGTATACTTGGCAACCCGGCGGTGCAACGGGTGGTGCTCCACTGCTTTATCCCTCAGCAACTACTGTGTATACGGTGTATGCAACCTTATCAAATGGATGCGTGATAAGCAATACATTACTTGTAACCGTCACTAATCCGGGGCCGACTATCCAGTACAACAACATTATTCCTTATGCATCGAATTCAAACCTTACTTTCACTGTAACGATGTCCAACTCCATATCCGGTGGCACGTACTCTTCATCGCCTCCGGGATTGAGTTTAAATGCCGGTACAGGGGTGATAACAGCTTCCTTAAGCAGCTTTGGAACATATACTGTTTCTTATACAATTCCTGAAACAGGGCTTGCTTGCTACTCCCCATATACAGCTACAACCGTAGTTACTCTTATAAATATTGATGCTCAGTGTAACGCAATAAGTAATTTCGGAGCGGGTATTGAACCCCATTTGTGCCCAGGTGATCAAATTCAGATTTTTACGACAAGTTCTTCTGCTACTTATAGTTGGTCGCCCTCTATTGGTTTGAGCTGCACCACTTGCGCTAACCCTTTACTAACTTTTGCTCCCGGCACTACAACTTATGTATTAAGCTACACCGTAAACAATCACGCATGTCAATCTAAACCGCTGGTTATTTTTGAAAAGCAGGACTGTACTGATAACAGTATCATTGGTTGCTGTTTTAGCAATTATGGTGTGTCGGTTTTCGTCAGCAAATCAACCACCTATTTAAATGTGTATTGTAATTTACTGAATGAGGTTGCTAATCTTGTATTGCCAACCACTTTAAGCAAAGGTAAATTTGAGAGTACGGGAAATATTACCTTATCAAAAGATTGGATCCATAACGGGCAGAATAAACTGTTTGAAATGACATATGCACTTGCCGGAAACCCTCTTGCTGTTCCGCAAGGCACAACGAGCTTCATTGCAAATATTGATCAAAACATTAAGGGAAACAGCAATACCTATTTCAATAAATTAATTTTGGGAGGCAACGGTAAACGCACTATATGGATAAACACTTATGCAACTTCTGACCTCGATTTAACTTCGAATGAATTTGTTTTGCAGGCTTTTAACTTTTTTATGAAAAATGATCAGTCAAATGTGTATCGCACTTCAGGGTTTGCAAGTTCTTCAAACACAGGTTACTTTTCAAGAGTTTTAGCGTCAAACAACTCCGCTCCAAGCAAAACATTTCTTTATCCGCTAGGTTCAGCGGCAACCGTATCGCTTCCCTACAGGTACAGACCGTTAGAGTTAATGAATAATAAAGCCTCGGTAAGTGATGAAGTAAGTGCAAATTTTATTAACGCTGCTCCTTCGATCGTTGCCGATGTCGAATTTGTTAATTCAAGCATAACAAACACTGTTACCCTTAAATCGCCAAGTGTTTTACAATTGAATAATTTATATTATCATAAAGTAAAAAATACATTGTCTTCTCCTGCACTCAGTAATATTGTTCTAAGATCATATTTTCCTGCTATTGACGGCAATTATAACAGTATATCAGAATGGAAATCCTCAATGCCTGCAGGCGCTGATTGGTGGGGGATAACGCCCGGTGCATTTTCAAATTACGTGGTTTCTACTAATCCCGGTACATTTGGCGAAGTATATGCTGCCGCTAACGGGACACTTACTTTTCAAGGCAAACCGTTTGCATTAGCTTCCATGGGGATAAGCATTAACACCTCTTCTTTTGGGGGAGGAAATGTTATCACATTAACCTCTTCACCCACAACGGGTACAACTGTTAGCACAGCCAGTACAACTACAGGGAGTAATTCTTCAACCACTACCGTTGTTAATACCACTACAACAAACGTTATTGGATCGGGTATAACTACTAGTACTGTAAGTTCAAGCACCGGCTCCGGCTCTACAAATACGGTTGTTATTAATTCCGGAGTAACCACAGGAACAACTATTAATACAGGGCCGCCTTCATCTGTTACTTATACTACATCAACAGGCGTGGGAGGCATAATAACCAATACAACCATTACTGTTACCGGCAGCGTTACAACCGTGATTTCGAGCAGCACAACTCCCACTATTGGAGGAGCCTCAAGCAATACTACAATTATAACAAGTGGCTCTACTACCACTACTTCTGTTTCTACAACATCCAATAACGGTAACTCAAGTACAACTACAACTACTATAACTACCACCGGCCCTTCCGGCACTACCGTTCAAGTACAAACCTGTATTACAACAATTATCGGAATAAATCAGGTAACAACATGCACCCTTCAAACGATAGGAAACCCTACGCCTGTTGTGACGACTTATACTACTTCTACTACAAGTCCTAATATAACGCCCGTGAGCACTTATACAAATGTGTACAATCCGGGACCGATTGTGACTAATCCTAATCCTCTCGCGGCAGATTACTTTTTAAATATAGCTTCCTTAAACAGCTGTGAATTACCGGGCAAAGTAAAATTTACTGTTTCTTCTAATACAACTATTAATCCTAACAGTGTTGAGTTTTATGACCCTGTTACAAATACATTATTAGGAAATCTTTCGCCGGGTTTGTTTACTATTACAAACCCTACATTAGGCATTGCCTTAAACTCAACACCTACAGATTTTTTAGCCGCTTGTTCCAATTCTATTATTGTGCAAACTTCTTTACTGAATGATTTTATTATTTCAAGCGCCACTGATGTGCTGTCTGTAAATGTGCCTAATTTGCCTTCGCTTCTTTCTATCTCCTCTTTTGTGGTAAAGAATTATTCAAATACTCAGGTTATTTCTCAATCTATATCCAATAATGCCAACACTACCATTAATACACTCTCGCTCGTTTCCGGTGTTTATGAATTTGAATTCTCATTGTCATTTGCAAGCAACACTCATGTTATTAAAGGTCAATTTATTAAATTATAGTATGATCAGAATTGTATATATATCCGTTTTTTTAAATGTTATTGTGTTAGGGTTTTTAGTATTTAACCACTTGTCCACTCCGGCAAAACAAATTGGAATCGTGAGAATGGAAAAGGTAGTATATGAATACGAAGGGATGAAAGAAGCTACGAAAAAATACGAAAATAAAGTGGGGGCTTGGAAACAAGAATCAGATTCATTGGAATTCAAATTAAAAAATGTTTACAGTGAACTTAAAGCTGATTCTATTTCTAATAACAAAACCAAGCTTGCACGTGACCTAAATTTATTTTATTTATACAGGAACTCTTATATAGAATTAAATAAAAATATAGACTCAAAAATTAAAGAAACGGACGGCGAAATGACAAGCTCAGTTATTACACAGCTTAATGCGCACATGAGCGATTACGCAAAGGAGAATAATTATGATTTAATTCTCTGTAATAATCCGCAATACCAAGCTATCGGATTTTCAAAAAATCAATATGACATTACCGGTAAATTTCTTGAATTTGCCAACAAAAAATATAACGACACCAAATGAAGTTTATACTTTATATAACCCTGTTTTGCTTAGCCTGTGTGGCTAACTATTCCTGCAATAGAACCAATACATTTGCAAGTTTTGAGCAATTAACCAAGTATATAAGTATACCTGAAAATGGCCTCGCAAAAGAAAAAACGGTAGGTGACATAACATTTAAATTAAAATATTTACCTCCGGATTATTTAATATACAATCAACTTGACCTTACGCAAACCGTCAACCGTCAGATGATAGACAGCTTGGGCAAACGTTATAAAAGTTCTGTAACATTTTTATTATCAATCGGACCCGACGAGCGGGGAAACTTTGATATTACAAAGTACGGTATAAACAATTATGAACAGTTTGCTAAGCAGTTGGAACAATTATGTTTTAGCACCCGGGATTGGATCATTATACGAGATGATAAGGGCAATGAATTTAAACCAAGCATTGTGCACATGGAAAACATTAACGCGTTAGAAAAATACAGAAATGTGATTGTGGTATTTGACACCGGAAATTATTTAGCAGATAACTTCAGTTTTATTTTTAGTGATGAGCTTTTTAATACCGGGATAAATAAATTTTATTTTAAAGCAAGTGACATTAACGGAATTCCAAAAATTATTTTAAAAACATGATAAGTACATTATCCATATTCCGCAAAGTCCGCAGTAATCGAATAAAAAGAATTATTTCTTTCTTTTTAATTCTAAACTTACTGATTGAAATTGTTTCGCCAACCGCAGCCTTTGCGTTGACTTCGGGGCCGGCTTCTCCTGAATTCAGCAGCTTTGAACCCGTTGCAACAACCGATATGGTAAATGATTTTACCGGCGATTTCACATACAACATTCCCGTATTAAATGTGCCGGGACCCGATGGCGGAAATTATTCCATGTCTTTATCATATCATTCGGGCGGCTCTTTAGAAGAGGAAGCATCATGGGTTGGGCACGGATGGACTTTAAATGCGGGCGCGATCAATCGCAATAAAAGAGGGTATCCTGATGATTTTAAAGCTGTGCAGGTTGAAACGTTTAATAAAACAAAACCGAACGTAAACCAAAGTGCAAATTTTAATGTAAATATTGAAATAAGCAGTAAAGACGGCACTAACGATTCGCTGGCGATGACTAAAACGGAAGGGGCAACGAAGCTGGTAAAAAAGAAGTTTTTCTTGGATAAAACCGATTTACCTGAAAATGAATACAGCGAGGTTGCTTCTGTTTCTTTTTCGAAAAGCATACGCTATAACAATTACACCGGCTTTTCTATTGCCAACAGTATCGGGGTATCAAATAAATTTGGTGGCTTGAACATGAACAGTTCCGCAGGGCAGACAACCTTAGGATTTAATATTAGTCCTATTGCAATATTTAATGCCGTAAAACATAAAACCGCAAAAAAAACAAAGCAAACTACGGAAAAAAACCAGCCCGAACAAAAAAGACATAATGCCAGAATTGATGGTTACACAAAAAGCACAGCGGAACGAAATTCAGACTCAAGACACGCCAGATTAATGGGTGCAAGATACAGTGCAAAATCTTATAATGTCCCGGCCTTAGCTTACTCTGTTGCAAAAGGAACCGGATCATCTTGGAATTTTAATGGTTCAATCGTTGTTAACCCGGCGAATTTTCCGCTTGGCGGGCAATTAGGATTTCAGGGAAACGTAACTATTAATGCCAACCTGCCTAAGGATAACAAAAGTGCTTTCGGGTACCTATACAGTGATAGTGCTAACGTTTACACAAGTAATCCTTTAAAGACAAATGACCAAAATAATTTATTTGATTACCAGCTTGAAAAAGAAAGCACCTTTGATAAGAATGATAAAAATATAGGGATACCTTTTAATAACGCCGATAATTTTTCTGCTACCGGTAACGGGGTAATAGGGGGTTTTAGATTACAACATCCACAGGTGGGAACTTATTACCCGAATGCAGATCTTAAAACTGACCTCATTAGCCAATTGGGTTTTGAAATAGGCATTGGAGCAGACTTTCAGATAGGTTTTAATGTGGGGGTGGGAACCAACATTACCGGTGCGGCCGGCCTTTGGTCACCTTTAGCTCTAACGGCAGCTACATTAACCCCAATCTTTCACAAAGCAACCTTTAGCCCATCAAGTGATGCGTTTATGCGTTTCACAAATGATCCGGGAGGTGAATTAAATTATAATACAGCCTCTACAGATAATGATATTCCTCATGCAACAATTGATATTATTGGAAATTTACTAACAACAGCAAGCGATTACAGTTTGAATTTAGCAAACCCAACGTCAAAAAAATTAACCGGTAACTCTTCGGATATTCAATATGCTAAAACAGGAGATTTAATTACAGGAATTAAAATAACCAATAAAGATGGCTCTAAGGCTAATTATATGCAGCCTGTCTATACAAAAAATGAAGCAGAGCTAACCGTTGTTGTGCCTGTAAATAATGACGGACAATACATGGTTACGAACCCGCTTAATTATAATACTCCTGAAAATAATTTGACGGTGGTAGGAAATAAAACAGCACAGCCCTACGCTAACTCTTATTTATTAACAAGCAATACTACTTTTAATTATGTAGATATTAATGCCAACGGCGTTGACGATGCAGACTTTGGCGGCTGGACTAAATTTAATTACAGAAAACTTTGGGGCAATACCAACAACAACGGGAATAGTGAATGGTACCGCTTTCGTTCACCTTACAATGGCTTATTATATAATTCAAATCGTTTAATTGATAAAACAGATCAAACCGGCTCTATGTCGAGCGGAGAAAAAGAAGTATATTATTTAAAGAATGTAGAAACCAAAACACACATTGCTTTTTTTATTACCAATAAAACAGTAATGGCAACAGATTTTAATCAGGCTGATTTTCCGTTTTTATATGACCCGAATACTAATTCTCCGCTTGGAACTTTAACAACTATTTTAAACGGGAGCGGCACCAACCGTTTCGACGGATTGGATGCTATGGGCATAGATGTATCCGGCATGGATAAAGCAGCCGAAAGCTTTACGGCTATTGGCGCACATCAGTTAGAAAAATTAGAGCGCATTGTGTTATTTGCAAAAAATGATTTAAGTAAACCGTTAACGACTACTTTTTTTGAATACGATAATACATTAGGTGTTGGTATTCCAAATACTATAGGCACAGCTGTTAATGAAAAAGGGAAGTTAACCTTGAAAAAAGTTTGGACAGAATCATACGGGGTTAACATGAGCCGGATTTCACCTTACATTTTTAGTTATGAATATTATAATCAATACCCGACAGAATTAACTGCAAAGTATAACTGGTTAAACTATTATAATTTGCTGCCGAATAACGATGCCAAGCAAAATCCTCAATATAAGCCATGGCAGCTCGATGCATGGGGGAACAACCAATTATACGGTGATGTTAAATTTTTAAACATGCAACATTGGGTTTCTCAAACCGATGATGCCGGTTATCCTTCACCAACAGGTAATCAAAATGCTTTTGATGCGGCTGCATGGCAGTTAAAACGCATTCAACTTCCTTCAGGCGGTGAAATCCATGTGCATTATGAACAAAAAGATTATAATGCTGTACAAGATCAAACACCAATGGCGATGGTAAGCTTAACGTATGATAACCTGGTTAAGAATGACTATAAATCCAATGAAGCGATATACAGGATTAATACAACAGATTTAGGAATTCCAAACAATGAAATTGCAAACTACTTAACAACAGTTAGAAAACACTACCTGACTGACAGGAATAAATTATATTTTAAATTTTTGTACAGTTACTCAGGTGATGATCAACCACAACTGAATACGCAAAATCCGAGGTATGATTATATAACCGGTTATGTAACGGTAAACGACATTACACTTGCGGGGAATCAAATTTATTTTCATCTGGGCGATTTAAGAGAAAGCATTTTTGGTGATGATAAAGGAAAAAAAGATAAGACACTACCACGCGCTGTATGCTACCAGCAAATGGCATCGAACGGAGGAACTAATTTAGGACTTAATGCCGGATCGTATAAAGACAAAGACTTAACAAATGAAATTTACGGCAGCGGTGCTATTACATTATTGGCATTAACAGGTAAAGTTTATGCAAAAACATTTGAAAATACTTTAGGTTTTTCAACCAACTTGTTTAAAGACTGGTTGGGCGGTTTAATTAAAAATCCAAGAAAAAGCACCACCTGCACCTCTCTCAATCATTCCATGTCATATTTTAAGTTGCCCGTGTATCATTCTAAAAAAGGCGGCGGTATACGCGTAAAAAGAATATTGACGTATGATACAGGAATACAAACGGGAGACGCCATGCTATTTGGTTCTGAATATAATTATATTGACATAAACGGTGGATCCAGTGGTGTAGCCACAAACGAGCCGGGAGGTATGCATGAAGAAAATGCACTGGTTGCTTATCGGGAACGCCATAAGCAAAAGTTTATGGACAAATTACTGAGCGGAAAAGATTCTAAATACGCGGAAGGACCTTTAGGCGAGAATCTTTTGCCTTCCGCACAGGTTGTATACTCCAGAATAATTACTAAAAATATCCATTCAGATAAATCTACTACCGGATTTGCCGTAAATGAATATTATACATCAAAAGATTTCCCTATGGAAGTAGATTATACTGCCATTAAGAAAAAACCGGGGGGCGGGGGCACGTTTAAGAAGTTTGCTCTGAACCTGCCGTTAGGATGTTTTAATATGTCCATTAACAGAGCTTGGGTTACACAAGGCTACCTGTTTAAACTAAACGATATGAATGGAAAAATTAAAAGTAAAGCTACTTATGCCGGTAACTACTCAGGCTCTTTTGATGAATCCGTATACACAAGTAAAACAACGTATAATTATTCTAAACCGGGCGAAGCCATTCAAACTTTGCTTATGGATCCTAGCAGCGGGAAATTTACTAAACAGGCATTAAACTGCGGTAATGAGCAAGACTATTGCATATTCAGTAGTAACGCCAGCGAAATATCCTGTGATTTTAATTTTGAAATTGACATGAATATTACCATCTTGGCGATTGCCCCAACTTTTAATGCCAGCTTCTCATTTGAAAGTAATGCGTTGAAACAACATTCTACGTCGCGTGTGCTAAACCGGGTTACTCATTTATTATCTACCACAAATATTACCGATGGTGTAGCTCAAACTACTGAAAACTTAGGCTTTGACAGGTATACCGGAGAACCCGTGCTTACAAGAACTTTTGACGGATATGTAAGTAACAATAAAGCTATTTTCACGCAAAATTCAGGCTCACCAAAACACATGGGCTATTATTATTCGATGAATATACCTGTATCATGGGCATATAGCAGTATGCAACCTGTTAATACATTTGGCATTGTTGATCTTACACATACAAATCAATTAACCGGTAATGCAGGTAGCATAGTCACTTACAGTACCAATGCCCTTTATGATTTTATCTCAAATCCAATAGCGGTAAACCCATTAACACCGGCCTTTACAAATGTAGTGAGCGCTTCTGCAACAACGTATACCAATAATTGGTTTACCGCGGGTACGCTGTCAGATTTTGTAAGCCCTGCCAATATTGCCCTTCTTACCACTACTGTTGTAAATACAGCAAACTCTTTTTATTATCCTTTACGCACGTATAGCTACAGAGATAATGTGGTAAATGCAAACAGCGCAAACGGGCGCATTTATAACGCGGGAATTATAACTAATCCTTTCCAGTTTTTTGATTGGGTTAACCCTGCCAATGCAGCAAATGTGTGGTACAGTGACAGTAGAATTACGCAGTACTCACCGTTTGGTTATCCTGTAGAGGAAGAAGACGTATTGAACATAAAAAGCGCCGCTATTTTTGGATATAATAATACGTTGCCTGTAAGCATTGTTCAAAATGCAGCTTATAAAGAAATAATGTTCCTGGATTTTGAATATGGATCAACGTCACTTTACAGCAGTGCTTCAGCCCATACAGGAAATCGCTCGCTGGAGATGTCTTTACCTGTAAATCAGAATTTTAATTTTGTGTCTCAATATAAATTAACAGCCGACATGATTACCAAACGAGGTGTAGGTGTTAAGTTTTGGCTGAGAAGTATTGTATCACAAAACACCGCAAATAGTAATTACGGTTTAAAAAATTCAAACCCGCAGGTTAAAGTAGTAATTGGTGCGGTACCCTTTAACACAAAAGCAATAGCGCAAACAGGTGATTGGACGTTGTATAGCGCCGATATTAAATCCTTTCCGGGCCTTACGGCAGGTAACAGTTATCCCGTTAAAATTGCCTATAACTATTCAACTTCCACCGAGCAGGTTTTTGTAGATGACTTTAGAATACAACCCTTGGATGCCTCGATGAATTGTTCTGTTTATTATCCTGACAATAAGCTTGCGGCGCAATTTGATGACCAGCACTTTGCAGTAATGTATGAATACAATACTAAAGGCATGCTTACACGTAAAAGTATTGAAACAGAAAGAGGTAAAAAAACTTTACAGGAACAGCAATATAATACACCACTCATTAACAGGTAATAACGTGAAGACATCAACTAACATCTTAAAATTTTTATTGATGGCTGTTATTTTTTTAACAGGCATATACCGGTTTGCTTATGCTCAAAAAGAATGTTTAAATGAAGCTATAGCAGCCTTCAAAAAAATGGATACCAAAACAGATTCAGGCCTGGCGGGTAAAAACATTTTTTTTAGTTACACTGTAAAGGTGACTAATTGGGAAGATGAAACAACTACGTCTAATGTAAAAATTTATAGGAAAGACGGCCTTTTAGATATGCAATCTGAGCAGGTGCAAATATATCAAGATGATAAAGAAGCGCTGCTTATACTGCCCGCACAACAGCTGGTAATTTTAAACGAAACTAATAAACAGCTCAATAATTTAAAAATGACCAATGCGTTTTATGAAACAAGATATGATTTCTTAAACTCCTGCGTAGTTGAACGCTGTGAGGTTAACGGTGATTATAAAACCATTTATGCAAAAGTAAATCAACCAACCGTGGATGAATCTTTAAAAATAACTTACGTAACCTGCACCTATAATGCGAAGCAACAAACAATTACATCCGTTAAGATCGATTATAAACCGGAATACAAAATAAAACAACTTACAACTTTTTATAATGATTTTAAAGTTATTGATACTTATAAATTTCTTCCCGCAAGAAACTATTATTTCAATAACAAGGGTATTGCATTTGAAAAATATAAACACTACACTTTTCAAGATAATAGAAAAAATGAGAAACTCTGAAACATTATTTAGCAAAGCATCCGTTAAATTACAAACCATACTCCCGGTTTTGTTTTGTATGCTTTTAGCGACGAATTTTTACGCGCAGAACCCCACTTACAAAGAGTATAAAGCAACATTTAATAGCAGTACTCAATTAGCTGCGGGCAGCTCTACAGTGTTAAGTAATATTAACCCTACCGTAACTGCGACTCAATTAAAATATGGGAATGAAAGCGCTGCCATTAACTTTAAGTTGGATTTAGGAGATGATTATATAAAAACATTATCGAACTGGAGTTTTACGGTAACTGTGGATCTATCCTATTTACTTAATGCTTCCGTTATAACCAAAACACTTCAAATTACAGAAAGCGCGCCGGAAGTTATTAAAACAGTAGATATTCTTAATGCCGTAAATTCCAATTCAACAGGGGTGTTGCCGCTTTCTATAACCATAAACTCTGTAAGCGTAACAAGCGCCTTAGGCAACACATTATTACAAAACTTTATATCCGATAACAGAAGATTAATAGTAAGCGTAGTAAGAATATATAATACGGATGTTAGGAATATAGGAAATAGTCTTATTACTAATCCTTTAACCATAAACCCTGTAAGTATCACAAACAGACTGGTGAATTTCAGTTGGCAGGATCCCTCCTCCCTATCCTATCCCAACTATGAAGTTCAAATTTTGAAAATTTATAATACCAATACTTCTTTTAGTAATACCTCAAATCAAATAGGCAGCGAGGTAGAGTGGAACAGGGCTTTAAAAGTAGAAACGCAGAGCTATCAAAAACAAATTAATCTTACCTTGGCTGAAGGCAGCGGTTATTATTTATGGCGCGTAAGGCCTATAGGTACTTATTATAAGGGCGGTATTGCCAACAGCGAAAATTACGGGCAATGGAGCTACGCTTTACCAACATCAACTACAAACGTAACCTTCGTTAAAAACGTACTTCAATCTGCATCAAATCCCACACCCTATGCTTTTTATTTTACCGATCCCGATGAAAATTTAAACTGGATCTATAGCAGGGTATTTACCGAGGGCGATAATCAAAATAAAAATAACCCGACCGGATTAAAATCAAGCGAGGGCATAAATTACGTCAATGGTTTATTAATGTCGCGACAATCACAAAAATATAACAGTTCAGAAAATACAAACCTCGTTAGCCAAACCATGATTGATTATTCAGGGCGACCGGCATTATCAACTATCCCTGTTCCTATGCAAGGTAATTTGAACGGCTACAAACTTGATTTTGTAAAAAACACTTCAGGGCAATTATATACTGCTTTACAATTTGATACAGATGCAAAACTAAACAACCCCGATAAAGTGGATAATAGCAATTCAAGCAATTTTGCTTATTATAGTCAAAATGCTACCGTAGGAGTAAGCAATGCCAATGTACCCGATGCAAAAGGCTATCCGTTTAAAAGAACTTTATTTAAAACCGACGGAACAAACAGGGTAACGGAAGAATCAGGTGTAGGAGAAGCACACTCTTTGGGTTTACAATCGAACGGGCAAGGCAGAACTGTACAAATTTTATATTGCACCCCGAGCGAAGATGAATTGATTCGCCTATTTGGAGATGAAGCACCTTTAGCGGAATCAGTTATTAAAACTATTACGATCGATCAGAACAATGTTGCCTCAGCAACCTATACTTCAAAAGAAGGCAAAACCATTGCTACTGCGCTTATTTCTGAAACAAACCCAAATCTGCAAAATGTTAAGCAGGCAGCTACGCCTATTACAGTTGTAAACAGTATTAACAATAAGGTAGTATCAAGCAATAAAATTGTAGCCTCTAAACGAATTGCTATACCTACCAACAGTACTACCGTACAACTGAGTTATTTAAACAACGCTTTACCCGGTAACAGCGGGGGCTGTGCAAGCGGGAATTGTAGTTTTAACATGCGTTTTTATTTAATTAATATAAAAAATAATGTAACGTATGTAAGTGATGCTGTTTCTACTACAACGGCAGTTACTGAAAACTTTATTCCTGTTACTAATTTCAGCTTTCCTTCTACTTGGGTGTTTGCAAGTAAATCACCTTCCGTTTCACCCAACATTATACCCGGCGGAACAGGATTTGACCAAATAACATTGAATGCCGGCGAATATTTATTTGTTAAAGAAGTGTTTACTCCTAACCCTCCAAATTATGCGGACAGTTTAGTTAACGCGCAAAATGAAACTACCAAACCGCTAATTGACGCTATTTTAAATAATATGAGATCAGTAAACAGCTCTACTTCTTCAGCTTCTTTCGGCACTTTTATAAGCGGCCTTAAATGCAGGCTCGATGCATACAATTCTTTTCCGCCAACTTGCAGTTTACCTTACCTCATTACTTCTGATAGTATCTTAAATTATTTGTCGGTAGATAAATCCGTACTGCCTCTAACCTATACAGTTCCGTTTTCACCAAGCTTTACTATCTCCGCGTTAACATCTAATACGGTAGATCCCACTTTAAATGATTTTAGCATTACTACAGGTTGTTGCAATACCTTAAACACTTCATTACCTAAACCGCCTGTTTGCTATTTATGTGATGGTAGTCCTGATCCTGCTATCATCCCTTCCTCTTCATTGAGTTTAAACACTATGTCAGTTATTAACCATGCCGTAGTAAATTCTTCAGGTCAGATCATACCTTACGGCATAAATGATTTTATAGCCAATCCATTTTGGAGCAGTTCAACTAAATCTACCAAACTGAATGTTATCCAAGATCTGGTATACCATGAATTTATTTTATTGCTTGATGAACGCTTAATAAGTCAATCCCTGAGTAGCAATGATTTGTGGAAATATGCGCCCGGACATACCTATGCAAGTTTACAGGCAATGCTTTCAAACATGCTTATTTCACAATATTATACAGGTAACGCCGTTTTTCATAGCGGCAATTGGTATGCTGCTGATTATGATGAAACATCAGGCGGCTATAACTTAACGATGCCTGTAAAAAACTTAACAAATTTACCTTACAATTATAATTGTAAAAAATTATACGAAGCATGGTATTCTAACCTGGAAATCATTAACACCTTCCAAACCGGCAATGATGATAATATTTTAAACACGTTTAATGATCGCGACGAACCGGGTTCCGGACAGAGTAACGGCGATGATGATGACAACTGGCAGGTTAAAAACAAAATTGTAAAATTTTTCTTAAAACGGAAAATCAGCAAAGAGATGGAAGAGTTTAGCGGCAAGCCTGCGGGCACCATTAGTTCCGGAAGAAAAGAAGCGGCGACCAGCTTTATAAATTTATTTATGGAGGAGGTTGGTCCGCAGTTTTATGCCATTATGGATGGCATAAAACTGCCTGATTATATTCGCGCTACAGGATCGTCATCTCTGCATCCCACAGAATTTGACTCGCTAAATTACGGGATATATTCGGGGCCGATAAATATTTTCGGATCTAAAACGATCAATTCTATCAATTACCAGTTTCCTTACACATTTAATGTTACCGGCCTTAACACTGCTAATGTTACCGCTATTACCAGTGCTACTTGTGGTGTTTATAACGAAATGTACTATCCGTATGTTTTAAGACCCGAATGGCAGTTTAAATATTACAATTATAATGTATTTAATAATACCTATATAAACGATGCGGACCTTCTATTACCTAATCAGGTGGCCATAGATCTACAAAGAATTTATAATTTACCGGCGAGTTATGTAGCAAGCCCCCCCACAAACATTTGTCAGACACCTACTCCGTTAAGCTATTCCGTTAATGCGGTATCCGCGGGTACGTTTTCTTTTACACATTTAAACTGGAGTTCGTCTCAGCGTCTTTCATTTTACAATGCTATTAAATATGCCCCGAAATGTTATGGAGATAAGGGAACACCGAGTACAGACACAAAATATGCCACGAGTTCGCCAACGTGTGCGGCATCCAAGGCGGGTTTATATACAGATGCTCTTAATACTTTAGATAATACTATTACCGGTTTGGAGGACAAGAGAGGGGAATTTAGGGCTGCTTTACAGAATGAACTGGCAGCCTCCTGCTATACTATTGTTTCCTGTAAAACAGGGCCTGCACCGGGCATTATATCCGAAAAAGAAATTACCATTATGGTAGATTCTGTTTTAAGTAAAGCAAAAGCCTTAGTAAAAAGTATTAAAAATACTATGGTTTTGGCCATTGGCAGTAACTCTAATACTGCGGCTACAGGATGTTCGCCTTATTTGGCTTATGGCAGCAGTTACGGAACCGGAAGCTGCGACTTGCCAACATGCACCTATACTACCTGCATAGAGTTGGAGCTGCTTGACAATAATACATTGATGCAAGCATCAAGCTCAAAAATTGATGTAAAATTATTTGCCGATTGCGACCGGAAAATACTGGATATGATTACAGGAGGGTATTTTTTACCGAATATTACACCGCCTACCGGCGTTGGCGTAACAAGCCCCTGCACAAGTGCCATACCAAAACCATGGCTAAACGGCGCTTGCCTGCCGGAGGTAAATTGTGGACCCAACTATGGAGAAAAACAAACCTGCCCTCCTTCACCTTTTAAAACTTATTCGAAAACATACAGCCTAACAGCCACCGGTAATTAAATCATTCCACAAAAAATTAATATATATCTACTATGAAAACAACAAAAATAAATTTACTGATTATATTGCTGTTTACGGCATTTGCCGTAAAAGCTCAACCCGAAGGCGTTTCCATTAAAAAGAATTCAAGTCCTCCCGATCCTTCTGCCATGTTGGAAATATATGCAGACGATAAAGGATTACTGATCCCAAGAGTTGCCATTACCGCCTCTAACACGGCGGGCCCTATAACAGGCACTCCTATGCCGGCTAACAGCCTGTTAGTTTATAATACTAATGCAGCCTATGCCGGCAGTGTAAACGGTGGTTCGGGCACCGGATTCTATTACTGGCGTAGTATTAACAGTACAACCGGCTATTGGATCAAATTGTTTGACGGCGGCATGAGTGCAGGCGGTATGGGCTCTTTTATACCAAAAGTGACGTTTGCGCAAATGCAGGCTATGACTACAAATATGGGGGAGCCTGACCTTGGGGCAATGGTTTTTGTAATAACAGATGTTCCTCAGTTAATTTATAACGGGGGGGCTGTAGGCACTACTATTTTTTACCCCAGCCTCACAGGTGGCGTAAAACAGAATTTTACTGTTTTTGGCTTATGGTATTTTTCAAGAGTTCCTGTTTGCGGAGGATATGCGGTGGGATACGGTTACGCTTGGAAATATTTTTCATATACATCTTTAGGCGTACCGGGGTCTATACCAAACATAAATGATACTCATGGAGGTGTAAATTGTAATTAGTATTCTATAATTTAATATATAGACGAAAAAGTGAATAAAGAATTAAACCGGAGAAAAAAAACTAACATGGTCAAGGTATATGTGAATATAAGTAAAAGGTTCAGCATAGTGTTATTTCTAATAACGGTTCTGAAAGTGCAATCCCAAAGCTGCTTTACAAATCAACTCAGCAGCTGCTGTTCAAACATGATCATGAATATAAACCCGGCTATTTCAACGCCTACGGGTAACCTGGTAAATGTATCTTTTACACCCGGTATATCGGCAACTAATCCAAATCTTGGCTGCAGATCTACTCCAAACTCTATTACTTATGACTGCGGAGACGGCAGCCCTCAACAATCTTTTACCCTGACACCATTTGCATTTAATCATACCTACACTTTAACCAATGCTTGCGTAAGCAATACCTTTGCTATAACAGCATGCCTCAATAATTCTGAAGGCCCGAATGCGTTCAATTGTGTTAAAGCGTTTACTGTTACCATTCCTGCATCATCGCCCGTTATAAGTATTGCCGCTGCCTCAACAGGTTGCAAAAGCTATAACTTTTCATACACCGGCGGTCCTTTAAATAATGTACAATGGGCTTTTGGGGATGCTTTGTTAAGTCCGTTAATAGCTAACACTACCAATAGCGTGAGCCATACTTATGTGGCTGGCGGAACATACGTAGTAAGCTTAATGGCGGAAGGTTTTGCGAACTGCCCGTTATCATATACTACTGTTACGGTAAATGATGTTGGCCCTGTAGGATATACATACACTTTAAATAATATTTGCGATCCTTCGGCAGGCATTAACTTAAGTATTACTTCCTATACCAATACACTCACTTATAACTGGCTTATTAATGGCTTGTATGTTCCTGCTACAGGGTCGTTAACTACATCGGCCTCTAATTTAAGTGTGGTAACCAATACCATTATATTGGTTGCTACAGCAGGCAATTGCAGCAGCCAGATATCTAAATTAGTAAGCATTGGCACAGCCACTTCCGCATTGGGATCTAACTCCTCAAGCTTATGTGTTGGCAGTTTTTTATCAATTTACGGGGTTAATCCCGGAGCAGAACTATACCAATGGAATATCATAAAACCAAATGGAATTGCAGAGACACCGCTTATAGGAATGACTCCTTACTATATGTTTAATATGCCCGGTACTTATTCTGTAAGTTTATTTACTCAAAATTCATACACCATAAACAATGCGGTTACTACCTGTACCGCACAAACGACCGTACAACAGTTTTCAATTAATGCTGTTCCAAACCCCACCTTTGCTTTTGTGCCGCTTTCCTGCAACGGATCAATGTCTATAACGGTTCCCTCCTCTACATTTACATCTTATAATCTTAATTTTGGAAATAGTACAGTATATAGCGGTAATGCGGCTTCTATTCCTTCAAACCAAACTAATACCACTTATACAAACAATATTGTGTACACTATAAGCTTATCGCTTAACAACAATGGTTGCGCTTCCGCATATAGCAACAATTTTTATGTAGCCGGTGTGCCCACTTTAACCATTGTTTGCCCGAAGCCTTATATTTGCCAGGGAGGCAGCACAAGCATTAGCGGCTTGCTTAATAACATTCCGCCCGTATCGGGCATTATTAATTATGCATGGACCGGGCCTAATACCTTTGTCGCTAATACTTCAAACATTAATGTAACTGCCGGTGGCATTTACACCCTTACTGTCACAGGGGGTATTTCCTGCCCTTTTAGTTATTCATTAACGCAAACTATTATAAATTTGGCGCCGCCTACGGGTACCCTTATCAGTATAGCACCTTTAACGTGCAGCTCCTTAACCACGTCAGCCGTTGTACAGGTAAGCATATTATTGCAGCAGCAGGGCTTTTATATAAACGGCGTACTATACCCGGCAGATCCTTTATCGTCGGCACCGGTAAATGTTACGGTAAATAATTTAGCGGAAGGTGTAAATTATATAAGCATTAATCATTTATTGGCAAACGATTGTAGTGGGGGCTTGGGCGTTAACATCATTCGCAGTAATCCTTCCTTAAATATAGCCGCCACTAACCCTGCAAGCTGTGCTTCAAACAGCTCAGGTTCTGCTGTTGCTACCGCAGGCTCTCCCGGTGGCACCATCAGTTGGTATACTCCTCAAAATTATAATATTACTGCTTTTGCAACCGGCGTCAACTCAGGCAACCTTTTACCGGGTACTTATATTGCCGAAGTAGTAAACGGGTATTGTAAAACAACTAACTATTTCAGTATTACTCCGCCAAGTATTAATTTAAGCGAAAGCGGCTCGGCAGGCACCTGTCCTTCACAATCAGTTAGCATTACTGCCAATGCTGTATTTATTCCGGGCAATATCAGCAGCTCTTTAACTTACAGCTGGCTGAAACTGTCAGGCAACACCAATACCGTTATAGCCACCGGTGGTGCTAATGTACAAAGCTTAGGAGCCGGAAATTATATGATCAATGTAACTGCGGCCAACAGCTGTTCAGCAACCTTAGCGTTTAGCATTTTACAATACAGTCCTATAAGCATTTCGTTTAATACAAGCATACCGAGCTGCAATCATCTGGGCTACGTGCAAGCCAACATCTCAGGAGGAGACGGTAATTATAATTACCACTGGTATAAAAATGCCGTATTAAGTACATCCGTTACAGGCAGTACATATGATTTAAATAATTTACAAGCTTCTTTAAATTTATCATTAACCGTTAATGACGGATCCAATTGCTCCGCCTCTTCTCCAACCCTGTCATTCGACCCGCCGCAAGCAGTTATATTACTTAATTGTTCTGGCACGGGTAATACAAACGCTACTAATATTACTACCTGTGATATAAGTACTTGTGTACAAGGCGGAGTAGCGCCTTATACATTTGAATGGTATAAAATAATAAACACAACCTCTGTTATACAATGGCATTTTTACGACAGCGGCGGACAACTCATTGCAAGTAACGGTACGCAAACCATTGTTGTGGCTGTGCCAACAAACTCGGTTGCATTAACCAATTCTGTTACCACCTTTAACCTTACCGACTCACTATCAACTACAGTTATGTACCCGGCTTGGTATTTTCCGGTGAGCAGCCCTGTATTGCCAATCCTTAATTCCATTGGCACAGCGGCATTATCATTTACTGCGAGCAGCACTAATATGATGAATTACTATAACGTAACGGAAGTCGTAAAAATAGTAAATCAGGAAAATTTTGTAGCGGCATACAGCGGCCCGAGTGCACAAACACACAGTAATGCTGACTTTACTGATGGTAATTATAAACTATATGTAACCGATGCCAACGGTTGCAGATATCCTTTTACTATTGGCAACTTAACATTTCCTAAGCCTGCTACTTTTCCTGTAAGCTTTAATTATGTATGGGGTATGAAACCTTTACAGGTTGCGCCTGTGAAGCCGGATAATAATTTACGGGACGATATGGCGGACGCCGCAAGTGAAATAGCTGAAGCTTTGGATGCCTGCTTACAAAAGCAAACCAAAAACCTGAAAGCAGCTTTAGATACAGTATGTACCGGCTTATCACAACTAAAGGATGACTTACAAATAAAATTTGCATTAACAGAACATCATTATACGTTATATTATTATGACCGTGCAGGCCAATTAACCAAAACAGTACCGCCGCAAGGTGTAGAGCTTTTGAGTACGGCAGACATTAACAACATCAAAACCAAACGGACTACCGGTATAGGACCGACTTTACCGGTGAATCCTCACCGCATGGCTACTACTTATAATTATAATAGTTTTGGGCAGTTGTTAAATCAAAATACGCCCGACGGAGGAAGTTCCTCGTTTATTTACGACAGTAAAAACCGTTTACGCTTTTCGCAAAATGCTAAACAGTTAGCTGCCGTGATACCCGTTTTTTCTTATACCAAATATGATGATCTGGGCCGTATTATAGAAGTGGGTGAAAGCAGCAGCTTAGGAAGCTTAAACTTTGCCGCCCCAACACTTACCTCTAACTTAGCGGTAGCCGATAACACTGTTTTCCCGCAAAATAATAACAGAGATATAACTACTACGGCTTACTCGCAAACCACTTCCGTTACTTATTACGGCCAGTCACAGCGTTTTACACAAAACAGGGTTAGCCATACTACAGTAGATACAGACCCTTTGGTTGCGGGTGATGAGCATAGCACCTATTACAGCTACGACAGTCATGGCAATGTAGAATGGCTTGTACAAGACCATCCGGGCGGTATCGGCAAAAACTATATTGCTTATGATTATGATCTTGTAAGCGGTAAAGTATTACAAGTAACTTATAACGAGATGCGTCAGGACAGGTTTTATCACCGTTATCAATACGATGCGGAAAACCGTTTAATAAATGTGCAAACTTCGCGCGACGGCTTAATGTGGGACAATGATGCAAGCTATAATTATTATGCCCACGGTCCGTTAAAACGACAGGTCATTGGCGAAGATCATGTGCAGGGTCTTGATTATATTTATACGATTAATGGTTGGATAAAATCAATTAACTCCGCTTCTTTAACTGCATTTAACGATCCGGGTGGAGATAACATGCCGGGCGGACCGATAGGCCCGGGCATTTATCCGCAAACAAAAACAGCCGCTGATCGTAATGGAATGGTGCTGAATTATTATACCGGGGATTACAGTAGTAACAGTGCTAATTTCTTAACGTCAAACAGCACGCTTTATGGTTTAACATCTTACAGCACAAGTAATTCTCCGAGCCTTTACAATGGCAACATCAGCAGTTGGGTTCAAAGCCAGTTAAACCCTGTTGGTACAACACCAATGGCGCCAAGGGCTGACATGTATCAGTACGATTTGCTTAACCGCATCAAGCAAAGCACGTCGCTGCAATATGATAATACATCAGCTACAGGATGGGGTGCAATAACCGGTAACAGCGTTGCCATTGCACTTAATACTTTTAAAACAACTTATGACTATGATGCCAACGGCAACATTGTAAACCTGAAACGTTTTGATGAGAATGGTGCGCAGATGGACAATATGGATTACACTTACGATAACGGTGCTGCTGGTACGGCAAGCCTAACCAATGTGTTAACTCAGGTAACTGATAATGAAACCACAAATGTATTACTAGGCCGCGGTGATATGGAGGCAACACACGGCTACGGTTATGATGCGATCGGCAATATGACATTACAGGCAGGACCTGAAAGACTGAACATTAACGCTACACCCGGCCTATACCCTGTAAGTACGAAAATTGATTGGACCGTTTACGGAAAAATACGCAGTGTAAAAAAAGATATTACCGGGCCTGCATCTGTTATTTATAAAGAAGAATTAAATTTTGCCTATGATGCCTCCGGTAACCGCGTTAAAAAAGAGTTCTGGAAAGACGTGCCACAGGCTCCCGCCACTACACCGAACAATTTAAAAGAGCCAAAAGAAATTACAACAACATATTACGTGCGCGATGCACAGGGGAATGTGATGGGTACGTATAAGCAATACTTCGACCCTACGGATAACAACTATAAAATAGATTTGGTAGAAGAAGCCATTTACGGCAGCGACCGTATTGGGCAAAACTCGCACAAAATTACATTGCAATCGGCTACCACGCCAAGCGCTATTACCACACCTACTAACGGTGTGGCAGTTACGAGCGAATACCAAAACTGGATAACCGCTGCCAATAAAACAAGCACACTTACTACCGCTAACGGCATGGGTGATTTATGCCAATGTAAAATTGTAGCCATGAGCAACCCGTTATTGAGCGGAGCTTATAACAATGCCGCCACAGCTACCGACTTTTTAGGCATAGCTAATAATGGCATAGCTGTAGCTGAGGATTTGTCAGGAGCTTTGCAATTTTATGTTGTACTGGCTAAAAAATACCTTGGGGTAAATGATGTTTGCCTGGTATATGATAAGAACGGGAAATTAATGAAGGGCAGCGAAGCCATAGGTCAGACGGATGTAAAAAGCAAACCTGTTATTATTAATTTACCTAATACCAATACCTACGCTGTTGTAACACTGGATGCTAATAAGCAAGTAAAATACCACGTAGTGGATATGAACCAAACCGGCTATGCAATAATAGGTAATGCAGGGCAAGTAACAACCGCTAATATAATTTTACCGGTAAGCAGTGGCACTAACACAAGCTACGGCTATCATTTTACAGGTCTGGAAAACCACATGGATCAACAAGCCGTGTTGTATGCGAGCCGCTACACACCTAACGTTACCAATACACTCACAGGTACTACGGAAATTTTAGGTTACGAATTTACAACGACCTCAGCACAACCTACAGAACATATTTTATATAGTATACCGGGTTGCGGAAGTACAGAAGAAGGTCAGCTGCAAATTTCGCCTAACGGGAATAAGTTAGCCTGGTACCAACATGATAAGAGCATCAGCGGTTTTAAAATGCGCCAAGGTTACTTATATACACTACCACTCAGCACAACTAAAACAGCCGTTAACGGCCCTGTAGACATACACCCTATAAGTACGGCCGGTAATTACGGTAATGGCGCCGTAGAATTTATGGCCGACAACAGTGACCTGCTTTACAGCCAATATGGCGTGTACACGCAAAACAGTAATGCCGCTACAAAATATGACAGGAACATCTGGAAATATGATCCTGTAATGCTTAATGATATCAGCATAAATCCTGACTTGATAAATTCAACACCGCTAGTAAGCTATCTGTTAGGTGAAATTAAAAGAGGTAATGACGGTAAATATTACATACCAAATTTGGCGGAGTCTGCCACCAACAATATACACAGCTACGACGGCAGCTTATGGAACAACGGTATAAATACGGCGCTTGCCGGGTATAACTACGCTGCTTCATGGCCGACGCAGGTGTGGAAACTTTATACAGATCCAACACAAACCCTTAGTGCCTACCCGCGTTACATTGGCGACAAAGAATATGAATTAAAAGATCATTTGGGCAATGTAAAAACAGTGATCTCAGATGAAAAATTAATTACCGATGTTAACAGCGATACATATATAGATAACAACGATGACTTTACACCGAAAGTATTAAACTACAATGATTACTATGCTTTTGGTATGCAGATGCCGGGAAGAAAATTTGTTTCTTCGAGTGAGTATAGGTTTGGGTTTAACGGGAAGGAGAATGATGTTGAATCAGGAACTCAGGATTATGGGATGAGGATTTATGATGGAAGAATTGGGAAATTTTTAAGCATCGACCCTTTACACAAGAATTTTCCTTGGTGGTCACCATATCACTTTGCCGGAAATACTCCAATACAAGCGATCGACCTAGATGGACTCGAAATTTTAAATTATAAAACTCCATACAGATTAAGTTGCGGTGCTACAAAATTACACCCGCCAGTTGCAAAATATTCGTGGTCAGACAATGATATTGAATCTTATGAAATGGCACAAACTGCAGCCGCATTAGGTGTTGGGTATGGCAAAATACCAATGAGTATTAACATAAGAGCTATTGAAGAAAATGTAGGGGCAGAGCAAGGGCAACAATATTTTCAATTATCCGATAAGGAACAAGATGCTGCGGAAATGTTCGGAGTTAACTATTCACCTGGAATGTCTGATGCTGAATCAAATAATACTAGCGGAGCAGCGGGTGACAGAAGCGAAAAAGAAAGATATATTAGGACTAATACTAATAAAAATATTCAAGCAAGAGCTGGAGCCCTTGCTTGGGTTGCTGAACAAATTGGCCGTGTAATATTTGCTCATTCTCCATTGAAAGCAAGTATAGACGCTAAAAACGATTTAAATAACATTATATATGCATACAGAATGGCAACAAGTTATGTTGATAAATCCTGGGACTTTTCAGATTTACAAAAAGAATATAATTGGACAGAAGATCAAGTGCAGCAATATCGAATGGATATTATTAATTATGTTGCAGATGGAAAATTGCCAAATAATCAGACAGAATCATACACTAAAGCAGTTGAAGCATTAGGAAAGATTACATTAGATGATTTTAAAAAAGAAGTGCAACAGAATAAAAAGGAACTTCAAAGTGATTAATATTAAGTATTATATTGCTATGGGAAGAAATTAATTAGAGATAAAAAGAAATGATATTATTAGAATTTAAATATTATATTGATTAATAGAAAAGTTTATGGCATATAAATTTATTACTATAATCCTCCTAAAACCTCTATCTTTAATAAAAATTTCTCGTATGGAAAATCAAAATCCCGAAAACCAATTAAATATAGAGCTTTCTGAAGAAATTGCGGAAGGTATTTATTCAAACCTTGCTATTATTACACATTCACCAACCGAATTTGTAGTTGATTTTATTAAAGTAATGCCCGGTGTTCCTAAAGCAAAAGTAAAATCGCGTATTGTATTAACACCGCAACATGCTAAGCGTTTAATGAAAGCTTTATCTGAAAACGTGGCGCGCTTTGAACAAATTAACGGTAAAATAAAAGACAGTGAAATGAATGCTTTACCACTTAACTTCGGCGGCCCTACAGCTCAAGCGTAATAAATAATTAAAATTAAAAAAAGTGAATACACTTGTATTCACTTTTTAATTAGGATTACTCCACACTGATTTTTAGCGGGTATTTAACCCCGTTTACTATACAGTTTGCTATGTATAAGCCTTTTGTAAGGCCTAAACTTACATTTAAATTTATGCTATGTTCTTCCATAGATCCTTTATCAATTTCGTTGAAATAAACCCGTTTTCCATCAACCGTATAAATACTGATCTCTGAATTACTGTTACCGGGTACCCCGCTTAAATACAAGGTAAAGGTGCCGGTATTTGGGTTAGGAAACACCTTAAACGTTATATGGTCTTCTATATTAAATTCAACAGAAACAGGATTATACATTTTATAGGAACCGTTTATATCGACCTGTTTCAGCCTGTAATAAAAAACTCCGGGTTGAGGATTTACATCTGTTAACGCATAACTGTTTAACGATTTCGAATTTCCGTTTCCTTTGGCAGGCACTGATCCGATTTTTATAAAATCAATGCCGTTCACACTTCGCTCCACATCAAATTGTTTATTGTTTAATTCAGATGCTGTCTGCCATTTTACGAGTACATTTTTTTCGGGAGTAAGTTCCGCAGTAAATCCCAGAAGCTCTATTGGTAAGGTTCCTATAGACATACAGGTACAATAAGATGATTGCGGAATGATTTGCCTTGGAATAGTTGAGCTGGCATATTCTAAATAGCACACATTGTTCCCGGTGTTTTCACCGTAATGAATTTTAAAATCATGCAGGCCAACCGTTAACGTTATTACGGCGCTAACAGTAGTAGCACTATGAGTACCGCCATTACCGATAGCAGCGGTTCCTGAAGTGGGATTGGTTGCTACCGCGTTTCCGTCGAGCCAAAAATAAGAAGCATCATCGGACGTTAAATAAAAAGTATAAGTTGTGGCCACAGGAATATATATTTGACCTGAAAATCTGGTGCTGAATGTTTCCGGACTTGCATTTGAACCTGCTAAAGGCGGACATACACTCCCCCAACCTCCGTCAGTTGTAAAACCTATAGTAGGATCTTGCCTGCTAATGACGGGAGTATTACTTGTAAAATAGGTTTGCACATCATTAAAATAGCCGGTGTAAAACTGTGAGGTAACTCCTGCATTACAGGAGCAACCTGGAGGAGGTACAATAGCTGCAGGGGTTATGGAAGCCTGAATGCCGGTACACAGAATACTATTTGGCACAACCTGTCGCGCTATGGAAGGTGATGTTGCAGCATATTCAAAAATTAAATTATTACCACCGGCTTGTTCCCCGTATTGTATTTGTAAGTTGTGAAGGCCCGCTGTTAGAGAGGTTGAGGCTGCTACCGTGACATTTCCATGCAAGCCGCCGTCATTAATTAAAGCATTAGCTATTACTGCAGGATAAGCTATTGCCGCATTATCGATCCATAGAAAACTACCGTCATCACTGGTTAAATAAAATGTATAGGTACCCGCTGAAGCAATATATATGCTACCTCTATACCTTGCACTATAATCATTTTGATCGGCTGCGGTGCCTGTTGCGGGAGGAATACCAACGCCCCAATTATTTGTTGTATAGTTTATTGTAGATTCGATACGGTTTGTAGCAGAAACCGTACTTGTAAAATAAGAAGGATTGTCGGAAAAATAACCGGCTACATATTCACCGAAAAGCCCGCCCTGACCCGTATTGTTAGCTACATCTTTTTGTGCGGAACAGCCGGGGGGCTGCGATTGAAGCTTGCAGGTTAATAAGACAAGGACATAAAAAAATATTTTTTTCATAAAACAATGCTATTTATAAGAAGTATATTTAATTAATAAGTTCACAATTAACAGGTTACAAAGGTACAAATAAATTTTTATGGCAATTTAGAATATATAGTCATAAACCATACCGGTATCCATAATTATGGTCATTTATACCTGTATTGGCCTTGATTTTTTACTATATCTTTATAAAAACACAAAATTATATGGAAATACTCACTAAAGTTTTGATAGGATTAATAGCCGCCATACATTGTTATATTTTGTGGCTTGAAATGTTTGCATGGGAAACAGAAGGCAAAAAAGCATTTAAAGGCGCGTTAGCTCCCGAATTATTTAAACCCACAAAAACATTAGCGGCCAATCAAGGCCTTTATAACGGGTTTCTGGCAGCAGGCCTGATTTGGACATTTTTTATATACGATGCATTCTGGAAAGACAATGTAGCTGTTTTCTTTTTAAGCTGTGTGGCTATTGCAGGTATTTATCGAACAGTAACGGCATCAAGAAAAATATTTTTTATTCAAACATTACCTGCACTTGCTGCATTGGCTTGTGTATTGTTGAAGTAAACGTTAATCTGTTTTAGTAAAAATACCATTCAAACTGAATGTTTTTTATGCGCTTTATTTTGCCAAATGCCATTTGTCAAAATTGTATCTTTTATACCATTTACTTTTATAATAAAGAGGTGTTATTACTACCAGAAAAATAGATGAAAACGATGCAATACCTAATGAATGACGTGCTATAAAAACCGCAGGAGCCTCCAGTCCGATCATTTTAATGTCATTATTTTTAAATGAATACATATTCTTTTCTCCATTAGCACGGATTTTCATTACCATTTGAGTACTATCTTTAGAAATATAATGAAGAACCCCTTTAAATCTCCTGTTTAAAATATCATCTTTAAGAATAATAACGAATTTTACATTTTTATGAATCCGTTTCTTTTTACCACTTTCGTTGTTTCTTAAATATAAATTACCGTGTTTACTTTTAGGAATAATACTGTCATACACGCGAAACCGTTCTAAAAAACAGGCTGCTGACAGTTCACGATTTTTTACATTAAACTTATAATCGCTTTTAAAGAATACTGCATCATTTTTTATTCCGTAAATTCTTTCATCTGAAGGTTTCAGGTAAATGTATTCGGCATCACGGTGAGTAGTGTTTTCCTTAATAGCAACTACATCCCTTAACGGTATACTGCCTTCTACGCCTGACGCCTTATAATATAAAGTATCATTTTTTAAGCCTTCAATTTTTAAGGTCTTATCATAATTCATATTATTATCAAGTGACTTTGTAATTATTTTATCCTGAGCAACACTCAATGAATAATTAAAGATCAAAAGAATGAAATAATATTTCACACTGTTATACAGTCAGCTTTTTGTAACGTGGACGTTTTGGTTCAACATTTCCTAAGCGTTTTTTACGATTCTCTTCGTACTCGCTGTATCCGCCTTCAAACCAATATACTGAACTGTCGCCTTCAAACGCTAATATGTGTGTACATACACGATCTAAAAACCACCTGTCGTGACTAATAATTACGGCGCAACCTGCAAAGTTTTCTAAACCTTCTTCCAGGGCACGCAATGTATTTACGTCCAAATCATTGGTAGGCTCATCGAGCAATAACACGTTGCCTTCTTCTTTGAGTGCCATTGCTAAGTGTAAACGGTTACGTTCCCCACCTGATAATACACTCACTTTTTTCCCCTGGTCGCTGCCTGCAAAATTAAACCGTGATATGTAGGCTCTTGCATTCATTGGCTTTCCTCCTAAGGTAATGTTATCCAAGCCGCCGCTTAATACATCATATACTGTTTTATTAGGATCAAGCTCTTTATGATTCTGATCCACATAAGCAATTTTTACGGTTGGCCCTACTTTAAAATCACCGCTGTTAGGCGTTTCTTCATTCATAATCATACGAAACAACGTAGTTTTACCTGCACCGTTTGGCCCAATGATACCAACGATTCCCGCAGGAGGTAATTTAAAGTTTAAATGTTCGTATAATAAACGATCGCCAAATCCTTTCGATACTTCAGTGGCTTCAATAACTTCATTACCAAGTCGCGGACCGTTAGGAATAAAAATTTCGAGTCTTTCTTCTTTATCCTTAATATCCTCGTTCATCATTTTATCGTAGTTATTTAAACGGGCTTTTTGTTTTACACCTCGTCCTTTCACTCCCTGGCGTACCCAGTCAAGCTCACGCGCCAATGTTTTCTGGCGTTTGCTTTCTGTTTTCTCTTCCTGCTTTAAACGGTTTCCTTTTTGTTCCAACCACGATGAGTAATTGCCTTTCCATGGAATACCTTCCCCACGGTCTAATTCAAGGATCCATCCGGCAACGTTATCAAGAAAATACCTGTCGTGCGTTACCGCAATAACAGTTCCTTTATACTGTTGTAAATGCTGCTCTAACCAATCTACGCTTTCCGCGTCCAAGTGATTGGTGGGCTCATCGAGTAATAAAATATCGGGTTCCTGTAATAACAAACGGCATAAGGCCACACGGCGACGTTCACCGCCAGACAACACTTTTATTAATGTATCGCTTTCCGCACAACGCAAGGCATCCATTGCCAACTCTAAACGGGTATCTAAATTCCAAAGATCATGCTGATCTATCAAGTCCTGCAAGTGTGCCTGGCGATTGATCAGCTTATCCATTTTATCGGGATCATTTAAAATCTCTTCATCCATGAATTTATTATTCACTTCTTCAAATTCATTTAAAATATCCACGTGTTTTTGAGCGCCTTCACGCACGACTTCAATAACCGTTTTATTTTCGTCGAGCTTTGGTTCCTGCTCCAACAGGCCAATTGAGTAACCGGGCGACTGGTGTATCTCTCCCAAGTAATCTTTATCAATACCCGCCATAATACGTAATAATGATGATTTACCTGAACCGTTTAACCCTAATACACCAATTTTAGCTCCATAATAAAAGGAGATATAAATATCTTTTAATACTTGTTTTTGAGGCGGATGTATCTTGGATACATTTACCATACTGTAAATAATTTGTCTTCCTACTTCTGACATATCTGATAATTTTTAAGGCTATAAAGTTAAGATAAAAACGGCATGTAGCGCCGGAAAACAAAAAAAGGTTTTTATGCACTAAAACGCCTATCCTTTAGGGAAATACACCGGGTGCTTTTCGTTATACATCCGTATATATTTTGTAGCAAACTCTTTCCTTTTTTTTCTGTTCAGCAAAATATATTCTTTATAAACCGCGTTATCTTTTTTTAAATATTCTTCCAGTTGTTCCGTACTAAAAGGGGTAATTTCTCCGCTGTAAAAATCAAACAAAAATTGCCTGATCTCACGTGTTTTCATTTGTGTGCTGCCAATAGGCGCGTTCATAAATGGATCGTAGCCCGGCGAAAAGTTTGCCACTTCTACCGTTCCTATAAAATTACTGATAGCGCCAAACACAGGGATACGGTAAAAATTTTTATCCATATTTATAAAGATGATATTGTTTTGGCAATAACCCCAAACTTTTTCTGATCTTACCTTTGTAACAGTGCCGTCTCTTTCGGTATATTCAATAAATTCTTCTTCTATTAATTTACTGTAAAAATCAAGTTGTTCTTTATTTATTTTTGTAATTATTTTCTCTTTCGGTACAGGCCAATTGTACCGAAATTCGTCATAATTAAGGTACAAACCCTCATACAGTCTAAAATCGCCGGAATACGCGGAAGAATCCTGTGCCTTACTATTATTCGAAAAGGCACAGCATAAAACTGCTAAAAATAAAATTATTCGCATCTTGTAAATATCTAAATTTTTTGTAACTTAATATGATAATTATTTTATGATGGTAAAGCATTTTGCATTTTTTATATTCCTGTTTTTTTCGTTTCTTTTTAAGGCTCAAAGCGTTTTTAACACTCCTTTAATTAAAAAAATAACGGAAGGCAATACATCCGAAAAGATACGTGTGTTTGTGATGGTCAAGGCAAATACAAGTATTGATTTTTCCTCTTCCGGGGATATCAGGTTTCATTACAAGGCAGGTAATATTTATTCGGTAACAACCGGTTTAAATTCCATTAAACAACTGGCTGCTTTAAAAAATGTTTTAAGAATAGAGTACAATCCGCAGCACCTGCAGTTAATGTCAGATACTTGTGTTGTGAGAAACAGGATTAAAGACATTCATACAGGTGCTGCACCTCTTACACAGGCTTACGACGGCACCGGTGTAATTGTAGGTATTGTTGATTCGGGCACGGATTTTACACATCCCGATTTTAAAGATGTTAACGGCAAAAGCAGGATCAATTTTTTATGGGATATGAATAAGCCTATTGCCGCAAATACTCCTACAACGTTTGGTTACGGGCAGGAATGGTCGAATGCGGATATTGACGCGGGCCTTTGTACACATGACGATCTTGCAGACTATGGTCATGGCACAGCAAGCTCAGGAATAGCCGCAGGCAACGGGTTAGCCATTAATAAATATGCAGGCATGGCACCTAAGGCCGATATTATTGTGGTTGCGCTTGACTTTAATAACCCAAATCATACGATTGCAGATGCTATGCAATATATTTTTACAAAAGCACAACTGGCAGGTAAGCCGATAGTTATAAATGCCAGTGTGGGTGACTATGGAACCAGCCATGACGGCACTGACCTGGAAACACAAACCATTAATAATTTAATAACTGCTTTACCCGGCAGGGCTTTAGTAGCTTCCGCAGGCAATGCAGGAAGTATTGCTTTCCATGTAGGATACAATAGTATGCCGAATGATACAAATTTTACATGGATCCGTAATTCAGGGGTTATAGAAACAGATGAATACGCAGATACGTTTCAGATAAAAAATGTAAAATTTGCGGTAGGAGTAAATAACCCGGGCTTTACCGATTTGGGAAGAACCGGTTTTAAGTCTTACAATTACGCGTTAAATACTTTAAAAAGAGACACTATTTATCACAACTTACAACGCATTGGTATTATAGAAACGGTTGCAAGCATTAACACCTTTGGGGTTTACCAATTAAATATTAAAATAATGCCGGACAGTATTAACTACCTATGGCGCTTGGAACATACGGGGCCGGGAAGAATCGATTCATGGAATTTTGATTATGTGACAAACGCGTTACCAAACAGCTCACAATACCCTAAAATAATACATTATAAAAAAGCCGACACGGCACAAACCATTGTAGGAGGCTTTCAATGCAGTGCTGAAGTAATAGCCGTGGCAAATTATGTAAACCGGAATCAGTATATTGATGTGAACGGCACCACGCAAATAACCGCTGAAGTACCCGGGCAAATAGCGGCGAGCAGCAGTATTGGGCCCTCACGCGACCATAAAGTAAAACCCGATATTACAGCTTCAGGTGCTACTATTTTAACAAGTGCTGCTTTAGGGTTGATCCCTAATTTAATAACTAACGCTCCGCAAGTAGTAGCACAGGGCGGCTACCACATTACCGCCGGCGGCACCTCAGCGTCAAGCCCTGTGGTAGCGGGACTGGTTGCACTATATCTTCAAAAAAACCCAACGGCAACTAATCAACAAATTAAACAGGCTATTATTAATTGTGCTTATAATGATGTGTTCACTACTCAAGCTTTACCTAATACACGTTGGGGATACGGTAAGCTCGACGGCTTTAAGGCAATGACTTGCGGCACTTTAAACACAGGGATCCAAACTAATAAAAATGTAACTATTAAAGTGTCCCCGAATCCTTTAACGGATGAAACTATTATTACATTCAGCGACGTTTCTACAAAAACAGTAAAACTTTATAATACGGAAGGTCAACTTATTTTTAGCGATATATGTTTTGCAGGATCTTACATTCTTAAAAAAAATAATTTATCTCCCGGGCTGTATTTACTGTTAAGTGAGTCAAAAAGCGGAATTCATACGGTAAAAATATTAATTTTGTAACCTTTATTACTATTCAAATACTAAATTTAAATTTGTTACGTTTTAATCTTTAATGAAACTCATTTTAAGCATACTTTTTTGCCTCTTTTTTTCCTTGGATAGTTTATATTCTCAATCAGGGAAGCGTACGTTCAAGCAACATGAAGTGGGTTTTTTACTGGGAGGCTCATACTACATCGGTGACTTAAACCCGGCAAAACAATTTAATTTAACGCAGCCTGCAGGAGGAATTTTTTACAGGTTTACACCAAACTACCGTTATGCCTTTAGGGCAGGTGTAAACTTTGGCAACATTATGGGAGATGATTCCCAGAGCGACAATGCCGACCAGCTGCAACGAAATTTAAATTTTAAATCCAGAATTACGGAGTTCAATGTTATTGCTGAATTCAATTTTTTAGAATACCGGATCAGTAATGATAAATTTAAATTTACCTCTTATTTATTTTTAGGAATCGATGCCTTTATGTTTAAGCCGACAGCTCATTATAATAATCAGTGGATCGACCTGCAGCCCCTGCGAACGGAGGGTGAAGATAAACGTTATAAACTTACTCAAATGTCTATTCCGTTTGGGATCGGCGTAAAGATGAACGTATCAAAACAAGTGGGGATCGGGTTTGAATGGGGCCCGCGTAAAACATTTACCGATTATTTGGATGATGTTAGCGGTACATACCCTGACCCTGTTTTAAAACCATTTAAAACAGAAGCCGCCCAAACATTATCTGACAGATCTAAAAATGCGGGAAGTAATATAAATGAGCAGCGCGGTAACCCGAGAACAAAAGACTGGTATGTGTTTTTTGGCGTAACGCTTTCTATTAAATTAAACATTAAACCTATTCCCTGCTATTCTATTTTTTAGAATTATTTTTTTCTTCGTTCCAGGTTTTATATTCACTTTGCTGATCGGGCCTGTAAGCAGGCATTTTACGCAAGGGTTCACACGGCTTTAAAGTCGCATAACAGTCTGCAGGTAACTGTTGGTACAGGGCAGTTCCCTTTGTTTTCCAAGCAATCATCTCCTCGCTTACTTCTT
>JANYGK010000112.1 GCA_025362395.1 Bacteroidota bacterium
GCAAAACTTACGGTAGATGTGGTGGATGTATTTTGATAATACCATACACTCTGATAGTTCTCAGAACCGGCAACGGCATTAGGGCTCGCGATCATATCCTTATGTCCGTCATTATTAACATCTAAATAATACGCGCAGGGAAAGGAATTCATTTTGGCTACCGTTGTACTTGCTTTATCAGGATAATTAGGATACAAACGGGTGGTATCAGAAATATGTGCGTTGGTTGTGCTTCCACCGTTTTCTGCATAAAATAAATTACTGCATGCCACATCGCCCATTACCAAGTCTTGGTCACCGTCTCCATCCCTGTCAAAACACATAATACAAGAGCCCGAATGTAATATATTAGCAGGCGCAGGATTAATTTCAGTTTGGTACAACTTTAAATAAGGACACTGATTTAAATATACATCACAATTATTTTCCTGTACATCGCCCCAGCAATCGTCAACCATATCAAACACCAAGCTATCAGCGTGTCCGTACAATTCCTTACTCATGTTTTTGTGAAATTCCATTTTTATACCCGATACTGAATAGGTCAAAATATCCAGATCACCGTCACCGTCTATGTCTCCTATACCCGGTATAGCAATAGGGTTACAATAAATATTGGCAAAGTTCGGACTACCGCTAGGGTTATAATCGCTCATTAATAAAGAGGACTGTAATTGAAAGCTAAGGTTGGTTGAAGAAGTGGTTGTATTCTTAAATACTTTAAGGCCGCCGGTAGTATATGTAAAAAGGTCTTCTTTCCCGTCATTATTATAATCAAAAAACAAGGCCCAGTCGGTTACGGCAGGAAACCTGTTTTGGTAAGCATAAGCATGTATATATTTTGCAACGCCACCCGAGCTTACGTTTAAAAATGCTCTCAGCTTACCGCCCGAGCCACAGATTTTATCATAGGCCACAATATCTTTCTTTCCGTCTAAATTGAGGTCTATTGAGGTAAATGAACTAAAATTTATTCCCCCCGCCCAAGCGCTTAATAATTTGGTTCCATTTTCAAAAACAGCAATAGTATCCCTGTAAACATTGGTTTGAGATTTAGCTCCCGTTACCAAAATACAAAAAATCGTAATTAATTTAAGCGGCCTCATATACTAACAAAAATACAAATAAAACCGGCAAAATATATCTAACTCATTAATTTTCAGGCATAAAAATATTTGCATTATATATGACATAAACCTATATTTGCAGCCTTAATTTTATTAGAAATAATACCAACTTTATGCAAAACAAAGGTGCCATTAAAATTTTCGCTATTCTTTTAGCGCTTGCCTGTATTTTTTATTTATCGTTTACGTGGAAAACGCGTAGCTTAGAAAATGACGCGTTAGAATACGCTGAAGGAATATCAAATTCTGCCGGAAATTTAGCAGCCGCCAAAACGTATGCAAAAGGAGATGCTACAAAACAGGAGTTTTATACAGATTCTATTAGAACGGTTGTATTTGACAGGTATTTGGATTCTATAAAAAAACAACCGGTTTATAACTTGTTGATCGCTGACTATACGTATGAAGAATGTAAAAAACGTGAGATCAACTTAGGTTTGGATTTACGCGGTGGTATGAATGTAACCCTTGAGATTTCTGTAGCGGATATTGTTAAAAATTTATCGAACAATAATACCGACAAACAATTTAACCTGGCAGTTAAAGAAGCAGCGGATAATTTAGGAAAAGGTAATAATGACGATTACTTAACTTTATTTGAGAAAAAATACAGAGCTATTAATGCTAACGGGCAATTAGCGCCATTATTTCAAACCATTGAATTAAAAGGAAAAGTAGCGTATAATGCTACCAATGCAGAAGTAATTACTTTTTTACGCACTAAAGTAGACGAATCTATTTCTAATTCAGAAAAAACATTCCGTTCCCGTATCGATCGGTTTGGCGTAGCACAACCTAACATTCAAAAATTAGGAAACAGCGGCCGTATCCTCGTTGAACTACCGGGAGTAAAAGATAAAGCACGTGTACGCGAGTTATTACAAGGAACAGCAAACTTAGAATTTTGGGAAACATACGAAAATACAGAAATAGGAAATGTATTAATGGGTGCTAATGATAAATTATCAAAAGCATTGTATCCTGATTTTATTGCCGCCATCAGCAAAATGGATACTACTAAAAAAGCACCGGTTGATACGCTTGCGAAAACGCCTGTTGCTGAAAAAAAGGATGTAACGGCTATAGCAGCTTCAAAAGGAGATTCTATTCCTACAGATACTGCTGCTACGGCAAGAGTTAATGCGTTAACAACAGGTACTGCGGTTCCAACATCGTTAGATACTTTTTTACGTAAAATACCTTTAATATATGTAGGTAACTACCCGGGTCCGTTAAAAGCAATGGTTACGTATAATCAAAAAACAAACCAACCCGAGCAATTTATTGAAGGCCCTGTTATTGCCCGCGCTTACAGCAAACAGGATACTGCCAAGGCAAACGAGTTATTGAAAAACGCCGCATTAAAAGGATACTTCCCTAACAAATTAAAATTTATGTGGGGTTACAAACCGGAAGAAGTAAAAAATGAAGCCGGAGAAGTGACAGGAGAATATTTTGAATTATATGCCATTAAAGTAACTAACAGAGACGGAAAAGCGGCTATGTCGGGTGACATCATAACAGATGCCCGTCCTGATTTTGACGCTCAAAGCGGTGGTCACCCCTACATTAGTATGAGCATGACCGGTGAAGCGGCTACTAAATGGGCAAAATTAACAAAAGACAATTCGCCGCAGGGAGATAAGAAAGGACGTTCTATTGCGGTTGTCATGGATAATATGGTATATTCTGCACCAACAGTTAACGGTGAAATTAAAGGCGGTAACTCCCAAATTACAGGAAACTTTTCAGTAGAAGAAGCCAATGCTTTAGCGGCTGTATTAAGCGCAGGTAAATTACCTGCACCTGCCCGTATTGTTGAGGAAAGCGTTGTTGGTCCTACATTGGGTCAGGAGGCCATTGACTCGAGTTTATGGTCATTTGTAATTGCCTTATTAGTGATTTTAGTATTT
>JANYGK010000023.1 GCA_025362395.1 Bacteroidota bacterium
TCCATTCGTTTTATGAGGGTATTTATGAGAGGGTTTGATAAACCTGTTGTATGCCGTTTGGCACGTTTTGAACTTGTAAGAAGTGACTGGAGAAGGTATCAATTTGATTTACAAAAACCGGGCGAATATATTGCCAATGATGATAATACCACCAGTTTTGATGTATCTGCGGTAAGCTTACAGGAAAACGGCGCTAAAACACCGGTTAACTATGTTATACCTCCCGGTATTAACCAACAGCAAAACATACAAACTACAAATTTAGTGCTGTTAAACGAACAGGCCTTAGCATTAAAAGTTTGTAACTTAAAAGACGGTGACAGCCGCGCCATTTATAAAAATATTGACCTCGATGTGCGTTCCTTTAAAAAGCTGAAAATGTTTATGCATGCCGAACAATTAGGAACCGATGTTTTGCATGATAATGATGTAAGTGTATTTGTACGCTTGGGATCTGACTTTAATAATAACTATTATGAGTATGAAATTCCCGCTAAATTAACGCCTAAAGGATACTATGATCCTAATGATGAAACTGCCAAATTAAACGTATGGCCCGCAGCCAACGAATTTGTAATTGATTTTGATGACCTCACAGGCGCAAAAACTTCCAGGAACAGTGAAACAGGAACAGATTTAGTTGCCGCGCAAAAACCTTTTACCAAAACGTTTGGCGGTTATAATATTACCATTGTTGGTAACCCTAACCTAGCTACTATAAAAAGTATGATGATAGGGATAAGAAATACTAAAGACGATGGCGCTTTGCCTAAATGTGCTGAAGTGTGGGTAAATGAATTGCGCTTAACCGATTTTCAGAATAAAGGAGGTTGGGCAACAACCGGACGGGTACAGGCCAAACTGGCTGATTTTGGGCAAATATCCTTAGCAGCTACCTATAGTAAACCGTTTTTTGGAAGCATAGAAAAGAAAGTAAGTGAACGGAGCAGGGAAACAAATTTTCAATGGGACGCGGCCTCTACATTTCAATTAGGTAAGTTTTTCCCGGTTAAATGGAAAGTAAACTTACCGGTATATTATGCCTATGGGCAAACCCGGATTACGCCATTATATAATCCGTATGATCCGGATGTAAAAATCGACAACAATGCGATTGATCAGGTAGTTAAATCTCAGATCAAGAAAAATGCAGAAGATGTTACGGTGCGCAAAGGGTATAATTTTTCCAACGTAAGGGTTGATGGGTTTAAAAAAGAGGGTAGGAAACCCATGCCCTGGGATATCTCAAATTTTTCGGTTACCTATGCTTATAACGAAGTTACGCGACATAATGTAAATATTGACCATAGCATTATTAAATCTTACAGAGGCGGCTTATCCTATAACTATGCTATTAACGCCAAACCGTGGGCACCGTTTAAAAAATCGACCAATAAAATTATTAATAATAAATGGATGGCTCTGGTAAAAGAATTTAATATAAATCCTTTACCAAGCAGGCTGGGTTTTAATACGGATGTAACCAGAAACTATAGTGAATTGTTAAACAGGGACATTACAAGTTTTTACACCGGAACAACGGATGTGCTAACCAAGGCCCAGTTTAACAAAACCTTTAATATGACCAGGAGCTACGATACACAATGGAGCTTGACAAAAAATTTAAAATTTGATTTTACGGCTAATAACGATGCACGTATTCTGGAACCACGCAATAAAATTCAAACCCAACAGCAAAAAGATACGATCCTTAATAATTTAAAAAAACTGGGAGAAACCGTAAACTACAGGCACCAGTCTAACATAACCTACCAGATTCCTATTAACAAACTTCCGATCTTTGATTTTATAAACGCCAGTGTTAAATATGGTACCACTTATACATGGACAAGGCGGCCTTTTGCCCAGGAACAAATAGGGAATACCATACAAAATACAAATACTAAAGGAGGTAATGTTGCATTAACTATGACAACTTTATATAATAAAATACCTTATTTCCGTAAAATAAATATGGGCACGGGTGATAAAAAAGGAAACAAGCCGGGTGCAAAATCAGTACCGGGTGCTAAAGGCGGAACCGATGCTAAAAAAGATACAACAAAGCAAGAGAGCAGCTTTAAAGATATCGGAGAATTTTTAGCAAGAGGTATTATGATGGTTAAACAAATTTCTTTTGCATACACTGAAGCTGCGGGAACAGGATTGCCGGGGTTTATGCCAAGTTCACAATATTTAGGAATGGATAATAACAGCAGGTATAACAGCGCACCGGGTTTTGGTTTTATCAGCGGGTCAAATGATGGTATATTGCAAAAATCCATTAATAATGACTGGCTTACTAAAAACCCTAATCAAAGTCTGCCTTATACAACTACCGGCACAAAAAGTATTACGTACAGGGCAAATATTGAACCGCATGGAAGTTTAAAAATAGAGCTGAACGGAACAAAAAGTGTAGGTTTTAACAAATCAACCTATGTAAGGTATGATACATCGGGATTTGCTGCAAGATATGATCCCGATAATAGGGGGTACTTATTTGAAACACCTGTGTACAGCGGTAATTACAGCATAAGCGTATTTACCTTGGGCCGTTCATTTAAAGACAAAGGCAAAGGCGGCTCCTCGCCTTTATTTGACGAGTTTTTATTAACACGGATGGATATTGCCCAAAGACTTGCGAAAAATAATTCACAGTTTTCATCGGGTCTTCAATCCCCGGTTGGAGCACCTGCTTATGTTGACGGCTACAGCACTACACAACAAGATGTATTGTTAGGCACTTTTTATGAAACATATACCGGCGGAAAATTAAAGAAAGGACCTGATGTGGACCATATGCTTAAATTACCGCCTTTACCAAACTGGACTATTACCTGGGACGGTATAGGAAAATTAAAAGCAGTGAAAAAATATTTTCAATCGGTTACCGTACGCCATGCTTACCGTTCTGTTTTTACAATAGGAAGTTATAATAATAACCTGCTATATGTGGAAGGGCAGGGCACAAGGGTGCCTGTAGGTTCCACGGCAAGCGGAGGAACCTCTAATTTTAACCCGAAGTATATTATTGGCGGCGCCACTATTACAGAAGCATTTAGCCCCTTGGTAAAGTTTGATTTTAAATTTAACAAACCGGGCCTATTGGCAAACTTTGGTATTAATAAAGATAAAACCGTTAACTTAAATATTACGGGGCCGCAAATTATTGAAACAAAAGGACAGGAATATATTATCGGTTTTGGTTACCGCTATCCTAAATTAAAAATTAATGCCATAAAAATAAAAGGTAAGCCCTTGGAAAGTGACCTTAACTTAAAGGTCGATCTGTCGTACAGGAAAAATTTAACCATTATTCGTAGAATTGTGGATGAAATAAGTACACCTACCGGCGGACAAAATATCATCTCTTTAAAAACGGCTCTCGATTATCAGCTGACCCCAAACATTAATTTAAGGTTATTTTATGATTGGATTAAAACAAGTCCTCAAACATCCAACTCTTTCCCTACCGCTAACACCAATGCGGGCTTTAGCTTAAGGTTTAACTTACAATAGTAATACAAAAATATTGTGCCGTACAACATAAACCAAAAATTGAGCATGCATGAATTGGGGCGCATGAATAAAGATGAATTTAAGTCGACCGAAAAAAATAAAATAATCCTTGTTTTAGATAATGTAAGAAGCTTAAATAATATCGGCTCAGCTTTTAGAACGGCCGATTCATTTTTAATAGAAGCCATTTATTTATGCGGTGTAAGCGGAACTCCTCCTAATAAAGAAATAGAAAAAACAGCATTAGGAGCAACGCAAACCGTAGCATGGAACTACTTTAAAACTACAGGCGAAGCGGTTGAAACATTAAAGTCTGCCGGTTATTTTATTGCTTCTGTTGAACAGGCAAAACATTCGGTCATGCTAAATCAATTCTCAAAACCCGGCAAAGCGTTAGCGCTTATTTTCGGAAATGAGGTGTACGGTGTAGAGCAGGATATTATTGACAAAAGCGATATTTGCATTGAAATACCTCAGTTCGGAACCAAACATTCTTTAAATGTATCCGTATCTATTGGGATCGTGCTCTGGGAAATAATGAGATGATTGAAAAGAACTCAAAAGATTAAGGAGATTTAAGTAATAAGATTAAAGATCGTGCTTCTGAAATACAAGTCTTATATCTTTAATCTTACTTCTTTTTAATCTCTTTTATCAAATAGTCTCTTTTTTCCCTGCTAATGGTACCTGTTAAACACTTCCCAACTTTCTAAATATGCTTTTTGTAAAAGCGGTTTATTAAGATCTAAGGGAAGCTTATTTATTTCTAAAAAATGTTCCAGATCTTCCGTGGCTATATTACCGGTAAGCTCTTCCGTTGCCATAGGGCAGCCGCCAAAACCATGAATGGCAACATCAAAACGACGGCAACCGCTATCATACGCCGCCTGAATTTTTTCCTGAGCTTTTTCTTTTGTAGAATGAAGATGGGCACCGATTTCAACATCTTTAAATTCAGGAATTATATTAGAGAACAAATAAGCAATATTCTCTTTATTGGAAACGCCTACTGTATCCGATAAAGCAATGATTTTAATACCTAGCCCGCTTAATTTTTTCGTCCACTCAATTACAATATCGCTGTTCCATAAGTCACCGTAAGGGTTTCCGAATGCCATGGAAATATAAACTACCGGTTCTTTATTATGCTTAACGCTTAGGTTCTGAATTTCTTCAATACGTATTAACGATTCGGCAATGCTCGAATTGGTATTACGCTGCTGAAATGTTTCTGAAATAGAGAACGGAAATCCTAAATAACGGATCTCATCAAAGGCACAGGCTTCTTCAGCACCGCGTGTATTGGCAATAATGGCTAATAATTTACTTTTAGTTCCCGATAAATTTAACTGCTTTAATACGGCAGCAGTGTCCCTCATTTGCGGAATAGCTTTAGGAGATACAAAGCTTCCGAAATCAATCGTATCAAACCCGATGTTTAATAATGAATTAATGTATTTTACTTTTGTTTCGGTTGGTATAAATTCTTTAATGCCTTGCATGGCATCTCGGGGGCATTCTATAATTTTCATAAAGGAGTTATAAATGATTTTTAATAATAGACTTGTTTATTTTTTTAATTAACGCAGGTCCTTCATATATAAAGCCTGTGTAAAGTTGTATAAGATCGGCTCCTGCTTTTAATTTTTCAATCGCGTCTTTCGGGCTGTGTATGCCGCCAACACCAATTATAGGAAATGCATTATTGGATTTTGTTTTTAAATAGGCAATTACCTCTGTGCTTCTCTTAGATAAAGGCTTACCGCTTAATCCTCCCATACCCACAGCCTCTATTTCTGATTTTGAATAACTCAATGGTTCGCGGGCTATAGTTGTGTTTGTTGCTACAATGCCATCAATTTTAGTAGAAGCCACAATATCAATAATATCATCTAATTGCGAATCCGTTAGGTCCGGTGCTATCTTTAACAATAAAGGCTTACGTTTTGTTTTAGAATTATTAATGTTTTGTAAATGGTTTAATAAGGCGGTTAAAGGTTCTTTATCTTGTAACGCTCTTAAATTAGGAGTGTTAGGGGAGCTTACATTAACCACAAAATAATCAACCACATCAAATAAGGCATTAAAACAGTATTCATAATCCTTAATGGCATCTTCGTTAGGCGTTAATTTGTTTTTTCCGATATTACCGCCAATGATAACAGATGTTTTCCTGTTTTTTAAACGCACGGCAGCTGCATCTACCCCTTCATTATTAAATCCCATTCTATTAATAAGCGCTTCATTTTTAGGCAGGCGAAATAATCGGGGCTTATCGTTGCCGGCTTGAGGCTTTGGAGTAAGGGTTCCTATTTCTATAAAACCAAATCCTAAATTGGCCAGTTCGTTAAAAACCTTTGCGTCTTTATCTAACCCGGCAGCAAGCCCAACGGGGTTTTTAAAGGTTAAGCCGAAGAGTTTTTTTTCAAGGCCGGGGTGTTCATAATTAAATACGCCTTTAAAAACAGATCGTCCTAATGCATTCCTCAGCCCCATTTTCAGCAAATCAAATGTTAAATAATGTGCTTTTTCAGGATCCAGCTTAAATAAATAGGGTTTCAGGAATGATTTGTACATATTCACAAATTTAAGCATAAGAAACAGGATATCATTTTAACGTCCTAAAAAAAAGTTTGAATTTTTTTAGTTTTTTTAACTATAGTTCAAAAAAACGTGTATTTTTGCATCCAAATTAATAAAACTAAAACAAACAAAAATGAAAAAATTATTATCAATCGTTGCTGTAGCTGCTATATCAGCTGCATTTGTATCTTGTGGTCCTTCTAAAGAAGAAATGGAAGCTCGCGAAAAAGCTAAAGCTGATTCTATTGCTGCAGTTGAACAAGCTTCTGCTGATTCATTAGCTAAAGTTGCTGAAGCTGAAGCTGCTGCTGCTTCTATGGCTGCTTCTGAAGCTGCTAAAGCTGACTCAATTAAAATGGCTGATTCATTAGCTATGCACGCTAAAGGTGGTAAAAAACACTAATATTTAGCAATTGCTAAAAAAACCTGTGAACTCTCTTCACAGGTTTTTTTTTGATTTTAAATCAGGTTTAATGCAGCCCGGTAATATTATTACGGAACAGCTTAATGGCCAAAGCCAAAAGCACAATACCAAATACTTTTTTAAGAATAGCAATGCCGCCTGCGCCTAACAGTCGTTCAAGCCAATTAAGGTTCCTGAGAACGATATAAACTATAATAACATTTAAAAGAATGGCGCCCACAATGGATATGATGTTATATTCAGCCCTTATAGAAAGTAATGTGGTTAAGGTTCCTGTGCCTGCAATTAATGGAAATGCTAAAGGAATAACGGATGCTGTGGCAGGCATCGTATCTTTCGAAATTTGAATTCCCAAAATCATTTCAAAAGCTACAATAAAAATAAGGATGGAGCCGGCTATGGCAAAATCTCCGATAGAAATGCCAATAATTTCAAGGATAGATTGCCCTATAAATAAAAAAACGATCATTATTCCAAAGGAAACTAAAGAAGCCTTGCCTGCATTTATACCGCCTGTTTTTTGATTTAAGCCAATGATGATAGGAATAGACCCGATCACATCAATTACTGCAAACAATATCATTGTTACTTTTAAAATTTCTATAATGTCGAATTTCAAATTCATAATTGCATAGTTTTTAGCAAAGGTATAGTAATAAAGAAGATAATAAATCATCAGGCCGCATAAATAGTTAAGTATATTTATACTCTTTAATTTTAAACAAAAAACAATGAAACAGATAACACTATCTCTTATTATTTTATTATTTATTTCTGCATGTACGCAGGTAAATTCAACCGGCGGAAAAACAGTTACAGAAGAGAAAGATTCGACTTCTGAAGTAGATATTTCTTTGTCAAAAATGGATGCCGTAGAAGAGTTGTCGAACGTTAAAGAAGAAGAAAAATCCCAATTGTTATTTAAAGCAGAAGGCGCGGAGCCGGGTTGGACAGCGGAATTTTATTCCGACAGGCTTACCATGGTATTGAACTACGGCAAAGAAACAGTAACAATTAAACGCCTTAATAATGACCTGAATAAAAAGGAGGATGTAAAAATTAATTTACAGTCGGGTGCTTCAGATTTTATTATAATACAAACTCAATCATGTATGCCTATGTCGGGAGAACCCTCCGATAAAAAAGTTGAAATAACTTATAAAGGCACTAAGTATAAGGGATGTGGAAGGTTTTTAAAATAATTTAAGGTTTAATTAAACCTTTATCTTTTTGTCGGGTCTTAGATACTGAAAATAAAAAGATACATTATGAAAACTAAACAGCTGACCTTTGGCATTGTTACAATCGCATTTGTATGTGCCGGCATTTTTTCTTCTTGTAAAAAGAAAGGTAAGGATGAAAAAGATACTGATACTTCAGCGGCAGCTGATCAGTCATTGGCATCTACAACGGTAAATGATATGACCAACATATCGGACGAAGCAGGCCGGAATAACAGTGTTTCAAGTTTCAGAACAGAGGAAAGCACTTCAATTTTAGGCAGCTGCGCCACTTTAACGTTTGATACGTTAGCGGCTGCTAAAACGGTTACCGTAAATTTTGGAGCGACCAATTGTGTAGGTAATGACGGTAGAAACAGGAGAGGCGCCATTATTTTAAATTTTACGGGCAGGTACAGGGATTCTTTAACCGTAATCACGGTGACACCGCAAAATTATTTTGTGAATGATAACCAGGTTACAGGTTATAAAAGTATTACTAATAAAGGACACAATGCAGCACATCATTTAGTGTATGATATTACTGCAAATATTCGGATTGTAAAAGCAAATAACGGCGGAACTGTTACATGGCAGAGCACACGCCAAAGAGAATGGACAGCGGGAGAAAACACGTTTACTTGGGCAGATGACATGTATTCTATTACCGGTAGTGCAAGCGGTAGTACAGCGGGAGGAAATTCATTTCAGTCTGTTATAACAAGTCCCTTAATTCGCAATATGACCCTTGGCTGCAGAAAGTATTTTACTGCCGGAACCCTTGTTCATACTCCTTTAGGCAAAGCACCGCGTACCATTGATTACGGCAACGGAGCATGTGATGACTTGGCAACTGTTACAATTAACGGTACAGTGTATAACATTACGTTACCGTAACTAAAAATAGTTTTTTTAAAACGAAAAAGTCTCTGCTATTAGCAGAGACTTTTTTATGATGTCATGGGATTGCTTCGCTGAGGCTCGCAATTACGAACTAGTAGTTACCTTTTAACTGAACACCTTGTTCAATTTTTTGTAGGGCTGTAATGTATGCTGCAATACGCATGGATGTTTTATAGTGCGAAGCATTGTGCCAAACGCTTGAAAATGCTAATTCCATCTTTTCATCGTGTTTGGTATTTACTTCATTTTCGCTCCAGTAGTAACCTGCTTTGTTTTGTACCCACTCAAAGTAAGATACGGTAACACCGCCGCTGTTAGCTAAGATATCCGGAACCACAATAATTTTTTTATCGTTTAATACGGCATCAGCTTCAGGCATAGTTGGCCCGTTAGCACCTTCTACGATCAGTTTAGCTTGTATACCGTGAGCAATTTCTTCTGTAATTACATTTTGTAAAGCCGCAGGTACTAATACATCACATTTGCAAGTTAGTATTTCGTTCGATTTAATTTCTGTACCGCCTTTAAAGCCTTTTAATACACGGCCGTTTTTAGCTGCATACTCTAACGCTTCTTTAATGTCAATACCTTTTTCGTTATAAAATGTAGCAGTGTGGTCACCAATAGCTACAATTTTAATGCCTTGTTCAGCTAATAAACGAGCGGCATGTGAACCTACGTTACCAAAGCCTTGCACGGCAGCTGTTATTTCTTTAGGGTTTAAATTCATTTTTTTAAGAGCCGCTAATGTGTTTACCATTACACCGCGTCCCGTTGCTGCATCGCGACCTAATGAACCGCCAATAACGATTGGTTTCCCTGTAATAACACCGGGGCTGTCTTCACCGGTTACTTTATTAAATTCATCAAGTATCCAGGCCATTTCTCTTCCGCTTGTTCCCATATCGGGCGCGGGAATATCTTTATTAACTCCAAATACATCTTTCATGGATGTTGCATAAGCACGGGTCATACGTTCTAATTCTCCTACGCTCATAGCGCGCGGATCGCATTTAATACCGCCTTTAGCACCACCGTAAGGTAAGTTTGCTACCGCGCATTTAAAACTCATCCATGCTGCCAGTGCCATTACTTCATCCTGGTTCACATCCATTGCGTAACGGATACCGCCTTTTGAGGGGCCTAATACGGTAGAATGAACGATACGGTACCCTTCAAATACTTGGATCTTTCCGTTATCCATCATTACCGGTAAGCTTACTTTAACTTGTTTAATAGGGCTGCGAAGTATAGTGGCAACATCTTCAGACATGTTCATCAATTTGGCAGCTACGTCTAAGCGCGCTAATACGGCTTCGAACATAGATTCGTGAGCTGTTGCATTTGCAGTTTGTGTCGACATATAGGTTTTAGTTTTAGTTAAATTTTTTTCTGTTAGGGGTACAAAATTAGTAAAAATTATATGATTTTAATGGTTTTAGACGAAATTAGAAGGGAGTTTTTAACGTTGTTTTTTTAATAATCGGAGGAAGGGTAAATGCTTTGCGGTTAATTGTATAATGTCTTTTGTATTAAGACTGTTTATATGTTTTACAGATAATTGTTTAATGGATGTAGTATTAGACTTTGTAGATGGTTAGCTTAATTGTCCAATGTCCTTTGTAATTAAGACTGTATAGCTGTTTTGTAGTTAAATTGTTTTATATATTGTATTATGACTGTATGGATGTTTGTAGTAAATTGTTTAATGCATGGTGTATTAAATGTATTTATGACTGTGTAGATATTAGGGGCGGTTGCAGTGAGATGAAAGTGAGTTAATGTTGTTTTAAGTTTGTTTAATCGGTTATAGTTTTTATTCGTGGTTATTGGCTATTGATTATACCCATATTCTAAAATTCTATAGTATCAGTTTTAAATAAGCGTAAATAAAAGGGGATACAAACAGGAGGCTGTCAAAGCGATCGAGGATACCGCCGTGGCCGGGCATTATTTTTCCGGAATCTTTTACACCGGCTTGCCTTTTAAGCATGGATTCCACCAAGTCGCCAATGGTACCGAAAACACTTACGAGAATTGAGATGACGATCCAATGTTTAAGCTCCAGTTCAGGAAATAGCATTGCTATAAAGTAAGCGCAGGCAATGTTTAAAAGAGCAGCACCTACGGAACCTTCCCATGTTTTGCCCGGTGAAATGCGTTCGTATAATTTATTTTTTCCTATTAAGCTTCCTACAAGATAAGCGCCTGTGTCACTTGCCCAAATTAATAGAATGATACCTAAAACATAGTGAAAGTTATAAGGAGCAACGGCAATACTATTTAAATTAATTTCAAAAACAGGCGGTGTTATGCATGAAATCAAAAGCAACAAAATAAAGGGTATTACGGCATATATAATTCCCATCAGGGTATAAGCAATGTTTAAAACCGTATTAGGTTTTGGGTCAAGCAAGCCGGCAATAAAAATGAGAAAACCAATAGCTATAATTACAGGAAAATACATGTGGCCGTGCATAGCATCTGTAATGTAGATAGTACCTATGGCAAAAGAGCTAAATAACAGAGCACCTGTAATTATTCCGATCGCCTTATAAGGTTTGGCACCAAGCTTTTCGGCCAATTGGTAAAACTCATACAAGCCCAAAACGGAAACTGTAAAAAACAAAGCGGCGAAGGATATGTAATTAAACATAATGCAGCTTAGCAGTACAGCTACAAATACAACTGCTGTAAGTGTTCTGGTAGTAAGTGTTTTTAAATTTAATGCCATAAAAAAATCCCTCTCAAATGAGAGGGATAAGGTATAAAGGAGTTTATTATTCGGAAACTTTTATTGCTTCGTAACATCTTACTTCGCCTGCTGTACCCAGGTATTCTGCTTCAATGGTTACTAATCCTATTTTTTTAGATTGTTCCTTATTTAAAGGTTTAGCGGGCGTCCAAGTATCATCTACCAGTTTCAGATCAATGTCTTTATTTAATAACACCTGATTCAGCTGTTTTTGGGTTAAATATACACAGCCTTCGTCTTCTTCCTCATCAGCGGCAATTAAAATAGTTCCTATTACTTTTAACTTAGGAACATCCGGTTTGTAGGTAAATTCTAAACCATCCTGAGTATTTTGTTCAATAAATTTAATTCCCAATAAATGAATATCTGCCATAGTGTTTGTGTTTATAAAGGTGCAATTTTAAGTATTTAATCCCTGTAAACAAATTAAAAACCGCTAATTATTTCAACGATTTCTATATTTATGTTAATAAAATTAAAATCACTGAAAACTTTAAAGAAAATTAATTTAAAACCCCGGTATTTTATTGGGTAGGTACTGTAGGTGTGGTAATCGATTGGCTTCTATGGCCTGCATTATCCATTAAATAGATAACGTATTTTACATTTTTAATTTTAACGCTGTGCCTGTATTGTTGCAGTCTTACACTCAATTCACCGCTAATAGGCTTTCCTTTATAGGAGTCTTTAGGAGCCCTTATCAAGTAACCTGTTCTTAACGTATCGTTGAATAAGGGGGAGTAATACGCCACATATTTTTGCGACACAGTATCTTTATAATAATAAGTAATAAATAAGGTCTGCAATGTGTCTGTAGTAGTTACACCAATGTCACCGTCACCGTCCGTAAATTTTATTTGCAAGTCCGCTGAATCACCGGCGTAAGGAAAAAACGCTTTATATTCAATTTCAGGGGTAGTATTGTAAGCTTTTTTCTTTATGCAGGAATAAGTAATAAAGCTTATGCCTGCCGCTAAAAATAAATATCTCAAAAAAGATCTCATGATACAATAATCAGCATAAATTTACAAAAAAAAATCATACCCTATTTGTTGTCCGAAAAAGAAATACACGAGGCGCTATTTAATATCTCTTCTGATGCTGAGTTTAACACAATGGCATTGGCGGTATTTCTGTATCAATACAATAATACTGAGGTATATGGTAAATTTGTTAAAAGTTTAAAAATTGAAGCGAACGCCGTTAAACATTACAGCCAAATTCCTTTCATACCCATTGAATTTTTTAAAACGCAGCAAATTAGTTCAACGCCTCTTTCAGTCGATACAGTAAAGTTTACAAGTAGCGGCACTACCGGGCAAATTAATTCCACCCATTATGTAAGCGATATAAATTTGTATGAAAAATCGTTTATAAAAGGCTTTGAATTGTTTTACGGAAAACCTCACAACTACTGTATTTTAGCCTTATTACCCAATTATTTAGAAAGGGGAGGCTCCTCGTTGGTATACATGTTCGATCGTTTAATTAAAGAATCAGCCCATCCTTTAAGCGGATTTTATTTACACAATACCGATGCATTAATTAAAACATTAGCGCATTTAAAATACGCGTCTCAAAAAACATTATTGCTCGGTGTTACTTACGCATTGCTCGACCTGGCTGACCATGATATTGTGTTAGGAGAACATGTAACTATAATGGAAACAGGCGGTATGAAAGGCAGGAGAAAGGAAATGATAAAGCAAGAAGTGCATGCAGTTTTAAAAGAAAAACTGAGTACACATGCCATACACAGCGAATACGGTATGACTGAATTATTGTCGCAGGCCTACGCCAAACAAGACGGTTTGTTTGAATGCCCTCCTTGGATGCGTGTACTGATAAGGGATACAAACGATCCGTTTACTTATGTAAAACAAGGAAAAGGCGGTGGTATAAATGTTATTGACCTTGCCAATTTATATTCCTGTTCTTTTATAGAAACAAAAGATTTAGGCAAGATGCACATTAACGGGAGTTTCGAAATATTGGGGCGTTTTGATAACAGTGATTTAAGAGGTTGTAATTTAATGATAGGGTAAATATGGAAAACGATTTTTTTAATCAAGTTTACCAAGTGGTACGATTAATACCAAAAGGGCGTGTAACAAGCTATGGCGCAATTGCGGTTTATCTTGGTGCAAAGGGCTCGTCACGAATGGTAGGTTATGCTATGAACGCGGCACACTCGCAAAAGCCTAAAGTGCCCGCACACAGGGTGGTTAACCGTAACGGGCAGCTCAGCGGACGGCATCACTTTTCAACACCTTTTGCCATGCAGGAATTACTGGAGAAAGAAAAGATAAAAGTGGAAGAAGATACGGTTGTGGAGTTTAAGAATCTTTTTTGGGATCCTACCGTTGAGTTGGCATTATAAAATATAACCTTGGTTTCCTTACTGTTAGTGATAAAAACCATATAGGACACATAAGCCCATAAAAGATTACTATATTTCTATGTTCCTATGCGGTTACGGGTAACTCTATTTATCCCCCCTTCGGTTCAAAATCAATACTCAAAGAGTTCACACAATAACGCTCTCCTGTATCTGTTGGCCCGTCATCGAAAATATGGCCTAAATGGCCGCCGCACCTTGCACATACAATCTCTGTGCGCGCCATACCAAAGGTCATATCTTTTATTTTTTTAATCCGGTCGCCCAACCCTAACTCTGCATCAAAACTTGGCCACCCGCAGTGTGATTCAAATTTGTGAGCGTCGTTGAACAACTCGTAGCCACAGGCGGCACATTTGTAAACACCTTTTTCAAAGTGCATAGTATATTTCCCTGTAAACGGGCGTTCCGTTCCTTTTTCACGCAGTATATGATATTGGTCGGGGCTTAATTCCTTTTTCCATTCTTCATCGGTTTTTTTATAGTTGGTATCCATCCGTGTTAGTTTAATAGTGACTAATATGTACAGCAGTAAATACTAAAAGTATCCATTTTACGTTAACACAACCAAAAACAATACAAAAAGTTTTTCTATTAACGCTAATTAACAGGCATTTACAATTGCTAAAAACGTACCCTGCTTAACAAGCTGCATATAAAAAAATAATATATTTGTTGTTTGCCCAAAACTATATGCAACAAAAGAAATTTGTTACAAATATTGCGTTTTTAATTGTTCTTAATTTACTGATTAAGCCGTTTTGGCCTTTGGGTATTGAGCCTGCGGTTCAAAACGCGGTTGGGAATGCAAGTTATGGCGAATACGCTATTCTGTTTAACTTTTCGTTCCTGCTTAATATCATTCTCGATTTTGGCGTTACCCAATTTAATAATAAAAACATTGCTCAAAATAACCATTTGCTTACCAAGCATTTCAGCAGCCTGTTTACTTTAAAGCTTATTCTCGGTATTATTTATTTTTTAGTAACCGTTATTCTCGGATTTACGCTGGGCTACGATTTTAGGTACATGAAGCTGCTGTCTGTATTAGCCGTTAACCAGTTTCTAATAAGTATGATCCTGTATTTAAGGTCAAGTTTGTTAGGCCTTCATTTATTTAAAACAGACAGTTTTGTTTCGGTGGCAGATAGGGTTATAATGATTTTTATATGTGTAGGCCTGTTGTTAAATTGGTTTGGTTTAGAAATAGATATTATGGTGTTTGTATATGCACAAACCATTGGGTATGCTTTAACGGCTGTTATTGCTTTTGTAACTGTATATCATAAAACCAGTCACTTTAAACTGACATGGAATAAGCCGTTCAGCTTAATGATTTTAAAGCAAAGCTTCCCGTTTGCCATACTGGTATTGCTAATGACATTTTATAACCGGTTAGACAGTGTAATGCTCGGTTTTATTTTACCGGAAGGGGAGGGCTCAGAGCAGGCCGGAATCTATGCAAAGGCGTTCAGGTTACTGGAAGCGGGCAACATGATCGCCTATTTATTTTCGGTGCAGCTGATACCGGTATTCAGCCGCATGATCAAGCATAAAGAAAGCGTAGAGCAAATTGTGAAGTTGTCTTTTATTTTGCTGATCACGCCTGCGTTAGTGGTATCGGTTGGTTGTTTCTTTTACGCGCAGGATATTTCAGGCTTGATCAATCATGTAAAGCACGGAGAAATATCCGACTCTTATGTTGAGTTCAGTATTTTAATGCTTTGCTTTACGGCTGTCTCTACCACATATATTTTCGGAACTCTTTTAACCGCCAACGGAAACTTAAAGCAGCTTAACATTATGGCGCTTATTGGTATTTGCATTAATTTGGTATTGAACTTTGTTTTAATACCTCATTACAAGGCTTTAGGCAGCGCTTATTCAAGCTTAATTACCCAGTTCTTTACAGCGGGGATTCAAATATATTTTGCCGTAAAAATATTTAAATTCAAGTTCAATGTTAAGCTGATTATGTCATTATGTATTTTTATTTCGGGTATTATTGCTTTTAATTTTTTCTCAAGATCATTTACTGCAAACTGGCTCATTAATTTTGGAATAATGTGTGTGTTTTGTAGTTTATGGGCCTTTGTATCAGGGCTTCTCAATGCTAAATCAATCTATAGATTTGTAAAGTATAAATAATAATAAGCGTATATTTAAAAAATGAATCAAGCAGACTTAAACCAGGAATCGATAAAGCTACTCGCTAAAATATATAAATGGAGAAAAAAATTAATTATTGTAACAGTTACTGCCGCCGTTCTTTCAATAATTGCCTCATTTATTATTACACCTCAATATAAAGCTACGGCTATTGTGTTTCCGGCGCGTACGTTTTCGGTTGCTAAATTATTGGTTGAACAAAATGCCGGTAACCAGGAAGATTATATGGAGTTGGGTGATGAAGATGATGCTGAAAAATTATTACAGATCTTAAACTCAAACGAGATCAGGGAAATGGCGGCAAAACAATACGACCTTTATACGCATTGGAAAATACCGCGCGATAATGATTTAACAAACCATTACTTAAAATTGAAATGGGACGAAATGGTGTCTTTTAAAAGAACAGATTATGTTTCTATTCGTATTGATGTGTATGATTACCAGTCGGATAGGGCAGCTAAAATAGCCAATTCTATTGTGGCCTACGCTGATTCAGTAAAATTTAGAATGACCAGGGAAATTGCCAAAGAAGCATTTGCTATTGTAGAAGAAGAATACAACAACTATTTAAAAAATATTACTGAAATGCAGGACAGTCTTCAGTCTATTCGACAATTAGGTATTTTAGATTACAAAAGTGAAATGAATGCTTATTCCAAAGCCATGGCTAAAGCAGTTGGTAATGGCGATGTACGAGCGCAAAATAATTTAAGGGTAAAATTAGATACACTGCAAAAATACGGGATGGCTTTTGTTGACCTTACCGAAAAATTAAAAAAATACCGTTTTAAATATCCTGTTATTAAAGGTAAGTATGACGAAGCCTTTGTAAATTTAAACAGGCACTTACCGTCTAAATTTATTGTTGATAAAGCGGAAAGGAACGAAAAGAAAGCTAAGCCCGTACGCGCTTTAATTGTAATTGTATCAACGTTTTCAGCCTTTATGCTGGCGTTATTGGTATTGTTGTTTTCTGATAAACTCATCGAGATCAAAAATAAGATAGTCCTGCAATCTAAAGAAGACTAACTTTTAAAACCGTATTACGTTTGCTGAAATTAAGAAATACCTATGTGTTTTATTTTATAGTCGTATCCTACATACTGCTTAACACCTATGTTTTTTTATTCGACCGTGGCATGTTTTTTCCTTTTAACCTTCTTCCGGTTTTATTATTAATTGTTTTGCTGGCTTTAGTGGATATTGAAAAGATCATGTACCTTATGGCTTTCAGTACGCCTTTGGCTATTACTTTAAAAGAGCTTGGCATGTCGGAAGGGCTTAACCTGAGCTTGCCCTCAGAACCTTTAATGATAGGGCTCACATTAATTTATTTATTAAATGAACTCAGCAGCGGCATTACCGCAAAAGAGGTTATTAGGCATCCCTTAACAATTATTATACTTATGCAATTAGGTTGGATGGCATTTACCGCGATAACAAGCGAGTTACCTGTTATTTCTTTAAAATATATTTTATCCCGTACCTGGTTTTTAACATCATGCTATTTTATGGCAGCTTATATTTTTAAGAACTTTAAATCTATTAAAATATATGTGTTGTCATACGCCGGTGCCTTAGCAATAGTTGCTATTATAACCACTATAAAACATGCCGCTTACGGCTTCGATGAAAAAACAGCTGATTGGATCGTATCTCCTTTTTATAACGACCACACAGCTTATGGTGCGGTATTGGCCATGTTTATACCGGTTATGGGCGGTATGTTGCTGATGCGAACGGTTTCTTTTCCCGTTAAAGTTTTATGTTTTTCATTATTAGCTATCTTTTTAATTTCTATTGTGGTATCTTATGCAAGGGCAGGATGGCTAAGCCTCGCAGTTTCTTTAGCAGTATTGACCACATTTATAATCCGAATTAAGTTTCGTACTATTTTAATTACGGTCATTACATCGGTTATCTTATTTTTATGTTTTCAGTCAGAAATCTTAATGATATTAGGAAGAAATAATACAGACTCGGACGGAGACTTTACGGCCAACATCGAATCTATGACAAACATTTCTACCGATGTATCAAACATGGAACGCCTAAACCGTTGGAGCTGTGCTATCAGCATCTTTCAGGAATACCCTTATTTAGGAACAGGGCCCGGTACTTACCAATTCTTATATGCCCCATATCAAAAAAGTAGTTTAAAAACGGAGATCTCTACTAACTTTGGTAATAAAGGAAATGCACACAGTGAGTATTTGGGGCCTTTAAGTGAGCAGGGTTTATTAGGTGGCATTATTGTGATTATACTGGTTTTTTATGTGATGCATTTAGGCTATAGGTTGGTGTACGAAATAAAAGACCGGCCTCTTAAACTATTTACCATCTCCATCGTTATGGGAATCAGCACGTATTTTGTGCATGGCTTTTTAAATAATTTCTTAGACAGTGATAAGGCTTCCGTTCCTTTCTGGGGCTTTCTGGCGATACTTTTGTGTATTGATCTGTATCATAAAAAGCAGGTGGAGTTGAACTCTTAGTTTTTGTCACTTCGAGTTATTTTTTGTCTGTTCTTCACAAAAAATAGTATCGAGAAGTTTTTGATTCTAAAATGTTCTCGATACAAAAAATGATAAGAGGCGCATTTTTACTCGAACTGACAACTACGCGAAGATTATGAAACAAAAAACCCTTTCAGTAAAATACTAAAAAGGCTTTCTATATACATTATAAGATTTTAATTCTTAAACATTTTAAGCAAGGTACTAAGCTTCGCTTTTAATTCGGTACGGGTAATAATTTTATCAAGAAACCCATGCTCCAATACAAATTCCGCTGTTTGAAAGCCTTTCGGAAGATCTTTACCGATGGTTTCTTTCACCACGCGTGGTCCTGCAAAACCAATTAATGCACCCGGTTCAGAAATATTAAGGTCACCTAACATGGCATAACTCGCCGTAACACCGCCTGTTGTAGGGTCCGTACATAAAGAGATATAAGGGATACCTGCCTTGTCCATCAGTGATAATTTAGCGGACGTTTTTGCCATTTGCATTAATGAAAAGGCTGCCTCCATCATACGTGCACCGCCTGATTTTGAAATAATCAGTAACGGCGTTTTATTTTTTAAGCAAAAATCAATAGAGCGTGAAATTTTTTCACCTACTACACTTCCCATAGAACCGCCAATGAAACCAAAGTCCATACAGCAAACTACCAAGTCGTTCCCGTTTACCTTGCCGTATGCGCTTCTTAAAGCATCTTTCAAGCCCGATTTTTTAATAGTGTCCGTTAAACGGTCTGTGTATTTTTTGGTATCCGTAAAATCTAAAGGATCACCGCTTACTAAATTTTCATGAAGTTCCGTAAAATTATTGTCATCAAAAATAATTTCGAAATATTCAGCACTGCCAATTCTTTCGTGGTAGCCGCAATTTAAGCATACATGCTGATTTGCTTTATGTTCCTGCGCTGTATGTATTTTTTTACATGAAGGGCATTTATACCACAAACCCTCGGGAGTTTCTCTCTTTTCGGTAGTAGTAGTGGTAATACCTTCTTTTAATCGTTTAAACCAACCCATATTTTTATAATTAGAGAGTTAAAGAATTGAAGACTTTTTGAGTTGATATTATTCATTAACTCATCCATTCAACAAATCAATAACTGATTATGCTACTGTAATTGTTTTATCTAAGTAAACGTCCTGTACCGAATTTAATAATTCAACCCCTTCTTTTAATGGTTTTTGAAACGCTTTACGTCCTGAAATTAATCCTTGCCCGCCGCCTCTTTTATTGATAACAGCCGTTGTTACAGCTTCCGCTAAATCAGACGCGCCTTTGCTTTCGCCGCCGCTGTTAATTAAACCGATCTTACCCATATAGCAATTTGCTACCTGATAACGACATAGGTCAATCGGGTGGTCAGTTGTTAGTTCTGAATATACTTTAGGATGTGTTTTACCATAGTTGAGTGCTGTATAACCACCGTTTTTATCAGACATTTTTTGTTTAATAATATCCGCTTGTATAGTAACACCTAAATGGTTTGCCTGCGATGAGAGATCAACCGATGTATGGTAATCAACACCGTCTTTCTTAAAAGCATTATTGCGGGTATAGCACCATAAAATGGTAGCCATGCCTAACTCGTGTGCTCGTTCAAATGCCCGGGCTACTTCAACAATTTGTTTTCCCGATTCCGGCGAGCCAAAATAAATAGTGGCGCCAACGGCTACAGCGCCCATGTTCCAGGCATCTTCAACAGAGCCAAACATGATTTGGTCAAATTTGTTAGGGTAAGAAAGAAATTCGTTATGATTGATTTTTACAATAAAAGGAATTTTGTGAGCGTATTTACGGGCAACCGAACCTAACACACCGTAAGTTGATGCAACCGCATTACAACCACCTTCAATGGCTAATTTCACAATGTTCTCACTGTCAAAATAAATAGGGTTGGGCGCAAAGGATGCCCCTGCGCTGTGTTCAATACCTTGGTCAACCGGTAAAATGCTCATGTAGCCTGTATTGGCTAAGCGGCCTGTTGCGTATAGTTGTTGTAAGCTTCTTAATACTTGTGGATTTCTGTTAGAGTAGGCAAATGTTTGATCGATAAAATTTGCGCCCGGTATTACAATATTTTCTTTAGAAATAGTTTTACATGTGTGATTAAGTAAACTATCTGCTTGCGTTCCCAGTAATTCTGTTATTTTAGACATACGTATTTTTTAAGGCTACAAATCTAAGTAAAATTCATGAAATTATACATAAAAAAACCCCGATAAATCGGGGTTTATAAACATTTTATGTTTCAAAATTATTCAGCTACTTGAACCATTTTAAAAGGTACATTAATAATTGCCTGGTAATCTTCACCTGCTTCCAACATATCCTCATCATCTTCTTCGTAATGCCAGTTAATGGTAACCGCACTACCGCCTTTGTGAATGGCTTCTAATTTTTTAAATACATCTAAAATACACTTAGAAGAACTTGTATTAAAATATTCTAACTGAATATTTACTGTTGTTGCAGGTTTTGAAGCTGTAGAGTATTTATCTAACGCGTCAACTAACGGTTTATAAAACTCAATAGAATTTTCAGGAATTGAACGTCCTTTAATTTCTAATACACCATTTTGAATATCAAATGAAATAGTAGGTGTTTTTGGTGTGCCTTCGATAGCGTATTTTTCCATAGTGAGCTGTTTTTATATAAGTTGTGGTTGTGTTACTTTTATGATGAGTGTAAAGAAAGAAACTTTATTGTCAATTTCCAAAAAATTGTAATCTAATTTTTCACCTGTTTTTCGGGCTATATCGATCATTCCTAATCCGCCGCCGCCTTTTAAAGACATTTCCCCGTTATTAAGAACTGATTTATAATAATCCTTTAACTGATCCTTCGATAGGGCATTCACATCATCTAATCGTGTTTTAAGACCATGGATGTTTTCGTTTAAAATATAGTTTCCGGTAATAATATTATATGCACCTTCATTTTTAGCGATCATAAAAATAGCACTCCGGTTCTTGTCGCCATTCCCGTCAGTTGCATCATCCATGTGGTGGTAAAGATTTTGTAAACATTCTACTAAAACGTTATACACCTTTTTTTTTGTTTTAGGCTCTTCCTGCATGTTATCCATTTTATTCTCCATAATTTGAAGAATAGACGTTAACAGCTCCGAAGTAATGTCGCCTTTAAAGGAGAGAAGAATATTATTCTTCTCCATCTTATCATATATATTGAACGCATCAATCATAATGGACGATTGTACTTTATTTAAGTTTAAAGGATACGGTTTGTCCATTCAGTGTAAATGTTGCGTCATCGTCGCAGGTTCCGTTACCAAAGTCTACTGTTCTTGTTTTTAATCCATCGGGAGTAAGATCCAAAGTTCCCGAAGTGATATATTTACAAGATGTTTTTTTAATTAAAGGATGTGTGATATTGGTTGTGAACACACGTGATTCCCTGTTTTTTCCGTTTGATGATCCTGTAATAGAAAACTCATCATCCGCTACTATATTTTTAGTAGCATAACCTGCAACCTGTTTTAATGTTTTTGTGCAGGCATAGTCAATGTTCCATGTTCCGTCGGTGCAATGCCCGTTTATAACTTCAGTGGTAATGGTTAATGAATCGGGCTTCGAAATTTTTATTTGTCCCGTATAAGTAACATTGTTTGCTTTATAACTAATCAGGTCAACTGTAACTTGTGTATTAAAAGCAGACCATTTTTTTGGAGTGGTAATGTTTATTTTACCTGTTCTGTAAACACCGTCAGAACCTACGCATCCTGTTGTTCCATAATCAATCTGGAAAGTTACGGGGCCACTGTCATATATTTTATCACCGGCGGCATCTGTTGTGTCACCTGCAATTATCGAAAATGTTTCGCAGGCATTTGTTGTTCTTTTAATTCCTTTCTCAGTAATCCCTTTATCATTTACAACCGGTTGAATCGACATAAATTGTTGTTCACAAATAGCATTATCAACAACGGATTGTGTTTCATTATCCACTTCCGTTTTCTTTTTACAAGAATCGAACGTAATAATTGCTGAAGCAATTACAATTAAGGATAGGCTTAAGTTTTTTTTCATTTGTTTGGGGATTATTCCAATTCTTATGGCAATTAAAGTGCCAAATTTTAATTCAAATATATAATTAAATTCATTAAAAAAAATAAATTTTCATTATTTTTTTACAGTTTTATTCCAATCACCAAAACATCGTCAACCTGCTCGTAATTACCTTTCCAACCGTCAAATAAACTTTCAAGTTCTTTTTGTTGCTCCTTCATTGAATGTTGGTGTATAACCCCCAGGTAATCATGAAAGCGTTTTACCATAAATTTCTTCCCTTTCTCTCCGCCAAACTGGTCTGCATAGCCGTCGCTGAACATATATAACATGTCATTTTTATTAAAGATACGTTTATGTGTAAAATAAGTTCTATCCGAATCAAGCTGTGCGCCGCCTATAGGATATTTATTACCATCTATTTTTTCAAGAGCGCCTGCTTCATTAATAATAACAAGGTTCCTGAAAGCCCCTGCCCATAAGCCTTCCCGAGTATCAGTGTTTATTGCAAGTATCGAAAGATCCATCCCGTCGTTAGTATTAACAGTATTTTGTCCTTGTTTTAAAGCTGCCTGAACGCCTTTATGTAATTCTTTTAAAATTACTCCCGGATCATAATTTCCTTTTTCAGAGACGATCTGGTTTAATAAGTTATGGCCTATCATACTCATAAACGCACCGGGTACACCGTGGCCTGTACAGTCTACTGCCGCTATAATCTTGTAATTATCCTTTTCTCCGAACCAATAAAAATCACCGCTTACAATATCTTTAGGCCTGTATAAAATAAACGCATTTTTTAGTTTGGAAAATATAAGCTCTTTAGCCGGTAATATGGCTTCCTGAATTCGTTTTGCGTATTCTATACTGCTTGTAATGTCTTTGTTTTTTTCCGCCAGTTCTTTCGTACGCGCGGCTACTTTATTTTCTAATATTTTGTTTTCTTTTTTAATCGTATTGGTCCTGTAGCTTGTAAAGCCTATTACTAAACCAAACACTAAAATAGTAGCTGCTATATAAAACCAAGTAGTGCGCCACCATGGCGGAATCACAGTAATTTTTAATTCAAAGGGGGTTTCGCTCCATACACCGTCGCTGTTAGTTGCTTTTACTTTAAAGGTATAATCGCCGCCGGGCAATTCTGTGTAGGACACAAAGCGTACATCCGACGGAGAGGACCACGTGTTATCATACCCTTCGAGCATATACATAAATTTGTTTTTCCCGGCCGATTGGTAATCTAAAGCCACTACTTCAAACGTAAAGTAATTTTCTTTGTGTGCCAGCTTTATGTCTTTAATATATAAAATACTGCTGTCTGTTTTTATTTCTTTCCCTTGTCGCGAAAACGAATAAATAAAGGTGTTGGGGGTAATTTTACTTTCTTTAATCTCTTTAGGGTTAAAATGGTTAATGCCTGAAATGCCTCCCACCAATATAGTTCCATTACTACATAAATAAGATGCTCCAAGGTTAAATTCCCTTGCCTGAATCCCGTCTTTAGTATTATAATTCCTGAATGCCACACCGTTTTCATTATTTATTTTGGGATCAAACTTTGTAAGCCCAAAGTTAGACGGAAGCCATAAGTTGCCTTCATAGTCAGGTATAGCAGCATATATATAGCTGTTTAACAAGCCGTCTTTTTCTGTATAAACTAAAAATTGTTTTTTTGCTTTATCAAATTTATTAAAGCCATAATTTGTAGAGATCCAATAAATACCGGCGTTGTCTTTATAAATGTGATTTACATTATTGGAGCTGATGGAGTTTTTGTTTTCTATATGTTTATAAACCTTAATAACAGGTTTGTCAATACTTGTTACAAAATCGAGCACGCATAATCCGCCTCCTAACGTTCCTACCCATAAGCTGTTATCTTTCGGGTCTTCAAAAATAGTATTTATTTTATCTGACGGCAGGCCTTGGTTAGAGGTAAAACGCTTTACAGTTAATGTATTGGGGTTAATGGCGTATAAGCCGTCACCAAAGGTTCCTGCCCATACAGCGCCGCTTTTGGTTTGAAGTATTTTTAATACTGTTCCTCCTAAATTGCCATCGCCCAATATAATTTTAGAACTGTTTTTTTTAGGATCGTGTATAATAATACCCTGCCCGAATGTTCCTATCCATATTTTACCTTCGGTATCCTCCATTAAACTTAATACCGCGGTGGCATCGTATTTTTTAATAATGGACGAAACATCCGTAAATTTTTTATCGTTTATTTCTTTTTTATAAAACCCTTCAGCAGTACCCACCCAAATCGTTTTATCAGAGGTTTCAAGAACGGAATAAGTAAAATCGTTTGTTAAGCCGCTGTGAAAATCCCATATCGGGAATTTGTTGGAAGCAATAAAATAAATATTAATACCCTTATCCTGTGTGGCAACCCATAAATTTTTTTGTTTATCGGTAAATAAATAGGATACTTTATTATCTGATAATGAGTTTTGATTGGCCTGATCGTTTGTAGAAATAATATAGGTACCTGTTTGAACATTATATTTAATAACTCCCCCCCATGTACCGATCCAAACATAATTTGAATCACGGAAAGCTGAAAAAGAAATAATACGGTTATTATACCTTGATTCCAACCCGAAATTTATAACAGATTCAAATTCTTTTTTGTCAGGGTTAAATATTAATATTCCTTCATCGGAACCACACCATATTTTGCCGTTAATCTCCGAAATACAGCGCATATTGTACTTTTCGGAAGAAAACATACTTTTGACTTTTCCTAAAATAGTTTTAGGGATATCATACCGGGTAATTTTTTTTGAACGTGCATCATATTCAAATAATCCATTACCGAATGAAGCAATGTAAACCGTATTTTTAGAATCTTTAAATGAATATTTTATATTTTTTAGTTGAACTGAATCCTTGTTATTTATCAGTTCAAACTTCTTTGTATCAGTATTAAATACATTGATCTCATTTTCCGTTGCAATAAATAATTCATTGGTACTTAATTCAATGATTGACCTTACCGAATTATTCGAGATACTTCTTTTATCAAGCCCGGTCTTATAGTTTGTGAATTTTTCTGTACGCTTATTAAGCACTGACAGGCCTCCGTCGTCAGTGCCTATATAGAGGTTATTACTTTTATCTTCATATAAGCAATTTATATTATTGGAGCCAATAGAAGATTTAGAATACTGATCGGTTTTATAGGTCTTAATATGGTACCCGTCGTACCTGTTTAAGCCATCCTGTGTACCGATCCACATAAAATCTTGTGAATCTTGGAATATCGTATTAACGCTCACGGTAGATAAACCTTCGTCGATGCTCAACCGTTTAAATTTAAGGTTTTGTGAGTTTGACACAAAAGGTAAAATAAAAATTACCAATACCGGGTAAACTAATTTTAATATGTGCTGTTTTATGTATCTCATGTAATCGTTCTAAATTTACTAAAAATGTATACACCTTAACGGTTTTTTCATAATCTTGTAAAACAAAAAACAGACAGTGAATTTTAAAAGCAGAAAAGATTTGGTTTTTTTGGTATTAGCGGGTTTCTTTATTACCAATGCTATTGTGGCAGAGCTTATTGGCGGAAAACTGGTGCAATTCTTTGGTTTATTTACCCAAAGTATCGGTATTATTTTATGGCCTATCGTATTTATTTTAACAGACCTTATTAATGAACATTTCGGTAAAGACGGTGTTCGGAAGCTTACTTATATTACAGTAGGGTTAATTTCGTTTACATTTATCATATTAGCGATTGCCCTCAATATGGATGCTACTTCTTTTTCGCCGGTATCAAACATGGCTTTTAAAACCGTGTTTGGCCAGTCGCAGTGGATCATTGTAGGAAGCGTGGTTGCTTTTTTTATATCGCAGTTGGTAGACGTGTATATTTTTTGGCTGTTTAAAAAAGTAACAGGCGATAAGCATATCTGGTTAAGATCAACCGGCAGCACTATGGTAAGCCAGTTAATTGATACGTTTGTGGTTCAGTTTATAGCCTTTGTATTGCCCGGTAAATGGGCGTTTGATGAGTTTTTGCATAATGCGTCGTGGGGTTATGCCTTTAAATTACTGGTAGCGTTCGGGTTAATTCCGTTAATTTACTTGGGACATTTTTTTATTGGGAAGTATATTAAGAGAGATACGTTGGTTGCGGAACAATAACCACATAGATTTAATAGAAATAAAAAACTATATAAGTACACATAAGTTTTTATAAACCGTATAGAATCTATATATCTATGTGTTAAAAAATAAAACCTATTCAATCAATTCAAATTTTGCCGCAGCCGTTACTTTATTCGTTGCATTAAAATGCCACCACTCGGTATTCATCATTATAAAGCCCGCATGTATCATTACTTTTCGTAACAGCAGCCTGTTAGCATAAGCGTTTTGCGATAGTTTACCTTCTTGTAAGAACTGCTGCTCTTTTTTTGGCTGACTCAATTCGTTAAAGCTGTCAAACGGTGTACCCATATCCAATACTATATTATTTGCCCCTATAATTCCTACATCTACTGCTGCTCCGTAGTTGTGTAAGGAAATATCACTCGGGTGAGCCAAGTAATTTATTTTTTGTTCTATGGGCATATCCAGTTCATCCCACATTTGTTTTTGAATGTGTAAAGGCCTTACGGCATCAAAAACGATAATATGGTATTCCGGAAATTGGTGCTGTAAATAATAATTTGCATTGCATAGTTTTATAGCTATTTCACAGGGCAGGTAACATGTTGTTAACCCGGTATAAACAGGTTTATGCAAAAAATTATGAGAGGTAGCGTAATGCAAAACCACTCTTAAAGTGCTGTCCAGCTCTAGGACATTTATCAGTTTTTTTTCAATTAAATAATGTTCTAAAGCTGAAGTGTCATTTTTATAAGGAGCGGACATGGGATTTTCCGGAACAAGTGGTATAGTATGATAAGTGCCTTTATTTTTTATTTCAGAACCGCAACCGACAAACAGTGTGCAAATTCCCGTAGCAAATAAATAAATAAAATTAATTCGCATTTCTATTTAACAGGGTATACCACGTAATTGCGGGGTGTTTCATAAAGCGTGATCTCCAGATCAAATACAGGCTCAATTTTTTTTCTCAGTAATTCATATATGATCCTTGCGATGTTTTCGGCGGTAGGGTTAAGTGTTTTAAACTCAACGGTATCAAGGTTCAAATTTTTATGATCAAAGCGTTCCGTTATTTCTTCCTTAATAAGTTCATTCAGTAATTTCATATCATACACATAACCTGTTTGTGAATTTACTTCTCCCGCTAATCTCACAATCAATTCGTAATTATGTCCGTGATAATTTGGGTTGTTGCATAAGCCAAAAATTTCGTCATTGGTTTTATCGTCAAACGCCGGATTGTTGAGCCTGTGGGCCGAATTAAAATGTGCTTTTCTGTATATGGCAGTTTTCATTGAGCGGTTAAATTTATGAATTATAAAATTGTTAAGTTATTTATGAGCTAATGTAATTATTTTCATTGCACAAAATTTTATAATTATTAATTTCAATATCCCTTTACTGTTTTAAAATTTACAATATCTATCTATCAGCTTTATAGCCATTTCATCGCCAAGGCTGTCTGCTTTATTCAAATCTTCACAGGCACCGCGTTTGTCTTTACTGGCAAACTTAACTGCGGCGCGGTTCACAAAAGCTGCCCCGTAATCAAACTTTAATTTTATGGAATAATCAAAATCTTTTAAGGCTTCTACAAATTGTTTACTTTCTCCTTTAGCAACACCGCGGTAATTATAGCTTACCGGGTTTTTAGGGTCTAATTTTATGGCAGCATCAAAGTCAACAATAGCGCTCGTATTATCTTTAACTTCAATTTTACAGGCACCCCTCATAATCAATGCTTCTTCTTCGTCAGGAAATGCATCTAAATATACGTTCCAATCATTAATAGCGCCTTTATAATCTTTAGTTTCAAAACGGGCCTTTGCTCGTGTTTTATAAGCACTATAAACCGGTTTATCTGCCGGTATCAGCTTCATGGCATCATCTATTTCTTTTACGGCATAAGGATATTCTTTCAGTGCAAACCGTATGTCTGCTTTTAACAACATCACTTCAATATAATTCGGTTTTATATATAAGGCTGCGTTACACACCTCCTGTGCGGGTTTGTAAGCTTTGCCGTCATACATTAATTTTGCTTTGTAGTAAAGCAGCTCTGTATCATCCGTATTAAGCGCAATGGCCGAATCGATGGTGACTTTTGCTTCTTTATATTTTTCCGTGTCGTAATACAAAATTCCTAAGGTCTTTTGACTTTCGAAATTATCAGGTGCAAATTTTAAGGCAGTCTTCAACTCTTTTTCAGCGCCTTTATAATCTTCTTTCTTAATTTTTGCAAAAGCTATTTTATTATAAGCTTCAATATAATCGGGTTTTAGCTTAACGGCTTTTTTTAAAGAAACAACCGCTTCATCATATTTTGCCGAGTCAATAAGTTTTAAAGCTGCTTTGTAAAGGACGATCTCAGGATTTGCATTTTTTGAAGTATCGGCTTGCGAATAACTACTTATGTATAAGATAATGAGTGCTATAGATCCGATACATTTAATCACTGCTTTACCTGATTTTATTTTGTTTTTAATAATGGATGACTAAATTTACACAAACAATCTTAAATATAAAACTATGCCGGTCATTATCACATTTTTATCGTTAGCACTGTTGCTGATATTTTTATCTTTTGTTACAGTTCAGCAGGGAACAGTAGCCGTTATTACCGTATTCGGAAAATACAAGCGTATTTTAACGCCCGGGTTAAGCATGAAAATACCTTTTATTGAAAAAGTGTATAAAAAAATTTCAATACAAAACAGAAGTGTTGAATTGGGCTTTCAGGCTGTAACGATTGATCAGGCCAACGTTAATTTTACAGCCATGTTATTGTACGCAGTTATTAACCAAAATGAGGAGTCTATAAAAAACGTAGCCTTTAAATTTGTGGACGATAAAAATTTAATGCAGGCGTTAGTGCGTTCCATCGAGGGTTCCGTCAGGGCTTTTGTGGCTACTAAAAAGCAATCGGAAGTATTGTCTTTAAGACGCGATATTGTTGAAGCTGTTAAGGAACAATTGGATGTAATGTTGGAAGAGTGGGGCTATCATTTAATTGATCTGCAATTAAATGATATTACGTTTGATGAGGAAGTAATGCGGTCGATGGCCAAAGTGGTTGCCAGTAATAATTTAAAAGCGGCAGCCGAAAACGAAGGCCAGGCCTTATTAATTACAAGAACTAAAGCGGCTGAGGCAGAAGGTAACTTTATTAAAATTTCGGCAACCGCCGAAAAAGAAGCTGCTCAAATGCGCGGGCAAGGTATTGCTTTGTTTAGAGAAGAAGTGGCTCGCGGTATGGCAGAAGCAGCAAAACAAATGAAGGAATCAAATTTAGATACTTCTCTTATTTTATTCAGTATGTGGACAGAAGCCGTAAAAAACTTTGCAGAGCAAGGCAACGGTAACATTATATTTTTAGACGGCAGCGTAGAAGGCATGGACAAAACCATGAAACAAATGCTGGCTTTGAGCACAAGAGAAAACGCTAAAAAATAAGGAAGGAGTTTAAATTGTTAAAATCGACGAACAATACTGTAAAAAGGTTGAAGTTCAGGATAATTTAAACTTTATTTAATAAATTTATAATTATATAATAAAAAATATGATTCTTATGAAAAAACAATTACTTACTTTATTGGGAAGTGCTGTATTAAGTTTAAACATAGTAGCACAAGATAAGAAGCTTACGGTAGTTCCTTGCGGTACTTATGAAGCGATGGAAGAAGGTTTTAGAGCGGATCCTAATTTAAGAGTAAAATATAATTTAATTCAATCGCAAATGGAATTAGACTATAAGGAAGCTCTAAAAAACAAAGCAAATCAAAAAACATCTTCAGGCACCATTTATACTATTCCGATAGTATTTCATGTTATGGGTACAGGACACTCAGGTTCCGTAACCGATCAGGTATTTACAAATTTAATCACTTATCTCAACAACGATTATGCTAAAACCGGAGATGATATTTCTCAGATTAATCCAACTTTCGGAAGTCTTTATGTAGATGCTGAAATTCGATTCGCATTGGCGTCGACAGATCCCAACGGTAATTGTACAAATGGTATTATTCGTCATACATCTGAAAATAAATATTGGAGTCAGACAAGTCCTGCCTATAAATATTCAGGAATAGGTACAAACCGCTGGCCTGTAAATAAATATTTAAATATTTATATTGTAGAATGCATTTCTTCATCAACAAGTCCTTGTCCTCAAACAGGTTCTTATGTTGCCGGTTACACGTATCTTCCCGGCTCAACTCCATATACAGCAAATGGTAATATGGGAGATGCCATTGTACTTCTTTCCTTTAATGGAGCTTTGGCTCAATTCAACCCTCATGCTTCACGAACCATTTCTCATGAGATCGGGCATTGGTTAAATTTATCCCATACGTTTGGTTCTACAAATAATCCTGAAGTTTCTTGTGGTAATGATGGTATTGGCGATACCCCTAATACAAAAGGTTATTTTCAAGTAAATACTTGCCCAAGCCATGGTTTAGGTAGTTTTACAGGTTGTTCTCCAACAGAAAATGATGAAAATATCATGGATTATGGTAGCTGTCCTAAAATGTTTACGCAAGGGCAAGTATCAGCTATGAGATCGGCTTTGACAAGTCCTATTGGCGGACGTAATAATGTATGGTCTACCACTAATCTTTTAGCAACCGGCGTTACACCGGGGTATACTTGTATGCCGATAGCCGATTTTAATGCTAACAAACAAAATGTTTGCGCGGGTAACACTATTGTATTTAATAATATGAGCCAAGTTGGTGCCTCAGGAACATTAGCTTGGGCATTTGAAGGAGGAACACCGGCAACATCTACAGCAACTGCTCCTTCCGTTACTTATGCAACCCCGGGTACTTATTCGGTTACATTAACCGCTACAAACCCTTCCGGTTCTAATACCGATACACAAACCTCTTATATTACAGTGGTACAAGGCGGGGCAGGGCTTTTATTGCCTAACACACACGATTTTGATTCAGGAAATCTACCCGGCATTAATGTTATTAATAATAATGCAGGTTCTATAGCCTGGGCTTTAAATATAGGTACCGGTGCCAACGGAACCTCTCAAAGCATTTTTTTAAATAATGCAACTCAATCAAGCTCGGCAGGTTTTATAGATATTTTTGAAACACCTATTTATAATTTTGCAACAAGCACCGGCATTTCATTATCCTACTATTATGCTTATGCTAAAAAAGTAACCGCGCAGGCCGATACGTTTAAAGTACAATACAGCGTTGACTGTGGCGGCACCTGGACAAATGTATTGGGCTTTGCAACTTGTGCTACAATGGCAGCCAATTCGGGAAGTGTAATGGCTGCTTCATTTTCACCAAGTGCGGCTCAATGGAAACAGGTAAATATTTCAAGCGGTTTATTATTAGCTTTAAATAATAAACCGAGCGTAAAGTTCCGTTTCTGGTTTAAAAGTGATGTAACAGCCGGAAGTTCAAACAATATATTTATTGACCAAATAAACTTATCGGGTGTTGTTGGTATCAATGAACTTGAAAACTTATTGGGCTTATCGGTTTATCCTAACCCTACCAATGCGTCTGCAAGGGTTGATTTTAATGCGTATACTAACGAAAAAATTAAAATTAGTGTTAGTGATGTAGTAGGAAGAGTGGTTGAAGAAGCCAACGCTATTACTGTTGACGGCACAAGGGGTAGCTATATTGTAAATAAGAATGCTGCTTTAGCAAAAGGCATTTACATTATAAATGTTGAAGTAAACAATCAAAAAATTTCTAAAAAATTAATTATAGAGTAACCTTACGTAAGGTTAATTACAAAACGGCTTATGGTATCATAGGCCGTTTTTTTATGGAATTAAATACTATAGAGTGTTTTTTCGTAAAACACCGCCGCAAATTTATAACTCATTACTGCAAACGCTAACTCACCACTTACAAACCGGGTTTACAGGAATGTTAAATGACAGCCTGACTGTTAAATCAACTATTGGCAGTCTTTTTACCGGCCGGTACGCTTTTGGATAATATAGAGGCTATAAAAAGCAAACCCGTTATGAAACAATTCCCTTTAAAAGAATTACTTTCAGTAATAGTATATCCGCTGTTGTTTTTAGCAATTTGCTGGGGAGTTTTTTTTGCAGATACCTATTTTCATTTAGATCTTTATCAATTAGGGGTTAGCCCGCGCACCATAAGTGGTTTAAAAGGCATCTTATTTTCTCCTTTTATTCATGCTGATCTTGATCACATTCTTAATAACAGCTTACCTGTATTTATATTAAGCACCATGATCTTTTATTTTTACAGGCCTATTGCATGGCCTGTTATTTTATGGACGTATTTTATTAGTGGCTTGTGGCTATGGGTTGGCGGCAGGAATAATGATGTTATTATGAATTATCATTTTGGCGCCAGTACATTAATATACGCTTTTTCAACTTTTTTATTTTTTAGCGGTGTGTTCCGCAAACACAAGCAACTCATGGTAGTTTCTGCTATGGTAGTGTTTTTATATGGGAGCATTACCTGGGGTATTTTTCCGTTCGACAGAAAGATTTCATGGGAAGGACACTTATTCGGAGCAATTTCAGGACTATTGGTTGCATTCAGCTATCGTAAAGAAGGGCCGCAGGAAACTCAATACCAATGGGCAGATCCTGATCAGGAGCGCGACCTTGAAGCTGAATATAACAGGGAGCTTGAATATGAAAAAGAAATGCAAAAGCAAAGAGAGATCGACGGGATTAATAATGTAAATATTGTTTATCATTATAAAGCCAAAGAAGATGAGGATAAAACCGAACCTTAATTGCTTTTCAAAACCTCACTATCTTAACAAAAAAAGTGTATCTTTGCCCGAATTTTAACACCAAAATTCAATCCCATGGCTTCATCATTTTTAGCAAATAAATTTGCTCCCGAAGGTTTAACGTATGATGATGTTTTATTAGTGCCGGCTTACTCTGAAGTATTGCCTCGCCAAGTAAGCATATCAAGCTATTTTACTAAAAACATTAAAATAAATTCGCCTATTGTGTCCGCTGCCATGGATACCGTTACCGAATACCAATTAGCCATTACCATTGCGCAGGAAGGCGGTATTGGCGTGTTGCATAAAAACATGACCATTGAAGAGCAAGCTATGCACGTACGTAAAGTAAAGCGAAGCGAAAGCGGAATGATTGTTGACCCTTTAACGGTACTTCAAACTTCTACCATTAAGGATGCTTTAGCCATAATGACTGAAAATAAAATCGGAGGCGTACCCGTAGTTGATAAAGATAAAAAGTTTGTGGGTATTGTTACCAATCGTGATCTGCGTTTTGAGAAAAACTTAACACGTTTAGTAAAAGAAGTTATGACACCTGCAAGTAAGGCTATTACAGCTTCACAGGGCGTTACCTTAAAACAGGCCGAAGAAATTTTACAGGATCATAAAATTGAAAAATTACCGATCCTTGATAAGAACAAAAAAATAATTGGATTAATTACCTATAAAGATATTATTAAAATTAAAGTGCGCCCTAACGCCGCTAAAGATGAGTTGGGGCGATTAAGAGTTGCCGCAGCAGTTGGCGTTACAGCCGATACCATGTTACGGATTGATGCCTTGGTTGCAGCGGGAGTAGATGCCGTTATTATTGACACGGCTCACGGCCATTCGAAAGGTGTAATAACCATGTTGAAAGACGTGAAAAAGAAATATAAAACGTTACAAGTCATTGTAGGAAATATAGCTACAGGCGATGCGGCATTAGCATTAATGAAAGCAGGCGCGGATGGAGTTAAAGTAGGTATTGGGCCCGGTTCTATTTGCACTACGCGAATTATTGCAGGAGTGGGCGTACCGCAGTTAACGGCTATTTTAGAAGTAGCTGCCGCATTAAACGGAAGATTACCTATTATTGCTGACGGAGGAATCCGTTACACAGGTGATATTGTAAAAGCAATAGCAGCAGGTGCTAATACTGTAATGATGGGGGGAATGTTTGCCGGTGTAGAAGAAAGCCCGGGAGAGACCATTATTTTTGAAGGCCGCCAGTTTAAAGCATACCGCGGAATGGGTTCATTGGAAGCGATGCAAAAAGGGTCTAAAGACCGTTATTTCCAAGACATGGAAGATGATATTAAAAAGCTGGTTCCGGAAGGCATTAGCGGGCGTGTGCCTTACAAAGGCCATCTAGCAGACGTGATGTATCAATTAATCGGTGGGTTGAGAGCAGGAATGGGCTATTGCGGAGCAAAAGATATTAAAGCATTACAAGATGCTAAATTTACAAGAATTACGGCAGCAGGTGTTAAAGAAAGCCATCCGCATGATGTGGTTATTACAAGAGAAGCACCTAATTACACAAGATAAGAGAAAAGAATTAAAGACATAAGATAAATGATCTTTAATCTTGGATCTTTTATCTTAACTAAATAATGCTTTAAATTAAAATAAGAACAAAAAATGATATTACCAATAGTTGTTTACGGCGATCCGGTGTTAAGGAAAAAATGTGTTGAGATAGATAAGAACCACGAAAATTTACCGCAGCTGATTAAAAACATGTATGAAACGATGTATGATGCTAACGGCGTAGGCCTTGCTGCTCCTCAAGTCGGCAAAGCTATCCGTTTATTTGTTGTGGATGCTTCTCCCTTTGCAGAAGTGGGTGAAGAAGACGAAGAACCTGAATTTACGGAAGCAGAGATGAAAGAGATGGACGGCTTTAAAAAAACATTTATAAACGCGCAAATAGTAGAAGAAACCGGCGAAGAATGGAAGTTTAACGAAGGTTGCCTAAGCATTCCTAAGATCAGGGAAGACGTTATGCGTAAAGATACCTTAACGATTGAATACGTTGATGAGAACTTTAAAAAACATAAAGACACTTATACAGGTGTTATTGCAAGGGTTATACAGCACGAGTACGATCATATTGAAGGGATTTTATTTACCGATAAGATTAGTCCGTTTAAGCGAAAATTGATCAGCGGGAAGCTAACGGACATTAGTAAAGGCAAATTCAGAGCCGATTATAAAACAAAAGTATTTCAACCTAAAAAGTAATGTCAATGCTTAAAACGATTATTGGTATAATGGGTTGTAGTGTGATTTTGTTATCGTGTAATCATACTGAAGAGAAAATTAATTCAACAGGTAAAACAGGTAGTATTGCAACAGCATCTGCCGGTGATTGCGATACATATTACGCACAGGCTAAAGCGTCTGACGAAATTTTAATGCGTGCCCAGGTTCTGGATAAAGAGGTTGCGGCTAAAGCCATTAACGATTTTAGCACCTATGCCTCTCATTGTAAAAACGATTCCTTAGCGCCTGTTTTTTATTTAAAAGCAGGGCAGGTAGCACAAGCCGTGGGCAAGTATACGCAATCACAGGTAATGCTTAATAAATGCATTAACGAGTATCCTAGATTTAAAAACAGGGGAGCAGCTTTATTTATTATGGCGCAGCTTTACGATGATCCTAAGATGTTGAATAACGAACAAGAAGCAAAAAAACTCTATGAACAGATCATCAATGAATGTCCTGAAACAGCTTATGCCAATGATTCCAAAGCAGCTATTCATAACCTCGGTAAAACAGATGAAGAGTTGGTTCAGGAATTTATAAAGAAAAATAAATAGGTTACTGCCTACATACTAAAAACAAAAAAGTCCTTCATTAATCATGAAGGACTTTTTAAATTATATACTTAATTCTTATTCCGCAATCGGTGCTTCGTCAGAAATAATGTTTGGGTCCACCATAATACGGCCGCAGTGTTCGCAAACCAGTATTTTTTTATTCATACGGATATCCAATTGTTTTTGCGGCGGTATTTTGTTGAAGCAACCTCCGCAAGCATCACGCTCAACGGGTACAACTGCTAAACCGTTACGGGTGTTAGCACGTACTCTTCTGTAAGCATTTACCAATCTTTCTTCAATACCTGCTGCAGCTGTAGCAGACGCTTTCACTAAATCTTTTTCCTCTTTTTCAGTTTCAGCAATGATCTCGTCTAACTCGCTTTTCTTTAATTTCAGATCTTTCTTACGTTCAGAAAATTCATTTTGCGATTTTTCAACGATTTCAGATTTAGATTCGATATTAAATTTATTTTCTTTTAAACGTTTTTCAGCCAATTGAATCTCTAAATTCTGAAATTCAATTTCTTTAGTAATGGCATCGTACTCACGGTTGTTACGTACTTTACCTTGCTGTGCTTCGTATTTTTTAATGTTGGCTTTAAAATCTTTAATAGCCTGAGTTTTTTCAGCTACTTGGTTTTCAAGCTCTTTTAATTCGTCTGTTAAGTTAGTAACACGTGTTTCAAGGCCCGCTACGCTATCTTCCAAATCCTGAACTTCTAAAGGAAGCTCCCCGCGAATGGTGCGGATACGATCTATTTTAGAGTCGATTAATTGTAATTCATACAATGCACGAAGTTTACCTTCTATTGATGCATCAATTTTTTCTTTAATTTTAGCGCACATAGTTTAAAAATAGTTTACCGGGTTAGTGTTTATTGCCGTTAAATAGGTTGCAAAAGTAGGAAATTTATTTGATATAATCTCATAAAATATTTCAGGCGTAAATTGCTCTGTTTCATAGTGTCCAATGTCAGCAATCACAATCCTATTCTCCGCATCAAAAAACTCGTGGTATTTAAAGTCGGAGCTAATATAAATATCTGACCCTGAATTTATTGCGTTTCTTAATAAAAAGCTTCCACTGCCTCCGCAAAGCGCTACTTTTTGCACCGGTTTATTCCGTAAGGAAGTGTGTTTTAAGAATTTAACATTAAATAGGTTCTTAATCAATGCTAAAAATTCCAGTTCCGGTATCGGATTTTTTAATTCCCCCGTCATTCCGGAACCTATGTTTTGGTGAGAATTTTCCAATTGGTAAATATCGTAAGCCACTTCTTCGTAAGGATGATTTTGCATTAACGCTCCTAAAATGTTTGACAGGTGAACTCCTTCAAAGATCAACTCTAAACGCATTTCCTTTTCAACACTTAATTTTCCTCTTTCGCCAATTACGGGATTTGAATTCTGATTTCCTCTAAAACTCCCGGTTCCTTCCAGTATAAAACTACAGCTGTCGTAATTGCCAATGTTACCGGCTCCCGCGTTGAACAAGCTTGTACGCACTTTTTCTAAATGAGTACCGGGAACAAAAGTGACCAGTTTTTTTAGTAGGGATTTTTTCGGTGATAAGATCCGGTGATTGATCAAGCCTAATTTATCGGCTATTTTTTTGTTGACACCAAGTTTTACATTATCTAAATTAGTGTGGCAGGCATAAATGGCAATATTATGTTGAATGGCTTTAATAACGGTACGTTCCACGTAATTGGTGCCGTTCAGTTTTTTTAAGCCTCCAAAAACAATAGGATGATGCGCAATAATTAAATTGCATTTTTTGGCGATGGCTTCATCAACAATTGTTTCAATACAATCTAAACAAAGTATGGCGCCGGTAATTTCCATGTTTTTATTCCCGGTCAGTAAGCCGCAATTGTCATAAGATTCTTGATAGGCTAGGGGAGCAAACTTTTCAAGCTCTGTAATAATATCATTTAATATAAGCATGTTACTAGTTAAAATTATAATTTTTTTACTTTTTAATTATAAGTTTTAAATTTACAACATATACCGGTTCATTAAACATTTCTCTCAATGCAAATTAGTATACTCAGTGTTGTTGTCATTCTTATTATCCTTTATTTTAAATTTGGCGACCGCTTAAAAAAGAAATATAAGTTTGACTTTAAACCCGAATACAAGATTATTCTGCAAGAAAAAGTAGCGTTTTACGCAGCCTTATCAAATGAAGAAAAAATAAGGTTTGAATATGAGATGACCGATTTTTTAAAGCGCACGCGTATCACAGGCATTGATATAGCTATTGATGATGCCGATAAATTATTGGTAGCCGCAAGCGCGGTTATTCCTGTGTTTGCCTTTCACGACTGGCATTACAGCTCTATTACCGAAGTACTAATATACCCTGACAACTTTAATGAAAGTTTTGAAACAGCAGGTCCTGAACGTCAAATACTTGGTATGGTTGGCACAGGCGCCATGCATGGTACAATGATCCTTTCAAAACAAGCATTACATCATGGTTTTATGAACGAAACCGATAAGCATAATACTGCCATACATGAGTTTGTGCATTTATTGGATAAGTCGGATGGCGCCATTGACGGCATTCCGGAGAACTTATTAGGAAAACATTACGTCATGCCATGGGTAAATTTAATGGCAGATGAAATTAAAAAGATCAAAGCGCATAAGTCGGATATTAACCCTTACGGTGCTACTAATAATGCGGAATTTTTTGCGGTGGTAAGCGAATATTTTTTTGAACAGCCGGATATATTACATAAAAAACATCCTGAATTATACGAGATGCTTGAACGGATCTTTAAACGGAAAAGCACCTAAAAACTTAAAACGGGGGGATGTTATTACGTTCTCAAAATAGATTTAACTAACTTTGTTTTAAATTTTATAGATGAAGTACCTTCTTTTGCAAATACTTATTTCTAATACATTTCTTATATGTTCAGCAATTGTATTGCCGGTATGTGTCATACTTTATTTAGTATTTCGCTTGCTGAAGGAGCGAAGGCAAAGAATAGGTCATGAGGAAAGATATAAAGAACTGGAACTTAAAATGCAATCAATGGAAGTGGAAAATTTTAAGCATAAGCTCAATCCGCATTTATTTAAAAATACATTAAACTCTATTCAATCGCACGCTTACCAAACCTATTACGCTTTAGATAAACTATCGAACGTGCTGGATTTTATTTTATATGAAAGCGACAGTAAATACGTTTCCATAAAAGAAGAAGTTGATTTTGCTTTAAGCCTTATCGAAATAAACCGATTAAAAGTGAGTCCGCTGTTTGATTTGAGAGTAAAGAATAAAATTAATTTAAATCATCCCTTATATAATGAACGATTAATGGCGCCCCTCATTACGATTGATATGATCGAAAATGCCTTTAAGCATGCCGATCTGCAAAGCTCGGATGCATTTATTTCTATTATATTTGAATTGGACAGCGATGATTTTAAATTAACGGTTTCAAATAAAATCAGTGTTAAAACACCGATCAAAAAAGATAAAAGCGGTTTCGGGAAAGAGAGTTTTAAAAAACGTTTAGCAGCTACTTATCAGGACAATTATAAGTTCGACCGGTTTATTGAAGAAGATGTTTACATAACCCATTTAAAAATTAATATCCTTGAACACAAAACTCAGATGTTTACTGCTTGATGATGAATTGCCCGGCCTAACATATCTGAAAATGTTATGTGAGCAAATACCGGAAGTAGAGGTGGTAAAAGTATTTAACGATCCTTTACTTCTTTTAAAAGAAGCGCCAAATTTAGAGTTCGACCTGTGTGTTTTAGATATTGAGATGCCACAAATGAATGGGTTAGACGTTGCAAAAGCGTTAAAAGGGAAGCCTGTTATTTTTACAACCGCTTATAAAGAATACGCAGCCGAATCGTACGACCTTGAAGCTATTGACTACATCCGTAAGCCAATACAGAAAGAACGTCTCGAAAAGGCTATACAGAAGGCTTGTGAGGTTTTACTAAAACCAACCGAAGCAAAGCAATTTGCTCAATTCAATACCAATAAAGGAAAAACCTTGCTCTTTTTTAAAGATATTTTTTTAATTACTATAGCAGCAAATGATAAGCGTGACAAATTAGTATATCTTGAAAACCAAGACCGGTTTATTTTAAAAAACACGTCTTTCGATCAGCTGCTGCGCTTGTTGCCTGCCAACAACTTTTGCAGGGTAAGTAAAAAAGAAGTGATAGCCTTAAGAGCGGTAAAGTTCTTTATTCATAATGAAATTACCACACATGTTATGGATGGGAAAGGAATAAATCTTAACATAAATTTGAGTGAAATTTACCGGAAAGATTTTTTGGGTAAGATCTGATAAACACTTTTCTTGAAACGTTCATTACATAAGTTTCCCGACTTGTTACATTTCTCTTTATATGCTTGCTTTATAAGACATATAACCAATATTTGATAGTAAATTTGTAAAATTAATTTACAGCAACGCTTATGAAAAACATTAAAAATATTTTATTCTACATTCTTACCATTGGCGGCCTTTCAGTTATTATGTATTTAATTGTACTTAAAGGAGAAGTGTTAGAAATAGGAAAGGTAATTCCCGGTGCAGAAAAAATAACCTCTCAATGGCAGCAGTTTAAGGACACTTATTTTCATAATATTACGCATCCTTTGGCAATCCTGCTTCTCCAGATCCTTACCATTATTTTAACGGCAAGGGTATTTGGTTTTTTATGTAAAAAGATAGGGCAACCTTCCGTAATCGGCGAAATTATTGCGGGTATCATACTAGGTCCTTCTTTTATGGGAATGTACTTTCCCGAATTTTCAGGCTTTTTATTTCCTAAACAATCGCTGGGTAATTTACAGTTCCTGAGCCAAATAGGCTTAATCCTTTTTATGTTCGTTGTAGGGATGGAGCTCGATCTGAAAGTATTAAAAACAAAAGCGCATGAAGCCATTGTGATCAGTCATGCCAGTATCATTTTTCCTTTTGCACTAGGGGTTGGTCTTGCTTATTTTGTGTATCAAAGCTTTGCACCTGAAGGCATTAAATTTTTACCCTTTGCTTTATTCATCGGTATTTCCATGAGTATTACGGCTTTTCCGGTATTGGCAAGGATTGTACAGGAACGGGGTTTATCAAAAACTAAACTTGGAGCGCTGGCAATTACCTGCGCGGCAGCTGATGATATTACCGCATGGTGTATGTTAGCCGCTGTAATAGCTATTGTAAAAGCAGGTTCTTTTGTAAGCTCTATCTATACTATTTTAATGGCCTTGGGTTACGTATTTTTAATGATAAAATTTGTACAACCTTTTTTAAAGCGAATGGGCGACATTTATTCTAATAAAGAAGGATTAAGCAAACCTGTGGTAGCCGTGTTTTTTATTATACTGGTAGCCTCTTCTTATACTAGCGAAATAATTGGTATTCACGCATTGTTCGGGGCTTTTATGGCAGGTGTTATTATGCCGGCAAACACAAATTTCAGAAGCATTTTTATAGAAAAGATAGAAGACGTTTCTATGCTGCTATTGTTGCCTTTGTTTTTTGTGTTCACCGGTTTAAGAACACAAATAGGTTTATTGAATGAACCGCATTTATGGCAAATGTGCGGCATCATCATATTAGTGGCTGTTACCGGTAAATTTATTGGTAGTGCCTTGGCCGCAAAATTTATAGGTCAGAATTGGCGAGACAGTTTAATTATTGGCGCGTTAATGAATACACGCGGTTTAATGGAATTAGTAGTATTGAACATTGGTTATGATTTAGGTGTGCTTACACCTGAAGTGTTTGCCATGATGGTAATTATGGCCTTGGTTACCACATTTATGACAGGACCCGCCCTAGATCTGATTAATAAATTTTTACCGGAAAATAAACAACACATTGTTCCTGAAATGATTGAAAAATCAGGCAAATACAATATATTAGTTTCTTTCGGCAGCCCGTTAAGAGGGAAAATATTAATTCGTTTGGCAAACAGCTTTATAAAAAAAGCACCTAATAATGCTAATGTTACGGCTTTGCATTTATCGCCAAGCAGCGATATTAACCAATTTAATGTTGAGGAATATGAGCGCGACAGTTTTAAACCTATTAAAAAAGAAGCACAATACCTGAACATGCATGTTGAAAATTTATTTAAATCCACACAGGATATTGATAAAGAGATCAGTGAAACGGCCAATGCCGGTAACTTTGATTTGTTATTGGTGGGAATAGGACGTTCGGTGTATGAAGGAACTTTGCTCGGAAAAATTTTAGGCTTTACATCCAATATTATTAATCCTGAAAAGTTATATGATAAAATTACAGGTAAAGAAAAATTGTTTGAAAACACAGTGTTTGATGAGCGTACAAAGCAAATTATTAAATCGGCTAAAGTGCCTGTGGGTATTTTGTTGGATAAAGGTTTAGAAAAAATTGAAACTGTTTTTATACCCATTTTTTCAATCAGTGACAGCTTCCTGTTTGTATACGCGCAAAAATTAATTCATAACAGCGATGTAAGAGTGATGATATTGGATGCCGCGGGAGTTATAAAACAAAATCCTGAATTAAAAGAAACCATCCGTTCTATTGAGCAAATAGCGCCTAATCATATAGCCTTATACAACGAACGCAAAATAGAAAAAGAGTTTTTAGATCAACAGGACCTTATGCTGATCAGTATTGACAGTTGGAAAAAAGCGGTGGAAACACAAAGTGTATGGTTATCTAATACGCCTTCTGTATTGATCATTAAGCCTTAATTAAAGTCCTTAAGGAATGTTCATGTATTTATGGGTCTGTAATGACACCATCCAGCGCGGATTTTCTTTAATGTATTCTACAATTAAAGGCATAATGTCATTGCGCTTGCTCCATTCCGGTTGCAAATATAAATAACAGTTTCCGGAAACTTTTTCAGCCTGTTCTTCGGCCCAGCTAAAATCATGTTTGTTAAACACAATTACTTTTAACTCATGCGCCGCTTTATAAATTTCTTCTTTAGGCAGCATAGTTTTTTTAGGTGACAGGCAAATCCAATCCCAATAACCGCTTAAAGGATACGCGCCCGACGTTTCAATAAAGGTTTGGATGCCGTGTTGCTTAAAAAGTGAGGTTAAATAATCTAAATTATAAATAAGCGGTTCACCGCCTGTTACTACAATAGCGGGTGTATTACTTTCTAATACAGTTTTAATAATAGTATCAACCGATGTTAAAGGATGTATTTTGGCATTCCAGCTTTCTTTTACATCGCACCAATGGCAGCCTACATCGCAACCGCCAATTCGTATAAAGTAAGCCGCTTTACCTGTGTTGTAACCTTCGCCCTGTATGGTGTAAAACTCTTCCATTAAAGGAAGCAGCTTGCCTTCATCCAGTAAAGTTTGTTGTGAGCTGTTTAATCCGCTAAGTTTGTAGTTCATTTAGTAATGATGAGTGATTGGTGTTTAGTGAATAGCTTTTAAGGTTCAATTTTATAATCACACGGCCACCGATCACTTTTACAGGCTCCAGTAAGTTAAGTCTTTAATGTTTTTATACATTCCTTTAATATCTACTAAAACGCCTTTATTAGCTAAAATTGATTTAAAGTATTTTTCATCCAATGATTTATATTCCTTATGGTTTACGGCAACAATAACACCATCGTAGCCTTTAGCCAGTTTATTTAAGCCAAAGCCGTATTCGTGTTTCAGCTCGTCGCTGTCCGCATGCGGGTCAACAATCTCTACCTTAACACCAAACGACTTTAATTCTTTAACGATGTCTGCTACTTTACTGTTACGAATGTCACTTACATCTTCTTTAAACGTAGCTCCCATAATTAATACTTTTGATTTGCTGATATTTTTGCCGGCGGCAATTATTTTTTTCACGCAGGTCTTAGCTACATAAAACCCCATACTGTCATTTACATAACGGCCGCTGTTAATAACGCGTGAATGGTATCCCAACGATTCAGCTTTATGCGTTAAATAATAAGGATCAACGCCAATGCAATGCCCGCCAACTAAACCCGGTGAAAATTTTAAAAAGTTCCATTTAGTACCGGCAGCTTCCAACACATCATACGTATTAATTTGCATTTTATTGAAGATGATGGAAAGCTCGTTCATTAAAGCAATATTAACATCACGCTGAGTGTTTTCAATAATTTTAGCGGCTTCCGCTACTTTAATGCTTGAAGCACGGTGTGTGCCCGGCTCTACAATGATCTCATAGGTCTTGGCAATATTCTCTAAACTTTCCGCATCACAACCTGAAACTATTTTTAAAATTTTTGTAATGGTATGCTCTTTATCTCCCGGGTTAATACGCTCCGGTGAATAGCCCACTTTAAAATCTTTCACTGCTTTTAAACCTGATTCTTTTTCCAATACGGGAATACAATCTTCTTCGGTGCAGCCCGGGTAAACGGTAGATTCAAACACCACATAATCGCCTTTTTTAAGCACTTTACCAACCGTTACGGATGCGCTTAGCAACGGTTTTAGGTCGGGCAGGTTATGTTCGTCAATAGGCGTAGGAACCGCTACAATAAAGAAGTTCGCTTTTTTAAGATCTTCCAGCTTATGTGTAAATGTAATATCGGATTTGGCAAATTCCGATTTAGGTAACTCGTTGCTAGGATCAATGCCTTTATTCATCATATCAACCCGTTTTGCGTTAATATCGAAGCCCATCACTTTTACTTTTTTAGCAAAAGCCAATGCGATGGGTAAGCCAACGTATCCTAATCCTATAACAGCTATAGTTGCTTTTTTTTCTATGATATTTTTATAGATTGCCATATTATATTTTAATATTATTTATTTTTTAAAACTGTTTCAGGCCGTAATTCATAAATGCGTTCAATAATATCCACTACTTTCAAGCCTTCCAGGGCATTTGTAGTAATTTTATTATTTCCGTTAATTGTATCCACCACATTTTCAATAACGTTATGGTGGTTATTAGCCGACCCTTTATAAGCGCCGTAATCATTTGCCGGGTTTGTTGCATCTAACGCAGGCATCGTGTAATCTTTTATGTTACAGCTTTCAATCTGGTCCATATATTGCCCGCCAACCTTTACACTACCTTTACTGCCTATTATGGTTAAAGACGATTCTAAATTTTTATCCCAAACAGCCGTAGAGTAATTAATGCTTCCCATACCTCCGTTAACAAAATCAAAACTTATAAATCCGCTGTCTTCAAAAGCGGTAGATAATTGATGATTAAAGTCTGCAAATTTTGCCTGTATATTCTTTACATCGCCAAACAACCAATACATAATATCTATCCAATGGGAAAATTGTGTGAATAGTGTTCCACCATCCAAATCCTGTGTGCCTTTCCAACCTCTTGCCTTATAATAACGGTCATCACGGTTCCAATAACAGTTTAACTGAACCATGTAAATATCGCCAATGGTTTTATTGGTTACAATTTCTTTTAACCAAACGCTTGGCGGCGAGTAACGATTTTGCATCACACAAAAAACCGTTTTGTTGTGGTCTAACGCGGTATGAATTACTTTTTCGCAATCAGCTTTGCTTAATGCCATTGGTTTTTCAACAACCACATGCTTATTCGTTTCCAATATTTTAAGCGCATGCTCAGCGTGCAAACCGTTAGGTGTGCAAACGCATATAACCTGTATTTCCGGATGATTTTCAAGCAATTCATCAATCGATGAATAAAAGTGTTCTTTAAAATCACCTAAGCCTAATTCTTCGTGCGGTAAAAAATCGCAGATAGCAACCAGTTCGCATTCCGGGTTTCTTCGAATCATCTCCGCGTGCCGCTTGCCAATATGGCCTTGGCCAATAACTCCAAATTTAATTTTTGACATGTTTACTAAGAAATTCTTTTTACGATATTATTTTCTAATTTATAATTTTGTCCGCTTTCTTTGCACGTTGCATTTCCTGTTGTGTTAAACTCAAGGCGATGTCCGAATTCGCTCATCCACCCAATTTGTTTTGACGGGTTACCAACTACTAAGGCAAAGGCAGGAACTGTTTTAGTCACTACCGCGCCGGCGCCTATAAATGCAAATTCACCAATATCGTGTCCGCACACAATAGTTGCATTAGCGCCAATACTGGCGCCTCTTCCCACATGAGTCTTTGCATATTCCGCTTTTCTGTTTACCGCGCTGCGCGGGTTAATTACGTTTGTAAATACCATCGACGGACCCAGAAACACATCATCGCCGCAGATAACGCCGGTATATATAGAAACGTTATTTTGTACTTTAACATTTTTGCCTAGTTCCACTTCGGGCGAAATAACTACGTTTTGGCCTATGTTGCAGTTTTCGCCTAAGGTGCAGTTTGGCATTATGTGACTAAAATGCCATATTTTAGTACCTTTCCCAATTATACAACCTTCATCAACAAAGGCTGAGGAATGAGCAAAATATGTTTTCTCCATAAATATCTAAAAAGTCAACAAACTTAATAAATTAATGCCGAAAAACAGGCAAAATTTGTGCCGATTAAATAAAAAAGATAACATTACCGATTATTTGTTAAGCAATGAGTTTTAGGTTAAATATTAAATATTATTTGGTTCATAGTTTGGGATTTACCAATAAAGAAGCCATAAGAGCTATTGAATCTCATCAATTAACGGTGAACGGGAAATTAGTAATTGAAAATAGTGAGTTTGATGAAACCTCTGAAGTATTTTTTAATAACGAGATTTTAAAGCCTCATACACCCTTTACGTATATTGCTTTATATAAGCCAAGGGGTATAGAAACAACGCATAATAAAGCTATTGAAAATAACCTGACCACTGTATTTAAGTTTGAAAAACATTTAGGATTCGCCGGCAGGTTAGATAAGGAATCGGAAGGATTATTGATATTATCGAACGACGGCAAGTACATTCAAAAATTATCATCACCTAGTGTTGAAAAAGAAAAAGAATATTTAGTAACTGTACAAAGGCCAATAACAGAAGCCTTCTTAGAGCAAATGCAACAAGGGGTTGATATTATGATCTGTAAAACAAAACCCTGTATTGCTATAAAAATTTCGGAATTTGAGTTTAATATAATTTTAACCGAAGGTAAAAACCGGCAAATCAGGAGAATGTGTAAAGCATTAGGATATTTGGTAAGCCGCTTGGTAAGGATAAGAATTGATACCATTGAGCTTGGTGAATTGCAGCCCGGGGAACACAGGGCTTTTAATATTTCTTAAAACAAAAAATCCTTCGCCAATAAGCGAAGGATTTTTATAGATGTATTATTGTAGTTTTTACTGAACAATTAATTTCTCTACTCCGTGTGAGTTTTTACCGTCTACTTTTACATGATAAATTCCTGCGCTTAAACCGGTAAGGTCAATGCTTTCATTATACATACCGGGTTGTAAATTAGGTTTTGAAACCGATCTTACAACTTGTCCGAATGTATTTACAACCTGAAATGTATACGAATCATTTTGAGTCAACACATAATGAATGTTTACTTCGTTTTGAGCAGGATTAGGGTATGTTTTAAAGATAAGATCGTTTAACTTATTTTCTTTAACACCCACAGTCACAAATGATAGCGTACTGATATTAACTTGTTTCCGGTTATTTCCGGGAGCAATAACACTTGTATAATTAACTGTAAAAACCGGAAATTTATTAGAACTTACATAGTAATTATAGATTACCTGATCAATAGTTCCTGATAAAGGAAAACCCATATAAGTAACATTGAAGCTGATATGCTGTGTTGTTTTAAGGCGTAAACAGTTTGAGAAAATAGTAGTACCGGAATTAAAATTTAATGTCCCGGTCCCGTCTGCGGTTGTTTGAATGGTGCTTGCAAAGGTGCCTGTAACAGATGGATTCGTTGCTGCGATAGTACCCGCTCCATTATCATTATTAAGATAGCCCATTGTAATAGGATAGCTTGCTATTGTAGCCGGGTTAGTATTATAGTTTAATACAAAGGCACCCACTTTTAACCCTAATAATTCGTAAAGGCTCGGACTTGATTTAAAATAGGAAACTGAATTACCGTCTGACTGAACAATGGTTGTACCCGGGTAATTAGATGAATTAGGGTCAGCTGAAGCAGGAATAAATGTATTTGTTAAAATACCGCCTGCTTCAATAATGTTAGTAATATTCCAGGTTACATTTGTTCCGGAAATATTCATCGGTAAAGCGGTGTTGTTTGAATCTAATCCCTTACTGTCGTAAGCATTACCAATAACAGGCTCGTTAGCGGCTTTTGTAAGCGTTATTTGAGCATTTATTTGAGAAATGCCGATAAAAGAAAAAACTAATAAGTAAATTTTTTTCATGTTATGGTGTTTTTAAGGTTTATCAAATATAGTTTTTTCAAAATTAAAAAGCTATGACTGTCTGATTTTTTTAACTAAACCAACTACAGAGCGCTTTAAATATAATGGTATTTAATACTTTTTCGGTTAATTAAAACAGGGTATTAAAGTTCAACAAAACAACCGGGTGTTAGAAATTTCTTAATTTCCAACCATAGGTTTTAAGGTGCGGCCCCATAAATAAATGGGCATAAATCCTGATAACCGCAATACCGTCAATAATTAAGCTTGACGCGGTAAAGAATGCCAAGGCAAATTGATTTTCGTGAATGTGGCTAAAGATCACATCTTCACCAACAAAAGTAGGGGTTATAGGAAAACCGGTTAAGCCCAGGCATGCCAATAAAAAGATAATAGCCATTTTAGGGTGGTTAAATGAATAACCATGGTATTGATTTGCGCTAATGTTTTGTTCCAACAATTTCATTTTATTTAAACACATATAGCCAACCATACCGGCCACTATAATCCCGCTTAAGTATAAAAAGGTTTGATCATTTTTAAAGTGTTCATTAAAGGAAACCGCTAAGGCGATCCAGAAATGGTTCATGATTATTAATGTCCAGTTTAACATAACATTTTTTCGCCCCGTAAAAGCTTTTAATACCATTATAAATCCAATAAAGGAGAATAAAGCTGGTAAAAATTCATGTACGTTTTTAGGCACCATCGACTCATTAAATAAACAGATTAACCCAATTGTGTAAGCGGGTATAAAAAACAAAAGTACTTGCTTTACAGTTAACCGGTCTAACCGCCTTCCCGTATTTTTTAAAGGGCTCCACAGTATTGACATGATAGAATCAAGGTTCCATTCTTTTAAGCACAGTACATAAAATGAATATTTCATTTTTCCTAAAAAGGTTGTTTCACCGGAAGGTGTAGGTTGTGTATAATTATAAACCTGTTCCCTGATCAAATAACTTACTACAGACGGCGAAACCAATAATTGATAGCATCTTAAAAAGGCATTCCCCGCAAAGTGAAACAGGGCAAGCATTTCGAAGCCGGCAGCAATCTCAATAAATATTAATCCTATCTGGGAAATGGAAGAATAAGCGATCTGGCTTTTAACGTTTGATTGTACACTCGCTATACCCGAGGTTACGATAGCGGTAAATAATCCTAATACTGCTATTAATATTCTTACTGAATATTGATGTTCCCAAAAAGGAAAAGTTCTCAATAATAAAAATGCACCCAAGTGCACGGAAAGTGATCCGTAAAAAATAGCACTTGACGGAGTAGGGCCTTCCATGGCTCGCGGTAACCAGGATGAAAACGGTAACTGTGCTGATTTAGCCGCCGCAGTTATCAATATCATCAGTGATATAAAGATACCGATCATGCTATGGTTTTCTAAATGCTCGCTCACCAATTCATTATTATTCAATTGAATAAATGTGATGTTTTCGTGAAACAAATGGTGAGCCATCCACATAGCTAAGATCAAGCCTATATCACCAATACGGTAAATGGAAAAAACTTTAATGGCATTTTTAACCGGTAAATAACGCTCTCTGTAAAAAGCTATTAAAAGAAAAGAAGAAAGCCCTAATATTTCCCAACCTATAAATAAGGTTTCAAGATTGCCTGAAAATATGGTAATGTTGTATCCTAAATAGAAGAACAAAATTGTATTAAAAAAACGCTTGTAACCGGCTTCCCTGTGCATATAATATCGGCTGTAAACGGTTACCAAAAATGTAAGCAATGCTCCCACAAACATATACACAGCCGTAATTTTATCGAAACAAAAATCAATAAAAAAAGAATAGTCGCCTGATTGAAATATAACTATGTCTTTTAAATTAACAGTAGCATGGCCTGTAACCAGCCAATAACCTGAAAAAACCAAAAAGCCCAGGAACTGAATCCCTACTGTTAAAAACGCCGTAGTAGAAAGTAGGGTTTCTTGTTTCCGGGGAATTAATACACTTATAATAAACCCTAATAAAGGGATAATTATAAAAAGATGAAGTAATGTTGTCATAGGTATGATTAATCAATTAAATAAACCGGAATATTTTCTTGTGTGGATTCTAATAAAGGAGTTATATCTTTTATAGATTCTGTATGTTTAAGTAAGGGTATATAAGGTTGGAACGTGCCATTTTTAAATACAGACATTTCACCTGTTTCAGGATTTACGGCTGTTAAATGCACCCATTCGTTTATATACCATTCGTACATGGCATCTAATGATTTAATTACTTTTAAAACAATGCCCGGAAAGTGTTCTACAATAACCATTAACCTTATCGGGTCATGTACTTCTATCATCTGGCTTGGCAGGCCCGGCCTTAAGTCACCGTCAATACCGTTTGCAACACCAAATAATCCCATAACGTTATGAGGCAATTTAGTACCCGCGCCCAATTTTTGGTTATCAACTCTTGAGAAAAAATATTCAAGATTAATACCTCCGCAAACAGGACCTATAGGTTTCATAATGTTTGTTAAAATAGTTCCCTCGGGATCAATAGTGTAATCATAAGAGTTCATAAAAGCACGCCTGTCAAGGAACACATGTTTGGTTAAATTACGCCTTCCTATAACACATAACGTGTTAGTAGCATGGTTTAATTCAGGGCGGGGTTCAAATAAAGAGACAGAACGTTTTTTTATTTTTTCATGAATTTTACCGGGGCTCAATGTCGTGTCAATCGATTCAAAACGTCTTGATCTTTCTTTTGAATTATAATCCAACGATTTATTAAATATTTTTTCGTTGGTATGATGATTTTCAACGTTCTTCGCAGACAAGGAATACTCATCAAAAAAAGCAATTTCATCGCGTGTGGTATCGTGTAAGCCCCCGACAAACTGTGTTGTAACAGGGATAGTAATTCCTCTTGAAGCCAGTATTTTACGTACTTCGGTATGGTTAGCCATAAAACAAATAACGCGCGCGTTTACAGATCCGGGACGGCCTGAACAGGCACCGCAATCATAAGCGGCATAATGAGGATTGTTAACCGTACTTGATCCATGGCCTACCACATAAATTAAAGGGGCAAAATTATTAACCAACCCTATGCTTTTTAAAAGCGCTTCCACACGGTTTGTCATTTCTTCAATGGTGAACCCTACCTGTAAATTATTTTCAATGTCCTGCGGATTTTTATTCTCTATGGTAAGCTTCGAAATTTTATCCATGTGCTTAAATGAAGAAGCTGTAGCGGGAGTCATTGCAGGCCTGAATATATTTAAAAACAGTTGAAATGCAGACCAAAAGCCTAAGGTTTGAGAAATTAACCAACCGCTGAATAAGTTATGGGTGTGCTTTGTAAAATGAACTTCTTTTTGACGTTTGGTTTTAGTTTCCAGCTCTTTAATTAAGTATTTTGGAGTAACCGGGGCAGGGCATAATTTGGTATACGACCGGCCATGTTCAGGCTGGAAAAAGAACTCAACACTAAAGAACCCCGGTGTACCAAAGGTTTCGCAATGTTCATCAAATTTTTCAAGGTAACGCCTTAATGAACATTCCCTGTCATCAATGCAAAACATGGCCTGGAAACTTTTTGTTTCAATAATTTTTTTATCCTGCTTTTGATTTTTTATCCCGGCTAATACCTCATCGTAATAACTCCACTCATAGGCATCCTGCCACAGGTTCATTACTTCATTTAATTCTGTTTGTGGAACAGGGGCAAACAAATCACCGGGTTTTTCATTTAAGTTTTTTGCCAGGGGCTGCCATCCTTCACCAAGCTCTGCGTCCAATGCATCAATTTCCAATAATAATTCAAAGGCAATTAATTCGTGTGTTGAGATCTTTTTTTTATTCACTAAGGTTTCAGGAAGATCTTCAATAGTAGAAACCATGCCGGACCAACCCTGGTGCGAAAACTGTACATCAAAAATATAGTGTTTGTACAGTGATTCATCGCCGACCAGTATGTTTAATAGGTTTTCAATTTCACAGTTTGTATTTGTCAGCAATGTTTTTGCACGGTCTGTTTTAAAGAAACTTGTAAAACTATTTTGTTCAATTTCTTTAAGGGATTCTAAAAAACCTTTTTGCGAATCAGGAAAATTCCAAATAGAAATACCCTGATCTAAATAGCTGCATAAAATTTTAAAAAGAATTGGGTGAACCAATCCGTCCAAATCAATATGATACTGTTTTTTCCAGTTGGCCCTTAATAGCCCGATACGAGGAGAAGCTGTGGTATCGTAGTTTATTTGGGTTAATTTAATTTTCCATTCACTTAATAAATTTGCCCCTTTCCGCTCTGTAATAATTTTATCAAGAATATCGGTCCTGATGCGTTTTGATGCGTAAAGGTTTCTATATTCTTCTAAAGATAAAGACACGGTATAACCTAAAATCTTTGATGCCCGGCTAAGGGCATCAAAAAATTTTTTGGTTTGGAAAGCGTGTAATGTATTA
>JANYGK010000049.1 GCA_025362395.1 Bacteroidota bacterium
TTAAGATAAATAGTAGTTGCCGATAATACGAGTTCGTCATCGATCTCACCATATTTAATATTTACAACTTCAACAAGTGATTTTGGATTCAGGATCTCAGTTTCTTCCAATTCATTTGGAGCAGTTTTACATGAAAACAATACCAAAAAATTTAGAAATACTATATAGTTTAATTTTTTCATGTTCCTTTTGATTTTACCGGTAGGTTACCAATTCCAGTAATTATACATATTGATCAATGCTTCTTTTTGTGTTATAATAATAGCGTTGTCTCTTTGTGAAGTTGCCATATTTTTAAGAATAGCTACGTAATTAATAATGCTGAGTTGACCTATTAAAATTTCTTTTTTGTATTGGCTCAACAAGGTTTGATAATCAGTCAACAACTGGTTAGAGATACGTATTCTTTCTGAATATGTTTGAAGCTCATTAAGTATTTTAATTTTACGTACTGAATTTTGAGTAGAAAAATTGTCTTTATAAAATGAAACTGATTTTAGTAAAACATCTGTTTTATTACGGTTAATATTTCTTTGTTTGCCATCTAAAAGGTTATATGTGAAACTAAAACCGGCATTTACTCCAAAACGATTGGGTATAGTTGGCGCATAAACAGCATTTAAGCCTGTATTACCAATTAAATTTATCTGCGGCCTATATTTTAATTCAAATATATTTTTTGAAGCCACTAAGTTAAGGCTGTCAAGCCTGAATTTTTCGTTATATAATGAGGCGCCTGAAGATTCAGAAATACTAAGATTAATAGGGTTTAAAGTTACGAATGAGGTATCGTTAATTCCACAAAGTATATTCATATCCATCAAATCTCTTTTATAGGTAGCGGTGTATGTAGTATATTGAAGCAAAAAATTGTTATACTCGATATTTAATAACGTCAAATCAGACTGTTTATAGATACTGCTTTCTACCAATTTTTTAATAATTGATTTTTGCTCTGAAAGGATCTCCAACATTGAACTTGAATAGCTCATTTGTTTACTGTCCTGTACACAAATAATATATTGATCGGTAACAAATTTTTCTAAATCGTGGCTTGTTATTTTTATATTATTTTGATTAATCTGCGATACTACATTTACCTGGTCGGTAGCAACTTTAAGTTTTTGAGTGTTGAATAATGGTTGTGTAACATTAAGTAAAGCTTGGTATTGGCCACCATTGGCAGCGGCAAAATCATACCCTAAATAGTTTTCAGCACCGGCCGAATTAGCTTCAAATTTTGTTTTATTATTATCTAAATTGATAATTGGTGAAAATATATAATTTGCCGTAATACTGACCTGAGGTTTTGTATACAATGCTTTCAGTCGTTCAGCTTCAAACTGATTAGCTTTGCTTTGATTCGTATTATCATTAATCAGAGGACTGTTTTTTTTTGCCGAACTGATGTAATAACTTAAATCATTTTGAGCCATCAGAAATTGAGAGCTAATAAAAATTGTAATATATAAAATAAGTTTTATCATTTATTGATCAAAAGTAGAATATAATTCTAACGCAATTCTTAATTACTTAAACACAAGTACCAATGTACCTGCTGTTATTAAGCCGGCTCCAAGCAATATTTTTGGAGTCAGCGGTTCATTTAAAAAGAAAAACGATAAAAATATAGTGATCACTAAACTTGCTTTATCTATGCCTGCAACAACCGATACATCACCTATTTTAATGGCCCTGTAATAAAAGATCCATGAAAGTGAGGTTGTTAAAGCGGAGATGGATAAAAACAAAAGATCTTTTCCCGTGAAATTACCCATGAACTTTGTATGCCTAAAAGCAATGGCATTGATCCATATAAATATAAATACAACGGAAGTTCTTATGGCAAGGCCTAAATCGGAAGGAACATTTTTTAAGCCGAATTTTGCTATTACCGAGGTTAATCCTGCAAAAAACATTGATGCTAACGCGTAAAGGATCCAAACAGGCATGATTAAAAATTTACCGTAAAAGTATGCATTCCTGATAAATGAGTATAATCTATTTTTATATTATAAAGTGTAGTAATACTTTTCACAATAGATAAGCCTAATCCTAATGAATCTTTGGAGGCATCATCTTTTTTAAAGCGTGTAAACAGCTCATCTTCTGCAATGCATAAAGGCCTGCCTGTATTTGAAATAATAAGTGAATTACCGGTAATAGAAATTTTAATAAGCCCGTCTTTATAGTTGTGCCTAATAGCATTTTGTAAAAGATTAGTAATTAATATATCCGCCAAAGCCGGGTTTATGATAACAGGTAAATTATTATTTAATTCAAGTTCTACCTCAATATTTTTTATGAGTATAACTTCATTGAAATTCGAAACTGTGGTTTCCAGTTTCTCTTTTAAATTGACATTGGTATTTTCAGTGAATTGATTATTTTCAATTTTAGCAAGCAATATAAGTGCTTTATTAAGCGCTGCCAATTTCTTAATAGTATTTTCAATGGCCTGAAGGCGGTTCATTTCCTCTTCTTTAATATTAGGAGATTGAATTAAAAGAGAAAGGTTGGCTTTTACAACCGCCAAAGGAGTTTGCATTTCGTGCGATGCATTTTCCGTAAATTCTTTTTGTCTCACAAAATCCGAATGAATCTTATTTGTCATTTCATTTAACGCGTGATTCAGCCGGTTAAATTCGGTTGTTGATGTTTTATCAAACTGACGGTGATTATGTTGTTTGATGTCATATTGATTAAGCGCGTTCAACGTTTTATAAAAAGGTTTCCAAAGTGTTTTTGAAAGAAGCCAATTCAAAATAAAAAAAACAACTATTAAAAATCCAATGATCAATCCGAAAGAAGAAAATAAACCTTCCATCAGTTCATCTTCTTCTAAAGTTGTTTTTGAAATACGTATAAAATAAGTTTGATCGTGTGCTGTATAATAAGTATTGAGTACCCTGTAGCTTTCAAATTCTTTTTCATAAGTATTGTAAATAGTTGTATCCGTAAATAAATAACCGGCTTTATGTTTAGCAGTTGGTTTAATATAAGACAGGCTGTCATAATCCAAGTACACATTTTTAGGTTCTTTAAAAGAAACGATCACTTGTTCCGCATTAAACGATTCTTTAGCCAATGTATCCTCTATCCCCTCTCTTAACTCTCCTTGTATTAAAAAATAGGAATACAAACCTGCTAACAGCAATAAAGGAATGCTTACTAATAAATAATAAATAAGTGTTTTACTGGTTAGTTTCATCCGTTTACTTTAAAATTATAACCAATGCCATAAATGGTTTGTACATAATCTTTGCACCCTTTCTCAGCCAACTTTTTGCGAAGATTCCTTAAATGGACATAAATAAAATCATGACTGTCCATTTGGTCCGAGTCATCGCCCCATAAGTGTTCAGCGATGGTGTTTTTAGAAATTACCCTATTTTTATTTGTTATAAAAAATAACAGAAGGTCGTATTCTTTTGCTGTTAGATTAACGGTACTCTCATTTATTTTAACGGATCTTTCTTCAGGAATAATTACTATTTCGTTAACGATGATTGATTTATTACCGTCAAAGCTGCGCCTTCTGATCAGCGCTTTTATCCTTGAATTTAATTCAGCTAAATTAAACGGCTTAGCTAAGTAATCATCAGCCCCAAGGTCTAAACCAATAATTTTATCATCGGCCGAATTTTTAGCCGAAATAATAATGATGCCGGCTTTTGAGTTATTTTCTTTTAGCTGTTTTATTATATCAAGTCCTGAACCGCTTGGCAGCGTAATATCTACTAAAATACAATCATATTGATAATCATTTATTTTCTCTGAACCTTTTATAAAATCTGCAGCCGATTCAACAACATACCCTTCCCCGTGAAGGTATTGTTTTATTGATCTTCTTAGTTCAGGCTCATCTTCTATCAAGAGAATTTTCATACGTTTTTATTGACCTATAGTTACTTCGTTAATTTAATAACATCAGCAAATATATGTCTATAAATCTAAAGAAAATCTAAAGCGTGGCACCGAATACACAATTAATTTAAAACATGTGTTAACATTTTTTTTGTTTTAAATAGCATGTTTAATCTGGAGTTATATTTAACCTTAATGGTTTAGTGGGTTGTTATTAAAACACCGCGCGGGCCGCAATTATTTTACGAAGTTCAATGTTTCGTTTTAATTATTATAATTAAAAACCTGTAATTAAGCTATATCTTAAGCCATTCAAAGAAAGTACCCTTACGGCTTTTTGAAAGAGGGATTTTTTGATCATCTACCATAATAATGGTATCTGTTAATTTTATGTACCTGGCTACTTTATTAAGATTAATAATAAATGAATGGTGCACCCTCATAAAACTTAAATTAGCGGTACATAAATGTGTTTCAAATTCTTTCAATGTTTTTGAAACAAGCGTTAATTTTGATCCGGATAAATAAATTTGAGTATAATTCGATTTCGATTCAAGGCATACTACATCACTCAATTCAATAGTTTCTATGCTTGTTTTAGAATTTACTAATATTTTATTATGTTGATTTACTTCCTGTAATAGCTTATTATAATTAACACGGTTTTGTTCGATCTCGACAGAACACATTTTACCTTTTATTTTGTTTACCGCTATAATAATATCTTCATAATCAATTGGTTTAAGAAGGTAATCGATCGCGTTATTTTTTAAGGCCTTTAACGCGTATTCACGATGCGCAGTTGTAAATATCAGGCTAAAGTTTTTCCAAGTTAATTTATCCAACACTTCAAAACCGTTCATTTCAGGCATGTTAATGTCTAAAAAAACAATCTCGGGCTTATAATTCTCAATCAGTTCGCAGGCTTCCGAAGCAATGGTTGTGGTTGCTACTACTTTAATATCATCAATAAATTTTTGTATTAATATATTAAGCGAATTAATTCCTAACTCTTCATCATCTATTATTATAGCGCGCAGTGTCATAATGGTTTATTTAAAATTGGTAACGTAATTTTCACTATGGTTCCCCGGTTAAGAGGTTTATCTTCTATAATTAAACTACAATTAAGGTCATGAATTTTATTTAATAATTCAAGCCGTTGCAAAATAAATCCTATGGCGAGCGATTTTTTTCCTGACAAATTACTTTTTCCTGTTTTTCTGCCAATACCGTTATCTTCTATTATACAATAAAGGTATTTATTTTCGCATACCGAAAAAGAAACCGTAATTATTTTATCACCGCTCTTATTAAGTAACCCATGCCATATAGCGTTCTCCACAAAAGGCTGTAACATCATTACAGGAATATGAACCGAGGATGCCGACAAAGAATCGTCTGTAATAAACGTGTACATTATATTTTCTTTAAACCTCATGTTCTCTACCTCAAGGTAATATTCAAGCATCTCAATCTCTAACTTCAAAGAGATGCTGTCGTACATGTTACTTTCAATTATTTTACGGATCAACTTAGAAAACTTAATCAAATAATTACTTGCATTATTAGTTTCTTCAGCAAGAATAAAATTATGAAGCGCGTTTAAAGAGTTAAATAAAAAGTGAGGGCTCATTGATGCCCTGTTGACTTTTAACTCTGTTTCAAGCAATTTATTTTCCTGTTCAAGCTTTTGTTTTTCTTTTTTTAATTTAAGATTAAACCTATATTTAACTAAAGAGTATATACTGAAAATAAACAACCCAAAAACGAAAATCATCATTAAACGTTTGAAAATAATATGATTTTTATTTGGATCTTCTTCATTATTAAGATTCTTTACCTCTGCCTGTGTAAGCACATAATCATAAAATTCAACATCATCTATAGCTCCCATTAAATAACGGTTATTCTTTTTATTAGCGGTAGTACCTAATACAACAGAGTCTGTTGCTAAAAATTTTGTCTCATATCCTTTTGATACGCTTGATTCTTTTTTTGCATCTACATAAAATGTATAAAACCGGTCATCATAAGTGATAACCAAATGATGCCATTTGAAACGCTCAAAAGTTTGAGATGAACAAATGCTTATTTGCTTTAAAGAGTCCCTGGTAGAACAGGTATTTATATTTTCCCCTTCTATTGTATAATAAATGGCGTAAGATTCATAGAAGTCGTTTTCGGTGGTAGATTTTGTAACAAGAACAGGATTAACTCTATGGCCACAGCCTGCCCATACTTTTTCGTAAATTTTAACCCATAACGAAATACTTGCCGTTTTTAATTTTAGTGCCGGAAAATTGCCAAGGTTAACGTAACTTTCTTCGTGGCCGGATAAGAATATGGCATGGTCGGGATTTCCAAACCGGTCGTCCGTGAAATTTGCCCCTCGCAATTTTACTCCGCGTTTACTTATTTCATCATAATCTTTTTTATCATTAAATGAAAATTTTGCGACAGGCAGCTTAAGAGTTTGAGAACTAACACTTATAAACAGGATCATGGCTGAGAAAATCCAGAATATGTAACTGCTATTAACCATAATCCTCTTATATAATCTTTACAATATTAGCGATTTTAACCTGAAATGTTAAAATATCCCGGGTTTAACTGCTCAATAAACTCTACCGGTTATAAAGAGAACATGGCCAATTATCCATATTAAAAATCTTATCGGTTGCAATGTTTTAGTTTTATTCCCAATTAACCATTAAAACTACTACTATGAAAAAATAACTCATTTTTGGAAGCCTATTGGTTTTCAGCGCCTTAATTACGAGGGCTCAAACCTATTCTTGCGGCACAAAAGCTTCATCAAACACTAATCGAACCTTACCCAATGTTCCTAATTGCGGGTATGCATATTAATTTTTTTAACGATTATATTTCTAAAGAAAAAGAGGATATGGGGCTGCGTTATCTATATTAAAATTCGGTACACAAAAAGATTATACACCGCCCCGCCATTTACCTGAAAATGAAAACCATGTTATAACTGTTTCTGATATTACTTCGGTAAGTGAACCTTTTGTAACGGGCAGTTTTTATGTATACCCAAACCCCGCATCTGATAACGTTAATTTAGTTTATAAGGCTGATGGTAATAAAGAAGTTAAAATAGAATTAATAGATGCCGTAGGTAGAGTAGTTTATTTTAATACCATTAAAGAATCCCGTAAAATTGAAATACCGTTAACACAGTTATCTCCGGGTATTTATTTATTTATTAAATGTTTACTCAGAAAACACTAATGTAAAACTTTATCAAACAAAAATCGCTAAAACAAACTAGTTAATCATGCTATAAACAAAAACCCCTTCACTATAAAGTGAAGGGGTTTTTTATATAAATAAAACTACCTTACTCTTTTACCCGCCACTCTTTAACCAGCCTGTTATACTCATGCGTTTTTCGTTGGTTATCAACACTTCATGCTGGAGCTCATTGCTTTTAAAGAATACAGTTTTGCCTTGTGTAGGCGTTATTTTTTTATCATTGTAGGATTGATAGATCTTTAATTGACCGCCGTCGCTTTCCTTCCAATCTGCATTTAAATAACTGATCATAGAATATTTACGACCCGGGTTATTCGAAAATTGATCGAGGTGCTTAGTATAAAAGCTACCTGTTTCGTATAAGGAATAATGAAATTCGTAATCTGTAATACCCGCAAAGCAGCTTCGGTTAAGGTATTTTATAAAATCATCTATCTGATCCAAAAACTCATTTTCATATTTATCATTGTGCTTACGGTCGAGCCAATAAATAGAATCGCTTCTTACGGCAGCGTTATGCGCGAGCTTACCGGCATTACCGGTACCCGCGGGTTGTAATAACTTTTTTTTATTTAAAGCCATTAAATTTGTTTTGAGGTGCTCTGCCAGGTTATCACTTATAAAGTGATCGGAGATGCCAACATTATCACTGATATAACTCGCGATCAACGTTTCAAAAGAGTTGTCTTCCATGCTTTTTGAGCCTGAAATGACAGACATAGCTTAAAGGTAACTTAATAAACCAACACGACCGTTTATATTTATTAAGAGTTGCCTTATCCTTTTTTCTAAAAATCTTAAGGATTTTGCGTTCATTCTAAGACGCATCGTCCGAATATGCCTTTTTCCGCCAATAACTGATACACAAAGTTATAATGCGGGTTTAGTTTTTGCAATATTTTCCGTATTAGCAACGCCCTGTTGTAATGCTTAAAGGTATGATTTGAACTGCGTGGTGGAATTTTAAATTCACGGTTTAATAATTTTGCGTCGTAATAATTAAAACATAAGAAAATCTAAATTGATTTACTTTTTTATAAAACTAAGATAGGGGTTTCATTAAACTATTGCATTGCCGGCTAGTACTATTTTATTTATATTTGGTAAGAAGGAATGGAAATGGGAAAACGGGAAATGATTTGTTGATGTAGGATGGAACGCTTATGACGCAGATAAGTAAGATAAAAAACAATTGAATTAAATATAAAACAACATTAAATATAACGACATGAAAAAAATAATTACCCTTCTCTTTATCTATCTTATTAATATGGGTTACTCGCAGGTGATTTGCAATTTAACTTACGAAAGAACGCTGATGACCTTTAATGTATATATACATAACCCTTCAGGCGCTACCATGTATAAAGCCAAAATGTATATTGATGCCGATGGAAGTCCACGCGCTTACGGCCCAAGCAACAGTGGGCTGGATTATACAGCCAACGCGGGTTACACAGGTAACTGGTATGGTGTGGTGGCAGATGCCACCGGGCAAAATCCGATTATACAAACAGCAAGTAATCCTTACCCGGGCATGTATGTATCCACTACGTCGCTGGTTAATTCGCATTACGCCATAGCAAATCCTTTACGTTACGTTAATTCAGAAGTGGTGCCTTACATAGCTATGCCTACCAATGTACTAGCTTCAGGCAACGTGCACGTTGGTGATGTGGCGTATGTATACAATACGGTTACAGGCCAATCATGCTTTGCTATTTATGCCGATGCGGGTAATACCACAAGTATAGGCGAAGGCTCTATTTACCTGGCGGGTCAGGTAGGCGTTAACCCCAACGTACGCACCGGAGGCACTTCTTTAGGTATTATCGATTATGTGGTATTTCCTCAATCAGGTTTCGGACAAGGGTATATTCCAACCATTGCGCAAATAGACAGTATGGGCAACTCACGTATAAACAGTGCGGCTGTTGGTGGAACGTGTATTGTAGCGTGTTTAGGTTCAACGGTTGATAACACCGCCCCCACTACTTTAGTGGCTACGCCGGCAGGTTGGGACACAACAAATTTTAACGCGGTGTTTACAGACTTTGACAGCGGCTGTTTAGGAAGTGTTTCAAAAAGCTATTACCGGGTAGACGATTATAATGCAAGCGGCGATTGGAGAAGCAATAATACACACGGTTTTTTTAATGATGATTTTAACGGAACTTCTATAAACGCTGATTGGACAGTGCATTCGGGAACATGGACTAACCCCGCCGGTTATTTACAGCAATCGGATGAGAGCGTGTCTAACACTAATATACATGCACCATTGACACAAAATTTATCAGACAGCTATATATATAACTGGACCGGAACCATAGGAGGTTCGGGAACCACTCGCAGAGCCGGTTTACACTTCTTCGCTGATCAGCCCGATTCAACCAACTTAGGAAATTCTTATTTCGTTTATTTCAGAGTGGATGATGATAAAGTTCAGATCTATAAAGTAGTAAATAACAGTTGGGGATCGAGCCCTGTGAAAGATACTGCCTGTACTCTTTCTCCTAACCAGGCGTATGATTTTAAAGTAATCTATAACCGCATTACCGGTTTAATACGCGTGTATGTTAATGATGTGATGTCTGCCGAATGGGTAGACACTGCTCCACTCTCTAACGGTTCGTATGTTTCCTTCCGAAGCGCCAACTGTACGTATAAGGTAGATAACTTTAAAGTATTTCGTTCTCGTTTAAGTACAAGCGGTATTAGTGTAGGTGCAGGTAACGGGTACGACATTCGTTATCAGAACCCAAACCCTGCAACACCAAGCGCTAAAGTAAGTTCGTTGGTCACAGACCTGAGTGGTAACTTAAGCACTGTAAATACACAAACGCTGAACGTGGATTTTTCGCATCCTTCAGCGGTTACCGTTAAAGACGGAGCTACAAACGATATTGATACAACTTATAGTGCAACCCAACTGCAAGCAAATTGGACAAACTCTACAGATGCCAACTCAGGTATTATGGGTTATTACTATGCTGTTGGTACTACACCCGGAGCAAGCAATACTAAAACTTGGACAAGCTTAAGCACCACTTCGGTAACAGTAAGCGGTTTAATGTTAACGCACCTGCAAAGGTATTATGTAAGTGTGCAAGCTTTAAACGGTGCCATGATGCGTTCTTCCATCATGACATCTAACGGACAAACATATGTAGACCGCACTACGGGCATTGATTCTAAAGATGCACAAGCATCAGATCTTAAACTATTTCCTAACCCTACTACAGGGATATTTACTTTAAGCTCTAAAAAATTTACCGGCGAAATAAACATTACAATCACCGATGTATTGGGGAAAGAAGTATTAAGTAAAACCGTTACAAGCATCAAAACAGAAATTGATCTGTCTCAACACCAAGCCGGCATCTATTATGTGGTGGTGAGAAATGGAGAAAAAGTGCTTAGGGATAAGGTATTGGTGGGAAGGTAATCACCTGCTCTCCAATTTCATATACTTCATTATATTCTTCAAATTGCTTTCTACAACCATCAGTAATACAATGTCGGGCTGTTCGCCTTGTATAACAGCTTCGTTGAGGCCATAATGCCAAGCATCATAAATAGCTACGCACTTTTTGCATTGTTCCGAAATATAAGGGAACGGTTTTTTACCGAACGAATCTCTAATAATTAATACAGTTGGTAAGCTGTCACGGTTGGTATAGCGTGCCAATTGATATTCTTCGGGATACGCAAATCCTTCGGGCGGTGTGTAGGCATTTAATTTTTTAGCTTCACTTACAAAATCTCCGGCGCGCGTGGGAACATAATTTATTTCCCGGCTTTCATTTCCTAAAGAAAACATGTGGGCAATATTCCCGGGAGCTTCTACTGTTTTTAAGGGTTTGTAAGTCGTTAAGCTCAGCGGCGTAACACGGTTATTGTATTTTTTAAATTCATGGAGGATCACATTAGCGGCTATAAAGGCTCCGTAGTCGTTCCAATGGTTATCGGTTTTATAATAAATAGGACGTGTTATTTTAGAATTTAAAAGCGGTGTGTAAAGATCGATGACCGGAAAATTGTTTTTTTGAAGATACACTAAAAGTTGCTTCCCATAACCGATAGAACCCGTAATGTAATCGGGCATATACTCGGGGTAAATGTTTGATTTGTTGGGAACAATGGCAAAAAGAAAATGGGCGTGGTGCGATTCTATAATTTGTTTACGCCTTACCAACTCGTGTTTTAAAGCATTTAATTCACCCTCTGTAAATAAAGCTGTGCCGTTATAGGTTTTAATTTCTTCGCCCGACATAAAGAACCAACCATTTTTACCAACAATGGCTTTGATAGAAACAGGACTGCTCTTAAATACAAAAATATTAAGTTGGTTGTACAGCTTTATCATACGGTTGCGAATGCTTACCCTATCCACTAAATAGGATTCTACATAACCGGGTATATGTTCAAGCTTACACGTGTCAAACCTTTGAAAAGAGCTCAGCTTCCTGTTTTCATTACTTGCAATATCAGGCAACAGTTTTGTGACCCGGTTTATTGCCGGGAAAAAGATGAGGAGTATAAACCCGCTTATTAAAATATAATAGTTAGGCGAAAGCTTCAAAACTGGTAATAGATAAAAGGGTTATATGTTCCGGAGATTAAATATACGGCACTGAAAAATAATACGGCTAAAAGAAAACAGGCATTAAGCGTTGATGTGATACCAAATGTAGCTTCCGACCGTTTTAATTTTGCTTGGATGGGATTTAATATATTAAATGCAAGAAGTATAGCTACACCCATTGCAACTATAAAATCCATTGTAAAATAACTGGCTACCAGTTCTGTTTTACTATCGTTACCGTTTGGCAGCAAGCTTCTGTAGTAATGTAGTGCTTGAGTTATGTTATCTGAACGGAAGACAATCCATGTTAACACAACAATAATAAACGTATACACTCTTCTTAAAAATAACGGTATTTTAATAAGGAGCTTGTTAAAACCTGCCCGTTCCACTATTAAAAAAAAGCCATGAATTATGCCCCACACAATAAAGGTGTAATTAGCGCCGTGCCATAAGCCGGTAAGAAAAAACACCAGGATTAAATTAAAGTAAGTACGTTTACTTCCTTTTTTGTTTCCGCCTAAGGGGAAATAAAGATAGTCTCTGAAAAAGGAAGAAAGACTGATATGCCATCTTCTCCAAAAATCTTTAACGCTTTCGGCTATATAAGGCAGATTAAAATTTTCAGGAAAATCAAACCCGAACATTTTGCTTAAACCAATAGCCATATCCGAATAGCCGCTAAAATCAAAATAAATCTGTAACGTATAACTTATAGCCCCAACCCACGATAACAGCGTACTCATCGTATGAATATCCTGGTGAAAGCTTTCTTCTGCCAGCCTTGCCAACGTGTTTGCTATTAATACTTTTTTACCTAAGCCTATAATAAAACGCTCAATTCCTTTACTGAATTTATGTAAGTTTGATAGCCTTCCATAAAGCTGCGGAGCAAACGTGTTGTAACGGATAATAGGCCCGGCAACTAATTGTGTAAACAAAATGATATATAAAGCCATATCAAAAATGTTTTTTTGAGCCGGCGATCGCTCATTCTTCACATCTATAAGGTAACTGATGGAATGAAACGTATAAAAGGAGATGCCTATCGGTAACAGAATTTTGCTAATGTATAAAAAGCTGCAACCAAAAGAGCCCAGAACCACATCTAAATTAAACACTAAAAAATTAGCGTACTTAAACCAAACCAACAATGCTAAGTTACCGACGATCCCAATTATAAAAACATTTTTTGATCGATACCTTTCTATCCATATCCCGATAAAAAAATTAAATATAACAGAGCATATCAGTATCAATGTAAAATTAATACCGGCCCATGCAAAAAATATTAAGCTAAAGAATAAAAGGATCCTGTTTTTAACTTTAACAGTACTTGGTATATAGTAGCAAAATAATACAAAAGGTAAAAAATAAAATAAAAATATAGTAGAGCTAAAAAGCATATAGAAACCTCAAATATAATTTTTGCCGGTAAGGCAATTTAATCAAATTTAAGTAATACTAAAATTTGTATACCCTTTTTTTAATAAACCGACCAAAATATAGTAAAAACAAAAAGAGGCTGTCTCAAAAAAGTAGCTTAATAAGAATAGCAAAAACGTCCAACCTCAGCAATTCCTAAAAAAAGGAATGAGATAAGCGGGCATGCCCATTTCTCCGAAACCTTTAACAGCCATATCAACCAATAATATATCAGAAATAGCAGACATTAACATAAGTGCGGCAAATAACCCGGTAAAAATCCGGTAAAGTATATTTATTTTTTTTATAGTGTATGGCTTTAATATTAAATTACTATTTCGCATTCTTATCAAATTGAAGGATCCAGATATTTCCGAATTGATCATATACATCTCCAAACAAAGCGCCCCAAAAAGTAATTTCCAGGGGATGTAATACGCTTCCGCCTTTAGATGCTAATTGCGCATGCACTCTCCTAATTTCTTCTTCACTGCTACAATCCAACATCATAGATACAGAGTTTCCTTTTATTAATCCTTTTTCACTTACCATATCTGAACCCAGTATACTCACGTTGCCGTTAATTAAAGTAGCATGTAAAATACATTGCTGCATTTTAGGCGGCATACGTTCTGCCATAGGTGATTCACCGATCGTTTGTAAAGTAAGTTCGCCATCGAAACATTCTTTATAAAAGGTCATTGCTTCGCGACAGTTGCCGTTAAAAGTTAAATAACAATTAATGTTTTTCATATTATAATTTTAATATTATATTTTTTTTAAAGGAACCATGCAACACATACGTTTCGTTTAAATACATTTTATGTGTTTCCATAATCACAGTTTCTTTTCTGATAATTCTTTTATAAGATGGAAGGCTTTCTCCCATGAAGCAGACGTAGATTCAAACATTTGCTCATCCATATCAGAAGCAATGTTTAATTGCGTAGCGCCGGTTTTATCTGATAGTTTATATATGTCATATCCTCCTTTATATTTTTTAGCCGTGTCACTATCGTAATCTTCTTTGCCTTTTTCAATGATTCCTGTATATTCAACCGATAGGACTTCCCCGGATTTGCTTTGTTTAATTTTCCTGATCAGTCCACTTTTGGTGTGATAATAAATAAAACCTTACTCCCCTCTTTCCGGTCTGTTTTCGCTTTCTGATCCTTCACTGAATTCATCATACCAAATTTTAGTATACTCGCTGACGGCTAGCACATCCCATACCTTTTATTTA